>NZ_CP045403.1:1290500-1917000 GCF_009363695.1 Bacillus sp. THAF10 | reverse complement strand
GATTCGTATTATAAGGAGTGTTAATGGGGGATAAAAATGGATAAAGAACTTGAAGAAATAATTGTCAAAGCGTTTTTTACGAAAAGAATCCAGCAAAGAGTTTTGTTCGAGTTTTTTTCTGAAAAAAAACGTATGGACGCAATGAATAGATTAAATCATAATTACTCAAATACACTACGGAAAGAATTTATGATCGAAATAACTAAGCCAAATTCCGACCCATTAGAAATAGAGAAATTATTGAAAAAACAAGGTGCAAGTAGAAATTGTTATGCAATGTCATGGAATGATAAAATCGATGGTAAACATATGTCCTTATCTTCAGCTCTAGAAGTGGCTGTAGGTGAGGGATTTCCATCAATAATATCATGCATTCCTGGAAGACTTGCTTATTTTGAAGCAGAACAGGAATATGGACCCCCACCTAGATTTATATTAAATAGACCTTTTTAAAAGGCCATAAAAAAGACTATTTAAGAGAAGCTAGTCGATACTCCAAAAAGGTAATTAAATTTATCTCAACTAACCTAAAATTTTCAAAGTAAACGTATATTTGGCGGTTTGTTTTTTCATTAATTCACAAGGATTTTTAAATCAGTTACCAGTTTTTCTTAAAGTAATAGAATTTTTGTTATTCTTAAAAATGCAGCTATAAAGGAGAGGAAAGATGCAAGAATTAGTACTATCATTCTTAGAGGATGAAATATCTGATCAGGAATTTTATGATGGAATCATAGATTTTATATATTCCATAAATATTAGATGTGGAGAATATGAATGCAATCGGTTTGTTATTAAAAAGATGGACCATTTAAACTTTATTATCTATGAGGAATATGAAATTGATGGCAAAAGGGAAATTCATCATTCAGTTTCATTACTTAAAAATAAATTAATAAACCTGGTAAATGAATATGCAAAAGAGCAGGGGTTTGTATTAAGAATTTCTTATTAGGTAGCTAATAGAAGGTAGCTGATTATTCCACAATCGGGCGCAATGATCTAACATTGCGCTTTTGTTATGCTTGAAAAATTGTTGTAAGGTTTAAGTAATCTTGACATAATTGGTATTAATTTTAATGGTCATACTGAAATAAATAAGGGGTTGAAATTTGTGAAACTTAGACAAATTTCCTTAAATAACAGCGTGAAAACCAAAGAGGGTGGTGAAAAAATGCCTAACAAAAAAGTCAGAGGAATAAAACGTAAAGTAAACAATATGGTAAAAAGAATTGAACAGGAGACAATGAATTTCCCTTCTGATTTTCATAATGGATATTGGCATCTTCCTTTACCCGTTGGACAAGGATTTATAGCTTCTAACAAAACTACAGTGGGCATTAAGCGTTTGTGTATTCAAACATTATTGAATAGAGGGGAACATTTAGTTAATGTAAAACCTAATATTTCAGAAAAAACAAGAGTAGTTGTTGCGATAGACTTACCAAATCTATGGAATTCACAAATAATTGTATTTATAGGAGAGTCTTATTATAAAACTTTCTTCGACAGAAATGATGACACTCAAAGGTGGATTCCACTGCCTAAAGATAGAAATATAGAACATGAGTGGCAACTAACGGTCCCTAATAACATGAAGATACTTGGATTCAAGGTAGAAATTACAGATGAGGAGTATCAATATACAGGAGAAAACTGGTTTATCGGCGAACTAAATTAAGGTTGTTGCTTGCTGAATTAACTGGTGCATTAACTATTATTAAAATAAAGATTTTAAGCAATTTGGCGCACCTAGAACTAGGATCAGCGCTTTTTATTAATTATAGTCCAGATGAAAAAACACGTTTGAATTGTTCTTTAACTTAAGAGCAGGTTATTGTAAACGCTGATGACAAAAATAAAGGCCAAAGAAAAGTTAGTTTTAAGTGGTAAGATAATAAATAAGTTATTATTCAGACCTTTAAGAGAGGCAATTAAAATGAAAATGGAAATATGTTTCCCTCCCGAACACACTTATCCTTTTGAGATTTACGGTGAGTCAAAGAGTATCATTGAGTTTTCTTGCTATATTGATGGGGCTTATACAGATGCCCATGAAGAATTCTTTTGTAACTGGATGGAGAGCCCAGAGTATTATCCTATTTATTCAGTTGCGGAAATCTTTGATTTTCAAAAAGCAGAGTACGACGAACTGTTTAAGATGCAGAATATAGAGTTCAATTATATGAAGGGGAGTCGTAAAGATACGTTCTTTGTAAAGGCAATAATCTGCAGCCCACAGCAATTTAAAGAATATTATCCTTATTTGCACGGTAATGGAAGCATGCTGAATTTATCATTATGGTCCTTAAAACAGGACGTATTCAGCTTAGAGGAAAGGGAATATGAGTCACCTTATCCAGTAAAAAGGACTAAAAAAAACCGAACCAGACTTGTTAAATTAAAGTGGATCGCCAATACTCCAATATTAACTTTTACTGAGAATTCTACTATGTTTTGGGTGGGCCATGATGGTGATTATATTACTGCATTCTCAAATAATGAGGATTTTTTAACAATAGAATCCCTTCAAAAAATAATACCAGAAAGAGTCGAACTGGTTGATGGCGATTATAAGTGGGAGTAGTGTTATCCCATTCCGGGAGCTTTAGGGGTGGTCACTTCTTCTCAAATGAGCAAAATAATTATATTGCATTAACTAATATTAACCAAGATAAGGAGGATGAATATGGAAGGCTCTTGGGAAGGGTTTTTAGATTTAATTGGTTTAACTCAAGATATAAGACAAAAAACTGAGTTAAAGACATTAATTGAATTCCCATTAGCAGAACCAAAACCAGACTTGTTAATAAGCTTATTTGATTGCACAAGAAGTATTTATGGTTCTGAAAAATGCACGATTCTTTGGTGGTATGAATCAAGCTGCATTAAAGGTAAAAATATAAGTAATCCATTTACTAAAATCATTAGCAAAGATGATTTAATATATTTACAGAGTCTATGGGAAAGAATTGCTGGGGATTATATTTTGTTTTTGCCTGAAGATTTTAATGCAAAATTTGATACCAGTGATGAAGAAGAGTTTATTGGAATCTGCTTAATCAAATACTCTCAGTTATTATTAAAAACTCCTGATGCAAATGAAGTGTTGTATTTACGTATAAATGAATGAATTTTTTTATTAAGACAAATCGGAGCGATTGTTCAAAATTGAAGACTTAATCAAGGCAAGGTGAACAGATGAGAAAAAACATATATTTTTGTCCATGCTGTGGTTATAAAACATTAGAATCTAAGCCACCTGGAACTTTTGAAATTTGTGAAATCTGTTTTTGGGAAGATGACGATTTACAATTTAATAATCATGATTATGCAGGCGGCGCAAATGAATCTTCTTTACGGCAATATCAAAAAGGTTTCTTAGAAGGACGTTTCATTAATCGAAAACCTAGTGAAAATGATGAGCGTAAACCAAACTGGAAACCATTAAAAAACTAAATTTTTCATCTTATTAAATAAAACATCGATCTTCAGCTATCGGGCGAGATTCTTGAACCAAGATATGCGCTAATTTTCATTATTGGTCCATTTAATTAAAGACCGGCAACCGAAATTCAATTTTCGTAGCTAGGATAGAGTATCCTTAGGATGTACTAATCAAATACACCAAATAGTGGTAAGACATTTGTGAGAAAATATAATAAAATAAGTTTATCTAAATATTCGAGGAGGAATGAACTATGACATCAGAAAGCCATGCTTTCACTCAAAAGCAAATTGCAGAGTCATTTTCTAATGGTAATTTTGAACCTACTTTTCCATTTCTAGCAAAGAAAATTGAATGGAATATCGTTGGTGACAAAACCTTAGTAGGTAGGGAAGCTGTAATAGAAGAGTGCAAGCAAATTTCAAATTATTTCAAAACTATAACCACTAAATTCACTACCTTGAATGTAATTTCCGAAAAAAAATGCGTTGCAGTAAATGGAACAGCTGAATTTATTAGAAATGGTGAACAATTATCTTCGGTTTCAGCCTGTGATGTCTATATTTTTAATGATAGAAATGAACTGCAAAGAATTGATTCTTATTGTATCAAATAAGACGATTTACCTGTAAAAGGTACCTGTTAAGGCTTACAAGGATGGAAGTTCTGCAACAATCGGCCGCGATCCTTGAATAAGGATTAGCGCTCATTTTCATTTATATGGAAGAATATAGAGTTACTAATTGTAAGATATATTTGGATAAAAGACTTTTGTGTCAATATACTTAATACTTTTGTGTTGCTCTTCAAAAGTGACGAGTGACACAAAAGTATTAAAAACATTGTGAGAGCTGTTATATATTTTATATTCCATTAAATGGCCATAATCTTGAATACAAGGAAATGCAAAACTGGATATTTATGCTAAAATATTAGAGGTTGAAAAAGAATACCTAAAGCTAAATAAGTAAGATCGTTAAACCTAAATTGATATGAGGAGAAGAATTATGAAGAAATACATATTATTAGTTTTCCCACTTATTTTTTACGGGCAAAGACTTTGGGTATATTTTAGAGATGTGTTTTCTTATTTACCATTTATTATCCAAATTCTTCTGCATTTAGCTATTATCTTAGTTTGTATGATTTTCCTATTAAGACGTACAAGATTAAAAAATGTGTTTGATTGGTTCATTGGTATCTGTTTTTCTGTGTATTTTTGCATATTGTATTATAATACGGTTGAATTTATGTTTTTTTTGGAAGATGCCAATTACTCTTTGGAAAACTTAAAATACATAGCCCATACTGTAAATCTAGTACCAATTAAAGGGATCATAGATGTTCTTCGATACAATCCATATGCGTTGTTTCAAATTGCTGGGAATGTCATTATGCTTACTCCACTTGCATTTGCTATGCTTTATTTCAAGTGGGCAAAGAGTGTTAAACAAGCTATTTTGTACTCATTTTTTTGTACAATGGGGATTGAACTGGTTCAGTTCTTACAAAGTATTTTAGGTTCGGTGTTTGGAATAGGGTTGGGAAGAAGTTCGGATATAGATGATGTGATTTTAAATACAATAGGGGCAATAGTAGGCGTTGGCTGTTATTTTCTTTGGAGAAAAATCGAAAAATTATTTGTTCAGACTAGAAAAAAATATACTGTATCTGTTTAATTTTTTTGTTCTGTTAAAGGGCGCTTTCCTTGAGTATATAAAGTGTCCTTTTTCTTGTATTGCGTAGTACAAACACTGCGCCTCAATTTCGTGTTTATGAATATTTTTATAGAACTAGGATTAATGAATAAATAATAGCGCTTTGATTATATTTGAGACAGATATTTGGAGAAGGTAATTAGGTTAATGTTAAAGAAATAAAAAGAATTGTGTTTCTTGGGAGAGGATGCAAAATGATTAAGGCTGTCATATTTGATTTAGATGGAACTTTGCTAAACCGAGATGAATCAGTTAAGAAGTTTATTAATAATCAATATGAGCGATTGAATAAATGGGTAGGGCATATACCAAAAGAGGAATACACCACAAGGTTTATTGAGTTAGATTGCCGTGGGTATGTTTGGAAAGATAAAGTGTATCAACAATTAGTCGATGAATTTGGAATTGGGGTTAACTGGGAAAGTTTACTTCAGGATTATATAAGTGAATTTAAGAATAGTTGCGTTCCTTTTCCTAATCTACTAAATATGTTAGAAGATTTGAGAAAGAACAACCTTATATTAGGAATAATTACAAATGGATATGGGCAATTTCAATTGGATAATATAAAGGCTTTAGGTATTGAAGAGTATTTTCAAACTATTTTAGTTTCTGAATGGGAAGGAATAAAAAAACCTGACTCTCAAATATTTAAAAGAGCCTTGGAGAAGCTGAATGTTTCAGCTAATGAAAGTATATTTGTTGGTGACCACCCAGAAAATGATGTGAAAGCTGCTCAAAAAGTAGGGATGAAAGGAATTTGGAAAAAAGATTTTCAATGGGAAGATGTCAAAGCAGATATAATAGTAGATGATCTTGCGGAATTACCTTTAATTATAAAAAATTAAAACAACCAATTAATTGAGTCCTGATAAACTAACTGATAGAAGAGTAGATTTTATTGCTTTAAATTGCGCATTTCCGAAATAAGGATCTCCGTTTTTTTTCATGAAAGTGTCATTTATTTGAAGATAATTCTGCATTAAATAAGAATATAAGGTCAAATGGTGTTTTTCACTCTAAAAAACTGTTAGGGTAATCGTTCTACTTTTTTATTTTATTAGTTTACATAATATCTATTATAGGAAGTCGAGGATTAATGAACTTTCCTGTATCAAAATCTAAGTATACTCTTGATAGTGAGATGAAAAATGAATTTTTTTAAAAAAGCCCAACATTAAAATGTTTGGGCTTTTTTCATGCTGATTACTTTTATGATATCTTCTGTTGAAACGACTTCTGCAAATTCATGATGTAATGCAGCTAGTGCGTGTCGATGTACATCTTCTGCAGATAAATGTAATCCATCATGAGATGTCATTTCAAAAGCTGCTGTTGCATCCTCACAAACGTATGTTCTATAACCGAGATTTCCTGCCATTCGAACCGTCGTAGATACGCAATGATTGGCTGTTAACCCCACAACAACTAATGTTTGATAGTTATTGTTTTTTAAATATTGATCTAAATCTGTACCGATAAAACTGCTGTTCACGCTTTTTCGAATTAAATATTCGTCCTTAAAAGGCTCGAACCCTTCTTTTAGGGTAAATCCAGGTTTGCTTGGGTGTAATGTTGAAGATGGATTTTGTGATGCGTGCTGAACATGAATAATCGGAAGCTCATTTTCTCTCCATACTTTTAATAACTCCAGCATGTTGCTTTCTGCCTTTGGATTACTTCTTTTTCCCCAGGATGGCTCTTCGAATGCTTTTTGAACATCTACTACAAGTAATACTGGTTTCATATATATCCCCCTCTCCCCTTCTATTCTATTATGTACCTAAAAGAGAATTGATGACAAGAAAACCGCTTCTCCAATGAGAAGCGGTTTTTGATATTATTTATTGATTTCTTCTTTTGGGGTTTCTACCCACATTTCCTTTACATCTCCAGCGTCCTGTTGGTCTAATACAAAGGAACCGTTAGAGTAGCGATCGTTATTGCGGTAAGAGGTTGCTGCAAGCTTTTCCACTGTACCTTTTTCTGATTGAACGTACACATTGCTTTCTGCTTCCACTAGATCAATGGCTGCTACTTGATGTGGATTATTTTTCACTTCACGAAGCATCACAAGTCCACGTTTTGCGCGACTGCCTCGATCAAACTCGGTAATCTTCATCTTTTTGACTGCTCCGCGTTGTGTGGCAAGGAAAAGGACTGCTTTTGCATCTTTATCAAATACAAGTCCATTCACCACATAATCCTTGTCCTTTAGGTTAATCCCTTTCACACCTGCTGCTCGTGCACCGACTACATTAATTTCCTCTTCAGAAAACCATAGTCCATACCCATGTCTTGTTGCTAAAAAGATGTCTTGTGCTCCTTCTGTTAGGTACACATTCACTAATTGGTCATCTGCCTTTAGGTTTACTGCCATTAACGGTTTGGAGTAGCGCTGCGCTTTGTATGCTTGTAAATCTGTTTTCTTTACCATGCCATTTCGTGTAACAAACAACAAATATTTCGGTTCTTCAAAATTGCTCACTGGAATAGCTTTTATAATGACTTCATCGCGATCTATTGGTACGATGTTTGCCACATGCTGCCCCATATCTTTCCAACGAATATCAGGAAGCTCATGTACTGGGAGATACAGATAATTTCCTTTATTCGTAAATAAGAGCAAGGTTTGCGTGGTATTGATGTCGAGCTTGGCGATGATACGATCTGTTTCCTTCATGCCAAAATCCTGCCCATTTGAAGCAGAGTAAGACCTTAAGCTCGTCCGTTTTACATAGCCATCTTTCGTGACTGTCACAATAACATCCTCAGAAGGAATCATCACTTCTAGGTTAATTTTTATTTCTTCAATTTGGTCTTCAATTTTTGATCTGCGGTCATTTGTGTAAAGCTTTTTTACACGCTTTAAATCTGTTTTGATGACAGTTAATAGCTTCTTCTCACTTGCTAAGATGGATTCTAGCTCTGCTACTTTTTTCGCAAGCTCATCTGATTCTGCTTGAAGTGCGGTAATATCCGTATTAGTCAAACGGTAGAGCTGTAAGGATACGATTGCTTCTGCCTGTGGCTCGGTAAAATCAAACTTTGCAATTAAATTATCCTTTGCATCTCGTTTATCTTTAGACGCACGAATCGTTGCAATGACTTCATCAAGGATAGAAAGTGCTTTCATCAAGCCTTCTACAACATGCTGACGGTCTTTTGCTCTTTCCAATTCGTACCTTGATCGATTGGAGATTACTTCTTTTTGATGGTTAATATACGCATCTAAAAAGTGTGGCAACCCCATTAATGTTGGACGTTTGTTATAGATGGCCACCATATTGAAATTATATGTAATCTGTAAATCTGTATTTTTGTATAAGTAGTGCAAAATACCATTTGCGTCTGCTTCTTTTTTCAGTTCAATGACAATTCTAAGCCCCGTGCGGTCTGTTTCATCTCGCACTTCTGCAATGCCATCTACTTTTTTATCAAATCGAAGTTCATCAATTTTCTTTACCAGATTTGCTTTGTTCACTTCATATGGGACTTCTGTGATGACAATTTGCTGTTTTCCACCACGAATGGTCTCAACCTCTGCTAACCCTCTGACAATAATTTTGCCTTTTCCAGTTTCATAGGCTTTCTTAATGCCTTCTATACCTTGGATAATCCCACCGGTCGGAAAGTCTGGGCCTTTAACTACGGTCATCAATTCATCTACGGAAACATCAGGGTTATCAATGCGCATAATGGTCGCATCTATGACCTCTCCTAAATGATGTGGGGGAATGTCTGTTGCGTATCCAGCAGAAATCCCCGTGGAACCATTCACCAACAGGTTTGGGTACATTGCTGGCAATACTATTGGTTCTTGTGAAGTATCATCAAAGTTTGGAATAAATTCTACCGTTTTTTTGTCAATGTCTCGTAAAAGCTCAGAAGCTATGGGTGACAGACGTGCCTCCGTGTAACGCATTGCTGCAGGTGGATCGCCGTCAATACTTCCGTTGTTTCCGTGCATTTCAATGAGCATGTTACGTACTTTCCAATCTTGACTCATACGAACCATCGCATCGTATACAGAGGAATCTCCGTGTGGATGGAAGTTACCGATAACATTACCGACCGTCTTTGCTGACTTGCGGAAAGGTTTATCTGCAAGGTTTCCTTCTGCATACATCGCATACAGAATTCTTCGTTGAACAGGCTTTAAGCCATCTCGTGCATCTGGTAGGGCACGTTCTTGAATAATATATTTACTATAACGTCCAAATCGGTCGCCTAATACTTCCTCTAGGGGTAAGTCATGAAATTTCTCTGTTTGTGTCATCTGTTATCCCTCCTCAGCGACCAAAAGGTTATCATTTTCTAAAATATTCGGATCTTCTTCTAAGCCAAATGCCACATGGCTTTCAATCCATTTTCGTCTAGGTTCTACTTTATCTCCCATTAAGGTTGTGACACGGCGTTCTGCACGAGCTGCATCATCAATACGCACGCGAATAAGCGTCCGTGTGTCAGGATTCATCGTCGTTTCCCAAAGCTGATCGGCATTCATTTCACCAAGCCCCTTATAGCGCTGGATAGTGTAACCTTTGCCAATTTTTTTGATAGCTCCCTGCAGCTCTTCATCGGACCATGCATATTCCAACACTTCCTTTTTCCCAGACCCTTTACTTACTTTGTACAATGGAGGAAGTGCAATAAAGACCTTACCTGCTTCAATGAGCGGCTTCATATAACGGTAAAAGAATGTCAGCAACAGCACCTGAATGTGAGCACCATCCGTATCTGCGTCAGTCATGATAACAATCTTATCGTAGTTGATGTCATCCACTGTGAAATCTGGGCCAACACCCCCGCCGATAGCATGGATAATCGTATTAATTTCCTCATTCTTAAAAATATCTGCAAGCTTGGCTTTTTCAGTGTTAATTACCTTACCACGTAGGGGAAGTACAGCTTGAAAGCGTCTGTCACGCCCTTGCTTCGCTGATCCGCCTGCAGAATCACCCTCTACTAAATAGATTTCATTTTTTTGAGGATTGCGTGTCTGAGCAGGGGTCAATTTTCCACTTAACATGGCATCGGAGCGCTTACGCTTTTTGCCGCTTCTAGCATCTTCCCTAGCTTTTCTTGCTGCCTCACGAGCTTGATAGGCTTTGATAGATTTTTTTACAAGCATGGAGCTTGTCTCTGGATTTTCTTCTAAAAAGTAGGCCAAATGCTCAGATACGACACTATCTACAGCAGATCGTGCTTCACTTGTCCCAAGCTTTCCTTTTGTTTGTCCTTCAAACTGGAGAAGTTCCTCAGGAATCCGAACAGATACAATTGCAGAAAGTCCCTCGCGTATATCCGATCCATCTAGATTTTTATCTTTTTCTTTCAGCAAATTCACTTTTCGAGCGTATTCATTAAAAATACGTGTCATGGCCGTTTTGGCTCCAGATTCATGCGTGCCTCCATCCTTTGTGCGGACATTGTTCACAAAGGAAAGGATTGTTTCTGAGTATCCATCGTTAAACTGAAAAGCAAAATCTATTTCAATTCCATTTTGTGCGCCTTCAAACGACACAACTGAGTGCAAGGAATCCTTTTCTTCATTCAAATATTCCACAAAAGCTTCAATACCGCTTTCATAATGGAAAACTTCTTTTATGTTATTTCTTTCATCTACTATTTCGATCTTTAAGCCTTTTAAAAGAAAAGCAGATTCTCTCAATCGTTCACATAATGTTTCAAAATTATAAGTAGTGGTACTGAAAATCGTTGGGTCTGGCTTAAAATGAACGGTTGTACCAGTTTGATTTGTTGTTCCAATCTTCTCGAGCGTTGTTGTTGGTTTCCCACCATGAGCAAACCGCTGCTCATAAATGATACCGTCACGCTTAATCGTCACCACTAACCATTCCGAAAGTGCGTTAACAACAGAGGCACCAACACCGTGTAAACCGCCACTTGTCTTATAACCACCTTGTCCGAATTTTCCACCTGCATGTAAAACTGTTAAAATAACTTCGGGGGTAGGTTTTCCCATTTTATGCATTCCAGTGGGCATTCCACGGCCTTTATCCTTTACGCTTATGCTGTTGTCTTTATGTATGGTCACAATGATGTGATCACCAAATCCCCCTAATGCTTCATCTACTGCATTATCAAGGATTTCATAGACTAAGTGGTGAAGTCCTCGTGAGTCTGTGCTTCCGATATACATACCAGGACGCTTACGGACAGCCTCAAGGCCCTCTAACACCTGTATCGCATCATCGTTATAATCAATCGTATTTTTTACCACCAAAAACATACCCCTTTCAATGCTACTGCAAAAAAACTTATCTCTATGTATATGTGCTTGCTACTGATATGCGTTTATACAAACGGTTATCCGTTTATATATTATCATACATTTTTTCGTTGTCTATGTTCTATTGTAATGAGTTGTCAGACTATAGCCAATATCATTTTCGTATTTAGGCGAGAAAAGAATAAAAAATCCTTGTTTTAAATGATAAAACAAGGACATTTCTAGCTATCTTGTTAATGCATGCTCTACTTTTATACAACGATCCATGATTACAGTATAACCTTTATCCTTCAACAAATCATACGTTTTTTGATCCTCTAAACCAAGCTGCGCCCAATAAACATCGGCATCAATTTCTAAAAACTCCTCTGCCACTCCATAAAGATGCTCTGAACGTCTGAAAACATTAACAATATCCACGTGGCCTTCAATATCTTTCAAGCTTGGAACCGCCTTTACTCCTAATACCTTATCTACACTAGGGTTAACTGGTATGATTTCGTAACCAGCGTCTTGCATTGCTTTTGAAACCATATAAGAGGTTCTTTCTGGGTTAGCTGACAGTCCAACAACTGCAATTCGTTTACTCTTTTTTAAAATCTTTCCGATTTCTTCTCTACTAGGTATCTCCATGCTCATCTTCACAACATCCTTTCCAAATATCTTTCATTATTGATTGTTATACCCGATTATTTCAGGTTTCACAACCTGATATTATGACTTACTCTTAAAAAATTCTTCAATATTGCAATAAACCCTTTGCAACATGTCCAAATTAACATATAGTAAAGGTAGCTATAAATACATAAAGGGGTTAATGTAATGATAGAATTTTTAGTAATTATCCTCGCATACATCTTAGGCTCTATCCCTTTTGCACTTGTTGTAGGAAAAATCGGATATGGCATTGACATCCGGGAACACGGAAGCGGGAACCTCGGAGGAACGAACACCTTTCGAACACTTGGGATCAAAGCAGGTTTGATTGTCACCATTTGTGATATTTTAAAAGGAACACTAGCAGCTTCCTTGCCATTTTTGCTCGCAGCAGACATTCATCCATTAATTGCTGGTGCATGTGCAGTGGTTGGTCATGTGTATCCTGTTTTTGCTAAGTTCCGAGGTGGTAAAGCGGTTGCTACTTCCGGTGGTGTACTACTATTCGCAAATCCAGTTTTATTTGGTCTTATGCTATTTTGTTTCTTCTTATTTTTATTCCTAACAAAGTATGTTTCGTTATCCTCCATGCTCACTGGTGTAGCATCAACCATTTATGTTTTATTTGATGGAGATTTGCCACTTATAATCGCTGTTTCATTACTGACGGCATTCGTCATCTTTAAGCATCGAACAAACATAGGAAGAATTATAAATAAAACAGAGCCAAAAATCAGCTGGCTAACATTAAAAAAGAAAAAAGTATCGTAATGAAACATCCGATTTTAATCGGGTGTTTTTTTAGGTTTTTTTCTAAAAAATTGTTTCTTTAAACCAGAAAAAAAGTCGGCTTTAAAACTTCCTCTAAGAACAAAGCACGACAGCAATGTTAATTTCAGGTATTTTATCTTTACGTAGTAGCAACAAAGGTTGCAAAACCTTTTTTAATGCATGGTAACCATTTCTTTTAGTGGCCTATTATGAACTTCATCCCACCTTACATGTTTTTCAAAAGTTCCATCCTGAAAAAAGAGAGGTAACCGCTCCCTAAACCATGATTGCATTGGCAAGGTAAGAGCTTCCTCCAAGGAGACCCATTTCAGCTCTCCTTCTGGGGGATTCTTTAATAGTTCTCCTTCAAAATCGGTTGTGATGTAATTAAACACCATATAGCGTTCTAGGTTCACTTCATTAACATATTCGTCAAGCCCTTTATAAGTAAGGTTATGTACGGTAAGGCCTGTTTCTTCTAACACTTCTCTCTTTGCACCTTCTGTGAGGCTTTCTGGAAACTCTAGTTTTCCTCCTGGAGCAATATATCCAGGGAAGCCTTTTTCATTTGGTCTATTCATAAGTAGAATTTTGTCTCCATCCACAATTAAGCACATCGTATACAGGCTAATTTTCTTCATCGATTACCTCTCTTTCTAATAGGGACGGAGCCACCAGTTCCACTTTTATCCGATCAGGATCTTCAAAAAACACTGCATAATAGTCTTTTCCTCCTGCAAAAGGATGGTTTTCTTGGTATAGAATTGGAATATTTCTTTCCACCAATTTCTCCGTTAATTCGTCCACTTCTCTTCTGCTTTCCACATGGAAGGCGAGATGATTTAACCCAACACGTTTACGATGATAAGAAGGCTCAAGGTACTCATCCTCAGTTTGGACAAATACAAGATAGGTGTCGTTTAGCTTCCAACTATGGCCTTTGTCCCAGCTTTGGTAAGAGGTATAACCTAGTTCTTCTAAAAGCCAGCCCCAAAAAATCTTTGACTCCGCTAGATTTGATACATATAACTCTACGTGGTGTAATATCCCCTTCATTTAACACTTCTCCTCACTAACGAACACATGTTCTATTATAGACTAAACTGAATATCCTTGCAATTTGTTTTGTATTTTACTTATCCTACGTAAGGTGTTTGGTACAATTATATACTTCGCATTCCCAAATACCTTCTCTTACATTAATAGTAGTGACAGAAGTATTTTCAAGATGCGTCTCCATTTTCAAATCTTTTACTAAGTCTCTTAATATATGCCGAATGAAGGAGCCATGGCTGACGACAAGTACTTTTTTATTTGGATGCTTGGTTGTTAAATCTTCCAAAAAGGAGTGTGCACGCTTTAAGACCATTTCCTTTGACTCTATGCCCAAGTCCATCTCCCGCCATTTCTCTCCCCATTTTTCCAACCGCTCCGTTTCCGTTGTGCCTTCTATTTGGCCACCATTGACCTCTCGGATTCTGCTGTCAAGGGTTGCTTCTTTAACATTCATCCGCTTTGCAACGATTTTTGCTGTTTGTTTTGCCCGCTTTAAGTCGCTAGAATATATATAATCCCAGTCTTCATTTTCCATCCGCTTCGCTAGACGTTCAGCGTCGTGAATGCCATCAGAATCAAGAGGAATATCTGAGCTACCTTGTGCTCTTCTCTCTTTATTCCAAACAGTTGTACCGTGTCTAATAAATCCGATTATGGTCATTTTAACACTCCCATTCTATGAATCTATTGAATTTTCAGTTTACTGGAATCATAGCAAAAATACAACTAAACGTATGGCACATCGTAAAAAAACTCGCTTAATGTCGAATGGTCTTTATATTACTTCTATTGGACGATAAAATGAAAAAGTCGCTTATAAATCATCTCGCCAGCTCCTCCAGTCCCCAACCAGCCCTAAATTTCACTTTAAATCCATGAAAAAACCCCAACATCCTTCCATGTTGAGGCTAAAAAGGGATAAAACGAGACCCTTTAGCTATATCTTTGAATTGTTTGTTCTAATTGCTGCTTGAACCCATGTAAATCTTGTGTGGTTACTCGAAGCTTAACAAAAGTTTCATCCATATTTAAAGCTTCAGAAAGTAAACTTCCTAGTCCGCGTGCTCTTCTATCTACTTGTAAATGTAAGTCTACAGAGCTTCCGCTAATATTCAAAAATATCATTTCAATTTCATCAAGACGTCCTCTGAAAGGTCCTGATGTTGGATAGAACTCAAACTCCTGTATAAATGGCAATCTGTTTTTCCACTTGTATGGAGCTGCTTCGCTTTCCACTTTTCTTAGCTGAAAACCCAACTGCTCAGCGGCACCTAAAATGGTAGCGATTAATGGGGATGGCTCCACCACAATCATATCTTTATCACTAGGATCAATGGCATTTTTTATATCTAGCCCTGTTTGTAGCCATACTTTCGTTTTCCCTAAACTGATTGGTGTGTCATGAGGAAGCATAAAAGTAAATGGAATTTCTTTTTTCTCATTTGCTGATATGACAAAGGAATCCACTATCTTCATTTTTTCAAGCACTGCTTGTTGCTGTACTTTTGTATCATTGGATTCTTTTATATAGTTTGTGAGAAGAGATAAATAGATTTCATCGATTTTTTGTTCTGTAGATCCCCCTGTGATTTCTACTACTCCAGATAAAATCTCGCCTGGCTTTACCATGCTAGACGAAAGCTTCGTATCTACCTTTGCTGAACCAATTCCAATACTTGCTAATGCCTTATTAAAAAATGACATTTTCATTCCTCCATTCCATAACGAATATGTGATAACGATTATTTATACGAGACAGGGTAGAAAATAGTTTCACCTTAAAAAAATTTCATGCAGCCCCATCTTTTTAAAGAAGGGGCTGCCGTAAATTATCTATCCTGCAATTTTTGACTCATCGACTTTTTTCGTTTTTTTCTTTCTCATTTTTCTCAAGCCAGCTCCAATGTCATGAAACATCATGTACACGGCTGGAATGAGAACTAACGTGATTAACGTGGAGAACAGAAGGCCCGCAATCACAACAGTCGCTAATGGAGCCTGGTAGTTGCTAGCAGCTCCTGTAGAAATCGCTAATGGTAACATGCCTCCGACTGTCGTCAAGGTTGTCATAAAAATTGGGCGGAGACGATTCACCCCTGCTTCTACAATGGCAGATGACGCATCCATTTCACTTTCTCGTAATTGCTTTGCACGATCAATTAATAAAATAGCATTGTTTAAGACTATCCCTATTAGCATGATGACACCCATACCAGACATTACACTTAATTCGCGTTGTGTAATAAGCAACCCAAGAATCACTCCTGTAAAAGTCATAGGGATAATGGTCATCACAATGATTGGATGCAACAGATGATTAAACTGAACAGCCATCACGACATAAACAAGGAAAATCGCGATCCCTATGATGAGTAGCATATCCATGATCATTTCCTGTTGTTCTTCTAAGCTGCCTCCGACTGAAACCGAATACCCTTCTGGCACTTCAAAATCGTCTATCAAATTCTGAACATCTCGATTTACGGAGCCAAGATCGCGGTTTTCAATATTTGCTAATACTTTTACGACTCTCTCTCCATCCACACGATCAATTTGCGTTGGAGTTTTGGCCTGTTCAAAACTTACATAGGTAGATAATTTTTTCTCGCCTTTTGGTGTGGTTATCTCTACATTTAGAATATCACTTTTATTAGAAAACTTCGTGGAAGGTGCGACAATAATTGGTGTACTTGCTTCATCCTGAAGCGAGCCAATTGGCAGTTGAGTCGTCAGCTTTGTTAATTCACCGTATACTACAAGTGGAGTGATGCCATCTTCTTTCATTGCAGAAGAGTCAAGGACAATCAGCTCTTCATTTAATAGACTACCAAACGAATTGGAGGTCCCAATGATGCCTTCGATGTTGTCTAATTCATCAGAGAGAGAGTCGGTTATTCTGCTTAGTTCCTCGATATTCTCTCCACTCACTTCAATTTGAACTGGGTATCCAGCTCCCATAGCCATGACGGAGGTAACATCCAACACAGGATATTCTTCTTTAAGCTCCAGCAATTCATTTAAAATCCGCTCATTTACTTCTTTCTGTTCTAAGGTTGCTTCTTCTTCAGGCGTCATGTTTACGAGAAGAAACATAAATTCTATTTGGTCTAATACAAAACCTTCTTTTACATCTGGGATGGCGGAAAGCTTTTCATGAATAGCCTCTGCTATTTCGTTCTTCTCTTGTGGGGTAACGCCTTTTTCCACCGCTACCATGAGTTCTGAATATCGATTGTACATATCTGGCATAATGGTCATTGGCACTTTTGTCACAACAGCCATCGATCCGATAAACATCAAGATAAACAGTGCGATGATGCTGTAACGTCTTCTCTTTTTGCCTGTTAACCATGAAATAAACTGCCCATATTTGTTAGCAACTTTGCCATTCCCATTTCCTTTCTTCCGGTGGGACACCTTAAGAAATTTTTGTGATAATGATGGAATCAGCGTAAAGGATACAATCACGGAACTTACAAGTGTGACAATAACTACTACAGAAAGGATAATCATAAACTTTCCTGCTTCTCCACCAAGCAAACCGATTGGCAAAAATACGACAATGGTCGTGAGCATAGAAGCTAAAACAGCTGATG
Source organism: Bacillus sp. THAF10 (assembly GCF_009363695.1). Lineage (NCBI taxonomy): Bacteria > Bacillati > Bacillota > Bacilli > Caryophanales > Bacillaceae > Bacillus > Bacillus sp. THAF10. The sequence continues at coordinate 1,899,498 of NZ_CP045403.1, read as the reverse complement.
CTACCTCTTTTACACCAGTTAGTACTGCTTCTGTTCCTTTTATGCCTTGCTCTTTTTTACGGTAGATTGACTCTAAAATAACAATAGAAGCATCTACCATCATTCCAATCCCTAATCCTAAAGCAATCAGACTAAGCATGTTAAAGCTGTAATCGAGCACCCACATACTTGCAAAGGTTAACAGGATGGAAAGTGGTATGGATATCCCAATAATGAACGTTGCTCGTAAATTTCGTAAAAATAGTAACAATACCACTAAGGCAAGAATTCCACCTATTAAGATATTGTTTGAGACTCCCTCTACTGCTTCTTTTACATAATCTGCTTGTGTGACGATTTCCTCAAATTCAAAGCCGGTAACCAAGCCCTCTTCTTTTATTTTTCGAATTTCCTCTCGAACCGCTTCTGCCATTTCTATTTGGGTAAACTCAGGATTACGGCCAATTTGAACTAATATGACATCTTGACTTCCATTCTTCCAAACACCAGAAGATATGTCTCGCACCTGTGTTTGAATTTCTGCGAGCTCCCCTAATTCCTCCGCTCCTTGCATCGTTGGTATCAGAATACTCTTTACATCCTCCACATTAGTGAGAGAAGTGTTCCATCTTACAGTTGGTTGGTTTGTTTCTTCTGAAAGCTCTCCAAATGATGTAATCACATCGGATTGCTGAATCACTTGAATGACTTGCTCTGCACTAAGTCCAACTTCTACTAATTTATCATTATCAAATGTAATGACCACTTCATTTTCTTCTACCCCATCAAACTTAACATCGCTAACCTCTGGTAGTGTTTCTAACCTAGGTTCTACTACATTCTTCGCAAAATCAGTGATCTCTTGCATATTATCACTAGACAGGTCCATGTAAAATTCATATTCTTGGGCTGTCGTTAATTGAAAACTATTAATATATTGAACGCCATTAATTTGTGACTGTAAGGGACTCACTGCAGCATCAATCGCTTTATGTACTTCATCCCCTCTACCCTCTTCAATCATCACAGTAATGGATGATTTACCAATATAGGAAGCGGAAGAGTGAGACTCCACACCATCTAGCCCGCTTAAAATTTGTTCAATTGGCTTCGTAATTTTTTCTTCCACATCCAGAACAGGCATTTCCCCTGCATCTATCTGAATTATTGTCATATCAAAGGCAATTGGCGGCATTAATTCTTGATCTATTTTTAATAAGGCATATAACCCAATTACAAACACAAACACCACCATAAGGCCTACTGCAATCTTTCTTTTTAATATTCCATTCAAAAATGACATAATCAATTCCCCCCTATTAGCAATTCATGAATAATTTTCCAACTCCCATCATTGATTATATGTGCCGTATAAAGAAATATAAAGGTAAATTTGGAAAATACATCTCCAGGCTGAGAAGACGGTAAGCCTTAGGGACAAAAAAACCGAGGGAAGATACCCTCGGCTCCACCTTTACTTATAGATGCTTTTCTACAAAGTTCAAAATTGCTTGGAACACCTTAATCTCATTTTCTTTTTTCGAGAATCCATGGCCTTCATCCTCAAGCACAAGATACTCTACATCCCGCCCTTTTTCCTTTAGGGCTTCTACTATCTGATCGGATTCTTGTTTCACCACTCGAGGATCATTTGCTCCTTGAATAATAAGCATCGGCTTTGTCATGGTTTCCAGATAAGTGATTGGTGAATCTTCCGTAAGCTTCTCTTTATCCTCAACAGGATCTCCTACCCATTGCTTCATTACAGGCTTCCAATGGTCCGGAACAGACTCAATAAAGGAGAAGAGGTTGCTTACACCAAAAATGTCAATAACCGCCTTGAAATATTCTGGATGACGCCCATGAAGTAAAAGTGCCATATATCCTCCATAGCTTCCACCCATCAAAAAGATTTTATCTCTTTCTGCATATCCATTAGTTATCAACCACTCAAGCCCAGTAATATTATCTAGACGAGGGCCATACCCCCAATCTCCTTCTACCATCTTCATATAAGAAAGACCATAGTTAGAAGAACCACGGAAGTTAGGTGCAAAAATGCTATATCCTCTGTTAATCATAAATTGGAAATAAGAGCGGAAAAATTTTCGTTCTGAAGCTTGCGGACCACCGTGTGGCCAAAGCACCACATGACCGTTTGAAACCTCATCTTTTGCTCTGAAAAATAAAGCTTCAATCTCTAATCCATCATAGGATGGATACGTTAGAACTTCGGGCTCACATAAATCCTCTTCTGGTACTGCAGGAACACGGTTGTTTGTTAAGCTAGTCCAGCCTTCCATCTCCATTTTAAAAATGTTAGCTGGTCGAGTAGCATTTTTTCCAAGAAGATAAACCGACCCTTTTTTAGAAAGCACGAGCTTATCAATAATCGATACAGGTGTTTGGATTTCCTTTAGTTCTTTACTCTCTAAACTATAAGTGAATAACTTGTCTTCCACACCTTTTGAGGATACCAAATAAAGCTGTGCACCTTTTTTATCCAAATACATTTCACTCAGCTGTAATGATCCTTGGGTGACTCTTTCAAATGTGTCTGTAGAAATATCGTATCTAGCTAGATAGGAACTGTCGTCACCATAATCTGTAATCATATAAATAGTGTTTTCATCTGTAAAAGCCGCTCCATCCACCGTATGCTGTTCATCTGTATGTGGCGTTAATCTAGTTTCTTTTCCATTCTCAAGCATATATGCCAAGGTATAAGTGTTAGCAAAATGTTTATGTAAAATAAAACGTTGTTCATCCTCTGAAACATCTATTAAGTAAGTAGAGGCATCTTTGCCTTCCACTATCAGTTTCTCTTCGCCGGATTCGACTTCGTATGAATAACAATTTAAATACGTTTTATTATTTTTAGTACTTGTGTAGTAAATCCGCTCCCCATTCTTTGAAAACCTGGCCATCATATGTCGATGTTCTTCATCTACTCGTAAATCCTCGAGGCTTCCACCATTTCTAGGGAGTGCATATAACTGTGATAATTCATTGCCGTCCTCATCAAAGCTTGCCAAAATATACTTACCATTTGGCTCATACTTTATTCCATAACAGCTTTGATTTCTAAATGTGAGCGGGTATGGATATTGATTAGGCAAATCCATCCCCCAAATGTTGTAATGACCTGTCAAGTTCGTACTGAATATTAACTGTGTTTCATCTGGACTCACTGAAAAATCCTCAATGTTAAAAACCTTAAAAAACTGCTCCACTTCTGGTTTTTTGAACACTAACATATAATTTCCCCCTTTATTTCTACCGCATGCTTACTAACATTCGTTATCTGAGACAATATTCCTGCATATTTTTATTTTTCGACCAATTTTGACAAAAAAAGCAATACTTATGTATTATGTTGGAAGAATAAAGATAAAAAAGGGGTTCAATACGATGAAGAAATATTTTTTGCCTGTATTAATTGTAATCGCAATTGGTACCATTTTTTCTATTTTCACGTACAAGCAGTTTGATGCATTTTCTGCCAATAAGTCAGAGGAAGATTCCATGCCATTTTCCATAACCAACCATAAAGATAAAACATGGGTAAAAACGCAAAAATCTTTCCGCTCTGAAGCAACCATCTCTGCTGTAGGAGATCTGTTAATTCACAGCACTGTTTATAATGCAGCTAAAACTGGGGAAAGCAGCTATAATTTTAACCCGATGTTAGAGCGTGTAAAAACATATTTGCAAGAAACAGATATCTCCATTGCTAATCAAGAAACGATCATAGGTGGAACAGAAATTGGTTTATCGAACTACCCTAGCTTTAACTCTCCATTTGAAGTGGCAGATGCCCTTCAGGAAGCAGGAGTGGATATCGTCAGCATTGCCAATAACCATACCCTTGACCGAGGGGAAAAAGCTATCATGAATGCCATTAACCATTATGAGACAATTGGAATGGAATATGTAGGCGGATACAAAAGCGTTGAAGATAAAAAAAGGCTACGAACGATCACGAAAAACGGAATTACATTTTCCTTTTTGTCCTATACATATGGAACAAACGGCATTCCTGTTCCAGAAGGAAAAGAATACTTTGTCAATTTAATTGATAAGGAAGCAATAAAACGAGATGTAAAAGAGGCAAAAGAAAACTCCGATGTTGTAGTGGTTGCGATGCACTGGGGAGTAGAATATATCCTTTATCCAAACAGTGAACAAGAAGAGCTTGCAGAGTACTTAGCTGAGCAAGGTGTGGATATTGTAATAGGTCACCACCCTCATGTTCTCCAGCCTATGAAATTTATTGATCGACCAGATGGGAAGAAAATGTTTGTTGTGTATTCATTGGGCAACTTCCTGTCAGGGCAAAAAGATGATTATAAAGATATCGGTGGAATTGTACAATTAAAGGTCGAGAAGTTTGTAGAGGGGAAAGAAACAACGATTGATATTAAAGTAGATGATTTTATCCCAACCTATGTATCACAAGTCGATCCAACTAAATATCATGTCGTGTTATTAAAAGAAGCGGCAAAATACGGATACGCACAAGGTGAAGGTAAACATCAGGAAATGATGGAGCATATGTATCAATGGTTAAAGGAAGATGAGTTAAGCAACTAAGTGTTTCGTTTGGTTCATAGCGTGGAAATCAGATATAATAAGCATATACGTAAATTGCGTTTAGCGGGAGCATAGATCCTTTTATCATCAAACGTAAAACTTGCTAATTAGAAAAAAGGAGTTGCTGCATGTAATGGATATGACTATGTCTGATCAAGCATTTGAATGGTATAAAAAGGAACTAGATTTAAAAAGTGGCGATCAAATAAAATTTCATGTGCGTTATGGAGGCTGCAGCACTGTTCAAAAAGGCTTTTCTTTAGGAATTGTAAAGGAAAACCCTGATCAACCTGCTGCACAGATTGAAAAAGAAGGCATCACCTTTTTTGTGGAAGACAAAGAGGCATGGTATTTTGATGGTCATGACCTTCACATTAATTTTAACGAAGAGTTAAATGAACCAACCTTTGATTATGAATAAAAAAGAAGTGGGCATCGTACCCACTTCTTTTTTATTGCTTCAAAAACCTTTCAATCTGGTCCCATTGTCCTTCGTGTTTTAATACTTCAAGCTGGGTGTCGCCAATTAAATCAAAATGTGGAAATTCGGATCGATTGTGAATCCATTGCTCTTTTAAGCCATATTTCTTTCCCCATTTTACAAGCTTCTGTAAATCCAGACAGCCTGCCTTCGTAACTGTGGTAATCCCCTTAAATCTTGGGTGTATCCAATAGTGAGTAATAAATGCCATTTCTCCAGCACTCACTTTTCTTTTCCACTCTTGAAGTTCTTCACGTTTTATACCAAATGCCATCGTTTACTCACCTTGTTTTTTTGCATTTTCATAAGCTATGTGCCATTCCGGATATTTTTTTCTAATGATAATTGGTTTAAAGTTGTCTTTTTTCACACAAACATGTGATGAAAATCCAATTAATGCAACTTCTCCTGAAGGTGTTAGTATTTCATACCCATAAACTACTCGAAATCCGTCGTAGGTTTCTATCCAAGTATGAATAGTGGCACTCTCCCCATATCTAAGCGGCTTTTTATATGTAACATTGATATCAATAACTGGCGAAATGATACCGTCTCGCTCCATTTCTGCGTAGGAAAAACCTAATTCTTTAATCAGCTGCGTACGGCCTAGCTCCATCCAAACTAGGTAATTCGCATGATAAACAACTCCCATTTGGTCTGTTTCTGCATAGCGAACTTCTATTTCTTTTTTTGATACCAACATTGCTGTTCCCCCATTTGCTTAAATGTCATGTGCCTATCATAACATAGGAGAATATTTTGCCATATTATTTGTGCTTACAAAAAGGTGAGTACATGATGTACCCACCCGAGTTTTATTATTTGTAACTGTTTTTGCGAGAGCTTGCCTCATCCTGGATTTCAGAACGAAAGGCAGCGATACTTTCTTCGCGACGATGATTTTTTGCTTCAATCTTCGCTCTTTCTTCTTCTGTGGCAAATTGCATAGAATCCTGTGCTTCTTCAATATTCTCAATGGTGTTTTGCACCATGCTTTGTAGCTTCTCGACATTATCACTTCGGTCATCAGGGTTTGCTCGGTATTGTTTGTTTTCTTCCATAAATAAACGCCTCCCTAAAGAAATGAAAGTTACTACAAAGGTTATTGTTTGCACCTTTTAACAAAAAAACTCTTGAAAAACTTGGAGAAGGATTATTCTCCTTTGGTTTGTATTACTTGAGCATGCTTGCCCGAATTATCTTGCATCTGTTTGCCTTTATTTCCACCCGCTTCTTGCGGCTGTGTACCAATGTGATTTGGCATAAAGTGCTTTCGGCTGCCTTTTGGATTACTCATAGAAACATCCCTCCTACCTTTACTATTTGAAGGTGGAGGGATGTTCATAACAAGAAATTATTGAAAATTATTCGGCGGCTTTGTTTATCATTCTTTGCTCTAGTCGGTCTTCAATCTTTTTAAGCGCTTCTTGGTCTTTTAACAAATTTTGCTTGTTTTCCAAGACAAGTTCCTCAAAAGAACGTTTTCTTATTCTTCTCATAATATCACCTACTTATATTTTATTGTAATAGTATTAATGTCCAAAATACTTAAAAATTATGATAATTTTTTTACAGAAAAATTAGAAAGTGATGAGAATAGTGTGTTTTCTCGTTGTAGAGGAGTGATGAGAAGCGTAACCTTAAAAAATTTATACCCTTTTCATACAGAGAATGAAACTATTTACGTCCAATAATCGTTATAGTATATATTGGAAAAACGAGGTGGCGGACGTTGAAACGAAAGCGCTATAAATTTTTTGGTATTCTCCTTATCGTTGTTATCATTTTTATTTTTGGCTTTAGAGATGGCATCATGATTGATTTTCTGGGTTTTCATCTCGATTTGCCTTTTACTCAAGAATTAAATATTCCATTAGAAGTGTCAGAAGAGGATAAAAATAAAAACGGAATTGCAGATCCCATTGATATAGTAAATGCTGCTCGTAAAGAGGTGGAACAGCGAACAAACTATAAAAGCGTTTATTATGCAGGAGGTTATCCACCTGATTTCGAGGGTGTTTGTACAGATGTTATTTGGAGAGGACTTATGGGTGCAGGTATAAATTTAAAGGATTTAATGGATAAGGATATCGCTAAACACACGAAGCACTATCCACGTGTCGGCGGAAATCCAGATCCTAATATAGATTTTCGTCGTGTGCCAAATCAAGATGTTTTTTTCAAGCGCAATGCTACTTCATTACCATTAGAGGTAATAAAAGGAGATGTAGAAAATTTAAAAGAGTGGCAGGCAGGTGACATCGTTGTATTCTTAGGAGGGAAGCTAGATCATGTTGGGATTGTCTCTGATAAACGAACAAAGGATGGCATCCCTTACATCATCCATAATACATATCCCCATGCTTCTGAAATTAAGTTAACGTCGTTTAATTCCCCCATAACTGGTCATTATCGTTGGAATTATTAGAATGAAAAAGGAGTCCATTAAAAGGAATCCTTAGTTCATTTTATTTATTTGTTCTTCCATTAGTTCGTAAGTCATCGGACCGAGATGTTGATAGGAAATGACACCTTTTGAATCAATAAAGAATGTGGAAGGCATCGTCATCACTTGATAGTGTCTAAACACTCCTTCTTCATCGAGCAGAATTGGGAAAGTATAGCCACCTTCCTCCACATACTCCTTGATTGTATCAAGCCCTGATTCTCTATCCGTTAAGTTTACAGCTAACATAATGACATCTTCATTCTCTTCATGATATTTCTGCATCTCAGGCATTTCAGCGCGACACGGACCACACCAGGTTGCCCAAAAATTTACGATTACCTTTTTCCCTTCAAAATCAGATAGTTTGGCTGAGCCCCCATCTAATGTAGCTAGTTCAAAGTCTTTTGCTTTATCACCCGCTTTAGTACCAACAGCTGGTTCTTTATCCGAGAATACTTGAAATAATGCAAACCCAGAAAGAATAACTAAAAAGGCTATTGCTATGATTTTTTTCATTAAGAATTACCACCCTTTACAATACAGTCATGATGCCAAAGTATGACAGTAGTAAAATTGCGATACTTGGCAATAAAATTATTGCAGATAACTTCCTATGTATGGTTGATTGATGTAATTTCCAAATTAAAAATCCGAAAGTTACAATGCTGGCAACATATATCCCTTTGCTACCACCTGTTAAAAAAAGCACTCCATATGGGTTTGTCCAAAGAATAGAAGGTCTAAATAGAATGATACTAAATTTAAATATAAGAATCCACAATAGTAGTCCAGACGTTAAATACCCTTCGATTTCTTTTAGTACCTTTGAATTTCTTATAAGAAGTACTGATATATATAAATATGAAAGCAGACAAGAAAAAAGAAGTACGAGATATGACTTCTTGATTAAAAGCGGACCAAATTGTATGGCATCCATGTGACTCTCCTTTATTGCTAATTACTTTTATTAAATCATAATTAACACCTTTCCCACTAACTCCTTTTGTCTATTTTATAACATTTTAATTATCACATAAAAAAGCTGACCATTTAGGCCAGCTTTTTTTGTAATTGTTATGCTTTTAGTTTATCACGCAATACCATGCGAAGGATTCCGCCGTGGCGGTAGTAGTCTATTTCTACTTCGCTATCAAAACGAACAAGCGCTTCAAATTCTTTTTTGTTGCCTTCTTCATCAGTGGCTGTTACTTTTACAAAGTCACGTGGTCTAACAGTTTCATCCACTTCAACATCGAACGTTTCTTTACCATTTAAACCAAGTACTTCAGCGTTTTCGCCATCTTTGAATTGTAGAGGCAGAACTCCCATAAGTACCAGGTTACTACGGTGAATTCTTTCGAAGCTTTCCGCGATTACCGTTTTAATTCCTAGTAGGTTTGTACCTTTTGCAGCCCAGTCACGGGAGCTTCCCATACCGTAATCTTTACCAGCGATGACCATTAATCCTGTTCCATCTTCTTTGTACTTCATGCACGCATCATAGATGGACATGACGTCACCAGTTGGCCAGTAAGTCGTCCAGCCGCCCTCTGTACCTGGTGCGACCTGATTTCGAATACGGATGTTTGCAAATGTCCCACGCATCATAACTTCGTGGTTACCACGACGAGAGCCATATGAGTTAAACTCACGAGGAGTTACCCCATTTGCTTGCAGATATTTACCTGCTGGCGTGTCTTTTCCAATAGAACCAGCTGGTGAAATGTGGTCAGTTGTTACAGAGTCACCAAATTTACCAACTACACGTAGTGCGGAAAGTGGCTCCACTGTTCCAGCATCCGGCGTTAACCCTTCAAAGAATGGTGGGTTTTGGATGTAAGTAGAGTCATTATCCCAGTTGTACAGTGCTTCATCAGAAGTTTCAATTTGGTTCCAACGCTCATTGTCATCAAATACTCTTTCGTACTCTCTACGGAATAGCTCAGGAGTAACAGTAGCTTTCACTACTTCTTTCACTTCGTCCATGGACGGCCAGATGTCGTTAAAGTAAACATCTTTTCCGTCCTTGCCTTTTCCGATTACATCGTTTTGCAAGTCGATATCAACGTTTCCTGCAAGTGCATATGCCACAACTAGTGGTGGAGATGCTAGGTAGTTACCTTTTACAAGTGGATGGATACGCCCTTCAAAGTTACGGTTACCAGAAAGAACAGATGTAACAAGCAGGTCATTTGCTGCTACAGCTTCTTCAATTTCATCTGCTAACGGACCGGAGTTACCGATACATGTAGCACAGCCGTAACCAACAATATTGAATCCTAATTGATCCAAGTATGGTTGTAAGCCAGAGTCATGAAGATAACCTGTCACTACTTTTGATCCTGGTGCTAATGATGTTTTTACAAAGCTTGGTACTTCAATACCCAATTCCACTGCTTTTTTCGCGACAAGACCTGCAGCAATTAACACGTATGGGTTCGATGTATTTGTACAGGAAGTAATTGATGCAATTGCGATAGAACCAGTTTTCATGGTAGTTTTTTCGCCAGATGCAAGGGTCACTTCTACTTCTTTCGAGATGTCAGTTGGCGTCATTCCGTAGCCTTGGTTTCCTTGAGGAGCAACTAACGCATTGCGGAATGTCTCCTGCATCATGGAAAGAGGTACAAGGTCTTGCGGACGCTTTGGACCAGAAAGGTTTGGCTCAATTGCTGCAAGATCAATTTCCACTACATCCGTGTAAATTGGATCTGCATCAGGTGAGAAGAATAGTCCGTTTGCTTTGCAGTATTCTTCTACAAGCTTAATTTGTTCTTCCGGACGACCTGTTAAGCGCATGTAGTCAAGGGACTCATCATCAATTGGGAAAAATCCACAGGTTGCGCCGTATTCAGGAGCCATGTTTGCAATCGTCGCACGATCTGCAAGTGGCAGCTCAGATACACCAGGACCGAAGAATTCAACAAATTTACCAACTACACCGTGTTTACGCAGTACTTGCGTTACTTTAAGCGCTAAGTCAGTAGCTGTTGTACCGTTCGGTAGAGCTCCTGTTAATTTAACTCCTACAACCTCTGGTACTGGGAAGTATGAAGGCTGGCCAAGCATGCCTGCTTCTGCTTCAATACCACCAACACCCCATCCAAGAACACCAATACCATTAATCATGGTGGTATGGGAATCGGTTCCAACTAGAGTATCAGGGAATGCTATAGTTTCGCCATTCTCTTCCACCGCTTGCACCACGTTCGCTAAATACTCCAAGTTAACCTGGTGAACGATACCAGTTGCTGGAGGAACCGCTCGGTAGTTGTCAAAGGAATTTTTCGCCCAGCTTAGGAATTTGTAACGCTCAGCATTACGTTCAAACTCTAATTTCATGTTGAAGTCTAAAGAGTCTGCTGTACCAGCTTTATCAACCTGTACAGAGTGGTCAATAACTAGATCCACTGGAATTTCAGGGTTGATTTTTTGTGGGTCTCCACCAACATCCGCCATTGCTTTACGTAATGATGCAAGGTCCACTACTGCTGGAACACCAGTGAAGTCTTGAAGAATAACACGAGAAGGCTTGAATGGTACATCCACGTCCTTTTGCTCGTCTGTTCCCCATTTTGCTAAATTCTCAACGTGTTCTTTTGTGATTACACGACCGTCTACTTGACGCAGAACGGATTCTAACAATACTTTAATGGAATATGGTAAGCGTGATACGTTACCAACGTTTGCTTTTTCAAGCGCTTGCAAAGAATAGTAATGATACGTTTTGCCGTTGACATCAAAAGATGAACGGGCATTAAAAACATCTTGCTTCGTCATATGTATTACCCCCTACTCATAGTTTAATAGGACTTCGCTATGAACAATTTTAGGCATTGAAAAACATGCTTTCCTTTCAATGGAAAGCGTTTGCGAATGTTTTTCTTTGAGACAATTTTCGAGTTGTTTCTCCCACCATTTAGTCCTCACGATATTATCTTAATACAACATTTATCATAAGTAAATATCAATAAAGTTATCGTATCACATAAGTTTCCCTTATCTTTTGTAATATTCCACAAATACATGGGAATGAAACATACGGCAAAACTAGTAATGGAGGTGAAACACAATGGCAAAAAGAAAAGCAAACCATGTTATATCAGGTATGAATGTTGCCAAGGCACAAGGTCGTGGTGCTGGCTATAATGAAGAATTTGCAAATGAGCCACTAACGGAGGCTCAAAAGCAAAATAATAAAAAACGCAAGAAAAACCAATAGCAAGTTCCTTTACAACAAAGCGGCCAAAGAATATCTTTGGCTGCTGAAATTCCTTGTATTTTCACATATGAAAGGCCGTTTTCGCAAATTTTGTTACTACTGCGTATAGTTAAGCAACACGTAATTAACGTTGCTGTCGTGCTCTTTTCGTGGAGGAAGTTTTAAATATGTGGCAACTTTTCTTCGAGTAATGAATGAAAAAGTCTTACAGCCGACTTTTTCCAGGTTTATAGCAACAATCTTTTTGAAAAGAGCTTATGAAAAGGCTGTTTTCGCAAATTTTGTTGCTACTGCGTATAGTTAAGCAACACGTAATTAACGTTGCTGTCGTGCTCTTTTCGTGGAGGAAGTTTTAAATATGTGGCAACTTTTCTTCGAGTAATGAATGAAAAAGTCTTAAAGCCGACTTTTTCCAGTTTTATAGCAACAATCTTTTAGAAAAGAGCTTATGAAAAGGCTGTTTTCGCAAATTTTGTTACTACTGCGTATAGTTAAGCAACACGTAATTAACGTTGCTGTCGTGCTCTTTTCGTGGAGGAAGTTTTAAATATGTGGCAACTTTTCTTCGAGTAATGAATGAAAAAGTCTTAAAGCCGACTTTTTCCAGGTTTATAGCAACAATCTTTTAGAAAAGAGCTTATGAAAAACCACCTACCTTAACGACAGGTGGCTCTTTAGTTTATTGCTCTCCATTTCCTTGCTGAATCATTCTTTGTAAATCCTGCTGAAACTGCTGCAATTGCGGCCTTTGTGTTTCAGAGGCGACTTCAAGCGCATTATTGATTTGTTCTAATGCTTCATTCACTTCATTTTCAAGCCGTTTAAAATCATGTCCATAAGACGGATCGTTCTTGACAATGGAATGATAAACATCCATTGCTTGTTCTGTTCCTTGCTGTGCAGCCTGGAACGCTTGTTGTTTGTCTTTGTGGTATGGCATATGGTTTCGCTCCTTTATTCAATCATTCCAATATAATCGCTCTACCTATACTCACCATTATTGCAGAAAAATATACCTTTACATGGACAGCATAAACAGTTATCCATTTCAAACACTATACGTAAAGGAGGAGATACATGATGAACAAAAACAGCCACAAAGATATGGTAAGAAACCAACCGAAAGACAATCAATCTGGGCAGCCTGCACCTTTAAGCGGTTCTCATAAAGTAAAAAATCAAAAACATTCTAGGCAAAAACACAATTCAAGCCACGATATGTAAGGCTAAATTTGTTGAAAAGCTTTAATCAACTGTGGAATCTCTGATGAAGTAATCGTTCTAAAATCAAGGAGAACCTGTTCATCTTGAATACGAACGATTACTTTTGGGGTTCCCATTCTTAAACAATCGGCTATTTCTTTTGAGCTTAATCTGTCAGATGTGACACCAACTGCATAGGAAGGTAGAGAAACATCAGGCATCGTCCCCCCTCCTACCATGGACGTTGTCGGCTCTAGAGTCCAATTGAACGTAAGTTCCTCTACTAGAGAAAGAAAGGTTTCTGCTTTTTCTTTTACCTCTTCTTGGCTTAAAAGCATGTCTCTAATGGTAGGAATAGTTTCCGCTTGATTTGTCGCATATGCCTGAAGAGTTGCTTCCAATCCAGCAAAGCTCATCTTATCTACACGAAGAACACGGGCAAGTTGATGCTTTTTAAGTTGATCGATATACTCTTTTCTTCCTGCAATAATCCCAGCTTGTGGACCACCGAGTAGCTTGTCTCCACTAAAAGAAACAAGGTCCACTCCTGATGCTATCACCCTCTGAACAACAGGTTCATCGCCAATTCCCTTTTTCGTAAAGTCATACAGAACACCACTACCCAAATCTTCGTAAACAATAATGTCATCTTGTATATTTTTTAAAGAAACTAATTCGTCCGTTGACACGGTTTTGGTGAATCCTATCGTTTTAAAATTACTTGTATGTACCTTTAAAAGCATAGCCGTATTTTCATTAATAGCTTCCTGATAATCAGTTAAATGAGTCTTATTAGTGGTCCCAACTTCCTTAAGTATCGCCCCGCTCTCTTCCATAATGGAGGAAATACGAAAAGAGCCACCAATTTCGACAAGCTGTCCTCTAGAGACAATAATTTCTTTATTTTTCCCAAACGCATGAAGGATAAAATAAACAGCAGCAGCATTATTATTTACGACAATCGCGGCCTCTGCACCTGTGACTTCTTTAATAAGATCCTCCACAATGTCATGTCTCGAGCCACGAATTCCACTATCAAGATTATATTCGAGGTTGGAGTAATTGGACGCAACTTCTTCCATCCGCTTAATGGCTTCTCTGCTTAATCTTGCTCTTCCAAGGTTCGTATGTAAAATGGTGCCTGTAGCATTGATAACAGACTGTAGGCGATAACTCATTTTCTTTTTCAACAAGCTCTCTACCCTATTTACTATTTCTTCCTCCATATTGCTGTTGTGCCATTGATCTAACAAAATTTCGTTTCTTAGCGTTTGAATACACTGTCTCATGACATTGGTAACAAACTCCTGATCGACATTGTATTTTTTCTTCCATCGTACAAATGCAGAATGAGTTTGTAATTCATGAATGGATGGGATACTGCGTAAAAGTTGTTGCTTCAAAAACTCACCCTCTCTCCCTCTTTCGTATCATTACTATATCGTGATAGAAAGCAGAAAAGAAGGGGCAGCCCCTCCTCTTCTACTTTCCTTCCAATTGTGCAATAATGTCTTCCGCATTTGGGAAAACACCTGTTTCTAATTTGGAATAGAACGGTTCTCCATTCACGGAAACCTCAAATCTTCCACCTGAACTAGGAATCAGTTCCATGGAAGTAATGTTCGTCCGAAAATGGCTGAAAAGTGATTCCGCGAAACTCGCGGCTTTTGGCGCGTAGTTTCACTGCATGCAAAATTCAATGGATACTTTAAAGTTGTTCATGTTTTTTCCTCCTAAAAAGCATGTTAGTTACTACGATGACCAAATAATTCCTTAGTCATTACTTCTATTGTAGTACAAGCATTAGTTTTTCGCAAAAATCAAAATTTTTATGACTGGAAATCATTTTTTTCAGCGAATATACTAGTGAAGAGGAGGTGGTATTTGTGAGTAAGCATGAGAAAATCCGCTTAACATCCTTATCTACGAAAGCTGGCTGAGGCTGCAAACTTGGTCCTAGTGACCTCGCGCAAGTTTTGCGTGATTTACCACAAAACATTCATGACCCGAATCTTTTAGTGGGGTATCAGACGTCTGATGATGCTGGAGTGTATCGAATCACAGATGAAATTGCGATGATTCAAACCCTCGACTATTTTACTCCAGTTGTCGATGACCCTTATATGTTTGGACAAATCGCAGCTGCTAATGCTTTAAGTGATGTTTATGCAATGGGGGGTACCCCGAAAACAGCTTTAAACATTGTCGGATATCCTATAAAAGAATTAGGACCAGAAATTCTTAATCAAATTCTCTCAGGTGCCATTGATAAGGTGAAAGAAGCAGGTGCCGTGATTGTTGGTGGCCATTCCATTGATGACCAAGAGCCAAAATTCGGATTATCTGTGACAGGATTTATCCATCCTGATCGTATTTGGAAAAATGTTGGAGCAATCCCTGGCGATGTCCTTGTATTAACAAAACCAATTGGAGTTGGAATTCTTACAACTGCAATCAAAAGGGAAAAAGCAAGTCCTGAACAAGAAAAAGAAGTGACTAGCATCATGAGTATGCTAAATAAAGAAGCGGCTCTGGTTCTTCAAGATTTCCATCCAAATGCAGTGACGGATGTAACCGGATTTGGCTTGTTAGGGCATGCTTTTGAAATGGCTTTAGGCAGTAATGTGAGCTTTATGATGTATTCAGAAGCAATACCTGTTCTCTCAGGTACATATGACCTCGCAAATGAAGGTATCATCCCAGGTGGATCTAAATCTAATCACCAATGGCTACTTCCTTTTGTTCATTATGAAGAAGCTTTGACGATTTCTGAACAACTGGTGCTCTGTGACGCTATTACATCCGGAGGGTTATTAGTTAGCATGCCGGAAAAAGATGCTCATTTGTACGTAAAAGAATTGAATAAACGGAACATACACTCTGCCATCATTGGGCAGGTGGTTGAGAAAAAAGAAAAAGCAATCACAGTGAAAAAACAACACGCCAACTAGGTTAACTAGATGGCGTGTTGTTTTATTCCCTCCAATACCGCTCAGACTCTATTCTTTTTGTATAGCCTAATCGATCCAAAAGTTCTACAAATGGAATAAGGTATTTTCTTGATAAGGAGAAGGTCTCTTTTATATCGTTTAGCTCCATTTTTTCTGTATAGATGCTCTTTAGTTTTCTGACGGCTTCGTGTAAGGCATTTCGATGGATCAGATGCTTTTCATCCAATTCATAGGCCATCGACTGTGATACTAAGAAATATCGGAGTTCGTTTATGTGCAAGTCGGGCAGACCAGCTTTTTGTGCGTGCTCTAAAAAAGGCTGAGGAGTAAGCTTGTCCTCCTCCACAGCTCCGACCACCTGCTCCATTCTTTTTTTCCAAGCTACAGGATATCCGGGTTGATGCGGTGTAAGATGCAATAAACTTTCCCTTTGCTCTAATTGCTTCTTTTCTATCAGGCATCGCAATACATACTGTCCCAAGTCCTTGCTTTCATCCCCCATTGTCGCCATAAGTAACTCTGCTTTTGGTGCACCAACACGCATAGGATATCGCTCATGATAATGGTTTAAATAGTCGATAACCTGTTCCTCAAAACTAGAAATAATATCAATAAATGAATACTTACCATTATTGATTTCTACTAATTTTTCTTCTTTAATAAGAAATTGACATTCTTCTAAAGAAACCCCTGTTTCTTGAAAAATTTCTTCTTTATGTACAACCGCTCTTTTACTGAACAATTGTTGAACCCTTTCTTCTGGCGTTCCTTCTTTGATGCTAGTAAGCTTTTGAATGGTCACTTCACCAAATCTGTACTTTGATCCATTTGGCTGTATGACCCAGCCACCTCCAATTGTTTCTGCTGGGGAGGGTCTCCTTAAGATAAAACGGTCACCCCGTTTGGCTGTGATTTTTTCATCTAACCGAATTTGGCATAGTACTTCTTGGTGATCATTTTCTTGAAATTCATTTCTGTCAAAAAAGACAATTCGTCCCATCACTTCTGCTGTACCTATATGTATTTTTATAGAACTTCTCTGTTTAATGGGGGCAGATAGACTTTTCATAAATTCTACTGAAACATCAATGGTGTCTGTCGCTTCATAAGCGTTTGGCGTTGCTAAAACATCTCCACGAGCAATTCTGTCTTTTCCCACATTAGGAAGATTCATTGCTACCCGTTGACCTGCACTTGCAGATTGGACAGTATGATTATGTACTTGAAGGTGACGAACCCTCACAGGAATTCTTTCAGGTAGCACCTCTAACTCCTGGTCTAGTGATATGCTCCCTTCTTCAATGGTACCTCTCACAATCGTGCCTTGCCCCTTTAACGAGAAAACCTGGTCCACGGCTAGACGGAAAGGGCCCTGAATCGAACGCTGAGCGAAATCCTCTAATTGTGAAGATATCAATTTTTTCAACCTATCGATTCCTTCATTTTTAGTACTATTTACGAACACAACGGGAGAGTGCTGAAATACAGTCCCTTCTAACTCATCCACAATTTCCTCTTCTACTAATTCAAGCATTTCTTCTTCCACTAAATCTTTTTTGGTAATAGCAATAATTCCATTCTTTATTTGCAAGTATTTAATGATTGCTAAATGCTCTTTTGTCTGCGGCATCACACCTTCGTCTGCTGCAACGACAAGAATAACTAAATCAATTCCTGACACTCCTGCTATCATTTGTCGAATAAAACGTTCATGTCCAGGTACATCAATAATGGATAATTGCGTTTTATGATCCAATAAAAAAGGAGCAAATCCAAGTTCAATGGATATTCCCCTTTCCTTTTCTTCTTTTAGCCGATCCGTCTCCACACCGGTTAAAGCCTTAGTTAACGTTGTTTTTCCATGATCAATATGGCCTGCCATTCCAATAGTAAAATGCTTAGTCAAATCCATCACCTATTTCGTCTATTACTTTTACATGTTTTTTTCCACATATATTTACAATACTAATTTTCGTACTTGTTTTGATGCACTTACCTAAATTGCCTGATCCTGATCCTGTTACCCCTTTTTCTACCGTAATTGGACAAGCCTTAAAAATATTTCCGAAATTGACTACACCACCATTTACATTTTCAATGATGACTTTTTTTATAATACATGCCATACAAACCACTCCTTTTTCTTAGCGTATGAAGGCATGTTTTTGCTTGTATAGGTGGACGTCCCAAAAGACTAATCTTTTCGGTAGTACTGTCGTAAAAATTGTTGCCAGTCTTCCTCTGTCCAAGCTCTTCCTTTATTTTGCTGTATAAAATCCTTTTTCCATTGTCTTTTCCGGTGAGAAACTTCATTTGCTTGAATACTGCTTTGATTGAGGCTTTTTGCTCTAATATCATCCCAAACCGGCATGCGCTCATCAGGAAGTCTGGACTGATAGGAATGAAGAATATTTCTTATCATTAGAAGGAAAAGGATGCTGCACAATAGAACTTTCACTAATGTCCCTAATGGTAAGAAGATCACGATAACCATGCCAATAAGCAGCGAGAAAAGGAGTGTTTTTTTTGTTCTTTTTATGAACATCTTGTTTGAGGAGGTGCTGTTACTCCATTTCTGGTTGTAATTTCTTTCTATCTCACAATCCACACAATAGAGATGGATTTTTTGCTCCTCATGGTAATAGCGTTCTTCTAGCCTTTTTTTGTGTTTAGTACAATATAAATCCAAGCTTGTCCTCCAAATTGCTGACTTTTTTTTATTATAGCAATGCAAAGAAAAAAACGCATCCTCATACGGATACGCTTTTCAATCCATCTTTTATGTAATACTACAAAAAAGAAATGGCACTTCAAGATTACATATTAATTTTGATAGGATTCACAAGTGCTGGTAAGCTTTCTGTTTGATCGGAAACATTTACTTCTATCACTTTAAAACCACTCGTATAAGCTTCCAATTTTAAATCCAACTCTTTTGCATTCTCTTTCACAAACATCTCTTTCATCCTTTTTCTTCCCTTCCAATTATAATCACACAATAGAAAGTATATGCAGGAGGAAGGAAAAGGTGACTGGAAAAATAAGATATTTTTAAGCCAAGATTAAAAAAAGCATGAGGATGGCCTCATGCTACTTTATTTCTACCACATCTAAATTCGGATCATATTTTACTTCTAAATCATCTGGAACCTTTACATGTATAATTGGTCTGTCAGAGAAACTTGATGAATGTTCTTGGTACCGGTTTTCGTTAAATTGTCTGTAGGTGAAATTCTGATTGAACTTATGGAACTCTACCTCGACGGGTAGTCCGTTTCTCACTGTCATTATATTTCCATCTGTTTGATAAAAAGGTAGAGGGAATTTGGAAGAAACATCAATATTGTCTATTTCTAACACCCCAGGATAAACCGACACAATTAACTCATCTTTTAATTCTTTATCTCTTTCAAACATTACAGTGAAATCTGGAAAGTCTGTACTTTGAAAGAAGAGGGTACTTTCTTTAAAAGGAATCCTTTCCTTTTTTGCCACACCTTCCACGTTTTCCTTCGCTAGTAATCTATCGTAAACCGATTCTTCTGGGTGATTTAATATTTGTTCACTTCTCACAAATTCATCATCTGGCAAAAAGAAAAACACTACAGTGAATATAACTAAAATCCCCATGTATCCACCTAAAATAAGGTTGTTTTTCTGTGATGATAAATTGAAATTTACTTTTCTTAATCCTTTTGAAAGTAGGAAGAAAAACAAAAGTAATAAAAGGATTGGAAGAAATGCACCAATTATGGTCGTCATTGCCTCACCTCCACTCTGTTAAAAATCCAGCTTGAAGCTCCGAAAAGAATAAAACTGGTAGCAATTGATTTTGCAATAAAAATCGTCAAAGATCTTTCCTCTACAAAAAATTTGATAATATCTGGTACACCGGTACCTGTTGCTCCACCAAAAAATAAAACCCCTAATAAAACAACTGGCACAACTACTTTTAACAAAGGATGCAATCTAATGATGGTCCCCACAAAATAGCCAAGACCAGCAAACAACATGATGTAAAGGAAAGTAACCATAGAGCCTTGCAGCAGTACTAATAACGAATATGGATTACCTGTATAATAAAACGGTCCAAAGTTTGGAAGAAAGTACATAATCACCTTTAAAACATAAGTAGAAAGTTCTGCAGTAATTGCTCCAATTATGGCAGCTAGGACCAAAAACAGAAAATTGGAGAGATTGCTCGTTAACCTGTTAGAAACAAAGGTAAAGTCATCATTTCTGTAGGCTCTCGTTGTGATAATGATGGAAACGATGAATGCCCATAAAAGTGTAAAGGTAATGACACCGTCACCTGTATAATGATAAATACTGTATCTAAAACTCTCACCTCTTCCTCCACCAGACATTCCGGACCCATTAAAGGAAAATAATAATCCTAAAAGCTGAAGGACAACAAGTGATAGATACACTCCTGAATATGCGGAAAGCTTATATCTAACTTGTTCTTTCACAACGTTTTGTACAGTAACATTACTTAAAGACATCATCAATCCCACCTTTCGTAGGATTCGTCAGGTATACGCATAGATCACTTGGTGAGACTGGTGATATCTGAAATCCATAGGTATTAGCATCTTGTTTGATTTTTTCTTTATAAAGATTTTCAATTACCATGTAAGAAGAGCCAGGGCTTAATTCTTTGGTATAAAGTATCTCTTGTGATTCTGCCCACTCTTTCATTATCGTTGTGTTCCCTCTGACTCCAATTGCATATTCTTTCAATGCTTCTATTGGTAGATGAAGGAGCTTTTCGCCGTTATGAATCAGAAGAATTTCTTCCAATAAATCCTCTATTTCCTCTAAATGATGGCTTGAGATGATGATTGTTCGAGGGGAAGCCAGATAGTCTTTTAAAAGTGCTCGATAAAAATCCTTTCGAACAGCCGCATCCATTCCCGTCGTCGGCTCATCAAACATCGTTAGTGGACATTTGGATGCAAGCCCAACAATCATATTAAATGTACTCTTCTTTCCTTTTGATAACTCATCATGACGGTGATTATTTCGAAAAGAAAAGTATTGAAAAAGCTTCCTTGCTAATTCCTCATCCCAATTTGGGTAGAACCTACCTGCCACTTTGAGGATTTCTTCAAGGTTGAGTGCAGTAGGAAAACTCATCATATCATCTACTAAAATAGTATTTGCGGAAGCTTGCAGATTATTAAATGGTCTTTCACCAAATATATTCAATTCCCCTTTTGTTGGCTGTATGAATCCTGCCATCATTTTCAACAACGTTGTTTTCCCTGCACCATTCCGCCCAATAAGCCCAGTTATCTTGTTCTCTTTAATTCCAAAATGGAGATTGTTGAGTGCTTTCGAACCCCGATACTCTTTTGTTACATTATGCCCTGTTACCACTTCCATCCCCTTTTTCCCCCTTTACCGCGCTAGCATTTTTTATCATGGAAACTAATTCTTCCATTTCCACATTAAGCTGATGTGCTTCTGCAACTAGCTCAGAAACTAACCTCTTTAAGGTGTGTTCTTTCCTGTTCGTCAAAATGATTTTCTTGGCTTCTCCTGTCACAAACATGCCAAGCCCCCTTTTTTTATATAAAACTTGATTATCTACTAGCATGGTCAGTCCTTTTGCAGCTGTTGCCGGATTTATATTGAAAATTTCAGCTAACTGATATTGAGAGTAAACCTTTTGATCAACGGTAAAATGATCGTTTAGGATTTCTGTTTCCAGCCATTCTGCAATTTGCATGTAAATTGGTTTTGACCCATCTGTATCTAAAATCAACGTCACACCTCCATCTTACATAGTGCATTAGTGTTGTAATGTAGTATATTATCATTTCCATAAAAATGCAACTATTTTTGGAAAATTAATCTAAATTGTTTCTTTACTTAAGTTGTTGCAATAACAAAAAAACCAGGCCAAATTGGTCCTGGTTTTTGATAGTGTATTAATCATCTTTTTCTATGGGATGTAGATTTCAACTATTTCTTCTGCGCCATCTACTTTAAAGTAAAGCTAGTAATCTACATCACTTTTAAAGTCTCTTCCCACTTTTTAATGTAGAAACCCCTTCTCAACCACCTACCTCTAATTGAATAAGTGGTAAAGCATCCTATCTCTGTTTTCAAAAAATTGCTGCATAATCTGAAAATGCGAAGTTTCTTCTAATGTCATTTCCTTAGCACCTTCTTCTGATAAACCAACTATTTTAGCATCTGGATAGGCCATGATAATGGGAGAATGGGTGGAAATGATGAATTGTGAGCCTTGATTTACTAACTCGTTAATTCTTGCGAGCATGGACATTTGTCTTAAAGGAGATAGTGCTGCTTCTGGTTCGTCCAATATGTATAATCCATTTCCTTGAAATCGTTCTATAAAGGCTGCAAAAAAGGATTCGCCATGGGATTGCTCGTGCAGGGATTTGCCTCCAAAAGAGTCAATGATTCGAGGCCCACCTAGTTCACGATCAAGCTCTTCAATATTGGTTGCCACATTATAAAATGTTTCCGCTCGAAAAAAGAAGTTATCTTGCGGTCTTTCTGATCCTCTCACAACTCGAAGGTACTGATCTAGCTCGGAATGACTGTTATAGCTGGAAAAGTTAAAATTAAAAGTACCACCTTCAGGATTAAAACCTAAAGCGATTGCGATACCTTCTAATAAAGTGGATTTTCCCATCCCATTTTCTCCAACAATATAAGTCACATTTGGATGGAATTCTAGACTTTCCAAACTCTTTAGGACAGGTAGGTTAAATGGAAACTGCTCAAATGAAGGAATGTTTTCTTTTAATAAATCAACGCTCCTTATGTACTGAGTGAACCTTTCTAATTTCACGATCGTCACCTCTTTTTATCACTCTCTATGCATCTAATTTATCACACAGCGAACAAACGTTTCTACTTTTTTCTCTGTTTTCTCTTGTCTTTCTCTTTCAGTAAAAGTAAAATATAACTAGTCAATACTTGGGGCTGATTGCAATGCTGGTGCTTGTCATGGTCTTCAAAACCATTCGTGAGGCGCGTGCCGTCTCAGGTGGGTTCGATTCCCACGCAGTCCCGCCATAATTTTTCCTCACTAAAACCTCACCTCTGTATCTCATAAAGAAAAAAAGAAACGAAATACAGGAGGCTGATTCCTTGTCTGTTTTGAAAAAGAAACCCGTAAAATTCCTCTTCTTTATTTTTGTTTTCTTTCTTTTCCTTCATTTCATTCTTCCACTCATCATTCTAACGACACTTGAAACACCACCAGAAAGCTCCGATCATTTTATTAATTCCTATGAAGAATCAAAAAGCCGCTTTCTTCAATACGAAGAATCATTAACACAAACATGGAATGACGTTTCACATGAGGCCTATACAATTGAACAAGAAGCCACGATCGATCTTTGGTGGGCCAATGCAAATCAATCAAAAACGAATTTAATTGTTCTAACCTCAGGTGTACATGGTGTAGAAGGGTACGTTGGTTCGGCAATGATGGATGTCTTTTTACAGGATATATCCAGGCAATTACATGCCGAAAACACCGGAATTGTGCTCGTACATTCTATTAACCCGATCGGGATGAAAGAAATGCGCAGATATAACGAGAATAACGTAGACCTTAATAGGAATTTTATTTATGATTGGGATTCATTTGACAAAGATATGAATTCTGAATATGAGGACTTAAAAGGATTTTTACAGCCTGAAAAACCCGTTGGGAACATCGCATGGAGAGATGCAGGATTTTACGGAGAAATACTAAAGACAGTCATAACAGATGGAAGCGCAAAAATTGAAAAAGCTTTGCTAACAGGGCAATATACACAGCCTGAAGGCGTATATTATGGAGGCAATAGCGATGAGCCCTCCACCCAATATGTAAAAAAATTATTTCAAAACATTTTACAGAGTGAATACAAAAACATTATGCTTGTTGACCTTCATACCGGTTACGGGCCAAGGTATCAGATGAGCATTTTCAGCTCAGGTAAAGAAACCATGACACAGGAGGAAGCGCAAGAAGCTTTTCACTATCCGCTTGTTTTCACGCCAGACTCTGAAGAATTTTACACAACCAATGGTGATGTACCTGAATATTTTGTGCAGTTAAAAGAGGACATTGCTCCATCAAAAAACCTATTTGCAACAACCTTTGAGTTTGGAACGATGGGGGACGGATTACTCGCCTCCGTTGATTCGGTCAAAAGAACAATCATGGAAAATCAATTGGCTCAGCATGGCTCTAAAAACAAAACATCAACGAGAATTTTGAATAGCCGCTATCGTGAAATGTTCTACCCTTCGGAGCTAAAATGGAGAAACAAGGCAGTAGATGATTTTCTTCAGGCTTTTGAAGGAATCTTAAAGTACAATAAAATGATCGATGAAAAAAATGCCCAGTGAGCCCTGGGCATTTTTTCATACTTTTTTACACACGAGGTTTGCTTTCACTATCTGCTGAATTGGGATTGCGTCCAAACAATACATAGTCGGTGGAGATTGGAATGATATCGAGGATGCTATTAGTGTTCAATAGATTGTCATACAATGTTCCCCTAACAGTCACTAGTTGAGTTTTATTATAGATATCTCCGTTGAAGTTTGTTGATAATACAATTCCATTTAGAAAGGGATTTTCCTCACTTCCGTAAAAAATTGTTCTCGTTTGTCCAGGAGCTAAGGTAAAGTTTACTTCTCCAGCATAATTGGCTGGGTTTGATCCTTGACGCACAAGAAGTGTTACCTGCAAGCTCGCTGCACTACGGTTGTTAAACGTTTTTTCTGCCATTTTTACACCTCCTTTTCTAGGAGCTACTCTATACTATTCTAGTAATTCAAAATTGATAGGGTTAATATAATGGTCAAATCTATCATTTTGCAAATCTTTTTTCTAGATTATTGCTATTAACTAGGAATAGTCGGCTTTAAGACTTTTTCCAATGATTATGTAAAGTAAAATTGCCACATGTTTAACACTACCTCCACGAAAAGAGTACGACAGCAACATTGATTACGGGTATCTTAACTATAAAAAGTAGCAACAAAGTTTGTGAAAACAGCCTTTTGCAAATAGAGTTAAATAAAGAGACCTTGCACCAAAACTCACTGCAAGGTCTCTTTATTTGCTTCGTACCACGTTTGAAGATTAGATGGCCACTTTTCATTAGGGATTATTTTAGGTGTGAATCCACCCATTTCTACCAAGATACGTTCTTGATTGGTGACAATAATAAACCAATCTTCAAAAGGTGTAGCAAAAATTTTCTCGACAGATATATGGTTTGATTGGAGGAATTTTTTTATATCCTCTTCTTCCTTTGACCCTAGCGGATTAGCTTTTAGATTCTCTACATCCTCCTGTTTCGATGTTAATGAATTTAGACTGGTTTGTTTATACAGTGGATTTAGTTTTATGTAGATTAACTCCAGGTACTTAATGATTTCTGCAAGACCCAGTAGGACAAAACCAGAGATCAAAGAGGTCAAGATTGACGAAAAGAACAATGTAAAGCTTTGTGATTCTGTACCAATAATGAAAGCGATAATGATTCCTAAACTAATGACAGCTATTCCTAATATTCTAAGTGCCACTTCTATTTTATTTTGCATATTATCCCCCTTTCTATCATTAAACTTTCTACACATCGACAAGGAATTCCTTTTTTTAGCAAAAATCGTCTTTGTCTCACAAAAAAAGCCTGCCTTTAAAAGGCAAGCTTTTTTATTTATCTAATTTGTCCGTCACCAGTCATCTGGAATTTAACGGTTGTTAGGGCAGGCAATCCCATTGGTCCACGAGCATGTAGCTTTTGTGTGGAAATTCCAATTTCTGCGCCAAACCCTAATGCTCCGCCGTCAGTAAAACGAGTGGATGCATTGTGATAAACTGCTGCAGCATCGACTAATTTCATGAATCTTTCTGCAGTTTCTTTGCTTTCTGTGATAATGGATTCAGAGTGCTTTGTTCCGTACTGATCAATATGATCAATTGCCTCATCCACATCAGAAACTACTTTGATGGCGATATCTAGGCTCAAATATTCATTTGCCCAGTCTTCTTCTCCTGCAGGTTCAGCTCCTGGAAAGATTGCAACTGCTTTTTCATCACCATGAACGGTAATGTTTTGTGCTTTTAACTTATCGATTAAGGCTTCTTTGTTTTCCTTTAACCAAGCCTCATGCACAATCAGTGTTTCTGCTGCATTACACACAGCAGGACGATCGGTTTTCGCATTAACAATAATGGATAGTGCTTTCTCAACTTCAGCATCTTTATCCACATATAAGTGGCAGTTTCCAACGCCTGTTTCTAATACAGGGACCGTTGCATTTTCCACAACAGCATTGATGAGAGAGCCACCTCCACGTGGAATAAGCACATCAATATGCTCCTTCATGGTGAAAAGCTCTTGAGTAGCTTTCCGGTCCGTACTAGCAATAAATTGGACAGCTTCTTGTGGAATTGCGGTCGTTTTTAGAGCCTTATGAATGACCTCAACAATAGCTTGATTAGAGTTGATTGCAGAAGAACCACCTTTTAAAACAATGGCGTTTCCTGATTTCAATGCTAGTCCTGTTGCGTCGACTGTTACATTCGGACGAGCTTCATAAATCATGCCGATAACCCCAAGAGGAACTCTTACTTTCTCTACTTGCAGTCCATTTTCTAACGTCCAGTTAGATAAAATATCTCCAACAGGATCCTCTAACTCTGCAACCTCTCTTAAGCCATTTGCAAAGTCAGCAATGCGGTCTTCTGATAAGGCAAGACGATCCATATAAGCCTCGGTGTAGCCTTTTTCACGACCTTTTTCCAAATCTTTATTATTCGCTTCTAAAATATGAGAGACATTACCTTCTAACGTGTTGGCAACGTGTTTTAAAATATCGTTTTTTTCTGAAGTGGATAATAAGCTCACCACTTTTGCAGCTTTCTTTGCTTCAATCGCTTGTGCTTCAATCGCTTGTGCTTCAACATTTGTCTCTACTAATAAAGACATCCAATTCCTCCTTGAATTATATTCCTACTGGGATAGATGTTTCTAAATGACATACCATATTATCGTTTTTGACAACTTCTTCCGTAAACTCTTCTGGTGTGACATCATATTCTTTTAATTGCTCAGAGGAGTAGTTCACCACTCCAAGTCCGATTCTGTTGCCTTCGAAATCAAGAATTCTAACAACAGATCCTTCTTCGAAATCACCAATTACTTGGCTAATGTTTGAAGGCAATAAATGTTTTTTTCCAAGCATGGATAAATCTGCGCCTTCTGAAAGAATGACTTCTCCTTCTGGTCCGGAGTTAAAAGCAATCCATTGTTTCTTGTGATTGAGATTAATGCTCGTATCTTTTGATTCAAAGTACGTGCCTGTTGCCTGTTTTTCAACAGCTTGAAGTAAGATGTTTGGGACACCTGCTCTTCCAAGAAATGCTGGTATCCCAGAAGCCATCGCAATTTTCACTGCATCAATCTTAGATTTCATTCCGCCAGTTCCTACTGCGCTACCAGAATCTCCGGCAGCTGCCTCAATTTCTTGCGTTATCTCTTCGACTTTACGAAGTAGTGTAGCGTCTGGATCTTTTCTAGGATCTGCATCATATAGTCCGTCAATATCAGATAAAATGATTAAAAGGTCGGCATCCACTAATCCAGCCACTTTTGCTGAAAGTGTGTCGTTATCGCCAAACTTGAGTCTGTTTACCGTGACGGTGTCATTTTCATTGACGATCGGTACAATACCACGCTCTAGAAGAACATTTGCAGTATTACGCGCGTTATTGTAGCGATTTTCATCCGAAAAATCTTCTCTAGTAATTAATATTTGAGAGGCAACATAACCATTTGATAAAAACAGCTCGCTATATGCCTCCATCAGCAAGCCTTGGCCAATTGATGCTGCCGCTTGCTTTTCTGGTAAACTGGTTGGTCTATCAAGGCAGCCTAGCTTCCGATAGCCTGCTGCAACTGCTCCTGAGGATACTAATAATACCTCATAGCCTAAATCCTTCAATTGTGCCACTTCATCAACAAGACGCTCTAGCTTTCTTCTGCTGATTTCACCGTGAGAGCTTGTTAAGGAACTACTGCCAATTTTAATTACAACCCGTTTCGTATTTTTGTTCGGGGTCATTCAATCACTCCTGTTAAATCTAAGTTTGAAAGTTTACTGTAATACTAATTCTTTTTCTTTTTCCGCACTTATTTCTTTGGAACGTTCTGCTGCACCTTTAATGGCAGCTGAGATGGCTTTTCCTCCACCATTTTCACTTAACGCATCAAGGCCAGCTGCAGTTGTTCCATTTGGTGATGTTACTTTCTTGCGTAAGCTTGCTGGCTCTTCTTGTTTTTCCTGTAGCATTTTTGCAGCACCTAATATGGTTTGAGCAACCACATCACGGGTAACCTCTTCATCAAGGCCTGCTTCTTTTGCTGTTTTCTCCATGTGCTCCATTAAATAGTAGAAATATGCTGGACCGCTACCTGCAACCCCTGTAAACACATCCATTTGCTCTTCTTCAATGCTGTACACACGGCCAATTGTCTCTAGGATGACTTTTGTATCTACAATATGGTCCATGCCAACGTGTTTACCAGCTGAAATCGCAGTTGCCGATTCGCCAATCATACTAGAAGTGTTTGGCATCACTCTTATCACCGGCTGACCAGGATTCAAGCCATCCTCCATATAACCGGTTGTAATTCCGGCTAAAACGGAAAGTAATAGCTGTTTTGGTTGTAATTCATCTTTTAAAGAAGCTAATGCAACTTCTATGTCTTTCGGTTTCATGGCAAGGACGATGATATCCAACTCTTTCATATTTAGATTTGCCTTCGTTACGCCACGAATACCGTATTTATTTTCAAGTTCGATTAATCTCTCTTCATTTGATCTGTTACTAACAACAACATTTTTAGCAGGGATGATTTTACTTGCAACAATTCCTGAAATCATCGCTTCTGCCATAGATCCTGCTCCAATAAATCCAATAACTTTTTCTCTTAACATCTAATCGCCCCTCTGTCCGTTCGGTTTATAACAACGTTTATTATCGTAACATGTAGAGATTGTGATTCAAGGGGCTAGCTGCAATTAGTGTGTATGGCTCTCAGATAGTGAGTGTAAACGCTACCATTAATATCGACTTTCTTATAATTCCAACTCAAGGGGAAAAATCGTGAAATATGAGGAAATATGGCGGAATTTGATGTTTGGCATCTTCATTATCCAATTACATCAATGGATAACTGAAAAAAACAGTGGCCTTCTCGGCACACTGTTTTCTTCTACCACGATTAACTTGCTTTTTTCCATTGCTTCATGACCTCACGAATTTCCTTAGCCATGTGCTTACAAGCTTCTACTTCCTCAGGACTTAAACTCAATTCGCCATATCGAACTTTGGCATAGAGAGCAATAAAGTCTTTATTAAAGGTGGTCTCGCGTTTTATCCACTCTTCTAACGTTTCATTAGCAAATCGACCTCGATTTTTCTTAATCGCTAATTGCTCTAAATCAAACATTAACTTACGAACTTCATCTTCAGGAGGTTTTTGTCTTTTTCGAGTAGGAAACCAACTTCCTCCTATTTTAGACATTGTAGTTCGATATTGCTCTTCTGCTTGTTGCTCTGCTTTCTTTTTTATCACCTTTCGTTTGTTTAATAGAAGATAGAGAATGATTAGTGTAATAAACACAACTATTCCAATAAAGAGAGGGTTATCCATGTTTGGATCAACGTTTACTAGCTCAACCCCTTCTGTTTCACCGTCTGCTATCCCTCCTTCTTCAAGTTGTGCTTTGCTCTTTGGTGTCCAGTCATGCAAACCTAACAAGTAAAAAATGGGTCGTGAAAGAAAATTAAAAACCTGGCTCACACCTTGTCCAAAAAAGGATAAAACAAAGGTAATGACCCATTTTCCAAGAGTGGAAAAAAAGATAGCGGCTGCTAAAATACCTCCGACAACCATAGTAGTGGTTAGCATCACCCTTTTTTGCATATAAGCATTGCCTTTTAAATTCAATACAGCCGTTCCACTATATAACATCACTACTAACAGAAGCTGCATTCCAAACAGAACCATTAAAGTCAAACCGTGCGGATACTCCACTAACACCCCACCAGCATAAACAAATGGCATCCAAATGAAAGAGATGATTAATAAAACAAAGGTAGACAATGGTCTCTCCTCTACTATGTGCATAAAGCTCCTAAAGCTGATAAAAAAGCCAATAATAAGGGAAAGCCCTAAGCTATACGATGTGAGAAAGGGAAAAATTGCTAAAATAGGTCCGATAAGCATGATCGAAACATAGGTGCTTGGTAGTTTTCCTGATAGAAATTCAAAAATGAAAATCGAGATCGCAACAGGAAGTAATACACTAAGCATGGATGGTAATGTCCCTGAATCCAAATACATCAACAAAATAAAAAAGTAAAAAATGTTTACTTCAAGTAACAAATGAACCGTGTTTCGCCAGAGCTTAACCATTTGCAGCCTCCTTTCTCTCAAGTCTCTGCCAATAGCTTAGATTACAACGATCATCTAATATGTAGACGCTTGTTGAAGAAGGTAACTTCCAGCCATGCAGCCTTTCTTCGTCTGCACACAAAATAACATAAGGGGAGGTAAGTGCATGTTGATAAGCAACGCGCTCAAAACTTTTCATGCTAATGCTTATACTATTTCCCTGCAATCTTGCCAAAATAGTTAAGGCTGTTTGAAGATGCTGTTTACCACTTCCATACGGTAATTCAAAATAACTTGGTGTTCCCTTTTTCTTTATATTTATAAGGAAGGAAAACGGAATATGGTGTTTGGCTGCATGATTCAGAAGAAAGGTGACACCCTTTATTCTTTTTTCCAAATTAGCTGATCGCACATCAAACACAATTAGCCAAGAAAACTGCAAGGTTTTTTCATGCAATTTTGTCTGAAGCTGATTCATTCTTGCGGAAGCTTTCCAATGAATCTTGTTAAAAGAATCCCCGTTTACATAGTCCCTTGTCCCGACAATATTGGTGTGATCTTCAAATATGGAAGATCTTGAAGGGTATGACCCTTGATTACGTGGAAAAATCTTTTCAAGTCCATGAACAACTTGTTGCTCTGAATACACCAGGGCTTCAAACTTGGTTACATCACTCTTCTTTAAATACACTTTGCCACCATCAAGAAAATTAGCAATTTGGACTTCTATTTGGTGAAACCTTGCAATTCCTCTTGTTCTGGCAACAAAAGGCACTTCTATTTCAAGCTCACTTCTTCCCATTAAAGAGAAAGGAAGGTTAAGTTGACATACTCTTGTACGAATGTCTCCATTTTCAAACTGAATATTGTTATCCACTACTAAGTGGATTTTTCCATTAAAAATTGGAAGCCATGAATGCTGCTGAATGTTGATTTTCACCACTCCTGTTTCACCAGGAAAAACTTTGATCTTCTCCGTGACAATCGATAATTGCAGCTTTTCTCCCACTTTCTCCATATAAAAATAAGAAACAAGGAAATACATTAGATAAGCGGAACCAAGTAAAAAGAGAATTGTATGCCCGGTGAAGAAGCCGATGGCGATAATAACGAATGCACATGCTCGGAAATACACATGGTAGGAAAGGTTATCTACTTGTTGATTCCATTTTTTCATCCTTACTGTGCCGCCTCCACAGGAACAGCAATCAAGGAGAGCACTTCATTTACAATTTGTCGATTCGTTTTCTTTAAAGACCCTTCCATGGTAAGAACAATGCGATGACTTAATACATGTGGAGCCATCTTTTTCACATCTTCTGGTGTAATGAATTCTCTTCCATTAACGAAAGCTGCACCTTGGGCTGCTTTCATTAATGCTAACGTTCCCCTTGGACTTACTCCTAATTCTATTTCATCATGACTTCGAGTGGAATGAACAATTTCCAATATGTAATCTTGTAAAGTAGAAGAAACTTTCACCTGCTTCACCTGTTCCTGAAGCTCTATAATCTCTTGTTTGGACAAAAATGATCTCAATTGCTTAATCGGTTCATCTAAGCGGTATTTATTCATGATTTCCTTTTCTTCATCCTTTGTTGGATAGCCAAGGTCAATCATCATAAAAAAGCGATCCATCTGTGCTTCTGGTAATGGAAACGTTCCTTGCTGGGATTCGATTGGATTTTGGGTAGCTAACACCATAAAAGGACCAGGAATTGGGAGTGTTTCTCCGTCAATTGTGACTTGTCTTTCTTCCATGACCTCAAGCAAACTTGATTGTGTTCTTGGCGTAGCACGGTTAATTTCATCTGCTAATAGTACATTTGTCATAATAGGACCAGGACGGAGCTCAAAGCGTTGTTCTTTTGGATTGAAAAATTGAATTCCAGTCACATCACTCGGCAGAACATCAGGCGTAAATTGGATCCGCTTGAAATCTGCATCCATTGTTTTGGCGAAACTTTTTGCTAGCATTGTTTTCCCTGTGCCAGGTACACTTTCTAAAAGTACATGACCTTTATTTAAGAGCGATATAAATAATAGCTCTACCACATCATCTTTTCCTACCATAACATTTGCCATTTCTTTTTTAAGAAGTTGGATTTGCATTTCTTAAAGGCACCCCTATCTATATTTTATAAGAATAATTTTACCATTTATTCAAATGCAAAAATAGACAATTTTTTGAAAATTTGTCGACACAAATAAAAAACGCTTCTGAAAGAAGTTTTCTTTCTTAGAAGCGTTCTGTGCTATTCTTTAAACATTGTTAAATCCTTCGTTCGGAAGCTTTCTGGTGTCACGATAGAAATTAATTGATTTTGACTCATTTTGTTTTTAATACGATCTGCAATTCGCTCCCCATAACGTTTGGTCAAGTCCCCTGGGTGAATATTGGATGTGAACACAATACTCTTACCCTGTCTTTGATTAAGGATAGAATAAATCGTTTGGTCGACCCACTCGCTCACTCTTTCCACACCTAGGTCATCTAAAATTAAGACATCCACTTCCGCAATCGCCTTCATAAACTTACTTTCTGAATACCCGGAGTCACTATCCCATGATGCCACAATTGTATCCATTAGCTTTGGGACATCAAAAAACATTGCGGTAATATTGTTTTCTTTAAAGTACTTATACAGCCCAACAGCAAGATGTGTTTTACCCCGGCCCGTACGACCATAAAAATATAGGTTTTCCCTTCCAGTAAACTGATCAAAGTAATCCATCGTACTTGCCAGCGCTTCTTTCTGACTCGAATAACTTAGTTTAAAATTCTCCAACGTAGCATTCTCAAGCTCTCTTGGAATAATACAAAATTGCTCAAAGTATTTATGTTTTCTTCGCTTTTCTGCCTGTACGGTTTCTTCTGCAAGACGGCAATCGCATTCATTTTCATACTCTTGCCATTGACCTTTATTTTCCCCACCAATGATTTGCATTCGTACACGCTTTACTTCACGGTTGCACTTGGGACAAATTCTCTGAGAGAGTATTTCCGTTTTCCCCATGTTGCCAATTACTGCACCAATTTTTCTCAACGTTGCCACCTCCGTTTTTAATAAATGTTTATATGAATTAGGTTACATATTTGTTTTACTAGTGCAATTATAATAGTTTCGGGTATAATAATACAAGAATGTTAACGAGTTCGGAGGGAGTAGAACATGTTAACCGGATGGTTTTTATGGTTAATTTTATTTTGGGTTGTGACAATGGTCGGTCTTTTAGCAATTGGAGGATTCTTTATGTTCCGCAAATTTTTAAAAAGACTGCCAAAAGAAGATGGAAAGTCCGAGTTGGATTGGCAGGATTATTACTTAGAAAAAACACGCCACCTTTGGCCACAAGATTTAAAGCAATTACTCGAGGAATTGGTAGCTCCAGTACCTGAACTGTTTCGAGATATTGCCCGGCAAAAAATTGCAGGAAAAATTGGGGAACTCGCCTATAAAGAAAATGCCAATGAGATTACCCGCGAGCATGTTATTCGCGGGTATATACTAGCAACACCAAAGCGGGACCATAAGTTTCTTATCAAAAAGCTAGACAGTTTAAATATCGATCGCACACCCTATCAGCATTTATTCTAGAGAAAAACCTCGGTTTCTTATAACCGAGGTTTTTTTACATGGTAGTTTTCACAGAAGGCGAAAGCTCTCCACTTTCTAATTTCTTGTATTTAATGTACATGGCCACACGCCACGGAACAATCATACCAAATGCTAACAACCAAAACATTCCTGTTAACTCACCAATGTCGATGGAGGTACTTAAAACTAATTTTAAAATGATTCTAATTACTAAAAGCCCTAATAAGATGAAAACAAATGCTTTGGACCGTTTTAAATAAATATCATTGTCCTTCATTTCAAACTTAGAAGTTTTAATCAAGAATATCGAAAATATTGCTCCTACAGTAAGTGCCTCTATTATTTGAATAGGGGTAACCCGGAATTCTGGAAACAAAAACATTAATGCTCCTGTACTCATAAAGATAGGAGGCAGTACAATTTTCTTTACTGATGAGGGCTTTTTGGCAGCTTTCATTCGGATAACTATCACAAGTAAAGCCATACATATTGCAAAGATCGTTGATAGTGTTGTATTCACTTCTTATCATCCTCTTGTTTTCACAACTTTTAAACCCCTTACTATTATACCGAAAAACGAGAATTTTAAAAGGGAAAACTAGACTTTTTGTATCTGCTTAAGCTTATTCACTGTAAAGATAAACAAGAGAAGTACGAGAATGAGGATAGTAAAATCAGAAAATATTCCTTTTTTTACATAACTATCTATTTCAAAAAGAAGAGAAAGAAGAATAGTGATTAATGTAAAAATGATGCTAAGTGTAAAACTAATGATATAGGCACTAAGCATTACCTTACTGTATTTCGTATAATCATGATAAGTCCGGATAAACAGAAAAAGAATCATAGCAAGAATGAAATAAAAGCTCCATTCTTCCATAAATGTGGAGGAGTAGTAGCTTTTAACACCTTCTTCCATTATTAAAATACTTAAGATTTCTATTCCTGTGAATATGACAAAAACAGTAAAAAAATAAGTGATAGTAAGCCCTTCCATTATCTTAAAAATTGATTTCATATTTCCCCCTAAAAATAAATAATCGTGTACAGTAAGTATGTACACGATTGTTTACTTATCCTAAAACTCTCTTAATTGCTTCTTGCACCCTGCTCTCATCAAACGGTTTCACAATAAAATCTTTTGCCCCAGCCTCTATTGCATCCACGATTAATCGCTGCTGCCCCATAGCCGAACACATTATGATTTTTGCTTTTGGGAAGTCATTTAGGATGACCTTCACCGCATCAATTCCATTCATCTCTGGCATTGTGATATCCATCGTTACCAAATCTGGCTGTTCTTTGCGGTATAGAGCGACTGCCTCTTTCCCATTCTCTGCTTCACCGATCACAGTGTGGTTTGCTTTAGTTAAAATGTTTCCTAAAGTAAGCCTCATAAACTTTGCATCATCCACCACTAAAACCTTAGCCAACGCAGAGTCCTCCTTATGTCCTATAAAAAAGTTTTATTTTTCCTGTATTCCCAATTTTAACTTTACTCTTTTTGGACAAAGGAATCAACTAAAATATCAAACAATTTAAAATCCTTGGAATCCTCCAGTAATAGCAGTCAGCCAAATGATTATCTTTGTCAGCCAATTGAAAAACAGCATAACTCCCATAAAGATCATCGCATACCCGCCAATTTTCATGATTAACACATGGTTGCGCTTAATCCATTCCATTTTTCCTATGAAGAACGAAAGAATGAAGAATGGAACCCCAAACCCTAAGACATATGCGAGCATATAGTAAATTCCTGAGGATGGATTATTTAAAGACATTCCAATAACGGCTCCAAGAATCGGGCCAGAGCAAGGCGTCCACCCAGCTGCAAAGGCCATCCCAATTAATACCGTTCCTAAATAACCTGAAGGTCGATTTTTGAACGAAAACTTTTTATCTTGCATCAAGAATTTTGGTTGAAACACTCCTAGAATAACTAGCCCAAAAAAGATGATAAGAATGGCTCCAACCTGCCTGATTAAATCCTGGTACTGTACGAAAAAACGCCCTAAAAAGGATGTACCAAATCCTAATGCAATAAAAATAAGAGAAAAGCCGACTAAAAAGAATAATGTATGTAAAATACTTCTCTTTTGCAACATTCCTTTTTCTTCTTTTAATTCTCCAACGGATACTCCAGTAATATAGGAGAGAAAAGCCGGGTATATCGGCAAGGTACACGGAGATACAAAAGACAACACCCCTGCACCAAATGCTAAGAATAACGTGAGATCTCCAGACATAACTATCACTTCTCCTACAAAAATTATATCTTTAATAGTATCAAAAAAATGGCTGTAACAAACCGTATCTTTTTAACATTCTATGACGAAAACGTGACAGTATTCTGTAGTAATTTTTCACTAGTTTAACAATTATTAAAGTCCCATTAACTTGCAATTTTTCTTTGTATTGCCACCTAAAATTTAGTATAATAATGTTACGAATTGGAAGAAGGAAGGAATTTCAACATTGGCTACTAAACAAGAACTTATTCAACTAATTGAAAAAAAGCGAGCAGAGCTACTAGACATAGTCGCAAAATATGGATTGTCCTCTTCTAAAACGTTACAACTTAGTCAGGAGCTTGACACGCTTTTAAACCAGTATAACCATATCATTGTTCCTAAATAAAATTATACAAAAATTCGCATGAAAAAGCATGGTGAGTGTTCCTCACCATGCTTTCTTTATTGTGCTAAAACATCTTTCACTTTTTCTGTTTGCCCATTTTGAAGAAGGTACATTTTATGATATAGTCCCTCTTGATTTAAAAGCTCTTGATGATTTCCACGCTCCACAATTTCCCCTTGGTGCAAGACAAGAATTTGCTCGGCATCTTGAATTGTAGATAGTCTATGAGCAATAGCAATCGTCGTTCTTCCTTTGCGCATCCTCTCAAGAGCCGTTTGAATGGCCTCCTCTGTTTCTGTATCAATATTCGCTGTTGCTTCATCAAGCACTAGAATTTTCGGCTTGGTCGCAATCGTTCTGGCAAATGCAATAAGTTGGCGCTGTCCGCTTGAGAAAGTAGAGCCTCTTTCTACAACTAATTGTTCATACTGATCAGGAAGCTTTTGGATAAATGGGGCGGCTTGAACAAATTCAGCAGCATCTTTAATTTCCTCATCTGAAATAGCAGGATTATGCAGACGTATATTGTGATTGATGGAACCATAGAAAAGAAATGGATCCTGAAGGACAAGTCCCATTTTTGTTCGCAGTTCTTCTTCCTTACATTCTTTTAAAGAGAAATCATCAATTAATATGTCGCCTTGATTATATTCATAGAACCTCATTAACAGATTAATAATGGAGCTTTTTCCGCTTCCCGTATGGCCAACAAGTGCTACGGTCTCACCTGGATTTGCGGTAAAAGAAATATTTTTTAACACATCTCGTTTCCCGTCATAGGAGAATGTCACATTTTTAAACTCAATTTTTCCTGAAGTGACAGATGCTTCATTTGGTTTGTTTACAGCTGTCGGTGCAAGCTCTTTTTCGTCCAATAATTGAAAAACCCTTGATGCTGACACAATTGCTTGCTGATACATGGATAACCGCATCATCATTTGATTAACAGGTTCAAAAAATCTCCCTAAGTAATTGACAAAAGCATACAGTACCCCAATTTCTATCGTACTGCCTATAGACGATATGCCAAAATAACTTAACACTAAAATAAGGGACAATACATAAACAAAGTCAATCGCAGGTCTTAACAGTAAACCATCTAGCTTAATGTTTTTTACTCCTGCTTGATAATGGGCTTCGTTAATGTCTGCAAATTCTTTTCGAAGTCTGCGTTCTTGACGAAACACCTGAATGATCCCCATTCCTTGCAAAGATTCATTCAATTTCGCATTCAGCTGACTAAGCCTTTCTCGCATGTCTGCATAAAATCTCGAACTAAAATGACGATAGGTGGCCATTATCGCCAAGATAATCGGAATGATTAAAAGACAAAAGAATGCCAACTGTACATTAAGTAGAAACATAGCAATAAAAATCCCAATTAAAAATACGCCATTTTGTACAAAAGTAGAAATTACACTGACAAACATATCCTTTATCGCTTCTGTATCATTTGTAACCCTAGAAACAATACTTCCCCCAGGCGTCTTATCAAAAAACTTCAACCCAAGACTTTGTACCTTCGCAAAAATATCAATTCGCAGCTCTTGAATTATCTTTAATGAAATCTCTTGAAATTTTAATAACTGAAAGTAAGTAATGACTACTTTCGCGAGTAAAATACCAATATACAAACTTGCGAGAGTTACAATTGGGCCTGTATCCATTATTTGTGGAGTGAGATAATCATCGATAAAAATCTTTATAATTAAAGGACCCACAATTTCTCCAATGGTAGCCAGCACCAGCAGGCTAAATGCAAAAACAAATTGTTTTGTATGAGGCTTAGCATAACCAAGAAGACGTTTTAAAACGAGACGTTGTTCTTTTGCCGTAATTGTTTGGTTGTTCACTCTTCTCTAACCCCCATGCTCCACTAAAGATTCTAACTGCTGACGATGATACATGTCCTTATACCACCCAACTTCATTCATTAACTCTTCATGCGTTCCTCTTTGAACAATTTCCCCATCCTCTAGTACTAAAATAATTTGAGCGTGTTTGATTGCGCTTAATCGGTGCGAGGTAATAATCGTGGTTTTTCCTTGTCTGTTTTCTTTTAATGCATGTAAAATGCTTTCTTCTGTTTTCGCATCCACTGCTGATAAGGAATCATCTAAAATAAGAATTTCAGGATTCATCAGAAGTGCCCGTGCGATAGATAGCCTTTGCTTTTGTCCACCAGACAGAGAAACCCCTCTTTCTCCTACCATCGTTTGATAACCATCTGAAAATTGAATAATATCTTCGTGAATATTAGCGAGTTTTGCAGCCTGAATAATATCATCGAATGATGCATCAGGGACTGCAAAGGCAATATTATCGGCAATCGTTGCGGAAAATAGAAAATGATCCTGTGGAACATAGCCTATGACCTGCCTTAATGAATTTAGTGTGAGACTTTTTATAGGTATATCTCCTATACGGATATCTCCATTAACCCCATCGAATTCACGAATCAACATTTTTAACAATGTTGTTTTCCCACTTCCGGTTTTTCCAACAATACCAAGCGTTTCTCCTTGATGTAACTCAAAGTTGATATTCTTCATTAATGGCTGTTGTTCATTAGGATAGGTAAAGCCCTCTACCTGGTATCGAATGCTTCCTGTTGGAACCGTTGTGATGGAATGTTCCGTATCCTTTATGTCTACTTCTTCTTTAAGTAAGGCAGAGACACGATCATAGGAAGCACGTCCGCGCTCGACAATATTGAAAAGCCATCCAAATGCGAGCATCGGCCAGATTAGTAATCCTAAATAGGTTGTGAATGCAATTAATTCACCAATCGTCATTTCATTCAAAAGAACGTACCTTGAACCAAAAACAATCGCAAGGAAAAAGGAGATGCCGATAATCAACCCAATCGTTGGGTCAAACAGGGAGTCTATTTTCGCGACCGTTACATTCTTTTTCACTACATCCTCTGCTTGTTTTTCAAACTCCGTTATTTCTTCTTTTTCTTGGCCAAAGGTTTTAATTACTTTCACACCGTTTACACTTTCCTGTACTTTATCATTAAGAGAGGAGAATGCTGCCTGAGCTTTATGAAAGGTTTTGTGAAGTAGTGATCCATAATAACTTGTCGACAACGCCATAAACGGTAGAGGAATTAGACAAATTAAGGTAAGCTTCCAGCTGATGGTTGCCGCCATGGCGATTAATACAAATCCACCTGTCATCAAAGAATCAACGAGTGTCAATACACCAGCCCCTGCAGTTTGCTGAATGGCTTGCAGGTCATTTGTAGAATGTGCCATTAAGTCACCTACACGTTTACGTTGATAGAAGCTTTGCGACATTTTCGTGAAATGCTCATATAAATTATTTCGCAATAATCTTGACAAACGTACGGCTGGTCCAAAAATCAAGATTCTCCATAAATATCGAAACACATACACGAAAACAGCAGTACCGAGTAGTACGAGCATCAATGTAAGAATAGTACCCTCTGTAAGGGTTCCTTCGACGATATAATCGACTGTCATACCAACTATTCTGGGCGGAATTAATTCCAAAAAGGCAACAAAGGCAAGTAGAATTACACCAGGTATGTATGACCTTCTTTCCTGTTTGAAAAACCACCACAGATCCTTAAAAATACTCATTGTTTTTCCCCCGATTTATCATCTTTCTATATGTAACTATAATAGTTTAGCAAATATTCAAAAATTTAGAAAGATATTTTCTTCGTGCATAGAAAGAAAATCAAAAAGAAAAAGCACCCATTTACAGGAGTGCTCTCTCATTTATTTCATTTGTTTGCTCATCGCAGACATCATCTGATTAATTTTCTTTTGGGATGGTTTCATTCCCATTTGCATCATCATCACACGTAACATTTGCTCATTAATTGGCGGGTTTTTCTTTAGGTAAGTCATCATGTATTTACGGGCGATGAAAAATCCTAATGCTACTCCACCGATTAGGGCCAATACAATAAGCAAAATCGCAAGCCATAATTCCATCAAACATTTCCTCCTCAAAATCTAGGTCTACCCATGTAGTGTACTAAACCATATTTAATTATACAACATTTTCCGTCACATTTCTCCAACAATCAAACAAATTTTCTTTGTTTTATTGGTTGCAACCACCCATATCGTTTGGATTTAGTATCGATCGCGAGGAAATAAGGGGCTTGTTTGCGAATAACTTCAAAAAAGATCGCCTCCGCTTCAAAAGAGCCGGTGGAAATTAGTTTTAGATATTTTTCATAAATGATAAGATTTGCAGACGAATCTTCCTTTTCTACTTTATGGTGGAATGAGTGATAGTTATTCGTCAATTTAAGTGCTCTATTTAATGATTGCTGTAGTTGAATAGCAGGAATTGCTAAGGTAACATAGTCTACTTGTTGCTTTACAATGCTATGGAGTCTTTCATCTTGTTCATATTGTTGAAATAACTGAAACAATTTTATTTCATTGCCTGCATAGTGTTTCGCTATTTCTTCTTCTATTAAATAAATCATATACTCACGCATCTTGACACCTCCACATACCCTAGTCTATCTATTATAAGGGATGAAAGAGGAAAATTTTGTCTGATAGTGTAAAAAGACCTACACTTATTTTGTCAATTTTAGTCGAATGAAGAACAAAAGGGCAATGCGCCCGTTTTGCGACGTACAAACTTTGTCTAGTTGCAGCGGCTGAACGAGCCGCTTCACTTTTCGTGGCACTGAGCCGTATGAGATAAAGAAAACACGAAGAGCGGATGCTTTTTCGTGTTGCCTTATCGTAAGGAGGTGAGGGAAGTTTGCTAGTCGCTGGCGCATGGAGTGGACGCTGCTACTTTTGTTCACAGATATCCACAGACATATTTTTTATAATTTCCTAAACAACGAAAAAAGACTGCTCACCTTAGCGAGCAGTCTCGATACTTTTTACTTATCTAGCAAGGCTTTCACTCTTGCTACTACATTTTCAACAGTAAAGCCATACTCTTTCATAATTCTCTCTCCTGGAGCAGAGGCACCAAATGTGTTAATGGCTAGCACGTCCCCTTCGTCTCCAGTATAACGCTCCCAGCCTAGTGGAGTAGCCATTTCAATACCTAAGCGTTTCTTCACATCTTTTGGCAGGACGGAATTTTTGTATTCTTGGGATTGTTGCTCAAAACGATCCCATGCTGGCATGCTGACAACCGATACATGAATTCCTTCTTGTTGTAATGCTTTTTGAGCTTCCACAGCAAGTCCAACCTCAGACCCAGTAGCTAGCAATAAGGCATCGGCAATGTCTTTTCCAGACTCAGAAATGACATAGGCACCTTTTCTAACTCCTTCAAGTGCCGTTTGATCGGTTCCTTTGATTGTTGGCAGGTTTTGACGTGTTAACACTAATGCTGTTGGAGTTTTTTCTGATTCCATTGCAACCTTCCATGCTGCTGCTGTTTCGTTTCCATCTGCAGGACGAATCACAGAAAGATTTGGCATCGCACGCAAGGATGGAAGTTGTTCAATTGGCTCGTGAGTCGGGCCATCTTCTCCAACAGCAATGCTATCATGCGTAAACACAAATGTTACTGGAAGTTGCTGTAGCGCTGCAAGACGAATTGCTGGACGAAGATAGTCTGAGAATACGAAGAATGTTCCTCCATATACTTTTAAACCACCGTGTAAAGCCATCCCATTTAACGCTGCACCCATTGCAAATTCACGAACACCAAACCAAATGTTTCGTCCACTGTAATCTTCTGCAGTAAAGTCCGCTTCGTTTTTAATATTAGTTTTGTTGGAGCCCGCTAAGTCAGCAGATCCTCCAAAGAAATAAGGGACATTTTTAGCAATTGCATTTAGCACTTCACCAGAGGAAGCACGTGAAGCAAGGCTTTTTCCTTCTTCATATACAGGAAGGTCTTTATCCCAGCCTTCTGGAAGTTGACCAGCCATTGCTGATTCTAATTGATTTCCTAGTTCAGGATATTTTTCTTTATATTGTTGGAAAAGCTCGTTCCATTCTGCTTCAGCTTTTCCCCCTTTTTCCGCGACTGTTTGTTTAAAATGAGCATATACTTCTTCAGGTACATGGAAGTCACTTTCAAATGTCCATTTGTAATACTCTTTAGTAAGCTTCAGCTCATCAGAGCCAAGAGGAGCTCCGTGAACATCAGAAGTACCAGAGCGGTTAGGTGAGCCGTAACCAATCGTTGTTTTTACCTCAATTAGTGTTGGGCGGTTTACATCGCTACGGGCTTCTTCTACTGCTGCGGCAATTTCTTCAAGATTGTTTCCATCCTCTACACGAATGTATTGCCAGCCATATCCTTTGAAACGTAGCTCCACACTCTCAGAGAATGAGCGGTCTAAATCGCCATCAAGGGAAATGTCGTTGGAATCGTAAAGAACGATGAAGCGACCAAGCTTTAAGTGTGCAGCAAGGGATGCAGATTCACCAGAAATCCCTTCCATTAAGTCGCCATCACCACAAATGCTGTATGTATAGTGATTAACAAGCTCCATATCCTCTTTATTATAGGTTGCAGCTAAGTGTCTTTCTGCCATTGCCATTCCAACACCCATTGCAATACCTTGTCCAAGAGGACCAGTAGTAGCATCTACTCCAGGTGTGTGGCCAAACTCTGGGTGGCCTGGTGTTTTGCTACCCCATTGACGAAATTCTTTCAGGTCGTCCATGGA
Organism: Bacillus sp. THAF10; assembly: GCF_009363695.1. Lineage (NCBI taxonomy): Bacteria > Bacillati > Bacillota > Bacilli > Caryophanales > Bacillaceae > Bacillus > Bacillus sp. THAF10. The sequence continues at coordinate 1,856,282 of NZ_CP045403.1, read as the reverse complement.
AACGTCGTACCCACCTAAATGCAGGAGACTGTAAAGTAACATCGAACCATGACCCGCAGAAAGAACAAAGCGGTCTCTGTTAAACCAATTAGGGTTGTTAGGGTTATGGTTCATAAATCTAGTCCATAACGAATAACCCATAGGTGCTGCACCCATCGGCATCCCTGGATGTCCGGAATTTGCCTTCTCAATTGCATCAATGGATAATGTACGAATTGTATTAATGGAAAGTTGATCTATCTGTTGTGTCATTTTTTCCATCCTTTCTCTTTCTCTTTATTCTCTTGGAAAGATTCTATTTTATCATAAATAGTATGTTCCAATGTTCTGAAAAATAGCGATTAATGCTTTAAATTCTTTTTGCTTTCTTTTAACTTTTCAGGAGTAACATCATTTCCCTCAGGGTCGACTATCGTTACCCCTTGCAACGTGTTTTCCATGGAAGCACGAAACGTCTTGATATACTCCTCGCGTAGCTTCTTTTGTTCTACTTCTTCTTCTTTTGTTAGCCCTGTTGTTTTTTTCTTTTTGGATAATGCATTAATTCGGGCAATCTTCTCTTTTGATAGCATGTAAATCTCCTTCTTTCTTTCAGGTGAAGATATGTTTTATCTTACTAAACGTCCTCTTTTTTTACAAGCAAACCGCTATCCATGGCTTCTTTGTATTCTCGGTAGCGCCTGTTTACTGTTGCTTTAGAAACAGAATAACCAAGACCTCTTAATGTCGCGGCTATTTCATGAAAGGTAAGTTTGTTATTTCTCAGTCTAATGATTTCTTCCACAGGGACCTCTATCTTCTCTCTACCAGGACTTTGGTGAATATTACGGAGGTTTTTTGCTGGATTGTAGCCATTATTTACTGCTCTTTTCATCCCCCTTTTTATTTTTAGGTTATGTAATTTTCTTTGATATTCTTCCACAATGGCGACAATATCCAACACCATGCTATCTGAATCTGAAAGAGACAGTTCCCCGTTGTCAGAAATCGAATAAATTTTCACTTCATGTTTCCGGAGCCAATGGAATAAAGCAATTTTCGCATTTCCCCTTCCTAGTCTTGTTTCATCCTGAATTAATAATGCATCTATTTCAGATGTAGAGATTTTTTCAATGATTTCAAAAACCCCTTCTCGTTCAAGCTCATAGCCGCTAGCTTGCTCTTCTACTATTTTTTCCACTTCAATTCCTAAAACCTTTGCTAAAGAAAGCAGTTCTTCCTTCTGTCTTTGCAATGATGTTTCCTGCGTTTCTTTTTTGGTGCTCACGCGGCAATATACGATTCCCTTCATCTTTTTACCCCCGTTACTTAAGTCACTTTCATTATTAAACGAACATATATTCTTGTCAATTATTCGAACTTATGTTTGTATCTAGTGGAAAATCATGCTATACTTGACATAATAAAAATGATAGAGGTGCGGTATATGAAACTATCAAAAAGACAACAGGACATCTTGGAGTATATAAAACAAGAAGTACAAGCAAAAGGCTATCCGCCTTCGGTTCGTGAAATTGGTGAAGCAGTTGGCCTTGCATCAAGTTCTACCGTTCATGGCCACTTAGCTAGACTAGAAAGCAAGGGATTAATACGTAGAGACCCTACAAAGCCTCGAGCGATTGAAATTATGGAGGATGAGCTAGTTCCTAAAATTTCAGCAGTCAATGTTCCTATCATAGGTAAAGTTACTGCAGGTCAGCCTATTACAGCTATTGAAAATGTGGAGGATTACTTCCCACTTCCTGACCGTTATGTCGCTCCAGATGAACAAGTGTTCATGCTTGAGGTAATGGGTGATAGTATGATCGAGGCTGGAATTTTAGATGGGGATTATGTCATTGTTCGACAGCAGCAATCTGCCAATAATGGTGATATTGTGGTTGCGATGACAGAAGAGGACGAGGCTACTGTTAAACGCTTCTTTAAAGAAAAGGATTATATCCGTTTGCAGCCAGAAAATTCTACCTTAGAACCAATTATTGTTCGCAATGTAAGTATTTTAGGTAAAGTAATTGGTGTATACCGTAATATCCATTAAAAAAGAGGTGTCAACGATCGTTGACACCTCTTTTCTTTCTTAGGAAAAAATTATGACTTTTCCCTATATTTAAGAAAAAAAAATGGGCATATATTTCATTCTCCCTCCAAGAAAAGAGCACGACAACAGGTAATATAGATATACGTAGAAACAAACTTTGGAAATACAGCTTTTGCCTAGTTTATTTGACTCTGCTTCTTGCTTTTACAGTCCAATCATTATCCTTCCACCAAGCATACAGCGCTGCCACACCAGTCCACACTGCTGTAACAAGCTCCTTTAATTCATCTTGCGTGATGGGTAGAGGTGACTTTCCATAGACCACCAACACTTGATTCACAAGCGCTAACGCGAGAAAAACAATCCGAAACCATGCACCCTTTGAAACCGGCCTTATCGTCACCTTATTTTCTTGTGAGTTCTCAGACATCTTTTCTCCCTCTTTTCCTATGTTTATCGTGGTGTTACTGGCTTTACAGAGATTGCTGTGGAAGAATTCGTCACTAAACATCCTTCTAGATCTTCTACCTTTATTAAATTTAACTGAATTGCAGCCTTTATTTTTGAATCATCAGGCTTACGAACCACTTGAATCAATTCTGTCATATTTAATTCATCTAATCGTTGCAGAGTTGGTTCATCCTTAAACTTTTCTGACTTACGCACTTGACGCTGAAGCTTAAAGCCACCCATGACAATTTCGGCTTTCTCATCCTTACCAAAGCTATTGTCAAAATAGAGATGGAACTTTTCCTTCAACTCTTCCATTTGACTCTCTAGCTCTTTTTTCTGCTTGTGGTATTCGTAATACTGTTGAATCATTTCAGCGGTAATGTTTGGTTGATGCGTCTTTGCCATGTACGCCTCCTCAATAATTGTGATAGTAAAGCATATTGTATAGATTAAGAGAATATGACAGGCATAAGAAAAAACCCTTTCGCAAGGAATGGGTTAGGAAACATTGCCCCCGTGGTCACGGAAGCATTTATGAAATTAACTTCATTTTACCCATACTTATCCGATATAGGCTTTTACTTTCGCTGCTGTCTCAAATCGATTTTCACCTGATAAAACAATAAAATTCGTTCCTTTTAATCCTGCTTGTGTACCACCTACAACGAAGATTTCTTTAGCAACTTGAGTTTCTTCTGCATTCTTCCGTGGATGAATCGGGCTTTTCAAAAACCTTGCTAAGAATTCAGCAACAGGATAATCAGCTGCTGAATTTATGACAATCGCTCGCTCTAACATAAATGGCTCCTCCTTTATTTTTGTTAAGTTATAAACCCCAACAATTGCTGCAGTGATGGCTTTAGCACAAGTCTTTCGATAGGTATCTGACTTGAGTAAAGCAAGGTCTTCTCTGTTTGTCATAAATCCACATTCCACAAGGGCTGCGGCGCGCTTAAATTCACGTAACATGTGGAAGTCTGCTTGTTTATGCCCTCGGTTGCTAGGGTGTTTGGTAAACTCCATCATTTTTCTTTGAATTTCAATGGCTAATCTATCACCATTTGGGGAGGGACCATTCCAAGAATACGTTTCAATTCCTCTAACATTATTAAAAGTTTTACCATCACCAAAAGCATTTGCATGGATGGAAACTAAAATATCTCCATCCCATTCGTTTGCTTTATTTGTTCTCTCCACTAAAGGTACATCCCGTCCATAATCATGAGTAAATAAGACTTGGACTCCTTCATAAGTTAATAGTTCTTCTCGTGTGTATTCTGCAACTTGAAAGTTGAACTGCGCCTCTCTTAGTGAGTCATCTGGTGCACGTTTTCCAGCTGTCTCAGGGTGATGCCCACCATCCAATACAATTTTCATACCATTATCACCTTCCATACAATAGTGTATTTTAACAGGAAATAAATGGTAACCATTTCACAGAAAATCAGTTTTATAGCCTAAAAGTTATTAAATAAAACGAACCCTCAACACTTTATGTAGAGGGTTCATTACCATGAGTTGATTTTAGCTAAGGCTGGATAAAGCTATGTTAACAGATGTGATCTATGCTAAACTTAGAACATCATAATTTTCCAAATTAGTAACAAAGCGGTATTCGAGTAAAGGGTAATATTGTTAAAAAAGGTTTATCCTAAAAATATCTGAAGGAGATACTTATATGAATGGCGATGGAATAATTTGGAGCGTATTATTTTTGAGTCTTATAGTGGTAAATTTCTTAGCAATAACTTTGTACAAGAAAAGGAAAATGCCTTTATGGGGGGCTGGTTTAATTATTGGAATTCTAGGTCCAATAATTGCTTTTATATCGGGTTTTGTTTTTGTGAAAATTGACCACAGTATGGGAGGAGACGGTGTAGGAGCAGCCTTTGGAGCTGCTTTCATAGGTATAGTCATCGTGAGCAACGGAATTCTCTATTTCATTATTGGTATCATTTTCTTGATTAAAAATTTCATTAAACAACGTAATTTAAACCATGGAAGATAAAAATACAAGGAGAGCAAATTTATTACTCCTTTTTAAAAATGTTTCAATTATCTGACTTTAATGAAACAAAGGAACTCCAAAACAACGGAGTTCCCTTTCTTTAAATCGATACTTCATATGAATCGTCATGATGATTCAAAAAAGAAGCTTGTCATCTCTTTGGCTAATAAGTCTGGGGCAAACATAACTGCAGAATGATCTTGACCTAAAAGAGTAAAGTATTTAGCTTGAGGCAACAATTCAACAAGGGACTTTGAAGCGGCATGAAAATATGATTCACTATTTTCTCCAACCATCACAGCTGTTGGAACCTTTACTTCCCATTTGTTAATAGGTAATGGTTTTCCTGATTGAGTCTCACCCATAATTAACCCATCATAAACAAGTGTATGAGCTATATTCTCCATTGACTTCCATGAAGGCTCTGCTTTGATAAAATTCAAAATTTCAGAAGGTATCCGAATCGCCTCACTCATAAAGTACTCAACTGCATCACTACGTTTCCCATCGCCAACCAATTTGTTCAAATGTGAAACATAATTTGGTGGAACACGTGGACGACTATCATCAATAACAAAAGGCGGTTCATACATAAATAGTTTCGTTACTTTTTCTTGAAGCTTGCTGGCTGTTTCAAGCGCTAATACGGCTCCTGAAGAACTTCCAAATAACATGCTTTTGCCACCAGCCTCATTTATTAGAACCTCGATGTCCTCCACTTCACGTTCAACAGCATACTCTGGAGAATCAGAGCTTTGACCTCTTCCACGACGATCATAATTATAAACCGTAAAATGTTTAGAAAGCTGTTCCGCTAGCTGTATAGCATCTTTATGGTCAGCTGCAGCAGATGCTACTAATACTAACGAAGGGCCAGTTCCTAGTTTTTCATAAGCTATTATAGTTCCATCTTTTGAGATTAAAGTTTTCATCATTTCCCTCCACTCATTGTGATTAGATATTCTTCCAGGCGATTAAAAGCATCCGTAAAGCCATCAACCATTCCTATTTCTTCAGCATTATTTAACTCCTCTACAGTATTGAATCGAGTAATGATCTTAAGTATAGAGCCTTCCTTTATCTTCAATCTTAACTAAAATCAGTATCGCTTCGTGATAATTTTGTCACCTGTAAGTTAAATCCCTCTGGCTCAATTGTAAGATACTTCAGTGTGCAATCTGGCGGCAAGAGCGGATACCCAGCCGAAAGCAACGATTCCAGCACACCCCATGATGATTCCGGTCCAACTGTTTATCACCATCCCTAAAAAAATCAGCAATGGCGGAAGAATTCCCGTTGCTATACAATAAATTTTCCACTTATGATGTCCTTGTGATGCAAACAGACGTGCAAAGATAATCGTTGCAACAATCAGGCAAATAAAGGAGATAAAGAAAGCCATAGAGTGGAGTGCAGCATGGACACTCATGGATGTAGGCATATTAGCAGGAGCACCTTCTGGAAAACCAAGACCGGGATCTGGGCGAAATAATCCAGCGACAATCATACCCATTCCATAAATTCCGACGAGTAAAGCTCCCCATGTGCCACCCCTACTGCCTCGTAATAACTTTTGTAACCCAATAGCCGCTAGAACTGAAAGCAACCCGGTAATAACGAAATTTGCACTTTGGATCCAGCCTAAGTCACCTAACATTAATGTACTGATAGCATGGCGTTTTATATCATATCCTGTACGTGTAAACGCTTGAACAATAGCCAATACGAAGAACAGTGGTGCAGAAACTATTCCACAAAGTAAAAGCCGTCTTATAAAACTTTCATTTTTCTTATTGATATAAGCAATCTGCATTAGTATTCTCCCTTTCTTGTTTCCCATTTTGGAATGTTTAAAGTAAAAGCATCACTCCATTACACTTCAACGTAGTGTTTGTTCTTAAAAAATGCCGAAAGCTCCGATGAAATGATTGTTGTATTCAGTTTCTTCGTATGGCCAAGTCCTTTTTTACTCAACAGTTTCGCATTGGGCAGCACTTTAACAAGTGCCTGCGCACCATGACGAAGACTTGTAGGGCTTTCGCTGCCTTCAAGCACTAGCGTCGGCATCGTGACTGAGCTCCACAATTTGGTAGGCAATGGTTTTCCATCCATATATCCATCCAACAAAGCAGCATCATAAGGAAGTGTGTGAGCAACAGCCATCAGGTTAGACCACATACCTGGCATCACGCTCATTAAGTGAACAATGAAAGAAGGTGCACCCATCCCCTTTGTCATAAAGTACTTAATGGTCTCAGCTCTGCGATTATCTTCTATCAACTTATGAACGTGCCGTTTAAAATCTTTTGGCGGCTTGTGACCCATATCATCGACAACGAATGGAGGTTCGTGTAGGGCTAATTTCGTAATGTTTGCCCCATTGGCAGCTGCCTGCAGGGCAAGAACTGCCCCCGATGACAATCCCCAAACATAAGCCTCGCCTCCTGCTTCATTAATGATTGCTTGAAGATCTTCAATCTCTCGTGTTATCGCATATTGTTGAGTGTCACCGCTATCTCCACGGCCACGGCGATCATAGTTATAAACCGTGAATTGTTCTGACAATAGATTAGCAATCTTCACTATTCCCGAAAATTTTCGGTAGCTGAACGCACCTCCCACCAGAATGAGAGGGGAGCCTTGCCCAAGTTTGTCATACACAATTCGTGTTCCGTCTTTAGAAATTACTGAGTTCATGGTATCTCTCCTTTGTTCAGATAAAATATTAGAATTGTTTAATTATCTGAAATTTACTTTCTTACTAAGACGACGAACAGATTTTGAAACAATCGACACATTCTCAAAAAAAAAAAACAAGTTTTACTTTTTTCTTCTGGATTATGTTAGTCTTAGAATTTTTGTGAATACCAATGCACCTTTTTTTCATTCTTTCTCCTATAAAACAAAAAGTCCTATACGTAAAGTACAGGACTCTGCATAAAAACTGAGAAATAAATCATTTTTCTTGCAGCTGTTTAACTGCCTCTTCTGTCGCTTTAGCAATGAGTTCATCGACATTCTCAGAGTTGGCTTTTTCATGACTAGATAGTACGACGAGGATAATGGGGGCACCATCCGGCAGCCATAAGATAGCGATATCATTGCGAATACCGTTTGCGCCTCCCGTTTTATCTCCCACTGTCCAGCCTTTAGGGACACCTGCACGAATTAAATTATCACCTGTTGTGTTCCGTTTCAGCCAATCAATTAACAGATTTCTCTTCGTCTCTGGAAGAACGCTGCCTAGTGTAAATGCTTGTAAGCTCTCAGCTAGTGCTTTAGGCGAGCTTGTATCTCTCGTTTCTCCAGGCTTTACATCATTCAGGTCCGGTTCCATTCTTTCAGGTTCTGTAACGTGATCACCCATTTTTCGAAGGGATTCCTTAAATCCTTTTGGACCTCCAATTGCTTCAAGTATAAGATTTCCTGCAGTATTATCACTGTAACGAATAGATGCATCACTTAACTCTTTTAAGGTCATCCCGTTTTCCACATGCTTCTCAGTAACTGGGTTATAGTTAACCAAATCCTCCTTCGTATACTTAATAGTTTCATTCAGTTCATCAATGGTTCTGTTCATCAGAAGTACTCCAACAGCCAGTACTTTGTGTGTAGATGCATAGGCGAAACGCTCATCGGCACGATAAGAAACCTTACGATTGCTACCCGTATCAAGTGCATATACACCAAGTTTTGCATCATATTCCTTCTCAAGTTCCTTGAAATAGATTTTTGTCTCTTGTTCCTTTTTTGGCTCTTTTTCAATCTCGTAATTTGAACAGCTCACAAGAATTAACGCGCCCACTGCCAACGTCCCTGCTATTTTCGTTAATAGTGTCATGAATCCTCCATTCATTTTTATCAACTTTAGGATTTTATGTTTTACTAGTTTATAATATTGGGAGTAAGAATTCATCGTCCAATCTGCTTGTTTACTTTGTATCCATTGACTAATTTTATCTTAGTGTGACATAGGTAATTCTACGTGTATTATGTAGAATCACAGCGAACTAATATTTTTGTACTTATATATCTTCATGTTTATTAAGTTTAAAATAATCCTCTTCTAGCATAGCTAAGCATATGTGATCTCGCCATTCCTCACCAACTTTTACGTTTTTTCTGGCGTAACCTTCCCTTACAAAACCAACCTTATCAAGTACCCTTAGAGATGCAATATTATGTGGATTGACTTCCGCAGTGACCCTATGGAAATACAACTCTTCAAAAGCTATTTTTAAAGCTGTTTTCAAGGACTTAGTCATATATCCATGTCCGTTAAATCTCTTTCCTATCATATAACCTAGAAAACAGCTTTGGAGGGGTCCTCTTACTACAGAGGTAAACTGAACTTCACCGATTAAAGTATGCGAAGAATTATCATTCAGATAAATCGCAAAATCGTACCTAATATCTTCGGAACGCTTTGCAATTAAATTGTTTATATTCTCTAGTTGTCCTTGTAAGGTGAAGAATTCTTCACTTCGTTTATATGGAGACCACTGTTGAAAATGATCTCTGTTTTCAATATGTAATTCTAATCTTTCTTCACAATCTTCCATACAAAATGGACGAACAACGATGTGCTCCAACATAAATCTCTCCTTTATATTTCTTATATCTAAAATTTTTCTTAAGGTTAGGTAAGGATGATTATCTTTCTTGTTCACTTCACATCCAAGCATATACATTTACGCCCGATTAAATCACATCTGTTCGTCCTTCCATTCGACTTCCGCTTGAAGGTTACTCTCCAAATTTTTGTGTTTGTCATTGGCGTCATTAAAACCTTTCCTCTACATGAAAAGCAACCTATTTAGTAAAATTGCTTTAGTTCAGGAAGAAAAAAGTGCTTGTCAAAACTTTTTCCTTTCCACTCTTCGCATGATTATTTAATCCAGCAGAATCAATAAGTAAATAATTTAAAAAGCTCTGTGGTACATTGTTTTCTTATTAACATTGTGAAAATTTATCATTAGTCTATAACCCAATCTTTAATACTGAATATAATGTTCAAGAGGTGGTAGATATGGAAATTGATATCATTGATGAAGGAGTCCTTCCTCTTCTTGACATAATTACAATATTATTAGTTGACGATAACCCAATTAACGGTATTGTTCTTTTAGCTCTACTAAAAATGGTAACCAAAGATAGACTGGTTAGAATTTCATTTACCTTATTGATAATAGTTTTGGGATCACTTAATTCTGAATAAAATTGTTGTTGCGTATTCTCGTGTATTAAAGTGTTACATATACGTAATGCGTACTTTTTACTTTTCCCCTTCCATATATTCTTAATTATTCTTCCTGATAGTGTCCTACCCATACTTTGAGAGATAGTCACGCAGTTTTACTAATTGAATCTGGAGAAAGTCTTGAATATGTCCAGAAAATATTAGGCCATAAAAAATGATCAAATTACGGTAGATAAGTACTCCCATATCTCAAAGAAAATTGAAGAAGATACGATGGAACTATTCAAATGTCACATGGGTTACATTCTTAGTAGTTCTATTTTTTACGGATACTTCATGGGTGTACCCATAATTCTATAATAAGCGCTTAAATATATAATATATATAAAAACCCCTGACACCAATGGTATCAGGGGTTTTTGATATTAATACATGCTCATATATTGGTCGCGTTCCCATGGGTGAACCTGGGTGCGGAACATATCCCACTCAATTTCTTTCGCTTCAATGAAGTGCTCGAGTAAGTGCTCACCTAGAGCTGCTTGAATAACTTCATCAGACTTAAGGTTCTCAAGTGCTGCAGCTAAAGTTGCAGGTAGGTCCACGATTCCAGCTGCGAGACGCTCTTGTTTGTTCATCACATAGATGTTTCTGTCAACTGGCTTTGGAGCTTCTAGTTTGTTTTTGATTCCGTCAAGACCAGCTTTTAGTAGGACAGCCATTGCAAGGTATGGGTTTGCAGCTGGATCCACACTACGTACCTCTACACGAGTAGAAATGCCACGGGATGCCGGAATACGGATTAGTGGACTACGGTTACGTGCAGACCATGCAACATAACATGGCGCTTCATAACCTGGCACTAAACGCTTGTAAGAGTTAACAGTTGGGTTTGTAACTGCTGTAAAGTTCGGTGCATGTTTAACGATACCTGCGATGAATTGACGAGCTGTCTCACTTAGCTCTAGATCTCCACTTGTATCATAGAATGCATTCTCACCATCTTTGAATAGGGATAAGTTACAGTGCATCCCAGATCCATTCACTCCGAACAAAGGTTTTGGCATGAACGTTGCATGCAATCCGTGCTTACGAGCAATCGTTTTAACCACAAGTTTAAATGTTTGGATATCATCACACGCAGTAAGTGCATCAGCGTATTTGAAATCAATTTCATGCTGACCAGGTGCAACCTCGTGGTGAGACGCTTCAATTTCAAAGCCCATTTCTTCTAGTTCTAGCACGATGTCACGACGGCAATTTTCCCCAAGGTCTGTTGGAGCTAGGTCAAAGTAACCGCCTTTATCATTCAATTCTAAAGTAGGTTCGCCTTTTTCATCTAATTTGAAGAGGAAGAACTCTGGCTCAGGTCCAAGGTTGAAATCAGAGAATCCCAAATCTTCCATTTCCTTCAGCATACGTTTTAAGTTTGCGCGTGGATCTCCGTCGAAAGGAGTGCCGTCTGGATTGTAAATATCACAGATGAAACGAGCAACTTTCCCTTTTTCAGATGTCCATGGGAATACAACGAATGTATTTAGGTCAGGGTAAAGATACATATCAGATTCTTCAATACGTACGAATCCTTCAATAGAAGATCCATCAAACATCATTTTGTTATCAAGGGCTTTTTCTAACTGACTTACAGGAATTTCTACGTTTTTGATTGTCCCCAAAATATCAGTGAATTGAAGACGGATGTACTTTACATTCTCCTCTTGAACAATACGTTTAATATCTTCTTGTGTGTACTTGGACATGCGAGTTCCTCCTCAGAATTTTAAGTATGATTGATTTTAAAATATTTCCTAAACTACTTAGAAGAATTAATGGAAAAACCTTGACATATCTCCCTGGCGGAGACTTGTTCGGTTAAATCTGCCTGCTTGCATCATTTCTGCGCGTAAAAGCTTACGCAATTCGTCATCTGAAAGCTCTGGTTTCACAACATCGGGTTGCTTTTCTGGTTCTGGTTGCTGCTTTACCGTCATTAATTGTTTAATTCCAGCTATATTAACTTTTTGTTCAATGAGATTCTTAATTTCCAGTAAGGTGTCTACATCATTGAACGAAAAAAGTCTACGGTTTCCTTCAGATCGTGCAGGGTAAATTAGTCCATTTTCTTCATAATAGCGGATTTGCCGAGCAGACAACTCCGTTAGTTGCATGACAATCCCTATTGGAAACAGGGGCATCGAACGTCTAATTTTGTCACTCACCACAAATCCTCCTTCCTCTATTACCTTGTGAAGTTATTTTCATTATATGTGATGTTAGATAATATGTCAAGGTCATGTGAGGTTTTCTAACATCAATTTTGAAAAGAAGAAAAAGGAAGCTTGTGAGAAGAGATTTTTATGTACCCATATATCTATAACCTTTCCTTTTCAAATAAAAACATGTATCTCCCTACTCATATGAATACCTCAAAAGAATCCCGTAAAATAATACAAAAAAAAAAAAAGAGGCTGGGACAAAACTTAAAAACACAAACAAAAAGACGAACAATATCAATACTAAAAAAACCGAACTGGTTTGATCAAACACTCCAACCAGTTCGGTTTTTACTTAGGCTAAAACATTTTTGCCCCAGCCTCTATAAGGATTATAGTTTCATTAGATTTTTTGTTATTAGTTGATCAACCGCTGAACAAACGGCAATTTTGACATGTGAATAAGTGAGTCCACCTTGAACATAAGCAACATATGGTGGACGTATAGGGCCATCTGCGGTCAACTCTATACTCGCTCCTTGAATAAAGGTACCTGCTGCCATAATCACATCATCTTCATAGCCAGGCATATAATTCGCATAAGGTGTGACATGAGAATTTACAGGAGAAGCATATTGAATAGCTTGGCAGAACGCAATCATTTTATCCTTGTCATCAAACTGAACGGACTGTATGAGATCGGTTCTGATAGAATCCCAGCTAGGAGACGTGTTCATGCCTAACTCTTCTAAAAACGCTGCTGTAAACATGGCTCCCTTTAAAGCTTGGCCAACCACATGAGGGGCCATGAAAAAGCCCTGATACATTTCTTGCAAACTATATAGGGACGCACCTGCTTCTGCACCAATGCCAGGTGAGGTCATTCGATACGAACATGCTTCCACTAATTCTTTTTTGCCTACAATATAGCCTCCGGTTTTCGCCAAACCACCACCAGGATTTTTAATCAATGAGCCAGCGATTAGGTCTGCTCCAACATGGCAAGGCTCAAGTTTTTCAACAAATTCTCCATAACAGTTGTCCACGAACACTACCACATCTGGCTTGATTTCCTTTACAAATCGAATCATTTCTTTTATTTCTTCGATGGTAAAAGAAGGACGTGTCGCATAGCCTTTAGAACGCTGGATACCAATCATTTTTGTACTAGAGGTAATACTATTACTTAGAGTTTCCCAATCAATTCCTTTATTGTTTTTTAGATCAATGGTTTTATAGCCGATGTTATACTCTTTCAGAGAGCCTACACCTGACCCACGAATTCCCACTATCTCTTCAAGCGTATCATAGGGCTTCCCTGTCATGTAAATGAGTTCATCTCCAGGACGGAGAACTCCAAAAAGCGCTATGGATATCGCATGAGTACCTGAAATAATTTGCGGACGAACAAGGCCTGCCTCCCCACCAAATACTTCTCCGTAGATTTTTTCTAACGCATCCCTTCCCATGTCATCATACCCATAGCCTGTTGATGGAATAAAATGAGCATCACTTACACGATGTTGTTGAAAGCTTTGCAATACCCTAAATTGGTTAGTCTCGACCAATGTGTCCACAAGCTGAAACTGCTCTTGTAATTTTCCTTCTATTTTAGATGCAACAGGCTTGATTGCTTCCCCATGCTGTAATAAATCAAACATCGTTTTTCTCCTCTACTTTTTCATTCTGCTCTCTATCTCTGAAGCTATTTTAGAACCTTCAAAATAAAAACCTTCTATTGCATAGTGCTCTCTTTCTTCATGAAAGGTTACCCTTTCAACAATCCCTTCCTGTTTGAGCATGGCAATAAGCTTTCCTTCTTCTGCAGGAACTTTGATAAAAAATGGACTCATTTCTTTCATGAGAAACTCTTCAACTTTTTTCCTAAGGGTAAGAATATCATTTTTATCTATTGCACTGATGTGTACCATTTCCTCTTGATAAGATGGTGTGAAGGCTTCTAGTACCATATCTTTTTTGTTATACACCGTTAGCATCGGAATGCCTTCCACACCAAGGTCCTTTAATAACTTCATTACTGTTTTTTCATGGTTTACATGGTCAGGACTCGAGCTGTCCACCACATGAAGTATCAAGTCTGCTTCTGTTACTTCCTCTAAAGTGGAACGGAATGCTGCAATTAATGCCGTTGGTAATTCTTGAATAAATCCTACTGTGTCTGTCAACAGGGCATGAAACCCCGAAGGAAGAGCAATCTTTCTAGTTGTCGGGTCAAGGGTTGCAAACAAGAGATTTTCCTCAAAGGTTCCCGCTTCCGTTAAACGATTAAAAATGGTGGACTTACCAGCGTTTGTATAACCAACCAACGAGATTTGAAACGCCTGGTTTCGCTTTCTTCTTTCACGGTAACGTTCACGGTGACTAACGATGGTCTCCAATTGCTTTTTGATGTCATCTATTCTTCTATTAATATGGCGACGGTCAGACTCAAGTTTTGTTTCCCCAGGTCCTCTCGTTCCAATTCCTCCACCAAGTCTTGATAATTCAATACCTTTGCCACCTAATCTTGGGAGCATATATTGCAACTGCGCCAATTCAACCTGAAGCTTTCCTTCCTTTGAGCGGGCACGCTGGGCAAAGATATCCAATATAAGCTGCGTCCGATCAATGATTCTCGCTTTTAATACTTTGGAAAGATTCCGGTTTTGACTTGGAGCTAATTCGCCATTGAAAATAATTAAATCTGGTTCCAACTCTTCCTCTAATGTAACAAGCTCCTCTAACTTACCCTTTCCAATATAGGTAGCCGGATGCAATCTTTCTCGTTTTTGGGTAATGGTGAGTACCACTTCTCCATCAGCTGTTTTTGTTAAAGAAGAGAGCTCTTCTAAGGAATATTGAAATGCATTGTCTTCCTCTTTTGATAGCTGACAGCCTACAAGAATGACGCGTTCTTTCTGTTTTTTATGTATCTCGTTCAAATTACATACCCCTTTAATAGTATTAAGCATAATTAGTTCATCTTATCATATCAAAATATTAACTTTTTCTCTAATATTTCATAGAAAACTCTTGCAAACCTGTCTACATCTTTATAAAATCAGGAAGGCTTTATTGTTTAATAGTATGGAGTGATAATATGACTTGGGAAGTGTTTAATATAATTGGCACGATTGCGTTTGCCGTTAGTGGTGCCATTGTGGCGATGGAAGAGGAATATGACATTCTTGGTGTCTATATTCTAGGCATTGTAACCGCCTTTGGAGGTGGAGCCGTACGAAATCTGCTTATAGGAGTACCCGTCTCCGCACTTTGGGAGCAAGGGGTATTGTTTCAGGTCGCTCTTTTCGCTATGACAGTGGTATTTATTTTCCCTAACAATCTGTTAAAACACTGGCGAAAATGGGGAAATTTTTTCGATGCCATTGGCCTAGCTGCCTTTGCAATTCAAGGAGCACTTTATGCCACAGGAATGAATCACCCTGTAAGCGCAATAATTGTTGCCGCCGTTTTAACAGGAAGCGGTGGAGGAATTATTCGCGACCTCCTCGCGGGAAGAAAACCGCTTGTTTTGAAATCTGAAATATATGCCGCCTGGGCAATCCTAGCAGGCCTTGCTATCGGCTTTGGACTAGCTAGTAATACGATCACGTTGTTTTTATTATTCATTTGCATCGTAACACTTCGAGTTCTTTCTTATACCTATAAATGGCGCTTACCTAACAGACCTCTAAAAGAGACGGGATAATTCAAATTCCCTTGTAATAGTAGGCGAGATAACAGAAGGGAGCATTCCCTTCTCAGCTTGTAGAGAAACCCTATGTTTTTCTCTACAAGCTTTTTTATTTTGGTGGACCATGTGATATTATCTTGCATCACACTTGAGAGAAAAAGGTTCCCACACACCTAGCCTAGCCGGGCTAGGTGTGTGGCAATCTTCTTCATGTTTTGGCAGGCTGCTGTGAGTAACACTTGTTCACTCACATTGCCTTCTCCCCTCAACCTACAGTAGCGAAGCCCATGCAGTTCTTTTGAATCTGCAAAGCTTCGCTCCACTTTTTCTTTCCTGTATTTATAAAGCATTTTTCCAGACTTAGAAAGCCTGTTTAATCGAACCTGTTCTTTATGATCTTCCCATACGTGACGGGTGACCACTTTTTGATGATTTTTGGATTGTGTACACTGATCAAGTAAAGGACAAACCTTACATTTCGAAGGATCCGATTTATACTCTCGATAGCCTTCGCGCGTGGTGGTTCGATAGGTTAAGACATCTCCGTTTGGGCAAATGTATTGATTGTTCTCTGGTTGATAGGTGAATTTCCATTTTGGAAAGAGACCTTTGATAGGGTGAAACCTTCTATGTGCGATTACTCCAAAGATGTTCCTATCCGATAATCCCTTACAAATGGGATTGGTAAGATAACCAGAGTCAAGTGCCACAGCTTCCACTTTAAATTCAAAGCGTTCCATTTGGCGGTCTATACGTGAGAGATAAGGAACAGAGTCATGAACGTTTCCAGGAGTCACAAAGGCATCAGTAATGATGTTAAATTTCATATCCGTCGTACGATGGTCAAGGTAACAGAACATTTCTTGCTTTTGATCTCGTGACATAAAGCCACAATCCGGATCCGTTAAACTTTTGCGGATTTCTTTGGTCTCTTTCACCTCCTCCCGTTCTTTTAGAGCTTTTTTCCGTTCTTTTCTCGATCCTCGCTGATAGCTTGATTTAATTCTTCTATGTATTCTCGTGTCTCTACTTCAACGGTTTTTCTTGTGAACTTATGCTTATTGGCGTTTGCTTTTAAATGGGTAGAATCCGTAAACAATACGCGTCCACCAACCATTTTGTGGTTCATGGCTTGAAGGACGATTTCATCGAATATCTCTTGGAAAATATTCGTCTTGTTAAAACGTTTGCGTCGATTCCAACTAATTGTGGAGTGGTGAGGAACAGGGTCGGTTAAACGTAATCCTAAAAACCAACGGTACGCGATGTTCATTTGAATTTCTTTTTCAAGTTGTCTTTCGGAGCGAATTCCATAAAAGTAGCCAATAAACATCATTTTGAAAAGTACGAGAGGGTCTAAAGAGGGACGTCCATTATCTTCAGAGTAGTAGGGGCGAACGCGTTCTAGGATGAAGGAAAAATCAATGTACTTATCAATTTTCCTGAGTAGATGATCTTGGGGAACGAGGTCTTCAATTGAGACAAACTCAACTTCATTTTGCGTTGTATTTCTTGTATTAAACAATAGAATCACCGCCTATATGTATTAACTATATTATAACATATTAACGCGGTAATTTGTTGAAGTTATTGAATATAAAAATGGCTGTCGAGACTTTCTCGACAGCCTGAGAAGGGAGCATTCCCTTCTGTTTTTTCTTGCATCTATATTCTAGATATCGATTTTTCTTCCCTTCCATGTAACATTTTTCTTCATAAACGTTTGAAAAAAAGAATAGATAAACAAAACAATGAAGAATAATAGATGGACAGGAAATAAGAGTGAGGTAAAAATTCCAAACCCTCCAATAACAGCAAGCGTTCTGCGTAAATGCAAAACAATCAAAAGATAGACAGCCACCCACTCAAACGCATACTCCAAATGAAAGTTAGTAACAAAAGTTACAAGCAAACTAAGCCACAAAATAGTGGCTATTAAATTTGTAATGGAAACTTTCGCAGCACCTGAAGCAAAGCTCTTACTCCACCCTTTGCAAAGAGACACAAATCCATCAGGGTACATTCTCATCGAAATGGCACCCTTGCCACTAAAACAAATTACCTTGCCCTTTTTTTGATGAATATGCATTCCAAAAGCCATATTATCCATCAGTTCATTCCAGACAGCCTTGTGCCCTCCATAGGTAAAATAATCATTCTTTCCAATTAGGAGACATGGACCGAAAGCTCCGTTCACCTTTTTCCAACCTTGAAACAAATGAAAAACTCCTAACGAGCCCATCACTACCAGATGGAAAAAAGCTGAGAATGATTCATACCATTTCTTTATAGAATGGTAAGGATGAACAGAAACAACTGTCCCACTACCCTGATACGCTGCCACTAACCTTTCAAGCCCCTCTTCTTCCACAACCGTATCAGCATCTATAAAAAGAAAAATATCTCCCTTTGCAGTATTCGCACCACTCCAGCACCCATATGACTTTCCGGCCCACTTCTTCGGTAAGTCATCTAGAATGACAAGGTTCATATCAAAAGCTCTTACTACCTCTTGTGTGTTATCCGTTGACTGATCATCCACAACAATAATCTCTTTGACTAGTTTTTTATAAGGAAGTAACGAGGAAAGCAATTTTGGAAGATTTCTCTCTTCATTTCTAGCAGGAATGATAATCGAAACTTTCTTCAAGAGAGCTACATTGGTTTGATGATTGGAAAAGGAAGGAATATAAAAAAAGAGCGCTCTTCCAAGTAAAATAGTAAATAGAGCCAAAAATAGAAACATAATTACCTCCAGGTGTGATTATTTTTTCAAAACGATTATGAAAAAAGGAAAGGAAGGGCAGAATGGAACATTATCAACAGTATAGTCATAACTTTAGATTTTCAAAAGGAGGAATATCATTTGAATAAAAAAGTTGTTGTTATTGGCGGTGGCTTAGGAGGACTCTCCGCTGCAATTAGGCTTTCGGCAGATGGGTACGATGTGAACATAGTTGAAAAAGGAGAAAGACTTGGCGGAAAGCTAAACATGCGATCTGGCAAAGGCTTTACCTTCGATACAGGACCATCCATTTTAACGATGCCCTGGGTGCTTGAGCAGCTGTTTGCAAGTACAGGGCGAAATATCCATGATTACCTAACCATTGAAAGAGTAGAGCCACAGTGGAGAACATTTTTTGAAGACGGCACGAAAATTGATGTGTCAAGTGACCTTCCTAACATGCTTCAACAAATACAAGCTCTATCTCCAAAGGACGCCAATGGCTTTTTTGAGTATTTAAATTACTGCAGTAAAATGTATGAGTATAGCATGAAAAGTTTTTACAAGAAAAGTCTTTCAGGCTTATCGGAGTTACGTGCGTTGCATAACTTAAAAGAATTAATTGGAATGGATCCGATGAAGTCAATGGATCAAATCACAAAAAAATACTTTGAGGATAAACATCTACAACAACTGTTTAACTTTATGATTATGTATATTGGCTCTTCCCCTTATCACGCTCCTGCTGTTTTATCCCAGCTAACACATGTACAGCTTGGGCTTGGCATTTACTACGTGAGGGGTGGGATGTATAAGATTGCCGAAGCAATGAAAGCTTTGTTAGAGGAAATGAACGTTGACTACCGCTTGAACACCTCCGTTCAAAAAATCATAACAAAAGACGGAAAAGCAACAGGTATTCTTTTAGAAAATGGAGAGGAAATCCTTGCAGACATTGTCGTTTCAAATCTTGAGGCAATACCGACCTATCAAATGCTACTCAATCACCATCCGCAATCTGAACATGCTGCAAAAGATTTAAAAAAGTATTCCCCAACCGTTTCTGGTCTTGTTCTGCTATTGGGGGTAAACAAGCAATACCCTGCACTTGCTCATCACAATTTCTTCTTCTCAAAAAATCAAGAAGAAGAGTTCAACACCATCTTTAATGAAGAAAAGCCTTCTCAAGATCCGACTATCTATATTGGCGTATCATCAAAATCTGACTCGTCACAAGCACCACAGGGTAAAGAGAATTTATTCGTTTTAACTCATGTTCCCCCATTAAAACCAGGCGAAACATGGGAGTCGTATAAGGATGAATATAAAAACATTGTTCTCACAAAGCTTGAGCGAATGGGACTTGAGGACTTAAGAACTTCTATTGAGTTTGAATATTGCTTTACACCAAATGACCTGCAAACTCTCTACGGTGCAAATGGAGGTTCTATTTATGGAGTGGTTACTGACAGAAAGAAAAATGGCGGCTTCAAAATTCCATGCCGAAGCAAAATTTTAACCAATCTATATTTTACAGGAGGCTCTACTCATCCTGGCGGTGGGGTACCAATGGTCACTTTATCAGGACAACTGACAGCTGATGTTATAAAAGAGGACCACCATATGGCAAAAGAGGATATCGGTTAACAAAGAGTCACCCACTTGTTGTATAGTGGGTGACTCTTTGTTTTACCATGATAGAACTAAGTCTACGGCTTCGAGCATCATTAAATCCTTTCGTTCATATTGCTCTTGAAGAAGCAATCTCATCGATTGTTTCCTAATGGTTTTCTCTAAAATATTTCGTATATAACGACCATTGCTAAATGCTGATGGCAATAGAGTATTTTTCATTTGAATGAGGTGCTCCCTTAGCTTCCACTCCGCTTCTTTACTTAATCTATATTCTCTTTCTTTAAGCATACGCATGCAAATTTCCATCAACTCTTCCACTGTATAATCAGGAAAATCTATAATAATGGGAAAGCGTGAAACCAACCCAGGATTTGTTCGCAAAAACTCCTCCATTTCCCGTTTATAACCTGCCAGAATTAAGATAAACTCATGCTGTTTATCTTCCATATGCTTAACAAGCGTATCGATGGCCTCTTTTCCAAAGTCCTTTTCGCCACCTCGCGCCAACGAATATGCCTCATCTACAAATAAAACACCACCAAGAGCTTTTTTCACTAAATCTCTTGTTTTTTGCGCAGTATGTCCAATATATTCCCCTACTAAATCCGCTCTTTCCGCTTCAATTAGATGGCCCTTTGAGAGAACATTCATTTCGCAAAACAGTTTCCCTACAAGTCTAGCTACTGTTGTTTTCCCTGTTCCAGGATTCCCTTTGAACATCATATGAAGCACTTGTCTTTCCGCTTTTAATCCAACTTCTTCCCGCTTTTTATTCACATAGATCCACGCATAGATTTCCTTCACTATTCGTTTCATTTCCTGAAGACCAACAAGTTCCCCTAGCTCCTTTTCAATATCTCGCAAAATAATATGAGTAGTGGTCTGGGAAATCTCTTCAAGAGGCTGAACATGTGTAACTTTTAACGGTTTTTTCTCTCTGTTTAGAACGATATTTATTTTCCCATTATTATTCGTTACCGATCGATCCATGAAGGCTCCACCTCATTTCCGTACCAAAATCCGACATATCTTGCTGCTTATCTTCCTCTTTTTGAATGGTTTAGTACTTCCATGCATTACATTTCGCTATTCTTCTACACGTTCTTTATTTTTTCTACAGGGTATTGACAAATATGTCAGAATATGCGCTTTCCCGAGAAATATTTCGCTATTTCTCTTTTTCCCGCAAAGAAGAAAGCTCCAATTATTATCTAAATATATGTAAAAACACTATTGATATGTTAAAGACAAAATAAAAAACCAGCTATTCGCTGGTTTTAGGCTTCCGTTTCAATTTGAACATTTTTTGATGGAGAAAAAGTAGAGATAGCATGTTTATAAATCAACTGTTGCTTCCCTTCTGTTTCAAGAAGTACAGTAAAGTTATCAAACCCTTTTATCAAGCCACGCAATTGAAATCCATTTAGCAGAAATACTGTCACACTAGTACCATCTTTTCTTAATTGATTTAGCACCTGATCTTGGATGTTGATTGTTTGCTTCATCTTTTCGTCCTCCTCTGTTCTCTATCTTTCTTACTTATTCGCTTCAAGTTGAAGCTTTCCTGCAACATATGAGAAAATTTCTGCTAACTTTTCTTTCTCATCTGCCTCTGTCATATCAAACCAGGTAACATCCATTTTATTTCGAAACCAAGTAAGTTGACGTTTTGCATACCTTCTGGAGTTTTGTTTTAAGTCCTCAATAGCTTCCTCCAATGACCGCTTTCCGTCTAAAAAGGCATAAAGCTCTTTGTATCCTATTGCCTGAATAGATTGGCATTCTCTGACGCCACTTTCATAAAGTGATGTCACTTCTTCCAGCAAGCCTTCTTTAAGCATGAGGTCTACTCTAAGGTTTATTCTTTTATACAACAATTCTCTGTCCATCGTCAAGCCAACTAGTGCAACATCGTATAAAAGGTCGGGTTGTTGTGATACTTGCACCTCTGATGGTGATTTCCCGGTTGTATAATAAACCTCTAGTGCCCTTACAACTCTACGTGTATTATTAGGATGCATTTGCTTTGCCGTTACTGGATCAATTTTTTCTAGTTCCTCATATAATGCATCTGGACCGATATCAATTGCTTTTTTCTCGAGTTCTTGTCTGATTCTCGTATCTTTCCCTTGATCTGAGAAGTGATAATCATATAGAACGGACTGAATATAAAGACCTGTTCCCCCGACGATAATGGGAATGGCACCTTTTTGGGCAATCGATTCTATTTTTTCTCTGACATCTCGTTGAAACTCAGCAACAGAGTAAGACTCCGTGGGCTCTTTAATGTCAATAAGATAGTGAGGAATTCCTTGCATCTCCTCATCAGTCACTTTAGCTGTCCCTATATTCATTTCTTTATAGATTTGCATCGAATCACCACTAATAATTTCGCCATGAAAGGTTTTGGCTAATTCAATGCTGGTTTTGGTCTTTCCTACAGCTGTTGGGCCGATGATGACAATTAGTTTTTGTTTTTCTGTCAAGCCAACTCACTCTTTCCTCATTCTTCATCACAAGTTTTCAGTATGCCCAATTACATCACCCTTTTAAACATTTTTTCCATCTCATAGGTAGTAAAATGAATAAGAATTGGTCTCCCATGCGGACAAGTAAATGGATTTTCTGACATTCTAAGGGTCTGAAGAAGTGCCATTATTTCATCTTGCCTTAAATGATGATTCGCTTTAATGGCAGCCTTACAGCTCATCATAATGGCTACTTCTTCTCTTAGCTGCGACAAGTTTACTTTCCTTTTTTCTTTTACATGTTGAATGATTTCATCGATTGTTTCTTGTTCTTTGCCTTTTGGAAACCATACAGGGTGTGATTTTATCACAAACGTTTGATGCCCGAACTCTTCTAGGAAGATACCTATTTCTTCAAAAACAGATTTATTCTCTTCTAAGAACAAATACTCCTCTAAGCTACATTCGATGGTTATTGGAACGATAAGATCTTGTACCGTTCTTTCTACCACTCCAAGCTTTTTCACATAAAACTCATAATTTATCCGCTCTTGTGCGGCATGTTGATCGATTAAATATAACCCCTGCTCATTTTGTGCAAGAATATACGTCCCATGCATTTGGCCGATAGGGTAAAGCTCAGGAATACGTGAATTCCCTTGTTGGATATGTTCCTCTACAATGATATCATCCAGCCCAACTTCAAATTCGATATCAGAATCATCAGGTTGGCCTTCATGCTGCATCATGTTTGTATGCTTCTCAAAAGGTTTCTCCAATAGGGAAACTGCCTCACTTTGTTCTTTTTCAAGTGAAGGGTAGGACGATTTCATCTCAGCAGCAGTGAAAGAATCCTGATGAAGTTTACGCTCAAATGCAAAGGATGGTTGCTCAGGTTTTCGCTCATCCACTTTCTGCGTTTGTGATAGATGATCATTTGTAGGAATCAGCGTTCTTTTGCCAAACGCCTCCTTTACACCTTCGGCAATAAGTTGATATAGTTCATCCTCCTTGCTTAATCTTACTTCAAGCTTTGCAGGATGGACATTTACATCCACAAGCAACGGGTCCATTTTCACTTCCAAAAAAGCAATAGGATATCTACCGATTGGAAGCAGGGTATGATAGCCTTCTTGTATCGCCTTCATAACCGTGTAGTTTTTTATATATCTCCCATTAATAATAGTAGATAGATAGTTTTTGGAAGCTCTAGTTATTTCTGGCATTGCAAGATATCCACTTACCTCAAAGTCTAGGGAGGAGAGTTGAATCGGAATCATCTTTTTCGCCACATTCATGCCGTAAATTGAGGCAAGCACATGCAAATGATCGCCTCTTCCATTTGTAGCAAGCATTCTTTTGCCATTATGGCTGAGACGAAAGGAAATAGAAGGGTGAGCAAGTGCTAAGCGGTTCACCAAATCAGAAATATTTCCTAGTTCCGTATGAATGGTCTTCATATATTTTAAGCGTGCAGGGGTATTGAAAAATAAATGCTGCACGACAATATCTGTTCCCTTTCGACTGCTAGAAGCTTCCTGGCTTTCTAGAATACCACCTTTAAAACGTAAATATGAGCCAGGAGAAGACCCTGTACATGTGGTCATTTCGAAAATGGAAACCGACGCAATACTTGGAAGTGCTTCGCCTCTGAAGCCAAGCGTGCGGATACGGAATAAATCATTTTCATTTTTTATTTTGCTTGTAGCATGCCGCAAAAAGGCTGTTAAGCAATCCTCTGCTTCAATTCCATCTCCATTATCAAGTACCCGTATCTTCGTTAATCCGGCTTCTTCGAGTTCTATTTCAATGATTGTGGAATTTGCATCTATTGCATTCTCCACAAGCTCTTTCACAACAGATGCAGGTCGCTCTACTACTTCACCAGCGGCAATTTTATTGGCTAAGCTCTCATCCAATTGCACTATCTTCCCCATTCTACATCCTCCTTTCTACTATTTCTTCGTTTTTAACTTCTTTTGTAATTCATACAGCACATTCATCGCTTCCAGTGGAGTGGTTTCTAGTAACTCCATCGATTTTAATTTCTCAAGTACTAGACTTTCAGATGAAGATCGTTTCTCACTTCCACTTTTCTTATCTGTTGTTTCAAAAAATGAGAGTTGCGTTAATGCATCGTCATCCTTTTCTTTTATCGTAGACGGAACCGGTGTAGGACTTTCCTGCGCATCATTTTCCAAATTATGCAAAATAACTTGTGCTCTTTTTATTAATTCTTCTGGTAAATCTGCAAGCTCTGCAACATGAATACCATAACTTTTATCTGCAGGCCCATCCTTCATCTTATGAAGAAAGACAACCTTGCCGTTTTGTTCCACCACACTTACATGAATATTTTTCAGCTTACTTAAATCCTCTGCTAGTGAAGTTAACTCATGGTAGTGTGTGGAGAACAATGTCTTGGCGCCAATTTTGTCGTGAATGTATTCAATCAACGCTTGTGCAAGAGCCATTCCATCATACGTAGAAGTACCTCGGCCTATTTCATCAAATAGAATAAGGCTGTTTTGTGTTGCATATACGATGGCATTTCTCGCTTCGAGCATTTCGACCATAAACGTACTTTGACCTGAGACGAGATCATCTGCTGCTCCAATTCTCGTGAATATTTGATCGAATATCGGAAGACTTGCTTCTTTAGCAGGTACAAAACAGCCAATCTGAGCTAGGATAGCAGTTAGAGCGACTTGGCGCATATACGTACTTTTACCGGACATATTTGGCCCAGTAATTAATAGCATCTCTTTTTCCTTGTCCATCCACGTATCATTGGGAACATATTCATTTGAATCCATTACTTTTTCCACAACAGGATGACGGCCTTCTGTTATATAAATTTTTCTTTCATCGTTGAACAACGGTCTAGTATAATGTCTGTCTTCGCTAATTGTTGCAAAGCATTGTAGGACATCCAGCTCGCTTACCGCTTTGGCTAGCTTTTGTAGGCGAGGAATAAATGCTTTTACCTCTTCTCTAAGCTTAAGAAACAGTTCATATTCAAGGGCAACAATCTTTTCTTCTGCTTCCAAAATTAGCGTTTCTTTTTCCTTTAATTCTTCGGTAATATAACGCTCCGCATTGGCAAGTGTTTGTTTTCGTTCATACCTTCCCTCTGGAAGAGCGGAAATGTTTGCTTTTGTTACTTCAATATAGTAGCCAAAAATTCGGTTATAGCCTATCTTTAACGATCGAATTCCTGTGAATTCTCGTTCCTTTTTCTCTAATTCTGCAATCCATGTCTTTCCATTCTTTCTCGCATCACGGTACTTATCAAGCTCCTCATGGAATCCATCCTTCATCATATTCCCTTCTTTTACGGAAATAGGAGGCTGCTCTATTAAGCTATCATGAAGTAAATCTGTGAGTTCAGTGCATTCATCTAACTTGTCATTGATTTGTGCAATCTCAACAGGTAATTTCTTCACCAACTCTTTTAATGCAGGAATTTGCGTTAGTGATTTTCTAAGCTGAACCAAGTCTCTTGCATTCACATTACCAAATGCCACTCTTCCTGCTAGTCTTTCAAGGTCATATACTTCCTTTAAATGCTCCCGTATATCCTGCCTTATAAAATATTCATTCATAAGCGTTTCTACAAACGAGTGCCTTAGTTCAATTTCTGAACGATTTACAAGGGGCCTGTCCACCCACTGTTTCAGCATCCTTCCGCCCATAGCGGTAACGGTTTGATCCAATAGCCATAGTAAAGATCCTTTTTTGCCTTTTGAGCGAATTGTTTCTGTTAGTTCCAAGTTTCGTTTAGAAAAAAGGTCTATTTTCATGGCACTTTCCAGCTCATAAAAACGAGCAGGCTGCAGGTGGTCAAGGCTGCGTTTTTGCGTACGCTTTAAGTAGTGCAAGAGACGTCCCACAGTGAAAAGAAGCTTTTCTTGTTCCAGGCCTTTGACAAGATCCTGATATTCGTGAGGTATGCTTGTCTCATTTTCATAAGAAGTAGTGACAACCATTCTTTCACGAACTAGTTGCAACAGTGCGGCTGGGAATTCTTCAGCAATGACCATTTCTTTTGACCCAATGGAGTATACTTCATTAACAATCTGCTGATGAACACCAGACAAAACAGTTGTGTGTACTTCTCCCGTAGTAAGGTCAGCATAAGCAAGGCCATATGTATCATCTTCAAAATATGATAAGGTGGTAAGAAAATTATTCTGTTTGTCGGTAAGGTTTTTTGCGTCCATAACGGTTCCTGGTGTAATAAGCTGAACCACTTCCCGCTTTACTACTCCTTTGGTATGTTTAGGATCCTCTACTTGTTCACAAATAGCCACCTTGTAGCCTCTATTAACCAGTTGCTCTATGTATGCTTGTGCCGAATGGTATGGAACGCCGCACATTGGAATTCTCTCTTTTCCACCACCATCACGGCTTGTTAATGTTATTTCTAATTCCTGCGATGCAGATAGGGCATCGTCAAAAAACATCTCGTAAAAATCACCAAGGCGAAAAAACAAAAAGGCATCCTGGTAATCTGCCTTTACTCGTAAATATTGCTGTATCATCGGCGTGTAAGAAGCCATGTTAATCCCCCAACTAATTCTCTATTTTGCTGCTTTATTATATCATACTTTTATTTTGGTTGCCTGAGATTGAAACGGAACAAACCTGCCCATATAAAAAAACCAGGAAGTATATACTCCCTAGTTTTCATGGTTATTCTTCGTATCCATCTACAATAAAATCAGGATTTAAATCCTCAAATTCATCCTCTTCGACATCCCAATCCCCATCGTCTGCTAAGGAATCCGGATGTACTTCTACCGTAATTTTTGTTTCACCAATAATTTCGGTTAAGAATTCGCGCTCCACTTGCACATCCACTCTTGATTCGTTACCAGCAATATTTGCTTCTAAGCAATTTGGTTGCTGTAGTACTCTTGCAATCACTTCATGATCGTCGCCGGTACTGTTTTCATCCTTATACCGTAATTTTACAACATCCTTATAAGAAACTGTTTCTGTAACAACCTCAGTCTTGGTATTATCGCTATGGGAGTACCATACGTTAATATCATAAGACCCCTTCACTTCTACCGTATCGTCCACTTTTTTCGCATCGTACTTATGGTTAATGACCCAGCATCCTAGAATGCTTGTAGGACGATGTTCGGGACTAATCGTATGTTTGGACTGTGTAAATTTTCTACCTTTACCGGTTACTGCTCTCGTGATAATTTCTCTGTATTCCGCCATTCGAGCATACACCCTCCTCATTACAATCTTCATTTCATCCTATGCGGGTTAAATGACAATTGTGTATTGTTTGAAATGACTACATAAATGATTTCTTACACATTGACGTATAGTTCATTCTATGCAGGCTTTTCTGGATATGTGCCTATTTTTTGAAAAAATCATACAAGATAAGAACCTTCTAAAAATAAAAAAACCAGCATGGATTTTCCATGCTGGGTACGATTAAGAAGAGCAACTTCCGCCATATTTTGTATTGGAAACATAAGACCCTGTTTCCCCACGGAGAACATCGCCGCCGGTAGAAACAATAATTTCATCTGTAACTGTTTTCGTAATATATGAAGAAACAAGTTGCAGAAGATCGTTTACGTCACTTTGGGAAGCTTTAAATTCTTGTACAATCGGAATCTCGTCCAATTCTTTAAGAATGTTATCTAGCTTCTCTTCTGTCTTTTTCAACGCTTCCGTTTTTCCGTAATGCTGGAAGTTTACTGCTTGCTTTTGCAAACTCTTTACACTTGCCACCATTTCTTTTACCTTTTGATTTTCATTGATTTGTGCTTCTGCACGCTTGAAGAATTCTACCTCTTCTGTACTTGCAATCATTGTCGCGAGCTCTTTTGCTCTTGACACAATCTCTTCTCTTGTATAATTAGCCATTTTTATACCTCCACTGCTTCTTCTGCAACTTCTTCAGCCAATTCGCCGTCTAGAGTCCACGTTTTAGCCTTAATCACTTTTACTTTAACAATCTTGCCAATAACAGATTTTGGTGCTCTAAAGTTAACTAGTTTACTTTTTTCTGTGTACCCTGCTAATACATCTGAGTTCTTTTTACTTTCCCCTTCTACTAGCACCTCAACTACCTTGCCTTCGTATTCTTTCAGTTTTTTCGCTGAAATTTCGTTAACAACTGCATTTAGGCGCTGCAAGCGTTCCTTTTTCACTTCCATAGGAACATTGTCTTCCATTTTCGCTGCAGGCGTACCTTCACGAGGAGAGTAGATAAACGTATAGGCCGTATCATATTCTACTTCACGATAAAGAGATAACGTTTCCTCGAACTGTTCCTCTGTTTCATTTGGGAATCCAACAATGATGTCGGTGGTTAACGTTGCGTTTGGCATCGCAGCCTTAATTTTCCCTACTAACTCGAGATAACGCTCTCTGTCATATTTTCTCGCCATAAGCTTTAATATTTCCGAGCTTCCTGACTGAACAGGAAGATGAATATGATCAAGCAGGTTACCACCCTTTGCAAGGACCTCTACAAGTCGATCATCAAAATCTCTCGGGTGACTAGTTGTAAAGCGAATACGAGGGATATCAATCTTGCTAATTTCATCCATTAAGTCACCAAGGCCATATGTTATATCCTCGAAGTCTTTTCCATACGCATTTACATTTTGTCCTAGTAAGGTGATTTCCTTATACCCTTGGGCGGCAAGGTGACGTACTTCTTGAATAATATCCTCTGGACGTCTTGAACGCTCTTTCCCACGTGTATAAGGCACAATACAGTACGTACAGAACTTATCACAGCCATACATAATGTTAACCCATGCCTTAATTTGACCTTTACGATTTTTAGGAAGGTTTTCAATAACATCCCCTTCTTTGGACCAAACCTCAATAACCATCTCTTTTGACATATAAGCCTCTTTAAGAATATGAGGAAGACGATGAATGTTATGGGTACCAAAGATCATATCCACTTGATTGTACGTTTTTAAGATTTTATTGACAACTGATTCCTCTTGAGACATACAACCGCATACGCCGATGAGCAGATTTGGATTTGATTTTTTTAATGTTTTCAAATGACCTAGCTCACCAAAAACCTTATTTTCAGCATTTTCTCTGATTGCACAGGTATTTAATAGAACAACATCGGTCTCCTGTACGTTATCTGTAATCTCATAACCTAAGCTTAAAAAGATACCTGCCATTACTTCTGTGTCATGCTCGTTCATTTGACAGCCATAGGTACGAATGTAAAACTTCTTCCCATTACCAAGACCTCTAAATTCTTCAGGAATTGCAAAGTCTTGATACGCAACATCCTCTTTGCCGCGTTTTTTTGCATCCTTTAAGGATGGAGGAGTATATACTGATTGAAAGTATTGGCTGTAATCCTTTTCGGATTTTTTGTCCGCTGGATTTCCAGTTGCTACTTGTGCGTTTTGTACTTTTTGTTTCTCGTTCATATTATAACTCCTTTCCAATAGTAGAGACGTATTTATCTATAAATCTCTACACATTATCATAGTATATAATTTTACAGCCTTTTAAACAATAATTATAGGGAAGATTACCGAAATCTCCATATTTCATAAAAAGAGAGACACTTTTGTAGTGTCTCCCTTTTAGTTATGGCTTATTGAATAATTCCTAGTTCTTTTCCGGCTTTTTCAAAAATGTCTAGCGCTTCTTGTAGCTCTTCTTTAGAATGTTGTGCTGTTACAATTGTACGAACACGTGCTAAGCCTTTTGCAACGGTTGGGAATGCAATACCTTGTGCAAATACTCCATATTCTAGTAGCTTGTCAGAGAATTTATGAGAAAGAGCCTCGTCTCCTACGATAACAGGTGTTACTGGAGTTTGGCTTTCACCAGTATTAAAGCCTAGTTCCTCTAGACCTTTCTTAAAGAACTTTGCATTATCCCAAAGTGTTTCAATTAATTCTGGTTCTTCAAGAAGAACTTGAATCGCCTCATCACAAGCCGCTGTTACTGCTGGCGGATGAGAAGTACTGAATAAGAACGGACGACCTTTATGAATAAGGTAGTCAATTAAGGAACGGGAGCTTGCTACATAGCCTCCGAGAACACCAATTGCTTTACTTAAGGTACCTACTTGAATGTGAACACGACCGTCAAGACCAAAGTGATTTACGGTACCTCGGCCGTTTTCCCCTAACACACCAGAAGCATGGGCATCGTCGACCATCACAAGCGCATCATACTTTTCTGCAAGCTCGACAATTTTATCAAGAGGAGCAATGTTACCATCCATAGAAAATACTCCATCCGTTACAATTAGGCGTTTGCGGTAATCTCCAGACTCTTTTAATGCGCGTTCTAAGTCTTCCATGTCCACATGCTTGTACACTTTTCTCGCAGCTTTCGTTAAACGAATACCATCAATAATAGAAGCATGATTTAAGGCATCGGAAATGACAACATCCTCAGGAGAAAGAATCGCTGAAAGTACTCCTTGGTTCGTTGTAAAACCAGATTGAAATACTAGTGCTGCTTCTGTGTGCTTGAACTTAGCTAGCTTTTCTTCTAATTCCTCATGCATAGAGAAGGTTCCAGCAATCGTACGAACAGAACCAGTTCCCGCTCCGTATTTTTCAACAGCTTCTAATGCTGCCCTGCGAAGGCGTGGGTGAGAAGTTAATCCTAAATAGTTGTTAGAGGAAAGCTGAATAACTTCTTTCCCATTAATGACAACCTTAGAACCTTGATCAGATTCAAGTGGAATAAGCTTTCTAAATGTACCTTGCTCTTTCATTTGATCTAATTCTTCTTGTAAGTATTCAAAACCTTTCATGAAAAACCCTCCTAATCATATGTTATGGGTGTAAAACTACTTTACCACATTGCCCTGAAATCATTAAATCGAAGCCTTTTTCAAAATCCTCAAGTGGGAAATGATGAGTAATCATTGGTTTCACGTCCACTTGACCAGACTTTAATAGACGAGACACCTGTTGCCATGTAGAGTACATTTTGCGCCCTGTGATTCCTTGGACTGTAACGCCTTTAAATACAATATCATTTGTTATATCAAGCTCAACTGGTCGAACCGGAAGACTTAATATCGATACTCGTCCTCCATTAGTCACCATTTTAAAGCCTTGATTCATCGCTACTGGATGTCCAGACATTTCACAAATAACATCCACACCATTACCTTCTGTTAATGTCATGACTTCTTCTACAGTGTTTGTTTCTTTAGCATTGATGACAGTGGTAGCACCCATTTTTGTTGCTAGATCTAAACGATATTCATTTAAATCGATTGCAATAACCTGAGAAGCTCCTGCTGCTTTTGCCACCCCAACCGCCATAATACCAATAGGGCCACAACCAATGACAGCCACTGTTTTCCCAGCAACATCACCTGCTAGTACTGTATGGACGGCATTTCCCATCGGCTCTTGAACAGATGCAACATCATAAGGCATGTCATTTGGATTTTTCCAAACATTTACCGCAGGAAGAGCGACATATTCCGCAAAGCAACCTTGTGTATCAACACCAATGATTTTCGTATCTTTACAAATGTGATAATCTCCTGTTAAGCATTGTGGGCATTTATAGCACACAATATGAGTCTCAGCTGAAACTTGATCGCCTAGCTGAACGTTTGTTACTTTGCTACCGACTTCCACAATTTCTCCAGCAAATTCATGCCCAAATGCATAAGGAGGATGGACACGGCTTTGAGACCATTCGTCCCATGTATAAATATGCACATCTGTACCACAGATAGAGGTTGCTTTTACTTTTATTAATACTTCATCTTCTTTAATTTTCGGAATATCGATCATTTGAAGTTCCGCACCATACCCACGGTGATGCTTCACCACTGCTTTCATTTTTCCATCCACAGAGAACACTCCCTCACTAAATAAAAACTTATAATCTAGTAAAAGTGTATCATCTATAAGAATTCATGTAAACAGCACTGTCCACCACGAGCGGACATTTGATTTCCTGTGATATAAAATTTATTTTTATGAAAAGTGCTTTGTTAAACTACGCTGTTGATTTCCGCAAATTGGCTCAAACAACAGCTAGAAACTCATTTTATCAACACTCTTCTTTCACACAGCCAAGAAAAAAGTCCAAGCGTTTAATAAGCGCTTGGACTTTTAGGTTATTACATAAACTCTTTTACGAGCTGATTGAATTGTTCTTCATCAAGTTCTAGGTTAGCTTTCGCTAATGGTTCTTGACTGAAGTTTGGTATAAGTTCTTGATAGGAAGGCTGTTCTTTATTTTGGTAAATCAGCCCTGTCACAAGTCCATTATGCTCCATCAACGTTTGCATAGCGGATACCTTATTATGAGGGTCATACCCTTCAATGTCAGCTAGCTTTGTCAGGTTCTCTTTAAACCAATCGTATGTGTTGACTTTGTTATAAGTCACACATGGGCTGAACACGTTGATGAGGGAAAATCCTTTATGATTAATGCCTTGTTCTATCAATGCTGTTAGATCTTTTAAGTCTGTTGAGAAACTTTGTGCAACAAAGGTTGCACCAGCTGTTAAAGCCATTTCCATCACAGATAAAGAAGATTCAATGGATCCCTGTGGTGTTGATTTTGTTTTAAAACCAACCTCACTTCGAGGGGATGTTTGACCTTTTGTTAAACCGTAAATTTGGTTATCCATGACGATATAGGTAACATCAATATTACGGCGAATCGCATGAATGGTATGTCCTAG
The DNA here is from genome assembly GCF_009363695.1 of Bacillus sp. THAF10. Lineage (NCBI taxonomy): Bacteria > Bacillati > Bacillota > Bacilli > Caryophanales > Bacillaceae > Bacillus > Bacillus sp. THAF10. Next base: position 1,823,149 of record NZ_CP045403.1, on the reverse strand, counting down.
TCCGATGGCGAATCCATCTCCGTCTCCACCAGATGCGATTACTGTAAGGTCTTTATTGGCCATTTTCACACCTTGCGCAATTGGAAGGGAACGACCATGAATTCCGTGAAATCCATAGGAATTAATGTAACCAGAAATACGACCTGAACATCCGATTCCCGAAACCACTGCAAGATTCTCAGGGTCCAATCCTACATTAGCAGCTGCACGCTGAATGGCTGCTTGTACGGAAAAGTCACCACAGCCAGGACACCAGTTTGGTTTTACATTATTACGAAAATCTTTAAACGTTGCCATCTTATAACAACTCCTTGCATTTTGAGTGGATTTCTTTCGGTAAGAACGGATCTCCGTCATACTTCAAGAGACTGCTGAACTTTTCGTGTTGACCAACATTCATTTTCATGATGTTTGACAATTGTCCAGTAGCGTTATATTCCACTACAATTACTTTTTTCGCTGCATGAACAAGAGGGGCAATATCTTCTGTTGGGAACGGGTGAATAAGACGAACCTGGGCATGGTTAGCTTTGATTCCATCTAGTTCTAGCCTTTCCATTGCTTCCTCAATGGTTCCTCGTGTAGAGTTGAATCCAACAAGCAATACGTCCGGATTTTCATGCTTTGCGTTAACATGAACAGGCGTATTAAATTGAAGATTAGTCAATTTTCGTAATCGTTTGTCCATTTGCGCCTGACGGTTTGCAGCTACCTCAGAAGGTTTACCAGTTTGCTCATGCTCTACCCCAGTTACGTGGTGTATTCCATTTTTCATACCCGGAAGCACACGAGGAGAAACGCCATCTTCTGTCACTTCATAACGTTTAAAATAAGCTTTATCATCAGTTGCTGGAATGTCTTCGGAAACAAGTTTTCCACGTCTAATTTCAATATTATTATAATCTAATGGTTCCACAGATTGTTTACCTAAGGATAATTGAAGGTCAGTTAGTAATATAACTGGAACTTGATATTCCTCAGCAATGTTAAACGCTTCAATAGTATCATAGAATGCTTCTTGAACGGTACTTGGAGCCATAACAACCTTTGGAATTTCTCCATGCGTTCCATATATCATTGCCATTAAGTCTGATTGCTCAATTTTCGTTGGCAGACCAGTACTCGGACCTCCACGCTGGGTATCAACTACCACTAATGGAGTTTCTGTCATTCCTGAAAGACCAATCGCTTCCATCATGAGCGATAGACCTGGTCCGGCAGAAGCCGTTAAGGTACGAACACCTGCATAGTTAGCCCCAATCGCCATAGTACACGCAGCAATTTCATCCTCTGTTTGGATAACGGTTCCACCAAATTTAGGAAGCTTTTTAATTAAGTATTCCATAATTTCTGATGCTGGTGTAATAGGATAGGCAGGCATAAAGCGAGATCCTGCAGCAATCGCACCAAGAGCTATTGCATCGTTTCCAATCATAAATAAACGTTTTTTACCATCCGCTTTTGCAAGCTGCATGGTTTCGACGTTTTCTCCTTGCTCTTTAATAAATTGTACACCTGCTCGGATTGCTTCCATGTTCTTTTCAACAATAGATTCGCCTTTTCGACCAAAAATTTCTTGAACTACTTCGCGAAAGGACTCTGAATCAAGATCTAAAATGGCGCTCGAAGCTCCGACTGCCACCATGTTCTTCATTAAAGATGTTCCTAGCTCTGAAGCAATTTCTGTGAAGGGAACCGAATATAGCGTTGCTTTCCCATCTTCAGGAATAGTTGGCTTAAACTTTGCATCAGCAAGAACCACTCCACCTTGACGAAGCTCGTGATAGTTTACGTCAATGGTTTCCTGGTCAAATGCTACTAATATATCAAGGTCGTCTGAAATAGAACGAACCTGCGTCGTGCTTACACGAATTTTATTGTTCGTGTGTCCTCCTTTTATCCGTGAGGAGAAATGACGGTAACCATATAAATAATACCCTAACCGGTTTAAAGCAATAGAAAAGATTTCTCCAGTACTCTCGATACCTTCCCCTTGCTGTCCTCCAACTTTCCAGGAAAGTTGTTCGATCATGTGCCTTACACCCCTTTAATCGCGTTCATTGTCAGAATATACTGTACAGGATTTATTGTAGCATTATTCCAATCAATTAACTAGAATTCTCAGTAACATTCCTTATTTCGCGCAAAATCGCAGTATATGTACTAAACGCTTCCATTGTAGTCCTATTTTTTTAAAAATACAAGCCTTTGTATAAATTATTTCTAAAAATTTGGATATCTTCCCACTGTTAATTTTTCCTTATCTTGGGTATCTAGTATAGAAATTATCAAATAAAAATCCATTCACTTCTGATTCCGAATAATGCTTTTGAAGCAAGTTAATCAGGTTTTGGAAATCTTGATAATACTGAAGTTTTTCCACGTATTGATCAATTCCGTCAAAGTCAGAACCAAACCCAATATTACTCACCGCACCAAGTGAGCATAAATGCTCTACATGCCTTAGAACATCTCCTATGTTACAGCTCTTACCTTCTGTAAGAAAGGGTGGAAAAAAGGTCACACCAATCGCAGCGTCTTTTTGAATGAGTGCTTTAATTTGTTCATCACTAAGGTTCCTAGCATTTGAGCAAAGCGATTTACAATTGGAATGAGAGGCAATAATATAGTCACCAATCTCCATAACATCCCAAAATCCTTTTACAGATAAATGGGAAACATCTGTCCATACTAAATGATGGTTGTTCTCAAGCACGACCTTTTTGCCAAAAGAGCTTAATCCAGCTCCACGTTCTTCAAGAATTCCATCAGCCACTGCGTTTCCATAATTCCAAGTAAGTCCTACAGAGGTAACACCAAGTCTATATAAGTTTCGAAGCTTCGAAATATCTGATCCTATGGCATCACAGCCTTCCAACGTTAAAATTGCCCCTATCTCCCAATCTCTTAACTTTTGGATATCTTGTTTTGAAGAGACAAGCTTTAAGCTTGGGAAACGTGCAAGAATTCTTTCATAAAAAATATCCACCATCTCTAAAGCAACATCATAAGCAGCTTCCTTTTTCACTTTCTCTGGTACATAAATGGCAAAGCATTGGACTTTCGCACTTGTCATTTTTAATCCTTCCCATGTTACTTGTAACTGCTTGTCGTCTTTAAAAGAAATGTTGGGGTTTTCCCACATTTTCCATAGCACGTCACAATGAGCATCGAAAATCCTCATATTGATTTGCCTCCTTCCTTTCATGTAAAGCTGTTTTCGTAAACTTTGTTGCTACTTCGTATAGTTAAGCATCTCGTGATAAACGTTGCTGTCGTGCTTTTTTGTGGAGGAAGTTTTAAACATGTAGCAATTTTTCTTCGAATTCTGACTGAAAAAAGTCTTGATGCCGACTTTTTCCTAGTTTATAGCAAACGATCTTTTAGAAAAGAGCTTTATGTAAAAAACATACCTTCCTATAAAATAAACAAACCTGTTTGCTTTAACAAGCAAACAGGCTTTACATCGGTAATTATCTTGGCTCCACGATGAGTTTAATTGCGGTTCGTTCTTCCCCATCAATTAATATATCTGTAAAGGCAGGAATACAAATTAAATCAACACCACTTGGAGCAACAAATCCTCTTGCAATCGCGACTGCTTTTACTGCCTGATTAAGGGCTCCTGCACCGATTGCTTGAATTTCCGCACCACCACGTTCTCTCAAAACACCTGCTAAAGCCCCTGCTACTGAGTTTGGGTTAGACTTGGCTGAAACCTTTAATATCTCCATTTCTAGCTCCTCCTTAACATTTACAATATATGGTGTAAGATCCATAGATGAATGAATGCAATAATTTCATTCCTACTATATTCAGGAGGAGAGCCATGTATTCCTAATCGCTTTCGTTAAGTGTTTAAATTTTCAAACAATTGTTCACTATCAGTCAAAATACGGGTGATCATCATTGATGATAATGGGTTTTATTTTTTTTGCTCTTCCAGTTTTCATATCGACATCTACGATTACACCGTTAAGCTGTGCTCTGCCTGTAGTAACCTCGAATCTTACTGGCAGCGCAGTCTGAAAACGTTTTAATACCGCTTCTCTTTCCACTCCTAATATCCCATCATATGGTCCTGTCATTCCAACGTCTGTCATATAGGCAGTTCCTTGTGGGAGGATACGGTAATCATTCGTTTGAACATGAGTATGTGTGCCAACAACTCCTGTTACCCTTCCATCTAAATACCAACCAATTGCTTGCTTTTCACTAGTCGCCTCTGCATGAAAATCAACAAAAATGTAGGGTGTTCGTTTCTTAGCCTCTTCTACTAATTCATCTGCTTTTGAAAAAGGACAGTCGATTGGTGGAAGGAACGTTCTTCCTTGCAGGTTGATTACAGCAAGTTCTTTTCCTTCAAATGGCAGGTAAGCAATGCCTTTTCCAGGATTAGACGCAGGAAAATTCGCTGGGCGAATCATATACTTTGCAGATTCAATAAATTCAAAGATTTCCCTGTTATCCCATGTATGATTGCCTAGTGTGACAAGATTTGCTCCAGCTTTTAAGAAACCTTGATAAATTTTTTCTGTAATCCCTTTTCCCCCTGCTGCATTTTCTCCATTAACGATTGTTACTGCTGGCCGGTATTTACTTTTTAATTTCGGAAGATACTCCTCTACCATGTTCCTCCCCGGTGAACCGACAACATCTCCAATAAATAAGATTCTCAATTTAAAAATTCCCTTCATTCTTCTTCATCTAGTTAATAGTATTACCAAAAAAAATAAAGTGGTGCAAGCACCACTTTATTTTGCGTATTCAACGGCTCTCGTTTCTCTGATTACCGTCACTTTAATGTGTCCTGGATAATCCAACTCTTCTTCGATTCGTTTTCTGATATCTCGGGCAAGACGGTGCGCTTCCAAGTCATCAATCGTATCAGGTTTAACCATGATACGCACTTCTCTTCCGGCTTGAATGGCAAAGGATTTTTCTACACCTTCATAGCTTTCAGAAATTTCTTCAAGCTTTTCAAGTCTTCTGATGTAGTTTTCCAATGTCTCACTTCTTGCTCCAGGTCTAGCAGCAGACAGCGCATCAGCAGCAGCTACTAGCACAGCAATAATCGAAGTAGGTTCTGTATCACCATGGTGGGAAGCAATACTATTGATAACAACAGGGTGCTCTTTGTATTTTGTAGCAAGCTCTACCCCAATTTCTACATGGCTTCCTTCCACTTCATGATCCACTGCTTTACCAATGTCATGCAATAAACCTGCACGTTTTGCCAGCGTTTCATCCTCTCCTAATTCAGCTGCCATTAAGCCAGCCAAGAAAGCGACCTCCATGGAGTGCTTTAAGACGTTTTGACCATAGCTTGTACGGAATTTCAAACGTCCTAAGATCTTAATAAGATCAGGATGAAGACCGTGAACACCAACTTCGAATGTCGTTTGCTCTCCCATTTCACGAATATATTCATCCACTTCACGTCTTGATTTTTCAACCATTTCCTCAATACGTGCTGGATGGATTCTTCCGTCTTGGACTAGCTTATCTAACGCGATACGAGCAGTTTCACGTCGAATTGGATCAAAGCCTGATAAAATAACTGCTTCTGGAGTATCGTCAATAATCAGATCAATACCTGTAAGCGTTTCAAGAGTACGAATGTTACGTCCTTCACGTCCAATGATTCGACCTTTCATCTCATCATTTGGTAAGTTAACGACGGATACAGTTGTTTCTGCTACATGATCTGCAGCACAACGTTGAACAGCTAAGGATAAAATCTCTCTAGCCTTTTTATCCGCATCTTCTTTTGCTCTGTTTTCACTTTCCTTTACCATCAGAGCAATATCGTGGGACAATTCACTTTCAACACGATCGAGAATAATGTTTTTCGCTTCTTCTCTCGTCAATGCTGAAATACGTTCCAGCTCTTCCTGCTGTTTACGCACCATTTCATCCACTTTGCTTTCTAATTCTTCAATATGCTGTTGTCTATCGTTTAAAGAATCTTCACGCCTTTCTAATGCTACTTCACGTTTATCAAGCGATTCATCTTTTCGATCAAGATTCTCCTCTTTTTGCATTAAACGATTTTCTTGTTTTTGCAGTTCGCTTCTACGATCTCGAATATCACGTTCTGCTTCAGTGCGCAGCTTGTGAATTTCATCCTTTGCTTCTAAAAGGGCTTCTTTTTTCAGTGATTCGGCTTCTCTTTTTGCATCTTCCACAATTTGGTCAGCCGCACTTCTTGCGCCTTGGATCTTTTGTTCGGCAATGGATTTACGAACATAAAAGCCAACAACTACACCGACGATTAGGGCAAGCAAAGCGGAGATAATGATTTGCATAGTTTCCATCATTACACCTCCTCTTGCTATGAACTTGTTCTTGCTAGATTTCATTGTCGGCATGTACATTGCCTTCATTCTTGTCAACATACAGCTCAATGGCTTTTGCTTTTTTATAGCTTTAAAATTCTAACAAAATGTAAAATATACATACTAATTGTAAATCTGTGAAAAATTATTGTCAAGCCTGTCCTAGTAAGGAGTTGGCCATTTTGGTAAAGTAATCCTATTTTTCTGGATTTTTTGAGAAAAATTACTCATAAATTCGATGCAGTGGGTGGTACATCGCTGATGATTTCAATAATTACCTTTTCAAAAATATAAAAAAAAGACCTTGTGTTTTCACAAAGTCTTTTTTTCTCCTTTATTTAGAAGTCTAACTCCGCTTGGTCATCTTGATTTTCTTCAGGTGGAGCAGTTACTTCTTTGTCTAGTCCGTGATGATCACGAATTTGCTGATGAATTTCTTTTAGTACATCCTTATTTTCTTTAAGGAATTGTTTCGCATTTTCGCGTCCTTGTCCTAATCTTTCCTCATTATAGGAATACCAAGATCCGCTCTTTTGAACGATATCTAAATCAGATGCCATGTCGATGACTTCCCCTTCTTTAGATATACCTTCTCCATACATAATATCAACTTCTGCAACTTTAAATGGAGGAGCAATTTTATTTTTCACAACTTTAATTTTTGTTTTGTTACCGACAATATCGTGGCCCTGCTTTAATTGCTCTGCACGACGTACTTCTAGGCGAACAGAAGAATAGAATTTTAGAGCGCGCCCACCAGGTGTTGTTTCAGGATTACCGAACATAACACCCACTTTTTCACGAATTTGGTTAATGAAAATCGCAATAGTTTTAGACTTATTGATGGCACCTGAAAGCTTTCTTAATGCTTGAGACATTAAACGCGCTTGAAGACCAACATGGGAGTCACCCATTTCGCCTTCAATTTCCGCTTTCGGTACTAATGCTGCTACAGAGTCGACTACGATAATATCAACTGCACCACTTCGAACAAGAGCTTCCGCTATTTCAAGTGCCTGTTCTCCAGTATCAGGCTGGGATAGTAAGAGTTCATCAATATTAACTCCTAATTTTTGAGCATATACTGGATCAAGCGCATGCTCTGCATCAATAAATGCGGCCTGTCCACCATTTTGCTGAACCTCAGCAATGGCATGGAGAGCAACCGTTGTTTTACCGGAAGATTCAGGACCATAGATTTCAATTACTCTTCCACGTGGATACCCACCAGCTCCTAATGCAACATCCAATGCTAAGGAGCCGCTTGGTACGGTTGAAATTTTTCGTTCTGCCTGTTCCCCGAGCTTCATAATAGAACCTTTACCAAATTGCTTTTCTATCTGTTTTAACGCCATATCTAATGCAGCTTTACGATCACCCACAGAATTTCCTCCTCTTTTCTATGAAACTAATGAATATGTATCAACTACTATTACTATACCTTTTTTTCGTTCGTTTGGCAACAAAAAAACGAACACCCATTCGGTTTTTTATAAAGAGATTCTTTTTCAAATTTCTTTTTTCTTATAAGAGAAAACCTTGAATTGAACTTTGTACTAGTCTCAAAACATTTTTTTGAAGTTTATTTAATAACAGGCTGTAGGTGTAAACTTTGTTGCTACTGCGTTTAAATAACACATCCGTAATAAACGTTGGTGTCGTGCTCTTTTCGTGGAAGAAGATTCTGAAAAAGTCTTAAAGCCGACTTTTTCCTAGTTTATAGCAACAATCTTTTAGAAAAGAGCTTTTAGAAAAGAGCCTATTAAAAAAATAGCTGAAACTAAGTTCAACTATTTGAAGAGTTCTTTTAATAGTAAATGGCAACCAGATTTAGCTGTTCTGTGTTTGATGGATTCTCTACTCCCTGCAAGTTGGAGCTTATGAACAATGGTCTCTTTATTGGGGAGAGCTATCCCAATAAATACGGTACCAACGGGTTGATTGTCCAGCTTCTCGGGACCAGCTACACCTGTAAAGCTAACGCCAATATCAGTTTTCATCATAGTCTTTACTGATTCGGCCATTTCCAAGGCGCATTTTCTGCTTACAGCACCTTCTTGCTCAAGCGTTTCCTTTGAAACACCAAGCACGTTTTCTTTAACATCATTTGTGTAGCATACTAAAGCACCTTTGATAACGTTGGAAGCTCCAGGAAAGCTGGTCATTTTCTCAGCAAATAAGCCTCCTGTTAAACTTTCTGCGCTTGCTAGGGTGTATTGAGACTCTTTAATATTCTGAAATAAAACAGAGTAAATAGTGTCTTCATCATATCCGAAAAGATATTCTCCAACTCTGTTTCTTATCTCACTCTCTGTCAAGTCAATCAACCTGTTTGCCTCCGCTAAAGACTGATGCTTAGCCGTAAGCCGAAGTGTTACCTCATGATCACCAGCTAGAGGAGCGATGGTTGGGTTCGTTTGCTTATCAATTAAATCTTCAATATCAGCTTCAAGCTGAGATTCACCAATACCATAGAAACGAAGTACCTTTGAGACTATTTGTTCCTTCATACCGAGTCTTTCTAATAAATAGTCTCTTGCAAATTGTAGAAACATTGGCTGCAGTTCCTTTGGTGGTCCAGGCAAAAGCATATAAGTAATGTCACTATCAAGTAACGCCATTCCTGGAGCCATACCGGTCGTGTTTGGGAGGATGGTAGAGCCATCCAAAACCAATGCCTGCTTCTTATTATTTTCACTCATGCTCCGATTTACTTTTTTGAAATAAGCCTGTATATCAGTAAGAGCGTCGTCGTCCATGGTTAGCTTTTTTCCTAGGGCATCCGCAATTGTCTCTTTAGTAAGATCATCCTTCGTTGGCCCTAGTCCCCCTGTGAAAATGAGTAAATTAGAACGATTCTGTGCGGTGAGTATTGCTTCACGCAGCCTTTTAGGGTTATCGCCAACCACCGTATGATAATATACGTCAATGCCAAGTTCAGCTAATTGTTTGGACAAAAACTGGGCGTTTGTGTTACAAATTTGACCTAGTAATAGTTCGGAGCCAACCGCAATTATCTCCGCTTTCCATGCCATTTTGTTCTCCCCTTTGTCTTTCTGTAGATAGCTATTTCTACTTATTTTGATTGAAGTATTGCATGCCTGTTTTTATAAAAATAGTCCCAACCAGAGACGATTGTAAAAATCATCGCCACCCATAATGAAATTGTGTCGAATGGAAAATTCACCAATTCAAATGGGATATTATGTAGTAATAATGCAGATACGGCGATAATCTGTGCCCAGGTTTTTATTTTCCCTAGCATATTTGCAGCAACCACTTCACCTTCCCCTGCGAGGACAAGTCGAAGCCCAGTTACGGCAAATTCCCTGCTTATGATTACGATCACAATCCATGCCGGTGCCGCTTGCAATTGAACTAATGCGATTAGAGCCGCTGATACTAGTAGCTTGTCTGCAAGTGGATCTAAAAACTTTCCAAGGTTGGTAACTAGGTTAAGCTTTCGCGCATAATAACCATCTACCCAATCTGTAATAGATGCGATAATAAAAATGATAGCAGCGGACAGATGGGTAATCGGAATAGATGCCTCTCCTATGCGAAGAATTCCAAAGTCAATAGGTGCAAGCAATAGGACCATAAAGACAGGAATTAAAAGTATTCTTGAAACCGTTATTTTGTTAGGTAAGTTCACAATTATTCCTCCAGCATTCAATATTGCTTTTTCACTATACATAAAATATATTAGTTTGTCTATTGATTGGCTATTGTTGGCTATAGTATACAAAAAAAGCCATCAACCTGATGACTTTATTGTTCTCCATTTGGTAAAAATTTAATAGTAATCTTTTGAGTGGTTTTGTCATCCTTTGGAAATGGAAACTCTAGCACTTCTCCATTTATCTTAATTTCCGTATCAGGAACCCAACCAATATTGAATGTAATCTCCTCTTGATCAGAAAAATCAAAGGATTCTGATTGGCCTTCTCCCAGCTCTTTGCTTAAAAAGGTTTCACCATCGGGATTAGTTACACCGACCCAAGTGTTACCATTTGATAAAATCTCTACTTCAAATTTGTCTGTTTCTGTTAATTCTAATGTTGCCGTTTGACCACTCTTAGAAACCTCTGTTAAGGTACCATTTTCAGGAGGGGCTTCTTCCTGTGTTTCCTCTGGTTCCTCTTCAGGAGGGGCTTCTTCTTCCTCTTCCTTTTCTTCTGGTGGGGACTCTTCTTCACTACCTTGTGCCGAATCAATCACAACGCCGCTATTGTTTCCTTCAGGCGAAGCGGAGGAATTACCGACTCCCCATTTTTGAACTAGAACATAAATAATTGCCACAATGGCAACTAAAGCAAGAAAAAGCAAAACCTTAGGAAGAAAATTAAACAGCTTATTACTTTTAGCTGGTACCTGTTTTCTTGTTTTAACCCTTGAAAGTTGTGGCATGTCGTCTTTTTCATTATTGGGGATATCATTTTTGTATTGTTCAAAAACCTCATCAGGATCTAACCCGACGGCTTCGGAATACTGTCTGATAAAGGCTCTAGCATAAAATTGACCTGGCATAATCACATAATTGCCTTCTTCTATTCCGATTAGGTACCGTTTTTGTATTTTTGTAGCAGTTTGTAAATCTTCAAGTGACATTCCCTTTTCTTCACGAGCCTGTTTTAATCTATTGCCTAATTCAGTCAATAATTACACCTTCCAACATATTAAAAATCAAATCCCCCAAAAGGGTTATCTTCAAACATATTATTTTGTTGCACTACTTCATACGTTATTTCTTCATCTTCACTATTTCGAAGCTCAATAATGTAATCAAAATCATCGAGTTTATATTCGGTATTTTGAACGAAGATATCTGGGTGCTCTACAACCTTCACTGCTGAAAGTCGCATAATTTCTCTAATAAGCTGCCAATGCTTTTCATTCGCACGCTTTGTTGAAACAATACCATCTATTATAAATAAATTGTCAACATGATATTCATCTTCAATCAATTGACTGCGAATGGTTTGCTTTAGTAACGTGCTGGATACAAACAACCAGCGTTTGTTGGCACAAACACTTGACGCAACAATGGATTCGGTTTTACCAACTCTAGGCATGCCTCTTATGCCAATAAGCTTATGACCGTCTTGTTTAAAAAGCTCTGCCATAAAATCAACCAAAAGGCCGAGTTCATCTCTGACAAAACGAAATGTTTTCTTGTCATCCGCATCTCTTTGTATATATCGTCCATGTCTTACCGCTAAACGATCTCTTAACTTTGGCTCTCTAAGCTTTGTAACAGTTATATTATCCATTGTATTTAAAATAGATTCAAGACGGACTATTTGCTCATTTGAATCGCTTAGTAAGAGCATTCCTCGCCTCGCATCTTCTACACCATTAATCGTCACGATGTTAATGGATAGCATTCCTAGCAAAGAAGCAATATCCCCGAGCAACCCTGGCCTGTTAATATGTATTTCGTATTCTAAATACCACTCTTTCTTTTCCATCAAACCCCTCCATCCCATCAAAACGTTTCGAACATTACCTTGTTACTTCTATAATAGCCAATATACCGTTAATATGAAAGTAATACTTGTCCATTCTTTTATATTTGGACAAATAAAAAAAGAGAGGATCAGGCCTCTCTTAGTGCGTTCCATCATTTTGAACTAATTTTACCATCATGTTAGCAATGGCATGCTGCTCTTCAGGGCTTGCAACTTTCCACAGATCAGCCAACACTCTTTCCTGTGGATTTTTTGCTTCCACTTCCTTGGCTAAATAATCCCCAATTTCGTATGCTAGCTGAGAAATCGCTTGATGATCCATCCCTTCATGCTCAGCATGATTTAGGCGATCTCCTAAAAAGCCTTTCCACTGTTCCCAGTTTTCAAGTACGGACATTACATTTCCTCCTTCCACATAAGTTCATCCTTTAGTATGCGAAGGGAGGAAAGTTTTATGCATCTCATTAATTCCAGCCGCCATTTACTCCTAATACTTGTCCAGTAATATAACTTGATTGCTCTGAAAGCAAAAATCCTACTGCATCTGCCACCTCTTTTGGACGCGCAAGTCTTCCCATTGGTATTTCGTTAGTTAATTCGGTCATTTCTTCGTCAGAAAAAGAATGTAGCATTTTGGTGGAAACTGCTCCTGGAGCAATGCTATTAACTCTTATGCCGTTTAACGCAACTTCTTTTGCCAATGATTTTACAAACGCGATTTGAGCTCCCTTAGTCATGGAGTAAAGCACTTCACATGCCGCTCCTTTTTCTCCCCAAATCGAGGAAATCACAATAATATTCCCGTCCTGATTTTTTATCATGTTTGGTAGTAGATACTGAACAGTTGAATATAATGATGTTATGTTAAGTTGAATCATATCATCCTTCAAAGGTTCTTCTATATCAGTCATTAGGCCATAAAAGGTAGCCCCTGCATTAAAGATCACCACATCTACTGGAGTAAACAAAGCCTCTTTTAACTTTTTGACACCATCTTTATTGCTTAAATCTGCTTGAATACTTGAGAGTCGTTCATTACCATGCTTTGCTATCAGTTTGTTGATGGAAGCAGAATCCTTATTATAGTGCAAATATGTATAATAACCTTTACTCCATACCTCATCAGCTATTTCCATGCCGATGTCTCCGCTCGCGCCGATAATTAAAGCTCTTTTCATCATGTATGTTTCTCCCCTTTTAATAAAACAGGAGGCCGGCTCCAATGAATGCCGGACCTCCTTCGTTATTTTGGCACAACCTGACACACAGCGAAAGCCTCTTTTTTAATGAACTTTTCTGCGACTACTTTGACATCATCAAGTGTGATTTTTTCTAACTGCGGTGTTACCTCAAACAAGTCCATTTCATTAAATGCATACCTTGTGAATTGATTTGCTATAAATTCTGGAGAGTTTAACGCCCGGAGAAAAGAACCGATTTTTTTCTTCTTGATGCGCTCTAACTCTTCTTCCGTTACGGCGGAAGGATCAAAGTTCAAAAGGATTTCCTTTACTTTATCTGCAAGTTCATCTGGCTTTGCTGTATCTCCGCCTAGCATAGCAAAACCAAAGCCGTTTTCTCCAGTATAATCATAGGCAAATGTTTCATCAATCAAGCCTTCTTCATATAGATTCTGATAGTGTTCGGAGCTCTTTCCAAAAAGCAAATCAAGGATGATATTGACTGTCAGCTCATGCTTTAAAAGTTCCTCTCCCTGTTTTACTGGTTCAGATTCTTTAATACCGACCATAAGTTTCGACGTATGCACATTCATTTTTAAAACTTTCTTTTCTTCCTTAACAGAAACTGGTTCCTCTTCGAATTTACGCTTAATTTCTTGCTGGGGTTCAAAGCTTTTATTGGCTTGATTTTGTTTAATAAAGGCCATCATTTCGCTTGTATCCATTGGTCCAACCACAAACAAGAGCATATTACTTGGATGATAGAAGGTTTCATAACACGTATAAAGAAGATCTTTAGTTATCTTTGAGATTGACTCCACCGTACCTGCGATATCAATTTTGACAGGATGGTGAGCAAACATACTTTCAATCAAACCAAAGTAGGCTCTCCAGTCGGCATTATCTTCATACATCGTAATTTCTTGTCCGATGATGCCTTTTTCCTTTTCGACTGTTTTTTCTGTAAAATACGGTGCTTGCACAAAATCCATTAATGTTTCTAGATTCTTTTGTACATTGGAAGTGCTCGAAAAAAGATACGCAGTCCGAGTAAAGGACGTAAAAGCGTTTGCTGAAGCACCTTGCTTGCTGAAATCCTGAAACACATCCCCATGCTCTTTTTCAAATAATTTATGCTCTAAAAAATGGGCAATCCCATCTGGTACCGTTGTGAAATCATCACTCCCTAGTGGAACAAAATGATTATCAATGGAGCCATATTTAGTCGTAAATGTAGCATAGGTTTTATGGAAGCCATCTTTTGGAAGTAAGTATACCTCCAGTCCATTATCTAACGTCTCGTGATACAATGCTTCTGATAATTGATTGAATTCAATTTTCTCCATGAATTATGCCTCCTTTCCAGTTAAGAAATAAACGGTATCCAACTCTATTTTTTCTGCTGCTGCAATTATGTCTTCTTTTGTCACCTGTTCAATGCCGTCTAAAAAGACATCTACAGGTTTATCAACTTCAGAAACTTCATTATTATATAGGATTTCAATCATGCCTCGTGCAGTATCAAGGGTTTCTAAAATTTGATTTTTTATCACAGCCTTGGTTTGAGAAATTTCATTTTCATTGAATTTCCCTTGCTTCATTGCTTCAAGTTGCTCATTTATAATCGTTACCGCTTTTTCAAAGTTAGAAAAATCTATTCCTGACATCACTAGAAGAAGTCCCTTATGACTTTCTACTCTTGATGCTGCATAGTAAGCAAGGCTTTCTTTTTCTCGCACATTCATGAATAGTTTAGAATGCGAGAAGCCACCGAATATTCCATTAAATACTTGAAGGGCAAAGTATAAGTCATCTTTAAACAAAATGTTGGTGCGGTATCCTATGTTAAGCTTACCTTGTTTAATATCCTGTTTTTCTATTACCTCATTTGGTTCATGACTCTCTCTATTGGGCTGTGTGACAGAAGACGATACCTTGTTTTCTTGACTTGGTAGCTCGAAAAATTTTTTTATATAACCATCTACTTCTTCACTATGAATATCTCCCACAACATAAAGGTGGATATCATTTGTTTTTAGAAGCTCTTGATAATACTGATACAAAGTTTCTGCTGTTATGGCATCCACTTGGTCTTTTAAGCCGTTAGCTGGAAGCCTGTATGGTTCATCTGCACACATTTCTTCGACCAGTCTTTGGCTCGCATATCGCATTTTATCGTCATAAACAGATTGAATTCGCTGTTTTAAAGCGTTTTTTTCTTTTTCCACCGTACTTTTGGCAAAAGAATTACCTTCTGTATGAGGATGTAAAAACACTTCGCTCAATAACTGGACGCCCTTTTCAAGCAAAGGGGTGGAATCCTTAAGGAATTTCTCATTGGCAATTTCGATCTTAATCGTAATGATGTGGTCTTCTCCTTTTTTACTAAGATCCACACCCAAACTTGCTCCATATAAATCATCAAGATATGCTCGAAATTGGGAGGAACGTGGGTAGGAGGCTGTTCCATTTTGCAAAACGTACGGAAGTAGAGCCCTCAACGTTATGTCCTCTTCTGATAATGGTGCCTTTACTTTGAGCACCAATGAGTTGGTTTTGAATTTGTCTGTTGGGACAGTATGTACGGTTATCCCATTTAGCATGTAGGTTCTTTCATCAACTAACTTCAAAAAAATCTCCTCCTTCACGTCCATCTTGCTTTTGTTTGCAAACCTTTAGTTAAGCGTATAACAAAAAAGATAGTACTATTCTTTCTTTATTGAACAGAAAATAGTCTTGATTCCAATATAACGTTTAAAAGGTAAGTTTTTCAAGTTGTAGCTCTTCAAACAGTTAACATAATTATATTATAATAAACTTATATTTGCGCTGTTGATTTTTGCAAAATGGCTTCCCATTTGTTAACCTCCTTGGCTACGCCTGTGAGGCCTCCAATCTATCGCTTCATTCCCGAGAAGAGTTTACGCCTTTTGCTCCAATCAACAGCTAGGATTACTACAAATTTAGGAAAGTAATCCTCAAAATAAAAAACCCACCTTTATTTGGTGGGTTTCGTTATAGACGTTTTCTTAGGACATGGAAGCTGAATTTGTCTGCACGGAAGTAGTTAAGTGAATATAGGATTGGCTCGTCATTTTGGTCATAATGCATTTGTTTTAGAACAAGCAATGCCGTTTCAGGCTCGCATTCTAAGATTGGCGATATTTTATCATGGTACCCAATTGGTTCGATGTGTGTGACTGCATAGGAGATATATCTACCCGCTTGTTCCTCTAATAGGTCCAGCAAGGACTCATTTTTATAAGATTGATAGTCTTCCACAATCGTAGTAGGGATTTTATCAATGCAATATACCACAGGTAATTCATTTGCTGTACGGACTCGTTCAAAGTGTAGGACCTCTTTGATCTCTTCATTTCCAAACTTGCTTAACTCTTCTTCAGATGGTTTTTCGATGGTTGATGTTAAAAATACTGTCCCAGGTTTCATTCCTGCTTGAGATATCATATCAGTTACAGAATTTAACTGTTCAATACCAGAGGAAAAAACTGGTTTAGAATTAACAAAAGTACCTACACCATGTCTTCTAACAACAATATTTTCTTCTTCTAATACTCTAAGCGCTTCTCGAAGTGTTGCTCTACTTACTCCTAGTCTTCTTGACAATTCGAATTCTGAAGGCAGCTTTTCTTTTTCTTTATATAATTTTTGTTCAATATCTTGTTTTAGTCTATCTACTACAAGTAAATACAAATGTCTGCTATCTGATCGAATCGACATAAAACTGATCCCCCAATTAACCGTTTACAAAACCTATTTTACGTTTTCCTATTAATCCAAAATAATATACCACTTTTCAACATTAAAATAAATAGAAAATTGATTTTTTTGCTTTTTTTGACAAGGACTGTGTTAAACACCGCTGTTAATTTCCACAAAATGGATTCGCTTCCGTGAGGCTAATGTTAAAACCTCATCGGCTATGCCTGTGGAGTCACAAGTCTTTTACGTCGTTCCCGAGATGAGTATCCCCTTTTGCTCCAATCAACAATAAAAATACTTTTTAAATTTACACTTATTCTTTATTGACAAGCGGAAAAAAGGATAGCAAAACTGCTATCCTCATGAACCTACATCTTCGTTTTTGTTAGAAATAAGGACATTACGTGGTTTACTTCCTTCATATGGGCCTACTACGCCTCTGACTTCCATGGCATCTATGAGTCTTGCTGCACGAGTATACCCAATTCTGAAGCGACGTTGAAGCATGGATACGGATGCTGATTGCATTTCTAGGATAAGCTGGACAGCATCATCGTAGAGTTCATCATCCACTTCTGCCACTTCTTCGGTCACATCTTGCGGAATCATCTCCTCTTGGTATTGAGCCTTTTGCTGTTCAATAACAAAGTCCACAACTCGCTCTACCTCTTCATCTGATAGGAATGCTCCCTGTACACGAATAGGTTTAGACGCACCGACTGGTAAAAAGAGCATATCCCCACGGCCTAGAAGTTTTTCTGCCCCACCCATGTCTAGAATGGTTCTGGAATCCGTTTGAGAAGACACACTAAATGCGATTCTTGATGGAATATTTGCCTTGATAACCCCAGTAATAACATCAACAGATGGTCGTTGTGTAGCAATTATTAAGTGGATGCCAGCAGCACGGGCCATTTGAGCAAGTCTGGTGATACAATCTTCCACATCAGAAGAAGCTACCATCATTAAGTCTGCAAGCTCGTCCACAATCACAACGATATAAGGAAGAGAAGGCTGTTTTGCTTCTTCATCCTGATTATGTCTTTTGATGTAATCATTGTAGCCTTCGATATTTCTAGTTCCTGTGTGAGAAAAAAGCTCATAACGTCTTTCCATTTCATTGACGACTTTTTTTAATGCTTGTGATGCTTTTTTAGGATCTGTCACAACAGGCGCTAATAAATGGGGCACTCCATTGTACATATTCAGTTCTACCATTTTCGGATCTATCATCATCATTTTCACTTCATGAGGCTTTGCCCGGACTAAAATACTCGTGATGATCCCATTGATACAAACACTTTTCCCGCTTCCTGTTGCTCCTGCAACAAGTAAGTGTGGCATTTTATTTAGTTCAGCTACAACAGAATCACCTGAAATATCACGTCCAAGACCAATTAATAGCTTAGAATCAGGCTTGTCTGCGAGTTTGTTATCAAGTACCTCACGTAAAGAAACCATCGCCACTTCATTGTTTGGCACTTCAATACCAATCGCGGATTTTCCAGGGATAGGCGCTTCAATTCGAATATCCTTTGCTGCGAGCGCAAGTGCTAAATCATCACTTAAATTAACAATTTTACTAACCTTTACTCCAACATCCGGATACACTTCATACTTTGTTACAGCTGGTCCTAAGTGAACCTTAGTTACCTTTGCTTTTACTCCAAAGCTTGCAAAGGTTTTTTCCAATTTTCTTGCGTTTTGATAAATATTTTCATGCTCAGTTGTTTGATGATTCGTGATTGGTTTGTTTAATAAATCTAAAGATGGTAAGACATATTCCTTGTTTTCCACTTCCGTAAACGCCATTGGACTTGGCACTAAATCACCTGTATTGCCTTTTTCTGCTGTTGTATTGGTAGAGGTCGCAACCTCTTTGGTGTTTTTCTTTTCTTCATATGGAAGACTTTCTTCACGGTCATTAAAGGAAGATATAATGGGAGGTGCCAATACTTCTTCCCCATTTGTCTCATGCTCTCCTAGAACAATAACCTCTTCTTCTTTTTCCACTTTATCTTTACCCTTTTTCTTGTCTTCCTCTTTCTTTTGCTTTTTCTTTTTCGTGCTATCTTCTCTCCAGCCTCTCATATCATCGATAAAAGCAAGCCACTGCGTTTTCAAAAAGTGGAAGATTCCAAGCACAATCTTAATTACCGTGTCATTTAGCGATTTTCCAGTCACTAATAGAATTCCAATGACGATGAAAATCATAGCAATCCACCTAGCACCCGTTGCATCAAAAAGCAGATGAAATAATGCAAAAAGGACGGCTCCAATCATTCCTCCTCCAAGCTCTGGGGTGCTGATTTCTCCATTCACTTCCTGCCAAAAAAAATCCCAAGTGTTCCCTATAACCGATGGATTCGCAAACCCACCACCTCTTGATAGTGTTCGAAATAGTGCTTCATGATTAATCAATAATATAGACATCACAATCACATATATTCCCACTAGTTGTCTTGAAAAGAAGGTAGGTAGATCTCTTTTCCAAATAATGTAACAAGAAAGAATTAATAAGCCTAGAAGCATCAGCATGTACCATTCTCCACTAAAAAATCGGAAAACTAATACAAATGCATGTCCGACCATCCCAAGCTTTGCAATTGCAATACAGGAAAGTGCCAATAAAAGTAGCCCTATTACTTCAAAGGTAACGGTCCGTTTCCATTCATCTCTGTTCTTAGATTTACGTTGTCTTTTTTTACGTTTTGACATATTTCTCACCTATCTTATCCTGCAAATAATAAGAAGAAGAAAGCAGCCATTATAAACTGGCTGCTTTTTCCTCTGTTGCTAGTATTATATCATAAGCTCATGCTCAAAAATGCTTGTTACTTAAAATTAATCGTTTGACCTGGAGCGTAATTACTATTGAGATAATGTGATGGATCTGTACTTAAATTTCGAACAATTTGATATGTGTTCATTTCTGTTTGCTGAACCACAAGTGATACACCATTGTAGTCAATGATTCTTGTTTTGTCATACTCACTGTTTTCAACAGGAAAAATTAACTCCTGAGGCATGGTTGTATAGAGAATCATTGAAGCATCTTCCCTTCCTCGTTTTTCTTTTCATTTCCCTCGACGAGTTCGTTTAATTTTTTTATGGCACTACCAACTCCGCCAACCTCGTTAATCAATCCGTATTCCACTGCATCTGCTCCTACGACATTTGTTCCGATGTCTCTTGTTAGGTTTCCTTTTGAAAGCATTAACTCTTTGAATTTTTCTTCAGAGATATTAGAATTTTTTGTTACAAAATTAATCACTCTATCCTGCATTTTATCTAAATATTCGAAGGTTTGAGGAACACCAATGACGAGCCCGGTTAGTCTTACAGGATGAATGGTCATCGTAGCCGTTTCTGCTATAAAGGAATAATCACAAGAAACAGCGATTGGTACTCCAATGGAATGTCCTCCTCCTAGCACTAATGAAACGGAAGGCTTAGAGAGTGATGCGAGCATTTCAGATATTGCCAATCCTGCTTCTACATCTCCCCCAACCGTGTTCAAAATAACAAGGAGTCCTTCTATATTTGGGTTCTGTTCAATTGCCACGATTTGCGGGATAACATGCTCATATTTTGTTGTTTTATTTTGAGGAGGTAGTTGAACATGGCCTTCTATTTGGCCTACAATGGTCAAGCAATGTATCTTTGAATCTGATGGCATTTGAGCAACATTCGTTTGCCCTAGCTGCTGTATTTTATTTACAAGAGAATCTTTTCCTGCATCTTGTTTATTTGGCTCTTGATTTGGTTGTTCTGATGATTGATATGTATATTCGGACATGAAATAATCCCCTTCCATCCCTTTAAAAATAGGTTTCTTTCTTTAGTATTGACGCTAATTTATATTTCATTCGGTGGATAGGAAAAGCCGTAGCTAGAAATCTCCAGCTACGGCTTTTGTTTATAAGATTATACTTCCATAATAATGGGAAGAATCATCGGTCTTCGTCTAGTTTTTTCATATAACTGCTGATTTAAGGATTCTCTTATCTTCAGCTTTAAACTTGACCACTCGAATATTTGCTCTTTCATGGCATCTTCTAAAATGTTTGTTACGATAAAATTTGCTTTTTCTAGCAGTTCTTCTGATTCTCTGACATAGACAAATCCTCTAGAAATTAACTCTGGACCTGCGATCACTTTTTTCTGAGCTTTATTAATGGATACTACTACAATTAATATACCATCCTGTGAAAGTAATCTTCTGTCTCTAAGGACGATATTACCAATATCTCCAACACCAAGCCCGTCCACAAGGATATTTCCTGCATAAACCTTCCCTGCATACTTTCCTTCGCCTTTAGAGAATTCAATTACTTCTCCTTTATTCAACAAAAATATATTATCCTTAGCAATGCCCACACTCTCCGCCACTTTCGAGAGGGCTCTTTGCATTTTAAACTCCCCTTGTATAGGTATTACATAACGGGGCTTGAGAAGATTTAGCATGAGCTTTAACTCTTCTTGACATCCATGTCCGGAAGAATGAATTTTCTTTTGGCTATGAAGTACGTTTGCACCAGTTCGAAATAGCTTATCAATTACTTTACCTACCGTTATTTCAGTGCCTGGAGTTGGGGAAGCACAAATCATAACTGTATCTTGAGAATTTACACTTACATGTTTATGAGCACCTTTTGCCATTTTTAATAACGCTGCCATTAAATGTGAATGTGTGCCGATTGTAAGGACGACCAAATTGCTGCTGTCTAAATTATTCAACTCATTCACAGAAACAATTAAATCCTCCGGTATATTGATGTAGCCAAGCTCCTTGGCTATATCAAAATTATTGTCTGCTGGATGAGAAATAACTACAAGCTTCCGTTGGTTCGTAACAGTTGCCTCAATTACCTGTTGGATTCGCCCAACATTCGTAGACAGACATGCTGCAAGCACACGGCCTTTTGCATTATAGACAACATCTGAAATTTCCTGTTTAACTATTGATTCTGATAAGGTATAGCCAGGTTTTTCAGCATTGGTACTATCATTTAATACGCACAACACGCCTTGGTTTCCAATCTGTGCGATTTTACCTAAATCGGAATTTTGCGACAGTTGAGACTGGTCAAATTTAAAATCCCCTGTATGCACGATAGCTCCTTGTGAGGTGTGAAAGCATAAGCCAACGGAATCAGGGATGCTGTGATGTGTACGAAAAAACGTAACTGTTAGATTTTTTAAAGTAAGGACCGTGTTTTCATCAATTTCGGTAAACGTTACTCGCTTGCTTGCACCTGTTCTGTTTACTAGTTCTTTAGCAAGAGCAATGGTCAGCTTTGTGCCATAAACAGGGGCTGAAATTTTTCTTAGCATGTAACCTAACCCGCCAATATGCTCTTCATGACCATGTGTGAGGAATATCCCCTCAATTTTTTCTTTATTTTCCTCAAGATAGGTAATATCAGGGATCACCATATCGATCCCGAGCATCCCATCTTCTGGAATCATTACTCCAGTGTCCATTATATAAATGGACTGATCCGCTTCTATGACATACATATTTTTACCGATTTCTCCGATTCCCCCAAGGGCAAATACCTTAAGCTTCTCTATCTGTGGTGTATTCACTTTTTAACCTCCTATTTTTAGGCTCAAGAAAATTATGACGAGTTGCATTCTTTGCATTCAGGGATAGATCAAAGGGTCTGCTAGAAAACACTAAATGAATATCCGCTCCATGTCATTTGAAAATATTATAACGTATGCAAGAATTGGAATACAAGAAATATTATTACTGTACATTTCTGGTGCAAAATCAAAAAAGGATCAAAACCAACTATGGTTTTGATCCTGAAAAATTATAGGGATTGTAGAAGATTAGTGAGCGCAACTCTTTCATCTTCTGTTAGAGGTACAAGTGGAAGTCTTACTCCTCCTACGTCCATTCCTTTAAGCTGTAGAGCCGTCTTCACTGGTGTTGGGCTTGGCGCACTGAACAAGCCTTTCATCACTGGAAGTAAGGTTTGATGACGCTTAGCTGCTGATTGGACATCGCCTGAAATGAAAGTACTAATCATCTCTTGCATTTCATTTCCAATTATATGAGAAGCAACTGATACCACTCCTGCTCCTCCAATCGAAAGAACTGGGAGTGTCAAGCCATCATCTCCGCTGTAAAGTAGAAAATCTTCTGAAGTATTTGCAATAATCTCCGTCATAAGATCAAGGTTGCCACTAGCTTCTTTTACTGCAACAATGTTAGGTTCATGAGAAAGCTTTACGACCGTTGTTAGATCCATATTGACGATCGAGCGTCCTGGAATATTATAAAGCATGACAGGCAAGGAAGTTTCAGCTGCAATTGCTTTAAAATGCTGATATAAGCCCTCTTGATTTGGTTTATTATAATATGGAGCGACAAGCATAATGGCATCTACACCAACTGCTTCTGCCTTTTTTGTCAAATCAATGGATGCATGTGTATTATTACTGCCAGTGCCCGCTATTACAGGAATTCTCCCTGCTACTGCCTTTACTGTATGTTCAAACAATGCGATTTTTTCTTCATTAGATAACGTTGGAGATTCACCTGTAGTTCCGGCCACTACTAACGAGTCCGTACCGTTTGCTATTAAATAATCAATTAATTGCGTGGTTTTTTCGAAATCAATGTTTCCTTTATTGTCAAACGGTGTCACCATTGCTGTTGACACTTTTCCAAAATTAATCATTTACTTTCGTCTCTCCTTCTCCCACTGCTGGATGTATTACAGTAACTTGCTTTCTTGCCAAATCGAAAACATGATGCAATGCATTCACTGCTTTGATCATATCTTCTTGTTTCACTAGTACCCAGATGGTGGTGTGACTATCTGCAGATTGAAGGATTTGAATACCTTGTTCAGATAAGGCTGTCACAATTTTAGATGTTACGCCTGGGACTCCACTCATGCCCGCTCCTACTGTGGCAACCTTCGCACAATGGCGATTCACCTTTGGCTCGTAGCCAAGATGTTGCAGGACAGAAATGGCCTTATCACTCATCTCATCAGAAACCGTATAGACAACACTGGTTGGAGAAATGTTGAAAAAATCGACACTAATTTGCTCGTTTGCCATTGCTCGGAAAACTTCGGTTTGAATGCCGTAATCTCCTTCTTTAGCAAATACTTTTATTTGGGTAACATGTGGAACATGTGCAATGCCAGTGATGATTCTTTCTTTAATATCTGATCCTTTACCAGTCTTATCAAGAGATGTTACTAAAGTTCCTGTTGAATTGGAATAGGTCGAACGGATGCGGATGGGGATTTTTGCTTGCATGGCAATCTCCACTGCGCGAGGATGGATGACTTTCGCTCCTTGATAGGCCATGTTGCAAATTTCATTGTACGTTACAACAGGCAAAGGAGAGGCGTCTTTGACAATCCTCGGGTCAGCTGTCATCACACCTTCCACATCTGTAAAAATATCAATCCATTCTGCTTTAAGTGCTGCACCAAGCGCCGCTGCAGAAGTATCACTCCCACCTCTACCTATGGTACATATATCCCCACTTTTAGATTCTCCTTGAAAGCCTGCTACCACAACTACTTGAAATAATTTTAACATGTCAAGAAGCTTTTCGCATTTCATTTCCACAATACGTGCATTCGTGTGTTCATTGTTCGTCCGAAAACCTGCTTGCGGACCATTCAATGCTGTCGCGTTTATTCCTTCATTTATTAAGAGATTACTAAAAATCACCGAGGAGATGATTTCTCCGCATGATAAAAGCAAATCCACTTCCCGTTTACTGACCCGTTTGGTTCCTTCATCAATTAAGCTTAATAGAGTGTCGGTCGCATAGGGTTCTCCTTTTCTACCCATTGCAGACACCACGACGACTACCTTGTATCCTTCGCTTACTGCCTTTTTAATATGCTTGAGCGCAAAACGTCTGCTACGATCGTCTCTTACTGACGTCCCACCAAATTTTTGAACAACTATTTTCATATTTTGACACCTCATCACGGTATAAAAAACTTCCATAATACTTACGAAAGATGTGGTCAAAATAGTACCATTTCAAAAGAATGGCCTATTCATTGTTCAAGAACAGACGGTGTATAAGTAGGCAGAAAAGAAAAGGCCTTTTGGAGACCTTTCTTCCTAAAATACTTATTTAACTACTCCAAGCCTTACCAGACTCTCAGCAATTTGTACGGAATTCCAAGCAGCTCCTTTTAAGAGATTATCAGAGACAATCCAAAGGTGGAATCCAGTTTTATTATCAAGGTCCTGTCTGATGCGTCCAACAAAAACATCGTTGGAACCTACGCAATTTGCTGGCATTGGGTACAGTTGTTCTTCGGGCTTATCTTGAAGAACAACACCAGGAGAGCTTTCGAGCAACCCTCTAAGTTCTTGAACAGTCACATTTTCGTCTTCTATTTCAATATATACACTCTCAGAATGTCCTGTTACAACTGGAAGGCGCACGCAAGTTGCAGCAACCTGGAGCTGTTGATCATGCATGATTTTTTTTGTTTCGTTTATCATTTTTAGCTCTTCAAAAGTGAAGCCATTTTCTTCAAATTTATCAATTTGGGGAATGGCATTGAATGCAATTTGATAATGATTTTTATCTCCTTTTACAGGAAGGATGGATGGTGTAAATTCTTCTTTATTTAAAATAGATTGCATTTGAGTCTCTAGCTCTTCAATTGCCGCAGCACCTGCACCTGATACGGCCTGGTACGTACTTACAATCACTTTCTTTAAACCATATAACTTTCTGATTGGTTCTAGTGCAACCACCATTTGAATGGTAGAACAATTAGGATTGGCAATAATTCCATTATGCTTCAGGATATCTTCTTCATTGACCTCCGGAACGACAAGTGGAACGTTTGGATCCATTCTAAAATAGCTTGTGTTGTCCACCACGATTGCTCCTCTTTTTGCTGCCTCTGGAGCTAGTAATTTTGATACATTTCCTCCAGCACTAAATAAAGCGATGTGTACGCCTTCAAATTTCTCTGGTGTCGCAACTTCAACAATATATTCCTTGCCTTTAAATGAAACTTTTTTACCAGCTGAACGTTCAGATGATAATAATGTGAGCTTGTTAATAGGAAAATCTCTTGTTTCCAGTGTGTGTAACATTTGTTGCCCTACTGCGCCCGTTGCTCCTACTACTGCTACGTGAAAACCATTCATCTATTAATCCACCTCTTCGAATATATTGATTTATAATTCTTTATTTTAACATATTACTGAAATAAAGAAGAGAAGAAATATTTACTTTTCTTCTCTTCTGGCAATAATATTATTGATCATCCTTGTATCTTTCTACTATAACAGGTTGAATTTGTTTATGCTCCAGTGCATCAAGAACGGTTGGAAGAAGCATACTCATTCTAGCTACCATAGAGTTAGGTTTTTTCTCAGGAGCATCTTGCCCATAAGGAATAAAGTAAATGTTTTTCGTGGACATCAGTCTCATCAGATTTAATCCATTCAACCCAAGCGCATCATTTGTGGAGATTCCAAGAACAACTGGTCGATGATTTCGCAGAGTGGCTTTTGCTGCCATTAGTACAGGGGATTCTGTAATGGCATTAGCCAGCTTGCTCATCGAATTCCCAGTAAGAGGGGCAATAATCATGCAATCCAATGGAAGTTTAGGACCTAATGGTTCTGCTTTTACGATAGAATCAATGATCTTATTTCCAGTCATGTCTTCAATCCGCTTTATCCAGTCCTCTCCTTGACCAAACCTAGTCGTTGTATTCTGAACAGTAGAGGTAACGACAGGTATGATTTCTGCCCCTTCATCTAAGAGCTTTTGAATCTCTGGTACTACCGCATCATACGTACAATGTGAGCCTGTTAAGCCAAACCCTAATCGTTTTCCTTTAAGCTGCATGGTTAATTCTCCTTTCTCCCATCCCAGTCTTCTTTAAGTAAATGAGCTAAAACATTTGCCACAATCTGACCAGCTGTTTTGGGAGCGACTATTCCTGGAAGCCCTGGAGCAAGCAACGCTTTTATTCCTCTTTTTTCTGCATACCGAAAATCAGTACCACCAGGCTTTGAAGCTAAGTCAATAATTAATGTATTGGCAGGCATTTTGGAAATCACATCTGAGGTGACAATTAAATGCGGAATAGTATTAATACAAACATCCACATCTGTTACATTTTCTGACAGCTCTTTTAGATGAAAGGGGGTTAATCCCATTTCAAAAATGCGGGCAATATGCTCAGATTTTCTAGCACCAACCCGAACATCCGCACCTAAAGCAGAAAAAGTACGCGCAACAGTCGTACCAACCCTTCCAAGCCCGAGTACCGCCACTTTGGAATTGTGTATCGTAATGTCTGTATGTTGAATCACCATCATAATGGTTCCTTCAACTGTAGGAATGGCATTGTAAATTGCCACGTCATCCCTTTCAAACAACTGTACAAGGTTCCTATTCGTGTTTGCGATAAGCTGGTTTAGATAAGCGTTGGTTATTCCAGAGAAAATCGTACAATTTTTCGGTGTTTCATTTACTATTTCTTCGGTCAGGACAATTTTTTCATTCGAAAAAATACTGTCTACCTGACCTTCTAAATTTGTACCTGGTACAGGAAGGATGATGGCATCAACAGTAGAAAAATCCACTTCATTTAACTGCTCTTTAGACGCTCCTGTAAACCCATGATCCAATTGATCAAACCCTACAAGTGAAAGCTTTGCGTCCAGCTCTATTAGCTTACGTATCACTTCCAGCTGCCTTGCATCACCGCCAATGACAGCTATGTGCATACCGGTCAGCATATTTTGGTCACCTTCTTTTACTTCGTGAAAGTTTGTAATTCTGTTCATGATTTTCTTACTTACACATCTTATGTACGCTGAAGATAATCTGTGCTTGAATAGCTAGAGAAAGGTCTGTTGCCTCCAAAATAAAAACAGCCTGGCATAGGCCACGCTGCATTATTCCTCTTCTTCAGGAATATCAATGATTATCATATCTGTCCCAATTTTTTTTATATGATTCCAGGGTACGCGAATATCCCGCCCCTCTTTCTTCAATCCAAACCATCTTAAAGAAGGGATGATTAAAGACCTGATTTCTCCTGTGTTTTCATTAATCTCCAGATCAGTATGTCCTAAAATCCCTAATCTCTCTGCTCTTTTTACATCTACAATTTCCTTGCCACTCATCTCGCTCAATCGCAAATGACCACCTCCTACTTCATATATATTAGAGGCTTCCTATAGAAAATACCTGCCAATTCAAATTTGGCAGGTATTTAAAGGTAAAGATTTTTATTCTTTTATGGAGTTTGGCATTTCTCCATTCGGACTAATGAGCGCCACGGAATAATCATCTGTAAAGATCCGTTTAGTAAGACTATTTACAGACTCTTGTGTGATGCTATTAATTCGCTCTAATATATCATCAAGAGAGCGGTGTCTGCCTAGGAGTAATTCATTTTTACCATTTCTGCTCATTCTACTATTTGTACTCTCAAGGCTTAACATAAGACTTCCTTTTATTTGCTCTTTACTATTCGTTAACTCTTTTTCTGTTATTCCTTCCGTTTTTAACGTACTCAACGTTTGTTGAATGGTATCAAACAGCATATCAAGCTGGTTGCTGCCTGTCCCACCATAGATGGTTAGCATACCATTATCCTGAAAAGTGGAATGGTAGGAATAAACAGAATAGGCAAGCCCTCTCTCTTCCCTAACGTCTTGGAAAAGACGGCTGCTCATACTTCCTCCAAGCACGTTATTTAAAACAATAAGATTATAGATATCCTTATCGCCAATAGGAAGCCCATTATACCCAATGCAAAGATGAGCTTGTTCTGTTGTTTTCTTTTTTGCAATTCGACCGGTTTCAAACGCTGGCTTCACATAATCACTTTTGGAATATCCCGTTTCATAGCTGCCAAACATGTCTTCTATTTCTTTAATAAAGCTATCATTAATGTTCCCTGCAACGGAGATCACCACATTATCAGGCGTATAGGTTTCTTTCATGTATGATCTTAATGTATCGCCATCAAATTTTGAAAGCGTTCCTTCTGTCCCAAGAATTGGGTATCCAAGAGGATGGTTTCCATAACAAGCTCTTGCAAGCACATCATGAACGATATCATCTGGTGCATCTTCGTACATTTTAATTTCTTCGTAAACAACGTTTTTCTCTTTCTTCAGCTCTTCTTCATCGAAGATAGAATGAAAAAACATATCTGCTAAAACACCCAAAGCATAAGAGGAATGCTCATCCATAACCTTCGCATAATAACAGGTATATTCCTTGGATGTGAACGCATTCACTTGGCCTCCAATGGAATCAAATGCTTCTGCGATTTCACGGGCATTTTTTGTTTTGGTTCCTTTAAAAAACATATGCTCAAGGAAATGAGATACTCCATTGTTTCGTTGATCTTCGTTCCTCGAACCAGTTCCAATCCATACTCCAATTGCAACGGAGCGGACATGTGGGATGTTCTCTAATACAATTCTTACTCCATTTGAACATGTATGTTTTGTTAACAAAGATTATCCTCCTATTCCGTTTGCAGGTTCTAGTTGTGATGTATAATTCTTTCCTCATCCAACAGGGCCGTTACACTTCCAAGCTCTAACCCTTTTTCCTTGATAGAAACGATCATCGTTTCTAAGCTTTGTTCCGTAGATGGTGTAGGATGCATCAATATCATTGCACCAGGATGTATTTTTTTCATTACACGATTCACTAAAACATCAGGTGCAGGTTTTTGCCAATCAATTGTGTCCACACTCCACATAATTGTCTTTAAATTTAACTCGTGAGCAATGGAGACCACTTCATCTCGATAGCTGCCACTTGGTGGAGCAAACCACTCTACTTTATTTCCAGAAATCGCCTCAATCACTTCGTTCGTTTTCATCAATTGATCACGCACGGCACTGCTGCCAAGAGTTTTCATGTTAGGATGTGTATACGAATGGTTACCAACTTCATGTCCAGCATCTATAATCATTTTTGCCATAGATGGATTTTCTTTCACCCATCTGCCTTCAAGAAAAAACGTCGCCTTCACGTCGTGTTTTTTTAAGGTTTCTAGCATCCCTGGGATATGGTCATTGCCCCAAGCTACATTTATGAGAAAAGCTACCATCTGTTTTTCCGGAT
Organism: Bacillus sp. THAF10; assembly: GCF_009363695.1. Lineage (NCBI taxonomy): Bacteria > Bacillati > Bacillota > Bacilli > Caryophanales > Bacillaceae > Bacillus > Bacillus sp. THAF10. The sequence continues at coordinate 1,793,307 of NZ_CP045403.1, read as the reverse complement.
GACCTCTATAAATGGGAGAAGGGGGAAGATCAGCTAAGTGAACTTTTGGTGGAACTTGTTCAAATACTAGCTTGGCTTCATCAAACATGCCCGTTTTTTTCATTTTTTTATAAGAAGCTTCTACATCCACTTTTAAACCGTTTAAGCCGGGCTGTGCTTTCCAAACCTTATCAATTTTCGCATCCTGAGGCGACACTTCAAATGCTGAAGCCTTTTCCATCACTTCTAGCATGAGAGGGTCCTGTTTTTTTGATACCTGCTCAAAGTCATTGACTATATGACCTGAAATATCACTGGGAAACGGATGATTCACCGTTTTATATGTAAATAAAGCAATGACGATAAATGCAAAGATTTGTAAGGTTCTTCTTTTCATTCTACCCCTCTCCTTTCTACTTAGAATTTATGTAGAAAAAGGACAAGGTAGAACAAAGAATGGAGTAAAGGTTGCTCCTTTAGCCGCTGTTGATTTGTGCAAAATGGCTCCGCGTCCTGCGGGCGATGGAGGAGACTACTCAGGCTTCGCCCTTTGGGGTCTCCTGTCAATCGCTTCATTCCCGCGGAGTCTCCGCATTTGCTTCAATCACATGCTTGAAAAATCTTCATCATAATTCACTTTGAATAATTAATAATAAAGTAGGCAAAAAGCCCGGTGCTAAGCCAGGCTATTTACATTATGACATTTGTTCATTTTTTTCTTTCTTTTCTTTAAGAAGCACTTTTCTAGAAAGGTTTACTCTTCCTTGTTTATCAATTTCCATTACTTTTACAAGTACTTCTTCACCAAGCTTCACAATATCTTCCACTTGCTTTACTCTCTCTTCTGCAAGCTCCGAAATATGCACAAGACCATCTTTGCCGCTGAACAGTTCAACAAAGGCACCGAACTTTTCAATACGTTTTACTTTTCCAAGGTAGATTTCTCCAACTTGTACTTCACGCACGATATCTTCGATGATTTTCTTTGCTTTCTCGTTCATTTCCATATCTATGGAAGAAATGAATACTGTACCGTCTTGTTCGATATCAATTTTCACTCCGGTCTCTTCAATAATCTTATTAATTTGTTTTCCACTTGGTCCGATTACATCGCGAATCTTATCTGGATTAATGCTCATCATCAAGATTTTAGGAGCATAAGGAGAAAGTTCCTTGCGCGATTCTGCTAAGGTTGCAAGCATAGAATCGAGAATTTGAATTCTACCGATTTTCGCTTGTTGAAGTGCCTCTTCCAAGATGTCACGAGACAAGCCTTCAATTTTGATGTCCATTTGCAGCGCCGTTACTCCTTTTGATGTACCAGCAACTTTGAAGTCCATATCCCCTAAGTGATCTTCCATTCCTTGAATATCTGTAAGAACAGTATAGTGCTCACCTTTTTTGATAAGTCCCATCGCAATACCTGCTACAGGTGCTTTGATTGGTACCCCTGCATCCATCATCGCCAGCGTACTAGCACAAATACTTGCCTGTGAAGTAGAACCATTAGATTCAAGTACTTCTGAAACTAGTCTTACTGTATATGGAAAGTCTTTTTCAGAAGGGATAACAGGTTCTAGAGCTCTTTCACCTAGTGCACCATGCCCAATTTCACGTCGACCAGGACCTCTCATCGGTCCTGTTTCACCTACGCTAAATAGCGGGAAGTTATAATGATGCATAAAGCGTTTTTCCTCTTCAATTCCTAAACCATCTAGGATTTGAACATCTCCAAGTGCACCTAAGGTACAAATACTTAACGCTTGGGTTTGTCCTCGAGTAAATAAACCTGAACCATGTGTACGCGGTAGAAGTCCTACCTCAGATGATAGAGGACGGATTTCGTCACTCTTACGACCATCTGGACGTACTTTATCTTCCGTAATAAGACGACGCACTTCTTCTTTTACAAGCATGCTTAAAATTTCATTTACTTGTTTTAATACGTCAGCTTCTAACTCTTGTTCTTCATAACGTGCGATAACTTCTTCTTTTACTTCTTTAATTGCCGCTTCACGTGCATGCTTTTCGTGAACCTGCACAGCTTTGGTCATTTTCTCTTCAGCAAGTGCACGAATTTCAAGCTCAAGCGTTTTATCTACTTCATATAATTTTATTTCTGTCTTCTCTTTTCCAATAGCTTGAACAATTTCTTCTTGGAAAGCGATTAAGCGCTTGATTTCCTCATGACCGAACATGATTGCTTCTAACATCACTTCTTCTGGCACTTCATCTGCACCAGCTTCTACCATGTTGATGGCATCTTTTGTTCCGGCTACTACAAGGTTAATGTCGCTCTTTTCCAGTTGCTCTACATTTGGGTTAATGACAAACTCGTTGTCAATTCTTCCTACTGTTACCCCAGCAATTGGCCCTTCAAAAGGAATGTCAGAAACAGACAGAGCAAGGGAAGATCCAAACATTGCTGCCATTTCAGAAGAACAGTTTTGATCTACACTCATAACAATGCTGATGACTTGTACTTCATTACGAAATCCGTCAGCAAACAATGGACGAATTGGTCGATCGATTAAGCGACTTGCAAGAATTGCTTTTTCACTTGGACGGCCTTCTCGTTTAATAAAACCACCTGGAATTTTCCCTACCGCGTAAAGTCTTTCTTCGTAGTTTACAGTTAATGGAAAGAAATCTAATTTTTTTGGCTCTTTTGAAGCTGTTGCGGTGCTAAGTACAGCGGTGTCTCCGTAACGTACCATTACAGCACCGTTTGCTTGTTTGGCTAATTGTCCTATTTCTACTGAAAGTTCTCTGCCAGCCCAATCAATAGAAAAGACTTGTTTATCTTGTCCCATGAGTTTCCAAAACCCCTCTCTTGCATTTCATATGTATTATTAAATCATCAATTATTTATGTAAAAATACTATGCATACTTTCCTGTTATGTCTAGTATGGACGAAACTACCGTTACATATCAATAGAAAACCATATGATAAAGAAAAAAACTAACAAAAAAGCGGGAATTCTCCCGCTTTTCTGAAATACTTATCGACGTAGACCTAATTTGTTAATTAGTTCACGGTAACGAGTAACGTCTTTGTTACGTAGGTAAGTTAGTAAGTTACGACGTTTACCAACCATTTTCAAAAGACCACGACGTGAATGGTGATCCTTTTTGTGCGTACGTAAATGATCGTTCAAGTTGTTAATTTGTTCTGTTAGGACAGCGATCTGTACTTCTGGAGATCCAGTGTCAGATTCGTGAGTTCTGAACTCATTAATTAGTTCTTGTTTACGCTCTTGTGTAATAGCCATCCTATTCACCTCCTTAATATTAAAAACCCCTATTACCGAGCAAGCGTTGGTGATTCGACTTGCCAAGCAATGGTTTTGGTACGTTTTATAGCATACATCTTTTTACCGTAAAAAGCAAGTATCATGCGGTTTTTTTTGAAAATACTCCTCTGCTTGAGACTTGTCCTTTTTTATTTGGTCGACAAGTGCATCAACACCAGAAAATTTCTTTTCGTCTCGAAGCTTTTGATGCCATTCAATTACTACTTCTTCCTCATAAATCACATCATGGAAATCGAGGAGATGTACCTCTATTGAAGGTGGTGCGTCTTCTTTCTTATGATGAAAAGTCGGTTTATAGCCGATATTACATACCCCGTTCTGCCAATTCCCTTTAACTCGCATTTGAACGGCATATACTCCAGTCTTTGGAATAATATATTCGTCGTTGAGAACTACATTGGCGGTTGGAAACCCAATGGTACGTCCCCTTTTCTCGCCGTGTCCAACGATTCCTCTTACCTGATACAACCGCCCAAGGGTCTGAGGAAGCTCGTGAACCACTCCATCCTTTAATTGCTCTCGGATAAAAGTAGAGCTCACCTTTAAGTTGTTAGTTGTATATTTTTGAATGATGGTTTGTTCAAACTGATCTCTTGAGTGAAAAGGAAGAGTTTCCATCGTTCCTTTTCCAAGACTTCCATAAGAATAGTCAAACCCTGCAACCACATGCTTAATGTTTAAACCGATGATATATTGATCGACAAAATCCTGCGGTACTAGAGAAGCAAAATGCAAGTCAAACTTGACTACATATAACGTGTCTACACCGAGTGATGTGAGCAATCTGATTTTCTCTTTAAGAGGGGTTATGTATCGAATATGCTGAACCTCTCTACGTAAAACAACAGAAGGGTGGGGGTCTAACGTCATGACGGCACATTCGAGGCCCATTTCTTCCGCTTTTCTCTTGGCACCAGCAATCACCTTCTGATGCCCAAGATGGATTCCGTCAAAAAAACCGAGTGCAACAACAGATGGGGCACATGCTTCTTTTTTCCTCGTGTGTGGGTGCTCTAAATAGATTACGTTCATTGTTATCACCTAAATCATTATAGTAAAACTGTAAGAATGAAGTGTTATAGATGGAAGACTTTCTTTGGCTTCATTAGCCCTGTCTTCTCCGGGTGTTTCATGTAAACAGCTAAGCATTTTCCATGATGAAAAATAGTAAACAACTCCTCATCATGAATAAAATCGTCTGGAAGTGGCAGTACCGCACCATTTTTCACTTTCTCTGCTACTTTATCACTAATTTCCAGCTTAGGCAATGAGATTAATGCGTGTTCCATTGGAAGCAAAATCTCTTCTACTCTTTCTTCTTCTTTAAGAGCTTGCAAATCTTCTAGAGATATCGCTTGAGCTAAGGTGAAATTTCCAGATGATACTCGTTGTAAAGAGGACATATGAGCAGGATAGCCAAGCATTTCCCCTATTTGTACGGCAAGCGTTCTCACATATGTTCCCTTGCTGCATCTTACTTGAAATGAAAAAGTGACCTCTTTGGATTCTTTTTTGTACTCCATTTCACTTGTGAGAAAAATATCATGAATGGTTATTTTTCTTGTAGGCCTATCAATTATTTTGCCTTCACGAGCATATTCATAGAGTTTTTTTCCATTAATCTTTACTGCAGAATACATTGGTGGCGTCTGCTCAATTTCACCAGTCAATCTATTAAGTACTGCTAAAATTTCTTCGTTGGAAAATGGTTTTTCTACTCTCTTCTCTTCTACGATATCACCAGTTTGGTCTTCTGTTGTAGTCGAGGTCCCAATCGTTACTTCGGCTATGTATGTTTTTTCCTCTGCCGTTAAAAATTCGACCACCTTGGTGGCTCTTCCGATACAAATAGGCAAAACGCCAGTTACTTCAGGATCCAAGGTGCCAGTATGGCCCACTTTTTTTGTTTTTAATATTTTTCTAACCTTAAAAACACAATCATGAGAGGTTAGTCCTCTTGGTTTGTTCAAGATGAGAATTCCATCCACCATTAAGACACTCCTTTTCCTTAATCTCAAGAAAAAGGATAGACAATAATTGCCTATCCTTTTCTTTACTCTTCGTTATTCTCAGAGTCCTTTTTATTTAACTCATGAATCAGACTCTCAATTCGATTACCATAATCAATCGATTCATCAAACTCAAAGAAAAGCTCTGGAGTTTTTCTCAAACGGATTCTACGGCCAATCTCACTGCGGATAAAGCCTTTCGCTTTCGCAAGACCGATAAGTGTATCCTGTCTTTTTTCATCGTCACCTAAAACAGAAATAAACACTTTAGCCTGTTGAAGATCCCCCGTTACTTGTACATCTGTAACTGTTACAAAGCCAACACGGGGGTCCTTTATTTTACGACCAATAATATCTGAGAGTTCTTTTTTCATCTGCTCTCCGACACGGTTTGATCTTAGTGTCATCACTATTCACCTCTTTAAAGCCATTCAAGCGAAGTTTCTGCCCTCTCAATTTCTGGAAAGGAATCCAGATAATCGAGGACTTTTTGTAATTCTTTTTCCGTGATGGATTTAGAGGAAGATAGGGATACAATTCCTATCTTCGTCCGCTGCCATACATCCTGATGTCCTATTTCTGAAATGGAAATATTAAACCGTTGCTTTAGCCGAGTAATAATACGCTGCAACACTGCTCTTTTTTCCTTCAAAGATTGAGCATCGTAGATAAGACAATCGCACTCTAAATATCCGATCATTATCTTGCGATTTCTTGCATGACATAGGCTTCAATAACGTCGCCTTCTTTAATGTCATTAAAGTTCTTAATCGTCACACCACACTCATAGTTTGTTGCAACTTCCTTCACATCATCCTTAAAGCGTTTGAGTGTGTCTAATTCACCTTCAAAAATAACAATGCCGTCACGAATGAGGCGAATGCTAGAGTCACGCGTAACCTTACCATCTGTCACATACGCCCCCGCAATAGTACCTACTTTCGATACCTTGAACGTTTGGCGAACTTCCAGTTGACCGATTACTTTTTCTTCAAACTCAGGGTCAAGCATCCCTTTCATCGCTGCTTCGATTTCTTCGATGGCTTTGTAAATGATGCGGTGCAAGCGAATATCAACATTTTCCACGTCAGCTGTACGTTTTGCTCCAGCATCAGGACGAACGTTAAATCCGATAATAATCGCATTAGATGCAGATGCAAGAATCACGTCCGACTCTGTGATTGCACCTACTCCTGTGTGAATGATTTTCACTTTAGCTCCTTCTACATCAATCTTTTGAAGAGAAGCAGCCATTGCTTCAACAGAACCTTGAACGTCAGCTTTGACAATCAGGTTAATTTCTTTAATATCACCTTGTTTAATTTGCTCGAAAAGATCATCAAGCGTCACACGTGTTTTTTCACTACGCTGTTCTTGCAATTGCTTTTGAGCTCTTGCTTCCCCAACGTTTCTTGCAGTTTTTTCATCAGCGAATACCATAAAGTTGTCCCCAGCTTGTGGAACATCGTTCAGTCCGGTAATTTCTACTGGTGTAGAAGGTCCTGCCTCTTTCACACGGCGACCAAGGTCATTTACCATTGCACGAACACGTCCAAAGGTATTACCAACCACAATTGGGTCACCCACACGTAATGTACCTTTTTGTACAAGCAAGGTAGCAACTGAACCTCTTCCTTTGTCAAGCTGAGCTTCAATTACTGTTCCAGCAGCCGCACGCTTAGAGTTCGCCTTGTATTCTTCCACTTCAGATACGAGTAGAATCATTTCAAGTAATGTGTCAATACCTTCACCGCTTAAAGCAGAAAGTGGAACAAAAATAGTATCTCCGCCCCATGCTTCAGAAACTAAGCCATGCTCTGTTAATTCCTGCATCACACGATCTGGATTTGCTCCTTCTTTGTCCATCTTATTGACTGCCACAATAATTGGAACTTCTGCTGCTTTTGCGTGGTTGATTGCTTCTACAGTCTGAGGCATAACACCATCATCTGCTGCTACAACAAGAATGGTGATGTCTGTTACTTGAGCACCACGAGAACGCATCGTTGTAAATGCGGCGTGTCCTGGTGTGTCTAGGAAGGTGATTTTTTTGCCTTGTTCTACCTGTACTTGGTAGGCACCGATATGCTGAGTAATTCCACCTGCTTCGCCCGCAGTCACTTTTGTATTACGGATAGAGTCAAGAAGGGTCGTTTTACCGTGGTCTACGTGACCCATGATTGTCACAACTGGAGGACGCTCTTCTAGTACTTCTTCTTTATCATCTGATTCATAGCCTTCAAAGTCAGTAACTTCAAATACAATTTCCTCTTCTACTTCTACGTTGTATTCTCCAGCTATTAATTCGATGGAATCTTTATCAAGATCCTGATTAATGGTAGCCATTACACCAAGCATCAATAGCTTTTTAATAATTTCAGATGGCTCTTTGTTGAGTATATTTGCTAATTCGCCTACTGTTAATGAGCCTGTAAACGTAATTTTAGAAGGTGTTTCTTTTTTCTTTGCAGGTTGAACAGGTGCCTGTTGTTGTCCGCGATTTTGTTTATTATTTGGTCTTTTCTTACCCTTGTTTTGGTTGTTGCTGTTGTTATGGTTATTGCTGAAATCAGCTTTTTTACCAGAAGAAGGTTTGTTCTTCGGTTTGCCTTGACCAGCGTTTGGTTGATGGTTTTGTTGTTTTTTCGCAGATTGGTTCTTTTCTGTTGCTTTCTTTGGTGCTTCTTTTTTATCTGAGCCGTTCAATTTTTTAATAGTGTCGTCGTCTAATGTTGCCATATGGTTTGATACCTCAATATTCATTTCTTTTAGTTTTGTGATGACATCTTTACTTGATACGTTCTTTTGTTTAGCGTATTCGTAAACGCGTAATTTAGTCATACATTCACCCCCAAAGATTAATCGAGCAAGGATAGGAGTTTTTTCGCAAACCCTTCATCTAAAATGGCGACAGATACTCTTGCATCTTTACCAATCGCTCGACCTAGTTCGTACCGATTTTCTACCGTTCTAATTGGTACATGATAGTACGCACATTTATCTGTTAGTTTTTTCATGGTATTGGCGGAAGCATCTCCAGCAACTAAGACCAGTTTTGCTTTTTTAGTCCGCACTTCTTTTATAACAAACTCTTCCCCTGTAATCGTTTTTCTTGCTCTAGTTGCAAGTCCAACTATTGATAGCCATTGATTATTCATTTTATTTAATCTTGCTCCGTTTCTACCAGCTGAAGTAATTCATCATACAATGAATCGTCAATCGCTACATCAAGGTGTCGGGAGAGAATATCCTTTTTCTTAGCAAGCAGGATGCTCTCTTTATTTCTGGCAAGATATGCTCCCCTGCCGGATTTTTTCCCGGTCATGTCAATGGAAACGTCGCCTTCTTTGGAACGTACAATGCGAATTAGTTCTTTTTTCGGCTTCATTTCCTGACTTGCCACACATTTTCGCATAGGAATTTTTTTGCGACTGTTCACCTGGCTTCACCCTCTTTTACTCTTTATTCTTCTGTGGAATCTTCATCATAGAAATCGTCCATGTCCTCAGAATCGGTCTTGGACAATGACAAGCTAGGATAAATTCCTAATTCTTCCGCTTCGGACTCGCTTTTAATATCAATCTTCCAGCCAGTCAATTTCGCAGCAAGGCGGGCATTTTGACCGCGTTTCCCAATTGCAAGAGAAAGCTGATAATCAGGCACAACAACAGTTGTAGCCTTGTCTTCTTCATTCACCTGCACTTCCAATACTTTGGAAGGGCTGAGAGCATTTGCAACAAACTCGACAGGATCTTTCGACCATCTGACGATATCTATTTTCTCGCCTTTTAACTCATTTACAATTGCCTGTACTCTTTGCCCTTTAGGTCCTACACAAGCACCTACTGGATCAACTTCAGGATTGTCACAGTGTACGGAGATTTTCGAACGATCTCCCGCTTCTCGAGCTACCGATTTAATTTCCACCGTACCATCATATATTTCTGGTACTTCTAGCTCAAATAAGCGTTTTAGTAATCCAGGGTGTGATCTGGAAACAAAAATTTGTGGACCCTTCGTTGTTTTTTCTACTTTTGTTAAGAATACCTTTATTCTATCATGAGGCTTGTAATGTTCATTAGGCATTTGCTCATTAATTGGCAGAAGTGCCTCTATTTTCCCAAGGCTCACATAGATAAATTTCGAATCAAGACGTTGTACAATACCCGTCATGATATCTTCTTCACGCTCAATGTATTCAGAGTAAATAACTCCTCTTTCTGCTTCACGAACGCGCTGAGTGACCACTTGTTTCGCAGTTTGGGCAGCAATGCGTCCGAAATCTTTTGGCGTTACTTCAATTTCCACCACGTCGTTTTCTTGGTAGTTCGGATTCATTTGACGCGCCTCATCTACAGAGATTTCAAGACGGGAATCAAACACCTCTTCTACAACATCTTTTCTTGCAAACACGCGCATTGTACCTGTTTCAAGATTCATATCCACTCGAACATTTTGCGCTTGATTAAAATTACGTTTATACGCAGAAATAAGCGCAGCTTCAATTGCTTCAATAATTACATCTTTACTAATGCCTTTTTCCTTTTCCATCAGGGTTAAAGCATCAAATAACTCGCTGCTCATACAACCATGTCCCCCTTAAAATCCTATTCTTTCGTTTTATTCAGCCTCTAAATGGACAGAATTTCATCTATTAAGGAAGTGTATCCTTAAAATTTTACAGCCAATCTGGCCTTTGCAACTTTTTGATATGGAATGGACACTTCTTTTTTGCGTGTTTTAATAGTCAATAAGAGTTTCACAGTTTCTCCATCAAACTCCACTAGGTCACCCTCAAAGGACTTTAATCCATCAATTGGTTCATATGTTTTGATGTTGACATACTTCCCTACTGCCTTTTCCACGTCTTCTTTTTTCTTAAGAGGACGCTCTGCTCCAGGTGATGACACTTCAAGGAAATAGTTGTGAGGAATTGGGTCGATTTCATCAAGCTTTTCGCTTAATTTTTCACTCACATTCCCACATTCTTCAATGTCAATGCCACCTTCTTTATCGACATATACACGCAAGAACCATGAAGATCCTTCTTTCACATATTCAATATCCACTAATTCAACATTCATCTGCTGAACGATTGGAAGTACTAGCTCTTCCACCGTTTCTGTTACATTTTTGCTCATCATTTCCCTCCTTCGCAGATGCGAGACGATGTTTATAAAATCTGAACAAAAGACCCTGCTAAAAAGCAGGGCATCTTAAACAAGCAAGCTATGTACAACTGCTGCGTAAACTAAACAAGACAAGAAGCCAAAAGAAAGCTGAGCATACAATACGAAAGAGTGGGTTGCCCCACTCTCTGCTAGTTACTTGTATATAGCATTTCCAATGTCAATATATCATATCCCCAAACAATATGCAAATCTTTCTAATTATCATCATGCTTCACATAAGGATTCTATCATGTGTTTTCTAAAATAACGACAATTGATTTTGATCTGGAAGGCCTGTGAGACAACCATGATTATCTAAATATTCTAGAATTGTTTTTGATATGCGACCTCGTTGCTGCAAGTCTTCTTTAGAAAGGAATTCACCATCCTCTCTTGCTTTCACAATATTAAGTGCTGCGTTCGTGCCGAGTCCAGGTATGGAGTTGAAAGGAGGTATTAGACTGTTTCCTTCAATAATAAAGTCCGTTGCACTCGATTTATACAAATCTACTTTTTGAAAGCTAAAGCCACGTTCGGTCATTTCCAGCGCAAGTTCTAGTACAGTAAGCAAGGATTTTTCCTTTGGTGCTGCATCTAAACCTTTTGCATTTATTTCCTCCACCTTTTTCCTAATCGCAGCGGAACCTTTGACCATATTGTCCACATCAAAATCATCTGCTCGGACGGTAAAATAAGCCGCATAATACATCAGTGGGAAATGCACTTTAAAATAGGCAATCCGAACGGCCATCAAAACATAAGCAGCAGCATGAGCCTTAGGGAACATATATTTGATCTTTAAACATGAATCAATGTACCACGGTGGAACATCATTCTTAATCATTTCTTCCTTAAACTCGTCTGAGAGTCCTTTTCCTTTTCGGACAGATTCCATGATTTTAAACGCCATAGACGGCTCAAGCCCTTTATAAATTAGATAAACCATAATATCATCACGACAGCCAATTACTTCACTTAATGTACACGTTTTGTTATGAATAAGCTCTTGTGCATTTCCAAGCCATACATCTGTACCGTGAGATAGTCCAGAAATTTGAACTAATTCAGAGAAGGTAGACGGCTTCGTATCCTCAAGCATCTGGCGAACAAACCTTGTTCCAAACTCCGGAATACCTAGAGTCCCTGTTTTACACATGATCTGTTCTTCTGTTACGCCAAGTGATGCTGTTCCGCTAAATATTTTCATTACCTCAGGGTCGTCGGTTGGGATCGTCTTCGGATCAATTCCACTTAAATCCTGCAGCATTCTAATAACAGTTGGATCATCATGCCCAAGTATATCAAGCTTTAACAAATTATCATGGATAGAGTGAAAATCAAAATGGGTCGTCTTCCATTCTGAGCTCTGATCATCCGCGGGATACTGAATCGGTGAAAAATCAAATATATCCATATAATCAGGAACAACGATAATACCACCAGGATGCTGTCCTGTAGTTCTTTTCACTCCTGTACAGCCGGAGGAAAGACGATCAATTTCAGCACCTCTTAAAATTAAGTTGCGGTCATTGGCATAGCCCTTGACATACCCGTAGGCAGTCTTATCAGCAACCGTACCAATGGTACCTGCACGGAATACATACTCTTCCCCAAAGAGTACCTTCGTGTAATTATGGGCCCTAGGCTGATATTCACCAGAAAAATATAGTGATAGGTAAGCCTTTGAAATTATCTCTGGCTTTTCCCCCACTCCACACCGTACGTGACCCTTTCGGAGTCATACGGCGTTCCATCGTTAACATTGTCGAAGTTTAGAAGCTAAGTTTTGGATTTCCTACTTCCGTTCTTAGCTTGTTTAATTTGTTTAAGGCCTTCGTTTCAAACTTGGCTAATATTTTTTTATAATCATTATTTAAAAGTGGGTCTTTATTATGAATAATCATATGATATTTCTTGTTTATTATCATCAAGTTTTCATAGTCATCTTTTCCGCCTTGAGCTGTAGATCTTATATGGTGACATATGGCATTGTGGGGAGTCAGTCGTTCTCCTGTAATACCACAGCAACCTTTTTGAGCTACATATTTACTCAAACGGTTATTTTCGTACAAAACACTTTTAGCTTTAAATATTCCTTTACGAAACATTTCAATTTCACGAACAGACACATTCTTAATTAACTTATGAATTGATGCCCTATCCTTTTTCTTATAAACAGAGAAGTTAGGGTCTCTTTGACCTCGTATATCATGTCGAATTGCTTCAATAGGATAGACCAGTAATCCATTACTTTTAAATCTTTGACAATTGTAATCTCCATAGAATTTATCAATGATGTTATTCGTTTCCTTTGTGTAAATAAAAATATTTCTAAACATCAACGATTTAATATTCCGATGAATTTTATGTCGTATCTCATTAAATTCTTGAGCTATCCTCGTTGCAACTTTGTAATAGTTGTGTAAACCGAGGATGTTGGCATTGAAATTCATCACTTTTTCTGGAGTGGGACTTTTTCTCATCTTTATGAGCTGGTGGCGAATAACACCTAATACCTTCTCTTTTGCCTTGGGGTCCATTTTTGAGTTTACAATATAACCTGTTTTGGCATTTCCTTTGCGAACCGCTCTAAACCGTACTCCTAAAAAGTCTGTACCGTTTTTGCGTAAGTTAGTGATTTTGCTTTTATCTTCACTAATTTCAAGGCCTAATCTTTCTCTGAGCCATTTCTCTACAGCCATTTTAATCTTCCTAGCATTAGAGTAGGAATTCGTGAAGATTTTAAAATCATCTGCATATCTTACTAGATACATTGGTTTTAACTTTGTCTTTTTAAGAGCGTCCGTTTTATTACGTTTCAATTTATATGGAACTCTTGTTGGCTTTGTTTCCCATTGATTTGAAATCCACCAGTCAAGTTCGTTTAACACCACATTGGCTAGTAATGGGGATAATATGCCGCCTTGAGGAGTTCCTTTAACAGGTATACCTTTACCCTTTATTTCTGCCTTTAGCATCATTTTGATGATAGATAAAACTTTTTTGTCCCGTATTCCTATTGTCCATAGTTGCCTCATTAGCTTTTTATGATTGACATTATCGAAGAAACCTTTAATATCTATATCCACCACAAAATGTTGATGACTGTGATTGACCATATGATAGCACCTTGCTAAAGCATCATGAGTGCTTCTTTTTGGTCTAAAACCATAGCTCTGCGAATGAAACTTACCTTCAACAATCGGCTCAAGAACCTGTAAAAACATTTGTTGTATTAATCTGTCCTCAATTGTTGGAATTCCTAAAGGTCTCATTGTTCCGTTAGGCTTTGGTATTAGCACACGCCTTACTGCATGTGGATTATAGTTATCCAGTCTCTTTTTTGTTAATCCAATCAGCTTGAGAGCATCTATTTTATTAAGATGTTTTATTGTGTGACCGTTCGTACCTTTCGTTTTGCTCCCAATATTACTTTTTATGTTTCGAAAGGCTAATTGAATGTTCTCTTCAGAAATAATAAGCTGAAAAATGTTTTTAAAATATCGACCCTTTTTGCTTTCCTCATAAAGATTATCAAAAGTTGATTGTAAGCCAAAATATTCGTTGTTTCTTAGCTTTTGAATCATTAAGTCAGCCAACTAATCACTTCCTTATGAAGCTTTCGTTTTTCTTTAGTCATACGCGAATCTGACTTTTTGTAGGTTTTTGTTTCGACGTTAACGACTTGTGCCCTTCCCTCTGAAATGTTTTATCCTCCGACCTATTTGTTATTCAGTCATCATCAGCATTTCTTCAACAGTACTACGGCACTACTGCCACTCCTGTAAAGTATGTTATAGCTATACGCCTTTCCATACACCATTGTCATAGAAGTGCAACCTTCTCTTACGTCAGGAGCTTCACACGTTCCACTATTCCTATCTTTATTTTATTCCCTTAGGTTCCCCCTAAATTCCGCTGAGCTTGCCTGTGCCTGTAACACAGGATGGATTTTCATAACCAAACGCTTACTCATCCACACTCAGAAGTCCTCTTAGGACCCCACAACATTTCTGCTGCGTGACATTCACGAAAAGTCAATCGAGGGTTCGTCCCAGTGATTTTACTGATTCTAACCATAGGAATTTTATAGACACCAGACCTATCATTCACAGAAGATTAATATCTCCCTTTCCTCATCCTAAAATGTTAGGGTGAACTTCAGCCTACTTTAACGGGCTTCAAACGATGTTGATGTTTGCATTATCGCATTCGCTTGCCGTAGCTTTAGTGTGTGTGTTTCAGGACGTTACCCCATCATTCCACACATTGGAATAGCAGTTCTACTAGACAATGCTAGTGCTTAACCTTTTCAGTTAAGAACGTGTCGCACTCAAATCAATATCCGGCACCTTATCTCCTTTAAAGCCAAGGAAGGTCTCAAAGGGGATATCGTGGCCATCTTTTTTAAACGCTTCGCCACATTTAGGGCAATCTTTATCAGGCAAATCGAACCCTGAGCCTACCGAACCATCATCAAAAAACTCCGAATGCTGGCAGGATGGACACACATAATGTGGAGGCAATGGGTTTACTTCCGTAATCTCTGTCATGGTGGCAACAAAAGACGATCCAACAGACCCTCGAGACCCTACCAGATAGCCATCATCTAGAGATTTCTTAACAAGCTTATGAGAAATTAGATAAATAACGGCAAACCCATGTCCGATAATACTTTTTAGTTCCTTTTCAATTCGTTTTTCCACAATCTCAGGCAAGTTGTCTCCGTAAATTCTTCTAGCCATAGAATAGCTCATATCACGAATCTCATCATCGGCACCTTCGATTTTTGGTGTGTATAGATCATCTTTTATTGGCTTGATTTCCTCAATCATGCTCGCTACTTTTTGAGTGTTAAAAACGACAATTTCCTTCGCTTTTTCTTCTCCTAGAAACGAAAATTGTGCTAGCATCTCATCTGTTGTTCTGAAATGTACATCCGGAAGCTTATGTCTGTTTAACGGATTGGCACCCGATTGAGATCGTACCAATATTTCACGGTGTATCTTATCTTCTTCTTTTAAATAGTGAACATTTCCAGTTGCTACTACTGGTTTTTCTAGTTTGTCACCTAGTTTCACAATGTTTGAAATGATTTCTTTTAATGCTTTATGATCTCTGACAAGCTCTAGTTCTATTAAGTGCTCATAGTTACTTGGTGGCTGCACCTCAATATAGTCATAGAATTCTGCAATTGCTTCTACTTCGTCAGGTGCCTTTTGCATCATCCCCTCAAACACTTCTCCCTTATCACAGGCTGTACCGACAATAATTCCTTCTCTGTACTTTTGCAGCTGTGATCTTGGGATTCTTGGCACGCGATAAAAATAGTTCATATGGGAGATGGATACAATTTTATAGATATTTTTTAAGCCTATGTCATTTACAGCAAGAAGCGTCACATGGGATGGCCTTGCTCTTTTAAAGGCGTCTGTTGTACCGGAGTGCTCGTTTAATTCATCATGGTAAACGATGCCTTTCTCTAGTGCGTCCTTTAACATTTTCACCAGCAAATACCCTGTTGCCTCTGCATCGTAAATGGCTCGATGGTGTTGAGTTAGCTCTATATCAAACTTTTTACACAACGTATTAAGGCGGTGGTTCTTTAAATCAGGAAACAAAAGTCTACCTAGCTCAAGGGTGTCAATTACCGGATTTTTAGTTTTACCTAACCCGATTCGTTGAAAACCGATATTTAAAAAGCCCATATCAAAGCTAGCGTTATGCGCTACTAAAATATCCTCCTGCATCCATTGAGAGAAATCTCTTAGCACATCTTCTACTTCCGGAGCATCTCTTACCATGTCATCGGTAATTCCAGTTAAATTTATTGTTGTTGCCGAAAGGGGATGATGAGGGTTTGCAAATGATTCAAAACGATCAATTATTTCCCCACCCCTTATCTTAACAGCGGCAAGCTCAATGATGGTGTCATACATGGCAGATAAACCGGTAGTCTCTACGTCAAACACTACATACGTTTCTTCAGCCAGGTTGCGGTGTGCAGAATTATAGGCAATTGGAACCCCATCATCTACTAAATTTGCTTCCAATCCATATAAGATTTTGACTCCATTTTTCTTACCTGCCGAATACGCTTCAGGGTAGCCTTGTGCGACTGCATGATCGGTAATGGCAATTGCTTTATGACCCCATTTTTTTGCCTGAGCAACCAAGGAGGAAATGGAGCTAATTCCATCCATCGTACTCATAGGAGAATGCACGTGCAGCTCGACTCTTTTCTCGTCCTCTGGTGCGGTATCAATGATTTCTTTCCCTTTAAATTCGTTGATATCATTGGCCATCATGACTAGATCACGTACAAATGTATCGTTTTGCACACTTCCCCTCACCTTAAGCCACATTCCTTTTTTTACAGCCTGTAAAAGCGGGACATCTTCTTTGTCACGGGAAAACATTTTTACCATAATGGAGTTGGTATAGTCTGTAATTTTAAAGGTTAAAAGCGTTCTTCCACTTCTAAGTTCCTTGGTTTCCGCATCAAAAACATACCCTTGAACGGCAACCCTTCGTTCTTCTTCGACAATTTCGTCTAATGTTTTTATCTCCACATCATCTTTGATGTTATAACCTATCATGACAGGACCACTAACCGTGTTGTCATCTTTTGCGGATTCCTTCTTTTGCATTTCTGTTACGGCAGCAAGTGCTTTTTGTTTATCCTCTTGCTGTTTTTGCTCAACAAATTGTTGATATTCTTCATCAGATTGCGAAAGGCTTGTATCTAAAAGAAAGGCTGGAAACCCAAAACTTTCATACGTACTGCCAATGGTATGGGCTAGCTTCTTCTTAAGCGCAATCGCTTCTGCCTCGTTTCTCGCCGACAACATTAACTTGTTTCCTTGGAGTGTTGGTGTTTGACCTTGTAATAGCATTAAAAGAGGAGGCGAGCAGCCGTCCAATTCCTTTAAACAAAGTGGCCAGTAATCACGTATAGAAGACTCTTCAAATGTTCTTTCTTGAACCGTAATGTTAAAAGAAACATTTGCGATATGAGAAAAGCTTTTCGTTAGCCTTTCATAAAAAAGGTGATAGACATTTACAGGTAAGACCTTTTGTAGTATGAAATGAAAATGCCATCGTTTGTTTGTTTTTTCAACGGTTAGCCTTTCTATTGCTCCATTTGAAAAATAAGGAAAAATATCATCACTTGATAATTCAAGCTGTTGAAGCAGAAGACGAAATCTATCTATTTTTTCTTGTGATATCTCTTCTAGCAATGTATGGACTCCTTTCCCCTTTGTTTCTAAATTAAGGCTGTTTTCGTAAACTTTGTTGCTACTGCGTATAGTTAAGCAACACGCAATCGACGTTGATGTCGTGCTCTTTTCGTGGAGATAGTTTTAGGTATATGGCAACTTTTCTACTATTAATGACTGGAAAAAGTCTTAAAGCCGACTTTTGCCTAGTTTGTAGCAACAATCTTTTAGAAAAGAGCTAAATTAAAAGATAACTGACATAATGGAAGGTACCTCAAAGTGGAGGTACCTTCTCTTAGATTCTATTTTATTGTACTATTTTTTTTGCATTGTTTGAATTAATTCTTCTACAGTCATTTCTTCCATTTCACCAGTTGCTCTCCATTTAACCTCAACCATGTTTTCTTCTGCCTTTTTCCCAACAGTAATGCGCACAGGTAAGCCGATGAGATCTGCATCTGCAAATTTTACACCAGGACGTTCTTGCCTGTCATCAAATAGAACATCTTTACCTGAATCCTTGAGCTTTTGGTAAATTTCTTCTGCTAAGTTTAGTTGCGTTTCATTTTTGGCATTTACAGGGATAACATGTGCATGGTAAGGAGTTACAGCTTTTGGCCACACAATCCCATTATCATCATGGTACTGTTCTACAACTGCTGCAAGGACACGGGACACTCCAATTCCGTAACAGCCCATAATCATTGGCTGGCTTCGGCCGTTGTCATCAAGGAACGTGGCTCCCATTGCTTCACTGTATCTCGTTCCAAGCTTAAAGATATGGCCGACTTCAATTCCTTTAGCAAACTGAATGATTCCTTGTCCATCTGGTGAAGGATCTCCCTCTTTGATGAAGCGTAAGTCTGTGAATTGAGAAACACTAAAATCACGTGAAGGATTGACATGCTGATAATGAACGCCCTCTTCATTTGCTCCACAGACTGCATTAACCATATACTCTACTGCGGTATCAGCGACAATTTCTAACTCCTCCGCTACAGATATTGGACCAACAGAGCCAATGCTTGCTCCCATTACTTTTTGGACGTCTTCACTGCTAGCTACTTCGACAACAGATGCTTGATACAGATTCTTTAGTTTCACATCATTAATTTCATGGTCGCCTCTTGCTAATGTCAAAACAAACTTGTCGTCCACCTTAAAGAGGATGGATTTAATTAAATCTACTTTCTCCATATTCAAATAAGCCGCTACTTCTTCTATCGTTTTTTGATTAGGAGTAGATACCTTTTGAAGCTCTTTTTCAGCTTCTGCTTTCTTTTCATATGAGACAACAACTGGTGCCATTTCGATATTTGCCGCAAAGGAAGAATCAGATGAATAGGCAATTGTGTCCTCGCCAATTTCAGATAGGACCATAAACTCATGTGTATCTTTCCCACCCATCGCACCAGAATCTGCGATAACAGCGCGGAAGTTCAAACCAAGGCGACTAAAGATGTTAGAGTATGCTGTGTACATTTTTTCATATACTTCATCCAAACTCTCTTGGTTTGCGTGGAAGGAATATGCATCCTTCATTAAAAATTCTCGTCCCCTTAACAACCCAAAACGCGGACGCTTTTCATCACGAAATTTAGTTTGAATTTGATAGAGAGATAATGGAAGTTTTTTGTAGGATTTCACTTCGTCTCTTACAATTGTTGTAATTACTTCTTCATGTGTAGCTCCAAGTGCAAACTCACGGTCATGTCTATCTCTTAGTCGCATCAATTCCGGTCCATAAGAGTACCATCTTCCTGACTCTTGCCACAATTCTGCTGCTTGCATTGCCGGCATTAGTAATTCCACAGCACCAGAGCGGTCCATTTCTTCTCTAATAATATCCTCTACGTTTTTCAATGCTTTTTTTCCAAGTGGAAGAAAGCTATAAATTCCGCTCGTGTTTTGACGGATGAAGCCTGCCCTTAATAAAAGCTGATGACTTTTCACTTCTGCATCCGCTGGCACTTCCCTTAACGTTGGAATAAGTGTCATGCTTTGTCTCATTTCATACACCTCTTAAGTAAATATGTAAGTATCATCTAATAAACTCTGTAAAAGAAAGAGAACTTGCACCACATGAATGATGCAAGTCTGTGTGTTCTATCATTTATTTTACAGGAAAAACTTCTGGATGTCATTCCATGTTACCACTAGCATTAACAGCATCAAGAGAGCAAAGCCGATAAAATGGACAAGACCTTCCTTATGACGATCTACTGGTTTACCTCTGACCGCTTCTGCTGCAAAGAACATCAGTCTTCCACCATCTAGTGCAGGAATTGGTAGGAGATTGATAATCCCTAGATTGATACTAAGAACGGCTGCCCATCTCATCAACATAATCACGCCTGATTCAGCAACAACTTCTGTTGATTTATATATACCAACAGGACCAGAGAGCATATCTAATGAAAACTGACCTGTGATGAGCTTACCTAATCCAACTACAATCTCTTTAGACCAATTAAAGGTCTCTGTTGCTGCTTTTGGAAACGAGCCTAGGAATGATTTTTCCATTGGCATATAAACGCCAATGATCCCGATACTTTTGTCTTCTACTGTTTCTGCTTTTGGGGTAACAGGGATAGAGAGACTTTCTCCATCTCGCGTGATATTAAATTCTAGCTCTTTATTTGGATTTGCTTGAATGACACTCACTAGTTCTTCCCAAGAAGCAACAGATGAGTCATCAATGGCCACTACTTTATCTCCTTGACGAAGGCCCGCGTCTTGAGCAGCTCCATCTTCTGTCAATTGGCCAATCACAGCATCATTCACTGGATACCCATGTACAATTCCGAGAAAGGCGAAAATGACAAATGCCAAAATAAAGTTCATCATCGGACCAGCAAAAATGGCCATCGTGCGCTGCCATAAAGTTTTAGAGCCAAACTGTCTGTTATATGGAGCATTTTGAATTTCTTGACCATCCATGACAAAGTATGCTTCCTCTGCAACCTTGTATTCACGGAGAGTTTCTTCATCACTTAATTCGAACCCTCTGATGACTAGCTCTTTTTCTAAATCTGCATGTTCCACTTCAAGCATTTTTGCTTCTGGAAATTTCTCTTTATTATTAACTATGACTTTGTTCACTTCTCCAGCAGAATTAAACAGGAGACCAACATGATAGCCAGGCTTTAATTCGATGGTTTCAGGATCTTCTCCTGCCATACGAACGAATCCACCGATTGGCAGAAGCCTGATAGTATAGACAGTTTCATTCTTTTTAAATGTAAACACTTTCGGTCCAAAGCCTATCGCGAACTCTCTGCATAGTATACCTGCTCTTTTTGCAAAAACTAGATGTCCGAGCTCGTGAACAAACACGAGGACTCCAAAAATAATGATAAATGCGATAACTGTATTCACCAGTTTTCCACCTCTAATCGATTAGTGAACGAACATATTGCCTTGTTTCCATGTCCACTTCTTTAATTGTGTCCAAGTCAGGGTTTTTCTGAAGCGTATGTCTAGTCATAGCAGACTCAATTAACGATTCAATTGTTAGAAATTCTATTTTATTCTCTAAAAATGCACTTACTGCAATTTCATTGGCTGCATTTAAAACAGTTGGCATAGTACCACCCGCACGACCGGCATCATACGCATATTGTAAGCATCGGAATCGATTCATATCCATTTTTTCAAAATGAAGCTTGCCAATTTCCATGAAGTTTATTCTTTTACCTGTAGGATGCGGCAATCTGTCTGGAAAGGTGAGCGCATATTGAATGGGCACTCTCATATCCGGTGTCCCAAGCTGAGCAATGATACTCGTATCATGAAATTCTACCATCGAGTGAATGACACTTTCACGGTGCATGACAACTTGAATATTTTCATAAGCAATATCAAAGAGCCAATGCGCTTCAATCACTTCTAAGCCCTTGTTCATCATGGTCGCAGAATCAATCGTGATTTTAGCACCCATTGACCAGTTAGGGTGATTTAGCGCTTCATCTCTAGTGACACCTTGTAGGTCCTCACGTGAGCGGTCGCGAAAACTCCCCCCTGATGCAGTCAGAATGATTGATTCAATGTTTTTTTCTTTTTCCCCTTGCAAACATTGATATATGGCCGAATGTTCACTGTCAACTGGCAAGATTGGTACACCATATTTTCTGGCAGCTTCCATCACAATGTGTCCTGCGGTAACAAGCGTTTCCTTATTCGCTAGTGCAATGACCTTTCTTTGTTGAATGGCATGCAGGGTAGGTAAAAGTCCCACACTTCCCATAACTGCATTAACTAAGACATCCGCACTCGGGATACCAGCTACTTCCATTAATCCCTCTTCACCATAAACAAAACGCACATCTCTTGAACCGTATTGAAGCGTCAGTTTTTCACAATCTTCTTTGGTCTGAACAGATACAAGATTAGGTGAAAAATCAGCAAGGATTCTCTCTACTACTTCAATATTTTTCCCCACACTAAATGCAACTAATTGAAACTGTTCTTTGTGTGTTTTTATCACATCTAGGGTTTGTAATCCGATAGATCCTGATGCCCCTAGTAAACTAATTTTCCTCACCAACACTCACCTCTTTTTAACCTTCTTTTTTTCTCGTGTTAGAAAAGAAAGATATGTATAAAGTGCAACAGTGGCAGTACAAAAAGAAGGCTATCAAAGCGATCCAAAATCCCACCATGTCCTGGTAAAATACTTCCAGAATCTTTTATCTGATAATGTCTTTTTAAAGCTGATTCAACAAGGTCACCTATTTGTCCAAAAACAGACAACAGTGCAGCCACGATGATAGTAGTAAAGATAGAATAATCAAATCCAACTACTATTTGGAAGATTATTGCGACGATAATAGCGCATACCACACCTCCAATGGAGCCTTCAACTGTTTTATTTGGACTAATATGTGGCCATAATTTTGTTTTCCCCATGCTCTTCCCAATAAAGTATGCTCCAGAATCCGTTGTCCAGATGACAAATAACGCGAAGAATACGTATGCCAGCGCAAGCTCACGGATTTCGATAAAATAATAAAACCCTAAGCCAACATAAATAGTGGAAAGCAAAGTAAAGCCCACATCATCAAAATTAAATTTGTTCTTTGAAAGTACCGTGTATGCCAGTAACAAAAGGACAATCAAAAGTAAAAATTCCATTTTAGAAAGCAAAAATCTCTCTACTGAAAAAAAATCTGATGGCATCATGAGAAACCACAATAAAGCCAAAGATAAAATTCCAGGAATACTTAGAACGGATAGCTTTTTCATTCTAAGCGCTTCAAATAGACCAACTGACGCCAATAAGTAAATCATAAGTACAAATGGTAAATTGCCATAAATGACAACAGGCAAAAAAATGGCTGCTGCTATCAGGGCAGTAATGATTCTCTGTTTCATTGTATGTCCAACACCTTCTTATATACCACCAAATCTTCGTCCACGTGTTTGGAAACTGTTGATGGCCTCATAGAGGTTTTGTTCATCAAAGTCAGGCCATAACACGTCTGTGAAATAAAATTCAGCATAGGCTAATTGCCACAGCATAAAATTACTTAATCTTATTTCACCGCTTGTACGAATTAAGAGATCTGGGTCTGGTAATAAATTGCTGAAAAGATATTCACCGAACATCTCTTCCGTTAGTTGATCAGAGGAGATTTTCCCTTCCTTCAAATCAACTGCTACATCTTTTACAGCACGGAGTATTTCATCGCGTGCTCCATAATTTAACGCAAAGTTTAAAATAAGGCCTGTATTGTCTTTCGTTTTTTCCATGGCATTTTCTACAGCCCTAAGTGTGTGTTCTGGCAGATCGTTTTTGTTTCCCATTAATCTTACTTGGACATTTTCCTCCATTAATTCTGGTAGGAATGTTCCTAAAAATTCTTCGGGAAGCTTCATCAGAAAATCGACTTCAAGCTTGGGCCTCTTCCAGTTCTCTGTGGAAAAAGCATACATTGTCAGAACTTTAACACCTAAGCTATTTGCCGCCTTCGTTACTTTTCGAACAGTTTTCATGCCCTCGTGATGTCCAGCTACTCTAGGAAGTGCACGCTTTTTTGCCCATCTCCCGTTTCCATCCATAATTATTGCAATATGTTCGGGGATAGGGTGCTTCAGAATCTCTTCTTTTAAGCTAAATGATTTAGAGGTTTCTTTGCCTCTCCACTCTTGTATTTTCTTCAGCATAAAAATCCTCCATTAGAGATAAATAGACAAGCGTCCATTTATAGTAACAGTATTAACAAAAAAACCCCCTGTAAACATTAGAGGGTCTTTTCTATCTTTCTATTTTACATGGAAATTGCTTATACTTCCATTATTTCTTTTTCTTTTTCTTTCGTTACAGTATCTACCTTTGCAATGAAAGAATCTGTTTGCTTTTGAATGTCATCGGTATATCCGCGTAATTCATCTTCTGTGATCTCGCCATTCTTCTCAGCCTTCTTAAGATCATCGTTTCCATCACGACGAATATTACGAATTGCTACTTTAGCATCCTCAGAGGATTTTTTCACTTGTTTCACTAATTCTTTACGTCTCTCTTCCGTTAATGCAGGAATGCTAATGCGGATGACTGTCCCATCATTCGTTGGATTTAGACCTAAATCAGCTTTAATGATTGCTTTTTCAATATCACCTAAAGAAGATTTGTCATAAGGCTGAACAACTAATAGACGCGCTTCTGGCACGTTTAATGATGCTAGTTGATTCACCGGAGTTGGCGCACCATAATAATCAACTGTTACTTTATCTAGAAGTGCAGCACTTGCACGACCAGCACGAATGCTCGCCAATTCTCTAGAATAAGCTTGTACTGCTTTTTCCATTTTTTCTTTTACTGCGTTAATAATTTGAGCTGCCATGTCTATTTCCCCCTTACAATCGTTCCGATATTTTCACCAAGAACCACTCGTTTAATATTTCCTTCCTCCATAATGGAGAAAACAATAATAGGAATATCATTATCCATGCACAAGGATGACGCTGTTGAATCCATTACAGCTAGGCCTTCACGAAGTACATCTAAGTAGGATAACGTATCATATTTTGTTGCTGACGCATCAACAGTAGGATCTGCACTGTATACGCCATCTACATTATTTTTAGCCATTAAAATAACATCAGCTTCAATTTCTGCAGCTCTTAATGCTGCTGTTGTATCAGTTGAGAAATACGGATTTCCTGTACCCGCTGCAAAAATAACAACACGTTTCTTTTCAAGGTGGCGAATTGCTTTTCTTCTAATATAAGGCTCTGCTACCTGACGCATTTCAATGGATGTTTGCACTCTCGTTTGTACGCCAGAATTTTCAAGGCTGTCTTGAAGAGCTAAAGAATTCATTACTGTTGCTAACATACCCATATAGTCAGCAGAAGCACGGTCCATACCCATTTCACTGCCTACTTTTCCACGCCAGATATTGCCACCGCCAACAACAACCGCTACTTCCACGCCAAGTTCTGTTAGCTCTTTTACTTGTTTTGAAACGGATTTGATGACAGTTGGATTAATTCCGAAGCCTTGTTCACCTGCAAGCGCTTCTCCACTTAATTTTAATACAATACGCTGATATTTTGCTTGAGCCATAATAACCTCCAGTTAATAAAAGGATTCGAAATTTTCAACAAGTGAACAAAGAATATCGTTTTCCTAAAAAGAGGAACACAAAAGTGTTCCTCTCTATACATCGTTGTTCCTCTTATTTTTTAACTTGGCTCATTACTTCCTCAGCAAAGTTGTCTTGACGCTTTTCAATACCTTCGCCCACTTCATAACGAACGAAAGATTTCACTGTAGCGCCTTTGCTTTCCACAAACTGACGTACTTTCATGTCAGGGTTTTTAACGAAAGATTGATCAAGTAGGCAGATATCTTCGAAGTATTTTCCAAGACGACCTTCTACCATTTTTGCCACAATGTTTTCAGGCTTGCCTTCGTTTAGTGCTTGCTCCGTTAATACTTTACGCTCACGCTCCGTTTCTTCAGCAGAAACCTCGTCACGAGATACATATTTAGGATTGATTGCTGCGATGTGCATTGCAACATCTTTCGCCGCAGCTTCATCCGTAGTACCTTCAAGTAGAGTTAGAACTCCGATACGTCCACCCATGTGAAGGTAGCCACCAAATGCATCAGCATCTGTTTTTGTAACAACTGTAAAACGACGAAGCGTTAATTTTTCCCCAATTTTAGCAATTGCAGAATTGATATGTTCTGTTACAGTAGATCCGTTAGACATCTTTGTTTCTAAAGCAACTTCAACAGACTCAGGCTTGTTCGCAAGAAGGAATTCACCTAGCTCACTTACAAGTGTTTTGAAGCCTTCGTTTTTCGCAACAAAGTCAGTTTCAGAGTTTACTTCAAAGATTACTGCATCGTTACCGTTTGTCGCGATTGCAGTTAATCCTTCTGCAGCGATACGATCTGTTTTCTTAGCAGCTTTAGCGATTCCTTTTTCACGTAGGAAATCAATTGCTTTTTCCATATCTCCGTTTGTTTCTGTTAACGCTTTTTTGCAGTCCATCATACCTGCGCCAGTTTTTTCGCGTAGTTCTTTTACCATTTGAGCAGTTACAGCCATGTTTTTCGTCCTCCTTAGGGTATGTAAAAAGTTTCATTTAAGCTTATTTCCAAAAAAAGGTGATAAAAGGCTTACCCCCCTTATCACCTTTTCTAAAACATCAAATTATGCAGTAGTTGTAGCAGTTTCTTCGCCTTGTTTTGCTTCAAGGATAGCGTCTGCCATTTTACCTGTTAATAGTTTAACCGCGCGGATTGCATCGTCGTTTGCAGGGATAACAACATCAATTTCGTCTGGATCACAGTTAGTGTCTACAATACCAACGATAGGGATGTTTAATTTTCTAGCTTCCGCAACAGCGATACGCTCTTTACGTGGGTCAATGATGAACAATGCATCAGGAAGACCTTTCATGTCCTTGATTCCGCCTAAGAATTTCTCAAGACGCTCAAGCTCTTTATTTAACATAACAACTTCTTTTTTAGGAAGTACTTCAAACGTACCGTCTTCTTGCATTTTTTCAATAGCTTTTAGACGAGAAATACGCTTTTGGATTGTTTCAAAGTTAGTTAGTGTTCCACCTAACCAGCGTTGGTTAACATAATACATTCCAGAACGTTCTGCTTCTTCTTTCACAGAATCTTGTGCTTGCTTTTTCGTACCAACGAACAATACTGTTCCGCCGTTACCAGCTAGCTCTTTTACAAAGTTGTATGCTTCTTCAACCTTTTTTACTGTTTTTTGAAGGTCGATGATGTAGATACCGTTACGCTCCGTGAAGATAAATTTCTTCATTTTTGGGTTCCAACGGCGAGTTTGGTGTCCGAAATGTACACCAGCTTCTAATAATTGCTTCATAGAAATTACTGACATGTTTTTTCCTCCTAATGGTTTTTTGTCCTCCGTTTACGTCATCTCTAAGCAAAACTGAAATTCAGCACCATTGCTCAAATCGGTAAACGTGTGTATTTATAACACCGAAAATAAATATATCACAATCACTTTTTACAATCAAGTTATAAATGCAACTCAGTGCTGAAATTTCAATAAAAGCTCGATTTCTGTTTTTCCCTTGTTTAACTTTCTTGCTGTTTCTTCAATAGAATAGCCTCTTTCACGTAACAGAATTGCCTGTTCCTTTAGACTTAATTCCTCAAATGACATTTCTTTTGGTTCTTTATTTAACTCATTATTGTTTTCTGAAAGTAGCTCCGTAACATCCGTTAGGGTAAGATTCTCTTCTATTTCATGGAAGTGTTGAGAAGTGTTTTTTTCATTGGACACTTCTCGTTCACCGTTTTTGTTCGTCATATTTTTTAAAAAGCGGTCATTTTCTTCCTTTAACTCCATGATAAATCCAGATATCGACTCTTCTGCTTCTGACAACAGCTGTCGGTATTCTTGTTCAAGTCGTTGAACATTCGAAAATTTACTATAGAGAATAATGGTGAACAAGATGACAAGTAGTATTAATATGAAGTTTATAATGGTAAAAATAATCACTGTTTCTATCACACCTTTATTGATGCATTTCTTCTACCATACTGGTTCAAGTTGCTTCCTTAACTTAAAGATCGCCTTGGAGTGAATCTGAGAAATCCTTGAAGTAGTCAAACCTAGAACTTGACCAATTTCAGTAAGTGTTAATTCTTCTTTATAAAAAAGACTAACCACAAGCTTTTCATTTTCAGAGAGAGATTCTATTTCTTGCACAAGCTGATGAACTGCTTCTGATTTAATTGCTTCTTCTTCGGGGGATAATGTTTTTTCATCCTTTAGGATGTAAGTGCCGTGGTGTGATTCTTCTTGATCCTTAGGCATGTCATCCATGGATAACACATTCGCATAAAATACTTCATGAATCACGGTTGAAACTTCATCTTGTGGCATGGAAACTTGTTTAGAAACCTCCTCTAAGGTAGCATTTCGCATCAACTCTTGTTCCAGCTCTTCCATTGCCGCTTCAATTTTTTTGGCTTTTTCCCGCACGCTTCTAGGAAGCCAATCCTCTTTTCTTAGGCCATCAATAATGGCACCCCTAATTCGAAAGGAAGCATATGTATCAAACTTTAAATCTCTTGTCGGGTCGAATTTTTCAATGGCATCAAATAACCCTACAAAGGCTAAGCTTTTAATTTCTTCTCTTTTTACAGTTTTAGGAAGCCCTACAGCTATCCGTTGCACATGATATTGTACAAGTGGCATATATTTTCTCACAAGGAAATCACCAGCGTCTGCATCTTTTTTTGTTTTCCATAAGCTCCAATAGTAGGACTCGTTCGTTGTAGTAGTCATGGCTTTCCTCCTTATATATTCCTAAAACCTAAAAATGATTAGATATAGCTAATGCCTTTATTGACGGTTTTAATCATAAGAACACCGCTGTCAGGATTAAACTCTATCGTTCTTCCATTATTTCCACCACAGTCCTCACTAAGCAATGGAATTTGTAGCTCCGCTAGTTTGGTTTTTACAGCTTCTACATTTCTAGGTCCAATTCTCATTAAATCATTGCTTGCTCCTTTAAATTGGAACATTTGTGCGCCACCGGCAATTTTTGCTCTTAAGCTAGTCATTTTGGTTCCAGTCCTTATCAACTTTTGAACCAATTGCACCACTCCAGTGTCCGCATATTTATATTGATTAAAGGAAGACATTCTTGCTAGCTTCGAATCTGGCAACATGACATGCACCATTCCCGCAATTTTTACTGTATTATCATAAATCACTACACCCACACAAGAGCCGAGGCCGGATGTACGAATCAACTGTGGCTCTTTAATGACCTCACACTCAGCAATACCAACCTTAACGACTGTTCCCATCTCTAACATTATACCGCTCCTAATGAGGCTAAGATTTTCTCAAAGGAATCTGGATAAGGAATGAGAAAAAAATGTCCTTTTGCTTTTTCCGTATATTCCGCGGTCGTTTCTGTTAGCTCTGTATCAATAAAGATGACCTGCTCGCTTGCTTCCGAAATTTCAAGAAGTGCAGTCACGACGATCGCACCAACCATATCAATAGTTACCTCTGGAACAGATGGAGTGACCATTATTCCAATACAATCTGAAAGCGCCGTCAAATAATGTGCGGATATAATATTTCCTAATTCCTGGAGAGCAGATAGCCCAAGTTCATGATTTGCCAGGTTCTCAACCTTCATCTCTTTATCTGGGATCAGTTGATTAATAAGTTTCGTGGCATCATCAATGGAAAGAACAAAAAACAAGCTTCCGGAGAGCTCTCCTTCCATTCTAAGAAAAACAGCCGCAACAGGCCTGTCTGATCCACCCATAAGTTCCATCATTTCGTTAAAATTAACAACCTTTGCCTGAGGAACATTCATGGTCACTTCTTTATTAAGAAGTTGGGAAAGGGCTGTTGCTGCATTTCCTGACCCTATATTGCCTAATTCCTTTAAAAGATCTAATTCTACTAAATTCTCTGACTTATTTTTCATTATCGCTACCTTTAGGGTAATTCATTTGCAAAATTTCGGATAAGTCCAAACACACGAACAGCCTTTTGTTCACATTCACAACACCTTGTACATACTTTTTGGCAACTGTCCCCACTACTTCTGGTGAAGGTTCGATATCTTCTTCTGTAATATCTACCACATCATTTGCTGCATCTACAATAAAACCAACTTCAATATCATCTACTACTGTAATAATTATCCTAGAAGAATGGGAAGGAGGACTCTCCTCCATTTCCAATCTACTTTTAAGGTCAATGATGGGGGTAATCACACCTCGAAGATTTATTACACCTTTTATAAAAGCAGGCACATTGGGAACTCTGGTAAATTTCATTAACTTTTCAATAGACCTTACCTGATGAACAGGAATGGCATATTCTTCGTCACCTAGTTCAAATACGATTAGTTTTAACATTTGAGCGGTATCCTGCATGATTCATTGCCTCCCATTCTCTTTTTAACTTATTTTATCAAGGCATTACAATCGAGAATGAGCGCAACTTGTCCATCCCCTAAAATCGTAGCTCCACTTATGGCAAAGGTAGTGCTTAAGTATTGCCCTAAAGATTTAAGTACAACTTCTTGCTGGCCAATGAACGAATCCACAACCAGCGCTGCCGTTTTTTCTCCTTTTTTTACAAGAACAAGAGAATAATAATCCTCATTCAGGTCGCTTGCCTGTTCCACCTGAAACACTTCATTTAAATAGATTACAGGAACAATTTTCCCTCTAAAATCAATAACCTTCTGATTGTGCGCAGTCACAATTTCTTCTTTTTTAATAATAGATGTCTCTATAATAGAGGAAAGTGGTATGGCATATTTTTCCGTTCCGACTTCCGTTAATAAAACAGAAATAATGGACAATGTTAAAGGCAATTGAATGGAAAATGTCGTTCCATGCCCTTCTGTTGAAGTAATCGTTATATTGCCTCCAAGTGATTCAATGGTGTTTTTCACAACATCCAGGCCGACACCTCTACCAGAAATATCAGAAATTACTTCTGCAGTAGAGAATCCAGAGGACATGATAAGCTGATACACTTCTAGATCAGACATTCTGTCGGCATCTTGCTGGGATATTACCCCATTTCCAATCGCTTTTTTTAGCACTTTATCACGGGAAATACCTGCCCCATTATCAATAATTTCAATGAATACATGGTTTCCGCTATGGTAGGCTTTTAGAATAATGGTACCTTCCTCTTGCTTTCCGTTCTTCACACGTACTTCAGGTTTTTCTATCCCATGATCAATGGCATTACGTAGTAGATGGACTAAAGGATCTCCAATCTCATCCATCACAGTCCGATCTAGCTCTGTTTCTGCCCCTTCAATCTCAATTTCGACCTTTTTTCCAAGGTCCCTTGCTAATTGTCGTACCATCCGTGGGAAACGATTGAAGACTGTTTCAATTGGCACCATCCGCATATTTAAGATAATGTTTTGCAAATCATTAGAGATTCTAGACATCCTCTCTACGGTTTCCAATAACTCTCCTTCATTTAAATCTTTGGAGATCTGCTCCAATCTGCCTCTGTCAATGACAAGCTCTTCGAAAAGATTCATCAAAGCGTCCAAACGGTCGATACTGACTCTTATAGTTTTATTCCCAGCTGCTACTTTTGAGGTTGCTGTTTTTTCTTCCTTAGCAGGGACTGCTGTGGTAGCAACCTCCGTGTTGGCAGCAACAGCTTCAGAAATGGCACTTTCTGAATCGAAATTGTCTGAATCCTTCTCTGTCAAAGTGGCAACATCTAGTTTATGAATGTTTACACTTTCTAGCTCAGACACCTTCATTATTTTTGCTTTCAATGAATCTGTATCTTCTTTCGTCACGATCGTTACCTGAAAGCTTTGCTCAAACTTTTCTTCTTCCAGCATGTCAACAGAAGGATGGGATTTTATCACCTCACCTAAACCTTCTAACACTTCAAACACCATAAATACTCTTGCAGCTTTTAATAAGCAGTCCTTGCGAAGTGTAATGGTAAGTTCATACGGCGAATATCCTTGTTCTTCTGATTGTTGTAAAATAGTTAGTTCGTAGGAATCATAAGAGTGTTCTGCATTTTCACTTTTTTTAGGAGTGCTTGAAGCGCTAATAGCATCACCTTTTTCAATTTTTACAAGGAGTGATACAACCTCTTTCACATCTTTTTTCCCATCTCCACCCTGTGAAATGGACAGTACCATCTCTTCAAGAAGCTCTACAGATTGAAAAATAACATCAATCAAGTCAGAAGTAACCGTTAGTTTACTATTGCGAATTAAGTCTAGGACGTTTTCCATTTGATGTGTCAATGCTGCAAGGTCCTCATATCCCATCGTCGCAGACATCCCTTTTAAGGTATGCGCGGAACGAAAAATATCATTTACAAGTTCAAGATTTCCTGGAAACTTTTCAAGTTCCACAAGCTTATTATTTATCTCCTGCAAATGCTCTTTACTTTCTTCCAGAAAAACATCTAAATATTGGTTTAAATCCATACTTCGCACCCCTATTTAATAGTATATTGGTGGATCTTTTTTGCAATATCATTGATGGGATGTACTTCATCTACTAGCCCTGTGTGAAGCGCGGCCTTAGGCATCCCATATACAACAGCCGTTTCCTCTGACTCTGCGATGCAGATTGTATTGGGTGGTTTAGTTTGCTTCAATAAACGGATACCCTCCGTACCGTCATTTCCCATTCCAGTTAACACAACTGCAATTTTTTGATAGTTTTGCAGATGATTTACCGATGTAAAAAGAAAGTCAACAGATGGTCTGTGCCCCTTTAACGGAGGAGAGTCATGTAGATGTATATACAAATCTCTGCCTTTTTTAACTATGCCCATATGGTAATCACCCGGTGCAATGTATGCAGTTGCATTTTCCACCTTTTGATTATGTACTGCCTCCACCACAGTAATGTTACTCATCGTGTTTAAGCGATTAGCTAATGATTTGGTAAAATGCTTAGGCATGTGCTGGACAATTAATATTGGTGCAGGAAACGATTCAGGAAGCGAAGCTAAGATGGTTTGTAGTGCTCTAGGTCCTCCTGTCGATGTACCAATGCAAACGAGTGTATTCTTATTTTCGCTTGTCTTTTCTAATAGTTCTATTTTACTATTACCTGTTATTGCAAAGGGTATATTTTTATTCTCTTCAGAGAAATTTTTTAACGTTTTTATATTCGTTTTGGAGGCCAGAAGTATTTTTTCTACTAATTCCTCTTTTACTTTATGTATATCTAATGAAATGGCACCCGAAGGCTTGGCAACAAAATCTACTGCCCCATATTCCATCGCAACAATGGTATTCAAGGAACCCGTTAAGGTTGTGCTTGATAACATAATCACGGGGAGAGGGTGCTCTTTCATGATTTTTTTCAACGCTTCTAGTCCGTCCATTTTCGGCATTTCAACATCCAAGGTGACTACATCTGGTGCAAAATCATTAATTTTGTTTAGCGCATCTAGGCCGTTATTTGCCGTCGCAATCACCTCAATGGAAGGGTGTTTTGACAGCATATCGGACAAAAGCTTTCTCATAAAGATAGAATCATCTGTAATGAGTACCTTTACTTTTTTCATCCTTTACTCTCTCTCCTTCCATCCTATCCAAATAAACTACGCAACTTTGTAAAAAAGTTTTGTGACTCAATGACCGTTTGAACTGTATTATTACTTAGGTATGTAGAAGTGAGCTTTTTTAATGCTTTGCTTGCCTGACATGATGGAAACCTTAGGAAGAAAGGCGTTTGTTCCATTACAGCTTTCGGTACATGTTTGTCATCTGGTAAATAGCCAATATAACAAAGTTCTTTTTTTAGGAATTTTGCTGCAACAGAATTCAACCTTCTAGCTGTGCTTTTTGCTCCAAAGGAATCAATGGCTCTGTTAATAAGAAGTTGAAATTTAATAGAATCCGCTTCAGGATGACTACAAACAAATTTAATTGCCGAATAGGCATCTGTCATTGATGTTGGTTCACACGTTGAGAGGACAAATACTTCATCACAGGATAATATTATTTTTCTGCTTTCAGTGGTAATTCCAGCTCCCATATCAAAAAGAATAAAATCATAGTTAACGGAAATTTGTTGAAGCTGTAAGAAAAATTGATTTCTTTTTTGTTCATTAAAGTAGAAAATATCTCTTAGACCTGAGCCTCCTGCAATATAAGAAAGCCCTTCAGGACCTTTTCTAGTAATATCTTCTATGGTAAGTCCTCGCTCAAATAAATCGACAATGCTGTATTTCTGCGTCATTCCCATAAGGACATCAATATTTGCCATCCCAATGTCCAAATCTAGTAACAATACCTTATAGCCCTTTGTTTGAAGTGCTAGCGAAAAATTTAGAGAAAAATTCGATTTACCTACTCCGCCCTTGCCACTGATAACGGCAAATGTTTTTGCTTCCTTCTTGCCTTGATCACTACCTAAACTTTTCATGCTATCCCTTAAAGACTGAGCTTGATCAATCATATTTTTAGTTCCTCAATGACACAATCCACCATCTTATCCTTTGTCATCTCTAAAAGATCCTCTGGAACGTTTTGTCCATTTGTAACAAAGGCTGTCCCTTTTTTATAATGCCTCGTCATTTCAAACAAAGCGCTAGGTCCTGTCGTTTCATCCATTTTGGTAAAAATAAATTGGTCAATTCCAATATCCCAGAACTGTTCGGTAATCTTTTTCATGTCCTGTACTTTAGAGGCTAAAGACAAGACTAAAAAAGTACTCATTTCATCCCCAAAATTCAGGATTTCTTCTAATTCCTTTACGTACTGTTTATTCAGATAATTCCTTCCTGCTGTATCAATAAACACCACATCCAAGTCAGTTAGCTTCATCTTTGCTTTATGAAAGTCTTCAGCGGAATAGCAAACCTCAATAGGAGCCTCTAAAATATTTGCATACGTTTTTAACTGTTCTATAGCTGCTATCCTGTAGGTATCAGTAGTGATAAAGCCTACTTTTTTCCCATGCTTTAATTTCGCAGTTGCTGCAAGCTTAGCAAGTGTTGTAGTTTTCCCTACTCCGGTAGGACCAACAAGGCAAATGTATTTTTGCAGAAATGACCGATTCTCAAAATAAACATCGGAAATCGCTTCTTGCATTTTTTCTTCCGTATGCTCTAACAATTCTTGTAAACTCGGATGATTATTTTGCCACATACGATAGAGGTAATCGTTTATCTCCTCTGTAAAGGATGGATCTAAATCAAGTTTGGTCACCTTTTCTTCCAGCAGGATTAAATAATCAGGTACATCCGGATTTCTGCCTGCATTCTTTGTTAAGTGCTTCATCATCCTTTTCATTTCCTGGATGCTGTCTAAAAGCTTTTCTTGTTCAAAGGAAGAAATATTGTTAGGTTGTGGAGGTACCTCATTACGTGCAGAATGCTTACTTTTTATGTTCTGTTCCATGACAACATCATCCACAGCAGCAATTACTTCGACACTTTTTTTCGTGACCAGACCAAAAAATTTGTTTGTTTTTACAGCTTTTGAGTTCAAGATGACTGCATCATTCCCTAACTCTAACCGGACAAGCTCCATCGCTTCTTGCATGGTATCTGCTTTGTATTTTTTCACCTTCATCCTTCCACATTCACCACCCCGATGCTTTGTACTTCAATGCTGGCTTCTAATTCATTATAAGAGATAACCGGAACTTGTGGCAGGTACCTCTCTAGTAATTGTTTTACATACATTCTTACAGCAGGTGAACACAATAAAATCGGTGTTTGTTCATAAATAGTAAACTGCTCCATTTGTTCTCCCACTTTTTGTACTATATCCATGGCACGGTTAGGATCTAAGGAAAGAAAATTTCCATGATCTGTTTGTTGGATGTGATCGGCAATCATTTTTTCTATCTTTCCAGAAAGCGTGACAACTTTAAAGGTTTCATTTTCCACTACATACTGGTTGGTAATTTGTTTGCTTAACGCCTGCCTAACATACTCAGCAAGCAGATCAGTATCCGAGCTCATTTTTCCATAGTCTGCTAATGTTTCAAAAATGATAGGTAAGTTTCTAATAGAGACGTTTTCCTTTAATAGTTTTGCAAGCACCTTTTGCACATCACCAACGGATAGAGGGGATGGTGTTACTTCTTCTACTAGTATTGGTGCGTTTTCCTTTAAATGATCAATAAGTTGCTTTGTTTCCTGTCTGCCAAGAAGTTCGTAGGCATGCTGCTTCATTTTTTCTGTAATATGGGTGGAGACTACCGATGGAGGATCTACCACCGTATACCCATACATTTCTGCTTCGTCCTTAAGCTCCTCACTTATCCATTTAGCAGGTAAGCCAAAAGACGGTTCTATCGTATCAATACCTTCAATCACTTGCTCTTCCATTCCTGGACTCATGGCAAGGTAATGGTCTAGAAGTAGTTCTCCTTTTGCTACTTCATTGCCTTTTATTTTCAATCTGTATTCGTTAGGCTGAAGCTGTATATTATCCCGAATTCGAACAACGGGGATAACCAAGCCAAGCTCAAGTGCTAATTGCCTTCTTATCATAACAATCCGATCAAGAAGGTCCCCACCTTGTTTGGAATCCGCAAGTGGAATCAGTCCATAACCAAACTCAAACTCGATAGGATCAACGGACAATAGATTTACAACACTATCTGGACTCCGCATTTCATCAGATACTACCTCTTCTTCTGGCTCTTCTTCTACAAAGGCACTTTCTTTTTGTTTTTTACTTATTAGATACGCACCAACGATGATAAGTGCCGCAATAGGTGCAGTAAGGAGTGGTCCAATTGGAGTGACAATCCCTAACAACAATATTGTGCAACCTGCCACATACAGCATTTGAGGATAAGCAAATAATTGCTTGCTTATATCTCCACCAAGATTCCCTTCAGAGGATGCTCTCGTTACGACAATACCTGTTGCAGTCGCAATTAAGAGGGCAGGAATTTGAGATACTATGCCGTCCCCTACCGTTAAAAGCGTAAATTTTTGAGCCGATTCTCCAAAGCTTAAACCCATTTGCGCCATCCCTATTACAATTCCAAAGATAACATTGATAAAGACGATAATAATTCCTGCGATTGCGTCCCCTTTTACAAATTTACTGGCACCATCCATCGCTCCATAAAAATCGGCTTCTTTCGCAATTTTTTCCCGTCTTTCTTTGGCAACCTGCTCTGATATCATTCCTGCATTCAAATCAGCATCAATACTCATTTGCTTACCAGGCATCGCATCAAGAGTGAATCGTGCAGCAACTTCTGATACACGCTCGGCTCCTTTTGTAATAACAACAAATTGGATGACAACGAGGATAATAAAAACAACCAATCCTACCACAACGTTTCCTCCAACAACGAATGTACCAAACGTTTCTACAACAGTACCCGCAGTTCCTTCACTCAGAATGGATCTTGTGGTAGAAACGTTTAATCCTAGCCGATATAAGGTCAGTAGTAATAGTAATGAAGGAAAAATTGCAAATTGCAAAGGCTCCTGAATGTTCATCGTTGTTAACAGTACAATTAGAGCAAGGGAGATATTAATAATAATAAAGATACTTAGCATCCATGGATAAAATGGAATAATTAACATGGCAATAATCAGGATGACACTAAGTAAAACGGATAAATCTCTTGCTGACATCTTTTTCTATCTCTCCTTTTCGACTCTACTTTACTTCGTTTTTTAATCGATAAACATAAGCTAAAATTTCTGCAACTGCTCCAAAGAACTCTTCAGGAATGGCATCACCGATTTCAGCCTGACTATATAGGGAACGTGCCAGTGGTTTATTTTCTATGGTCACAACTTGGTGCTCTGCTGCTTTTTCTTTAATTTTTTTCGCAACATAATCCACACCTTTTGCAAGAACGATTGGGGCATCCCCTTTTGACTCGTCATATTTTAATGCGATAGCATAATGCGTTGGATTGGTAATGACTACATCCGCATTCGGAACATCTTGCATCATCCTCTGCATCGCCATTTCCCGCTGCTTTTGCTTTATTTTTGATTTAATTAACGGATCCCCTTCTGTTTTCTTATACTCATCCTTCACATCGTGCTTAGACATTCTGATGTTTTTTTCAAAATCATATTTTTGATATAAATAATCAAAAACAGATAAAAACAACAACGCGCCGCCTGCAAACAATCCCATTCGAATGGTAAGCGAACCTAGAAACGATAATGCCTCATGAATATTTTTTTGTGAGAGAATCAGCACCTCATCAAGACTAAACCATAAAATCGCAAAAGTAATAACACCAACCACGACAATTTTCAGCATGGATTTTACAAATTCAACAATAGCACGAACGGAATAAATCCTCTTAAACCCTTGAATCGGATCAAGCTTATTCAATTTCATTTGAATGGCTTCTGTTGAAAACAATGGTCCCACCTGCAGAAAGTTTGCAACGAGTGCTCCAATAATTGCTGCAAGCATAATGGGTCCGACAATCCAAATTAATTCAAGCAAAATATCAATAAATATTAGATGGATTTTATCTGGGGTTACTTCCTCTAACATATTAGTTTGAAAAGATTGAACAAAAAGAGCCAACACACCGTTTTTCATCCAAGGTCCGATTGCAAGTAAACAAAGAAAAACAGCGAGTAACACAATAGCTGTGTTTACGTCAGAGCTCTTAGCTACCTGCCCTTTTTTCCTTGAATCTTGCCTTTTTTTCGGAGTAGCTTTTTCGGTTTTCTCACCAGCAAAAAATTGTAAATTTAATTTCAGCATTGTTGCCATTTAGAAACCTCCAAGCAATTCCATCAAACCTCTCATGGTATGAAGCATCATTTCAAACAACTTATAGAAAAGGGTAAAAAGGATCGTCAGGGAAAAGATGATTGTCACAAAACTAACGCCAATCTTTAGGGGCAACCCAACGACAAACACATTAAGCTGTGGAACCGTTCGTGCGACAATTCCAAGAGCTACGTCTACTAAAAACAACACTCCAACGATTGGGAGGGCCATTTGCAAGGCGATCACAAACATCCCATTCACGGTGTTTAAAACTCTTTCAAATACCGCTTCCTCTCCAAGAGGTAACCATGACTGCGTTATAGAAATGAGCTCATAGCTATAGAAAATTCCATCGAGCATAAGATGATGTCCATTGACTGAAAGTAGTAACAGCAAAGAAAACATATAGAAAAATTGACCGATTATTGGACTTTGAATGCCTGTTTGCGGATCAATAACATTGGCAATAGCAAAACCCATTTGAAAATCAATAAATCCACCTGCGATTTGTATGGCGGCAAGAACCATATAGGCAACCAGCCCGATTAATAGCCCAATCATCATTTCTTTGATAACAAGGAATATATATGCACCATCAATTCCTAAAACAGGTAGATCCATCGAAAATGTCATTACAAGTGAAAAGAAAAATCCCAATCCCACTTTAAAAGTGGCAGGAACATTCCGATATGAAAAGAGTGGGAGCGTGACAAAAAAGGCTGTTACTCTCGTTAGTACCAGTAAAAATGCCGGAAAATAATTAATCCATTCTAGCATAGTACTAGTTTACAAATCGGTGAATGTTATTGAAAATTTCCAATGCGTAAGAAAGCATGGTGGACAACATCCACGGTCCGAATACAACCAACCCCACAAGTACTGCAACAATTTTCGGAATAAATGCAAGGGTTTGCTCTTGTATTTGTGTTGTTGCTTGAAAAATGCTGACAATTAACCCCACAACTAGAGCCAGTATTAAAAGAGGGGCGCTGATCAACAGAATCGTATACACGCCTCTTTCAGCCATTGAGATTACAAATTCCGGGCTCATGTTTACACCTCGTATTAAAATGTTTGCAATAAAGACTTCACGATTAAATACCATCCATCTACTAACACAAAAAGAAGGATTTTAAAGGGCAAAGAAATCATTACTGGCGGAAGCATCATCATACCCATACTCATAAGCACACTTGCTACCACCATGTCGATGACTAGAAATGGAATAAAAATCATAAACCCAATTTGAAAGGCTGTCTTTAATTCACTAATTGCGAAAGCTGGAACTAATACAGTCAAAGGAATATCTTCAATCGTTTCCGGCCTTTCCATTTGGGCATAATCCATAAACAACGCCAAATCCTTTTGCCTTGTATGCTTACTCATAAACTCTTTCATTGGTATGCTTGCCCGTTCGTAGGCTTCATCTAAAGAAATCTCTTCATTAAACAAAGGCTGCAAAGCGGTATCATTTACTTCAGCAAAGGTCGGCGCCATGATAAAGAACGTTAAAAACAAGGCAAGTCCGATTAACACCTGATTTGGTGGCATTTGCTGTGTTGCAAGAGAAGTTCTTACAAAGGACAACACAATAATGATTCGTGTAAAGCTTGTCATTAAGATGAGAATAGCAGGTGCTAAGGAAAAAATAGTTAATAGTAATAGTAATTGGATAGAACTTGAAACAGTGGATGCTTCATTTCCACTGAATAATTCAATAAAACCAATCATTTCTTAAATCCTTCCTTGTTTTGCATATCATTCATTTTAGTCTTTCTGTCTTCTGATATTTTTCCAAGCTGCTCTTTTAACAAAGAGGAAAAAGTGGAGGTACGTTTTGCTTTTTGGTAATGGTTCCATTTATCCGATATGTTCGCTAATAGATTTGGTGGTAACGCTTGAGAATCTATTTGCTCTTGATAGGATGTTAGGATGCGTTTTCTTTCCTCTTCATCAGTAATTTCCTTCAATAGACTGATA
This sequence comes from Bacillus sp. THAF10, assembly GCF_009363695.1. Classification (NCBI taxonomy): domain Bacteria; kingdom Bacillati; phylum Bacillota; class Bacilli; order Caryophanales; family Bacillaceae; genus Bacillus; species Bacillus sp. THAF10. Next base: position 1,752,900 of record NZ_CP045403.1, on the reverse strand, counting down.
GATTCTCCAACACCCACTACTAAGATGTTGTCCCCTACTTTAACAAGCTGAAGTGACTTGTTAGCTCCTAAGCTCGTTCCACCTATTGTCTCTATTGCCCTTGTACCACCAAGTTTATTTCGCTTATTGATAAATTTCAGCGCAAGGTAAAGCAGTGCAAGCACAAACATTAATGCAAATATCATTTTGATAAAATCAAAAAATGTAACAGAAGGAGCATTGGCCACCAGCTCCTTGTCAACAGGTTCGGAATCCGAGATGTTATTTTCATCAGGATCACTACTTTCCCCTGAGGGTTTTTCTTTATCATAGGCATCCCGAACGCTATCTCCAACTGCAAATGCTACCTGTTGAAATGGCAAGGTGACCATAAAAATAACTGTCACCAATATCATGATGTGACGCTTTTTCACACACAAAAGGAACACCTCTACGCCAATGTTTTGTGAATGGCTTCAATTACTCTGTCAGCTTGAAATGGTTTAACGATGAAATCTTTTGCTCCAGCTTGAATAGCATCGATAACCATTGCTTGCTGCCCCATAGCAGAACACATGATGACTTTTGCATTTGCATTAATTGCTTTTATTTCTTTCAGGGCTGTAATCCCATCCATTTCTGGCATCGTAATATCCATTGTCACCAAATCAGGATGAAGCTCTTTATATTTTTCTACAGCTTGGGCACCATCAGCTGCCTCTCCTACCACTTCATAGCCGTTTTTTGATAAAATATCCTTTATCATCATTCTCATAAATGCTGCATCGTCTACAATTAGTATTCTTTTTCCCATGTCAATTCCTCCTAGTGTTTTAACGAAGTTTTCTAATTCTATCAGACTGACTAACGATATCTGTTACTCTCACTCCGAAGCTTTCATCTATTACAACTACTTCTCCTTGGGCAATGAGCTTATTATTGACAAGAATGTCTACCGGCTCACCTGCAAGCTTATCCAATTCGATAATCGAGCCTGTTGATAATTCCAGAATGTCTTTTACAGAACGTTTTGTTCTGCCAAGCTCAACCGTAACTTGTAGTGGAATATCTAAGAGCATATTTAAGTTGTTTGATTCTGTTTCTTCTACTGCTGTTGTTTCAAAGCTTGAAAAAACTGCAGGTTGGACGTTTACATGTTGCTGTTTTGCTTGTTGGTGATTTTCTACTTTTCTTTCTACTGGAGGACTTTGGTGATTTGAACCATATCCTTTGTCTTCATACCTAGAAGCAGATGCGGCGCTTTCGGTGTAGGAAGGTGGCAACGAGTGCTCCTGTTCATAAAAATTAGTCGCGTCATTTGAAAATGTGTCAGGCTCATCAAGCTTTTGTTCCACTTCATTAGAACCTTTTGGATTCAAAAGTTCCCCCACTAGGCTCTTCGCAAATTCTAAAGGGAGAATTTGCATGATAGATGAATCTATTAAGCTTCCTATTCTGATAGAAAAAGCAACTTTTATTAAAAGCTCATCTTCCGGAAGCTCTGTCGTACCTTCTCCTTCCTTGAAATCAAGGAGTAACACAGATGGTGGAGAAATGTCTATTTTTTTTGCAAAAACAGTAGACATAGAAGTTGCTGCAGATCCCATCATTTGGTTCATGGCTTCATGAACGGCACTTAGATGGATTTCATCAAATTCTATTTGCGGATTTTCTCCTGTCCCACCAAGCATCAAGTCAGCAATAATAGCGGCGTCCTTTTGCTCCACCACCAATATATTTGAACCTGAAAAACCTTCTGTGTAACTTACACGAATGGCGACATAGGGTTCTGGAAACTCACTTTCAAGCTTACTTTTTTCTATCAGTGATACTCTAGGAGTAGTGATGGACACTTTTTGATTTAACAAAGTGGATAAGGCAGTTGCTGAACTACCAAAAGATATGTTTCCTATTTCACCTAAGGCATCCTGTTCCATCATTGAAAGATAATCCTCTGTATTCAGATCAGCATAGAGGGGTTCTTCATCGTTGTTATCTGTCCCTCGAAGCAGGGCATCTATCTCATCTTGAGATAACATTCCATCACTCATCATCTTCTGATCCCTCCTTGATTTTTTCGATAATTTGTACTGCTAAGTTTTTCTTCACCTGGCCTACTTGTGCTTTAAAAGTAGGCTTACTATCCACGTTGAGAATAATGGGTGAGTCTATTTTTTGATCCAGTGCGATCACATCGCCTATGCTAATATTTAATAAATCTGCAAACGATATCTCTGAGGTGCCAAGCTCCGCACTTACCATTAACGGTGTGGCTCGAATTGCTTTTTCAAGGGCTGCAATTTCATGCGGTTGCCTTACTTTGTTTTTTTCTTCCATCCAATAATGTGCAGTCAGCTTAGGTATTACTGGTTCTAGCACTACATGTGGAATACAGATGTTTATTACTCCTGTTACATCCCCAATCGTAATATTCATTGAAATGACAATAACTGTTTCATTTGGAGAAACCATTTGCAGAAACTGGGGATTCACTTCTAAATCAGTTAGAATGGGCTGGATAGTAGCAATGTTATCCCATGCTTCTCCAAAGTTCTCAATAGCCCCTTCAAAAAGGGATGTCATTAGCCTTGTCTCTATCTCAGTTAAGCTGTCTACCTTATTTACTCCTGACCCTTTGCCACCTAGCTGTCTATCTAGCATCGCATAGGCAATGGTAGGGTTTATTTCAAGCACAACCCTGCCTTCAAGTGGAGCTACCTCAAAGACATTTAATATGGTCATCTTTGGAATGGACCGAATAAATTCTTCATAAGGAAGCTGATCAACTGAAGCAACACTAATCTGAATATACGTGCGCAATTGCGCTGAGAAATAGGTAGTCAGTAATCTAGCAAAATTCTCGTGTATTCTTGTTAAATTTCTAATTTGATCCTTTGAAAACCTTAACGCCCTTTTAAAATCATAAACTTTTACTTTTTTGTCCTGCTGTTCTTTCTTTAATTCTTCTGCATTCATTTCTCCTGTTGATAGTGCAGAAAGAAGGGCATCTATTTCACTCTGTGACATTATTTCAGTAGACATAACCCACCACCTATTCTCTTGTCGCCTTCTTGGTGATTAATTTTGAAGAAGAAAGGAGGTTGCGTATACCTTCACAATTTCTCCCTCTTGCATAATTTCGTTTATTTTCGCTTGAATATCCCCTTCAAGCTTTGTAATGCCTTCCCCACCACTTAAATCAGCGGAAGATAGATTTGAAATTTCATGAATGACGATATTTTTCACTTGAAATTCACGTTTTTGGAGCTCGGAAGTTGCTTTTTTTCCGTCAGTTTGCACCTTCATCGTAAGACGAACGTATCCACCGCTCTTCAAATTCGTCGTGATTTCTTCAAAATCAACAGAATACTTCAAGACCTCATCAATACTTGGTTCACCTGTTTCTTCATCTGCAAAAAATTTATCCATGGAGACGAGAGCTACTACGCCTAAAAGTGAAATAACTAGTAAAATAACGATCATTGCATTAAGTAGTTTATTGCGAAACATCTTTTTCCGCCTCCAAATATGTACCATGATGCATATGTGCATAAAATGCCTTGCTAAGTAGGAGCACGTCCTGCATTCTTTCTTTAACAATCAATTTCTTACCATTGTTGAGTGTAATCATGGTGTCAGGAGTTTCTTCTATCTGTTCTATATGCCAGACGTTTACCGTGAATTCTTTGCCATTAAGTTTGGTTAACTTTATCATGACAGTCGGGCTAAGCTTTTATCAGCTTAGCCCTTCCTCCTTTACCGCTTCAGATTGACAAGCTCCTGCAATATTTCATCGGATGTTGTAATGATTCTCGTGTTTGCCTGGAATCCTCTTTGGGCTGTAATCATCTCTGTAAACTCTTCTGAGAGGTCTACATTGGACATCTCTAAAGTTCCAGATATGATAGAAGCTGCACCATTATCACCAGGGCGGAACATTTCTTCTAACTGTATGCCATCTCCATTTTTGTCCATCGTCCCTGAATTGTTGGATTGTTGGAAAAGATTTTCCCCAACTCTTTCAAGACCGGCATCGTTTGGAAACTTAGCAAGCATCAGTTGTCCTGCAACTTTCAAATTACCGAACTGATCGATAAAGTTTACCTTTCCATCACCAGAAATACTAAAGCTTCTGGCATTAGGAGGAATCTGAATCAAACCGGCACTTCCGCTTAAAGAATCCGTCCATGTTGGCAATTGGACCATTTCAGCAGTGGCAACAAAATTTTCAAACGTACGATAAGCGGTATCTAGATTGCCTTTGACTGATTGAGCATAACTCACAAGGTTAGAAAGATTATTAATATTAGCAGTATCTTTGGTTGGCATTGCCCCAAAATTGTTATCTTGCACAACTGGATCATTAAGCTGATAAACAATTTCCCCACTATCACTTATAAAGCTAGCAATGGCATCATTTAATGCTACTCCTGATTGATTAAAAGCATCGAACTCACCGGAGTAAATATTATCGTAAAAATCATTAAACTGGTCACCTGCATTATCCCTTGCTTCAAGCGCTGCTTGTGCCGCTGCTAAAAGCTGTGGATCTGTTCCACCTGCTTCTAAGCTAGCTTTTTCAGCATCTTCATACGTGCGTTGTGCCTCTAAAAATCTCATTGCTAAATCAAGAAATTTGTTGGTATCATTACGGAAATCACGATATTCATCAAAGAAAATTTCCCCGGCATTTAATGCTGCATTAGAGGCACCAATGATATCATCGTTTGGTATCTTCTTTTCTCCAGTTTCCCCAATCAAATACATACCATTGGCATTTACAATATATCCATTATTATCAAGATAAAAATTACCAGAACGAGTGTAGTTAAGAGACATCGCATTATCAACGGCTCCACCCAAAATTCGATTATCGCCATACATAGTATCGGAATCAACGTTTACTCTTGTGATATCTGCTATCGATGCTACTGCAAAGAAGCCATCACCAGATAGCGCAAGGTCAAGTGGTCTTGCAGTAGTTTGCAAGGACCCTTGTGTTTGTATAGAATCGATGCTACTAATCATAGATCCTAGTCCCACTTGCTTTGCATTCATACCACCTCTGCCAGCTGCTGGTCCGCTTGCTCCAGATAACTGTTGTACCATCATTTCTTGGAAAGTTGCTCTTCCCTTTTTAAAGCCATACGTATTTACGTTGGCAATATTATTACCGATAACATCCAACTTGGTCTGAAAGTTTCTTAGGGCCCCTATACTTGAATACATGGAACGAAGCATGTAATTTCCCCCTCATATATTGGCTTTGCTTTCTTACAAAGCCAGAATAGTAGTTTACTTATTGCGAGATTTTCGTTATTGCATCCAGTGGAATGTGTCTATTTGTTAATCGCGGATCTTCTGAGATAAGAAAGATTTTCCCTTCTTTGATTACGACAGATTGGACCAGCGCATTTTCTATCGTTTCGTTGTCTTGATTGATTGATACTTGTTTGCCTATGAGATTACTTGCTGAAAGGAGGGCGTTAGCAGAAGCTTCCGTGCTTTCTCCTTGGTTCACTTTTGTAATCTGCTCTACTGCAATTTCAGTAGCATCATTCATGACTAGTCTTGCTTTCCCTTCTTGTAAAGAAATTCTCTCAACAGTCCCTGTTTTTTCTTCCACAAACTGTTCGCCATCTACTTCATAAATATTTTGATAGGTTAGATTCGCTCCTAAGTATGCTTGAAGTGAAAGAACGTTCATCTTATTTTGAGAAGAGATAAACCCTTCCATGCTTTTGTTTAAATTTGTCATCTGTTCTAAAGATGTGAAATTTGCCATTTGTGAGATGAACTCTCTGTCTTCCATCGGATTGAGAGGATCTTGGTTTTGAAGCTGGGCAATTAACAGGCGAAGAAAGTCATCCTTCCCCATTACATTATTGTTTTTAGCTTTTTCATCAGGGCGATTCTGGATAAACAAATCGGCTGAAATTTTATTGGTCATTATTGCTCACCTTCTGATTTTTCTTGTTCTAATTCTTCTATGAGTAACGCTTCAAATGAAGGAGCATCTTCCTTGTTTTTATCTTGTTCAGAAGAATTTCTATCCTGTTGCCGCTCTTGAAAAGTTTCTTTATGCTGCTGAGAGAAGCGTTGTTCTTGCTCATGAAACACGATATCAAGCTTGTCTATATTTATTGTAGAAGTGGTTAAGTTTTGTTTTAATGTCGCTAATTGACTTTCTAGAAGACTAGCAGCAGATTTTGAGTGAACAATAATTTTGGCAACAAGTCCTTGTTGTGTTTCTTGTAATTTAATGTGTAGGGTTCCAAGATGATCTGGAGTTAATCTAATAGTCATAGCTTGATTTCCATTGACAAATCTGGATTGGGCTTTAGACAGCACACCTTCTAGCTTTTGTAAAAGCTGTTCTCTAGCTTTATCGAATGTGGTTGTATCTATTGTCCATTGCAACACTGCTTGCTTAGGCTGTTGAAGGGTAGTGATGGATACTGGTCCCATTGATTGGTTTGCTTCATTCCATGAAGGAAGACTCGTAAATTTAATTGTTTTATCCTGTTGTTCAGATGGTAATCTTCTATCAGGAATTTGTGCCTTTAACCTTTGTTCCACCAACATTAACAGCTCTTTCATGCTGGAATTCTCTTTAGTTTCATTCAACTCTGTAGCTTGCTGATTTTCTTGTTTCGCCAAAAAATCTTTTACTAGTAAAACTACACGATTAGATAAACTTGCAAGCTGTTCACTCACTTCCTCAAGCGATGGAAGTGATGATTGTTGCGGCTGCTGAGATCCATAAACTGCAAGAATTTCAAGCATAAGAAAAGACTGCTCAAGAACAGCATAGAATTCTTCTGGTAAGGGAGTAGTTTCTTGATTCTTACTACTAATTAATTCCTGCAATTTATTTAATATGGAAATTTGCAAAGAGAGCAATTCTTCCATGCTACCCAAATCTTCAGTTGTAATTTCTAGATCCTCATCTGTCTTTACCGTCTCATTTAGCTTATTGATATCTCCAGACCGGTTATTTTGGCTAATTAAACCTGCACTCAATAAGTGATGAAACTGCCCAGCTAACTCACTTACGGAGTTATTTTCGTTTTGACTTCTAGTTGTTTTGGGTGTATCCCCCTTGCGAAGAGCTGTAACATCGCTTGAAACCATAACGTTCAAGGCGCTCATTCCTTTCCAGTAGCTTATTCTTCATTTGCTAAGCGCGTTGTTATTCTAGCCGCTTGTTCAGGGGGCATCTGTCCGAGAATAGAAGAGGTTTTGGCTGTGCTTAACTCTTGTAAAATACGAATGGCCATTTCTTCTTCAAGCTCTAAAATAATTTCGGATGCTTTTCTGGTAGACATCCCTTCATATAACTTTGCTAACTCTTTTGTCGATGCTTTCACGTTTTCCTGTTCTGTTTCAAGGTCCTCAATTCGTTTATTTGCTTGTTCTAGCTGAGCGACTAGCTTCGTAATTTCTTGTTGCTTTCTATTAATCTCACGCTCAAGCTGTACCATTTCCTGAGAAGAAGTTTCTTTTTCTGCTGGCTGTTTTTCATTAGTCTTTGTGTCCTTTTTTCCTTGATCTTCTTGTTCAGAAGCCGTTTCCACTTTATCCGGAATAAAGGTTTGTGCTATTTCAAACACATTTTTGCCCTGATACGTAAGATAGCCTAATAAAAGGACAGCGGCGAAAAGAAGTGGTATGACAAACAAATATAGAAGCCTTTGCATAAAAGAGTATTTTTCTTCTTCCGTTTCAATATTTTTTTCTTTTTTCATCATTTACTCACCTATTTGTGTGCTGCGAATAGTGGAGAATGGAAATTTCATCTATAAAGGTTGCCTCCATTTTTGAATCAACCTGTTTTCGATAGATCTTTCCTTTATCGTCTAGTACCTCATATTTTTTGTATTCAACCGAATGCTCTTTCAGCTTTTCTTCCTTGAGGGTCATATATGCTCTTGCATGACTCACTTTCTTTTGCTGGTGCATCAGGTTTTTTTCCAAGTTACCCATGAAAAATTGTTGTTGTTTGAGTGTTGCAATTGGAATACCTGATTTTAATTGATCTTGCAACTCAGCTTCTAACGTCTCTTTCTTTTTCAAGAGCTCATATAAAGCATGTCCTTCTGTTTCGAAGATGTTTAAGGCAAGTTGGTATTCTGAGCTTGCTTGATTTTTTTCCGCATTTTTTACAACAAGAATTTTTTCCAATCTATCCTTCTGTATGAGCATTCTTACACCTACTTCATAAGATCTGTGAGTTTATTCAATGTTTCTGTATACTCCCACTTTTCATCTACCTCTTGCTTAATAAAATTTATAATGGCTGGATGGGATTGAATGGCATCATCTATTTCTATGGAGCTACCACGTTTATAGGCTCCTATGTTGATAAGGTCTTCTGCTTGATAATATTTTGATAATTTATTTCTTAATTTTTCAGCACATAGCTTGTGATCTTTTTCTACCAAGTGATTCATCACACGACTTACACTCTTTAGAATGTTAATGGCAGGATATTGACCTTTATTCGCTAAATCGCGGTCTAATACAAAATGACCATCAAGAATTCCTCGTACGGTATCTGCGATAGGTTCGTTCATGTCATCACCATCCACTAATACGGTATAAAAGGCGGTAATCGTGCCATTTTTGTTCGTACCAGTTCGTTCTAATAGCTTTGGAAGCATGGAGAATACAGAAGGAGTGTATCCTTTTGTCGTTGGCGGTTCGCCTATTGCCAAACCGACCTCTCTTTGTGCCATTGCTACCCTAGTCACAGAGTCCATCATTAGCATGACATTGTAGCCTAAGTCTCGAAAATATTCAGAAATAGCAGTAGCAGTATAAGCTCCTTTTATTCGCATTAAAGCCGGTTGATCTGAAGTTGCCACCACGACGATGGAGCGCTTTAAGCCTTCATGGCCTAAATCCCGTTCGAGAAAATCCTTTACTTCTCTTCCACGTTCTCCTATCAGTGCAATCACATTAATATCTGCTGTTGTATTTCTCGCAATCATTCCAAGTAACGTACTTTTGCCAACACCACTTCCTGCAAAAATGCCTACCCTTTGTCCTTTTCCTACGGTCAAGAGGCCATCAATCACTTTCACTCCTACTTCAAGCTCTTCTGAAATAGATGGTCTTGACATAGGATTTGGCGGGGTTTGATCTGTGGTATATTTTTTCAGCCCGAGTGGCAGCTTTTCTTCTGGGTCTAAGGGTTTTCCTAACGCATCTAGTACCTTCCCACGTAGTTCTTCCCCTATTCTAATTTCTAATGGGTTGTTTGTGGCTTCTACCATACAACCAGGTCCTATATCATGAATATCTGTAAAAGGCATTAGAATAACATGTTCATCTCGAAAGCCGACTACCTCTGCTTGAACGATCTTTTTTTTATTTTTACTTATGATGATATTACAGACATCGCCGATGGAACTTTCTGGACCTTTAGATTCAATCATCAGGCCAATCACTCGCTTTACCTTTCCATACCTTTTATAGGAACTAATAGCTTCGACTTCTTTGATTAAATCTGTGACTGTTATCATGAGTTAGACTCCGAATTTATCAACTGCAACAAATGCTCTTTTATCTCACCTAACTGAATTTGAATGGATACTTCCATCCTTCCGGCAGAAGAATCAATGTAACAGCCTCCCTGAGAAAGGTCGGAATCTGGAAAGATGAGAAGTTCGTATTGACTGTTTAAGGCGCTTTGCAGAAAATCTTTGTTCTCTAAAAGGTATGGGAAATGAATAGGACTGGTATAGATGCGAACCTCTTCCTTTTCCTTTACTTCTTTAAGGGCTTCTTTTACCATTTTCGTAAATGCCTCTGGATTAGAATCTAGTGTAAAACCAAGGATCTTCTCTGCTACCTTCATACTAAGAAACATGATGTCTTCCACCGAGTTGTCTAGCTTGTCATGATAATCCTTTTTTGCTAGCTTCAATACATCTTCGGCCTCTTCAATTAAAGCACTGTATTGAAGTGATGCTGATTCTTTTCCTTCTTGAAAGCCCTGTTCAAGACCTATTTCTCTTGCCGCCTTTTCTAGCGCTTGTTTCTCTGTATCCCAGGCTTGTTTTTCTTGTTGAATTTTTTCTTCCATCGCCTGTCTGATTTGATTAGCTTCCATTAGAATTTGATCAGCATCTTGCTTAGCCTGTGCAAGCAATTGGTTTATGGAATCAATAGAAAGGGTATGGTCTTCTGTCAGCCCTTGATCTTTTTTTCGTTCTATAAAAATTGGGGCGACCTTAATTGCGACCGACGTACTTTTCTTTTCCTGTAAAAGAGTAGATTTGATCAACTTAGACAATGATGTCATCTCCTCCACCACGGGCAATAATGATTTCCCCAGCTTCTTCTAGCTTTCTAATAATGCCAACAATTCTTGATTGTGCCTCTTCAACATCCTTTAAACGTACAGGTCCCATATACTCCATATCGTCTTTCATTGTTTCGACCATACGTTTGGACATGTTCTTAAAGACAATTTCTTTCACTTCTTCACTCGCCACCTTTAAGGCAAGCATAAGGTCTTCGTTTTCCACATCACGAATCACTCGTTGAATGGCCATATTATCTAATGTAACGATATCTTCAAACACAAACATGCGTTTTTTAATTTCTTCCGCTAGCTCTGGATCCTGGATTTCAAGGGAATCCAGAATAGTTCTTTCTGTGCTTCTGTCCACTTGATTTAAAACATCAACCACCGCATCAATTCCACCTGTATTCGTATAATCGCGTGTAACAGTTGTTGATAACTTTCTTTCCAAGATTTGCTCTACTTCATTAATAATTTCAGGTGAGGTGCTATCCATGACAGCGATTCTTTTCGCAATATCTGCTTGTAGCTCTTGAGGCAGTTCTGAGAGAATCTGACCAGACTTAGTTGGTTCCAAATAGGAAAGAACTAGAGCGATGGTTTGTGGATGCTCATTTTGAATGAAATTTAAAATTTGTGATGCATCCGCTTTTCTAGCAAAATCAAAGGGCTTAACCTGTAAAGAAGAAGTGAGTCTAGTAATAATAGCGGATGCTTGCTCTTTTCCTAACGCCTTCTCCAACACCGTTTTCGCATAGCCGATTCCACCTTGCGAGATATAATCTTGAGCCAATGCGATTTGATGGAACTCTTCTAAAACATCTTCTTTAATATGAGAGTCCACTTTTCTAACTCCACTTATTTCTAATGTCAACTTTTCTATCTCTTCTTCAGAAAGATGTTTATAAACGTATGCTGACACGTCAGGTCCAAGTGAGATTAATAATATGGCTGCTTTTTGTTTATTGGTAAATGCTTTTGTTTGATTAGCCTTTGCCAATTACCTATCCCCTTTCACTTTATTCAGACAACCATGATCGCAGCAGCTTTGCAAACTCATCTGGTTTATCTTTCGCTAATTTTTCCAGCTGCTTTCTGCGCACAGAGCTTTCTGATTCTTTTTCGTTGTGAATGTCAGGAACGGATACTGGAACAACTTCCTCTTCCTCTACCAATTCTTCTTCTTCTGGTTCTTCTCGTTTTCTGCGTAATAACAAGAATAATAGAATTAAGATAACCACAAGTAGAATTCCTGCGATAACATACACAAACACCGGAATGACAGGAGATTCGGTTTCAGCTATTTCCATTTTTCCGTTAAACGGCTGGACAGAAACGACGATTTTCTCCTCTAAATTCTCTATTTCTTGATTTTCACCTAATGTTTTTTTATCAATGGAGGTTTGGACAATGGTAGAAAGGATTTGTCTGATGTCCTCGACCGTATTTTCCTGCATGGAAAGCGGGTCATCCGCAATTGGCGGTTCCACCATAACCTGTATGCCCATGTCTCTTATCTTATATGGACTTTCTACTATTTCTTTTCTTACTCGATTTACTTCATTGTTAATTCTTTCTTCCATTCTCTCGTAATCGCCACTGCCATTGCCTCCACCCGCTACATAATTAGGGATGTCCGCTTCACCTGTACCTCCGACTCCACCTGCTTCGTTCTCATTACCAGTGTAGGTTTCTGTTATCCTTTCCACACTAACGGCAAGACCTTCCATGTTTTCTTCATCCACAGGGGTTACAAGGTTCACTTCACTGTTTTCTTGCGTAAAGTCAATATCAGTAGTCACAGATACGACTACTTTGTTAAAGCCCATCATTACACCAAGCATTTGATGAACTTGTCTTTGAATATCTCTTTCTATTTCTTTTTTCAACTCAAGCTGAGAAGCCGCAGTAAAAGAATTTTCACTATTTTGATTATTTTTGTAATCAAAATACTCAACATTTTGGTTCATGATGACGATATTATCTGTAGATAAATTAGGAATGCTTTTGGATACCAGGTGATAAAGTGCGTCTATATGAGATTGATCAAAGTTGTAGCCAGGTTCATTATGTATAACAATAGACGCTGATGCCTCCTGGGTGGATTCTCTGACAAATACACCCTCTTGTGGCAAACTAAGCATTACTTGTGCATTCTTAACTCCTTCTATTCCTTTGATCAGGTTTGCTAGCTCCGTTTGCATAGCATCGAGTTTCATTACTTGAAACTCGTTATCTGTCATTCCGAAGCCAGATCTCTCGCCAAAAAAGCTGTAATCTATGCTTCCGCTTTTTGGTACACCCTCTGCAGCCAGTTCCACTTTCAAGCTGTCCACCACTTGTTCTGGAACTAAAATGGAAGTACCATTGTTTGTTATTTCTGAAGCGATCCCTCTGCTGTCCAAAACTTCCTTAATTTGTCCTGTTTCTTGTACGGTCAAGTCTTTGTATAGAGGGGCCATATTTGTTTTTGACATAAAGAAAATAATGGCTAAAATTGCAAAAAATGATACAATCACTGAACTGATTACGGCTGTCTTTTGGGCTTTGCTTCTATTGCTCCAAAATGAAGCTGTCTTCGTCTTAAAGGCTTGTAATTTCTCTTTCATTCCGTCAATTCCCCCGGTTATTATCTTGCAGCAACATTATGCAGTAAATAACCGCATTTAAACATGCATTCGCATGATTTCCTGATAAGCTTCTACACCTTTGTTTCTAACTTCTAATGTGAGTTGCATCGCAACACTAGCTTTTTGTTGTGCAATCAATACATCGTGTAGTTCCACGCCTTGATTGTGAACTAGCTTAGTCGTCATGTCATTTGAATGAATTTGTGATGTGTTTACCTCGTTTAAGGCATTTTTTAAAAAACTCGAAAATTGCTGTTGAACTTCACTGCTTGATTTCAGCTTGTCTCCTTGAAAAGTCATTTGCGGACTGTTTCCTATTTTGCTTATCATCATTTAGCCCCCTTTATTTCCCTATTTCCAACGTTTTCATCATAAGTCCTTTAGAAGCGTTAAAAACGGTAACGTTTGCTTCATAGGAACGGGTAGCTCCCATGAGGTCTACCATTTCTTTAAGAGGGTCAATGTTTGGCAACTCTACATAGCCCGCTTCATTAGCGTCAGGATGCTCCGGATCAAACACTAATCGAAAAGGTGTTTGATCTTCGATAATTTTAGTCACCTTCACACCATTTCCAGCTCCACTTCCAGATCCAGTCGCCTTTTGAAGATAGGATTGAAAACTATTCTCCCGCGGAGCTGTTTCCACCAATTTTCTTCGATATGGCTCCCATTGGCCGTTTCGGTACTCTCCTCTTGTTGTATCAACATTTGCCATATTAGAGGAAATAACATCCATTTTGAGTCGTTGCGCCGTGAGAGCAGAAGCGGAAATATTCATACTGTTAAACATAGACATTACGCTTTGCCTCCTTTAATCACATTCTGTATGGATTGAAACTTTCCATTCAATTGATCAACAAGCGTGTAGTAATAGATTTGATTTTCCGCAAGCTCTGACATTTCTTTATCAATGTCTACATTATTACCATTAGGTGAATATGAATGGTTGGAAGATGCTATTTGAAAAGATTGATTACCCCTACCTTGGAATTCATGGTGTCGTTTATCTGTTTTTGTCGATTGAAGAGCCTTATTAAATTCCTGACCAAAGCTTGGTGTAACCTCTCTTCTCTTAAAGTTAGGAGTATCAACATTTGCTATATTATGTGAAATTGCTTTATGCTTCGCACTGGAATATTGTATCCCCTTTTCCAAAGCTTGGATTGATGTCGAAAAAACCTTCATTTCTACCCCCGTAAATCTGTCTTTTGTTTCGAAATATATAGTTTTGTCGAAAATTGTATGTCTTGTTTAATTGTAAATTAAGGTAACGAATATGTCTATGTGTCAAATGTTAAAAAAAATCAGCATTTTGGCTCATTTTTGTTCATAGATACAAAGACCTAGATAAATATTCCATTTTTATCGAAAGGCATTATTCACAAAAAAAGGTCCGACATTACTACAATATGTAGTAATTTGTCGGACCTTTTTAATAATGATAAATTTAGTGGGATTTTAATTTTGATAATTCAAATAGGAACTTGTCGTTTAAGACTTTGATATACGTTCCTTTCATTCCTAATGAACGAGATTCAATAACACCAGCGCTCTCTAATTTACGCAATGCATTTACAATTACAGAACGGGTAATTCCAACTCTGTCAGCAATTTTACTTGCTACGAGCAATCCTTCTTTTCCATCAAGTTCTTCAAAAATATGTTCAATTGCTTCAAGCTCACTATAGGATAAGGAACTGATCGCCATTTGCACGACTGCTTTACTTCTTGCCTCTTCTTCAATTTCTTCTGCTTTTTCACGGAGAATTTCCATTCCTACAACGGTTGCTCCGTATTCTGCTAATATTAAATCATCATCGGAGAATGGCTCTTGTAAACGAGCAAGGATTAGTGTTCCTAATCTCTCTCCACCTCCAATGATTGGAACGATTGTCGTTAAGCCAGATTTAAACAGCTCCTTGTTTTCAACAGGGAAAGCAGTGTACTCGCTCTCTACATCAAGGTTAGAAGAAGTTTCTGAAATATTGAAAAGGTTTTTCGTATACTCCTCTGGAAACTGGCGATCTTCAAGCATTTTAATCATGCGCTCGTTTTCTATTTGTTGGTTAATGGAATAGCCTAATAGTTTACCGCGGCGAGAAAGAACGAATACATTCGCTTCAATCACATTGCATAATGTTTCTGACATTTCTTTAAAGTTTACTGGCTTACCAGCTGCTCTTTGTAGCATTGCGTTAATAGTTCTCGTTTTCTGTAATAATGGCATGTTTATTTCCTCCTAGAATCTACATTCACTTTTTATAAAATGGCTGTTTTCACAAACTTTGTTGCTCTGGGTATTATTAGAATTTCCGTAATTATCGTTGCTGTCGTGCTCTTTTCTTGGGAAGTAGTTTTAAATAGGTGGCAATATCTTGATTGTGTTATTGGAAAAAGTCCTAATTCCGACTTTTTCTTAGGTTTTTAGCAACAATCTTTTAGAATAGAGCCTATAAAATAAATTGACTTAAATCTTTATTTTTAACAATACTACCTAGTTTATCATCTACGTATTGTGGGGTGATGACGATTTTTTCTAAATTGATATCTGGAGCTTCAAAGGATAAATCCTCAAGAAGCTTTTCAAGGATCGTATGCAATCTCCTGGCACCGATATTATCCGTTTCTTGATTCACACTATAGGCTACTTCTGCTAGTTTACGAATAGCATCGTCAGAAAATTCGACTTTTATACCTTCTGTTTCCAGTAAAGCAATATATTGCTTAAGCAGGGCATTATCAGGTTCAATTAGAATTCTTACAAAATCCTCCACGGTTAGCTTAGTAAGCTCCACACGAATTGGGAAGCGCCCTTGAAGCTCCGGTATAAGGTCGGAAGGTTTTGCAATATGAAACGCTCCTGCTGAGATAAACAAGACATGATCCGTTTTTACTTGGCCATATTTCGTTACGACGGTGGAACCTTCTACAATCGGGAGAATATCACGTTGTACTCCTTCTCGGGAAACATCTGCAGAGGAACCACTGTTTTTCTTCGCAATTTTATCGATTTCATCAATAAAAATAATTCCAGTTTGCTCTGCTCTTACAATTGCTTCCTGAGTAACTTCATCCATATCAATGAGTTTTTGCGCTTCCTCATTTGTCAGTACCGGCCTCGCTTCTCTAACAGTAAGTCTACGCTTTTTCTTTTTCTTTGGCATGAGGTTGCTTAAGGCATCCTGCATGTTCATGCCCATTTGTTCCATACCCGACCCTTGAAGCATATCAAACATGGAGCCCGACTGTTCTTCCACCTCAACCGTAATATATCTGTCTTCAAGTTCACCAAGCGCTAATTGATGGGCTATTCTTCTACGTTGTTCTTTTATCGATAGTTCCTCTTGTTTTTCTTGCTCCTCTGTATCCTGTGAGGCAGTATTGCCGCCAAAAAACATTTCTAAGGGATTTTTATAGGAGGTGTTTTTTTGTTTTCCAGGAACCAATAATTCAACGATTCGTTTATTGGCATTCTCAAGCGCCTTATCCTTTACGCTTGTCATCTTTTCCTCTTTTACAAGGCGAACGGAGGTTTCTACGAGATCACGTACCATAGACTCCACATCTCGACCTACATAGCCTACTTCTGTGAATTTGGTTGCTTCCACCTTAATGAAGGGGGCCCCCACAAGCTTTGCGATTCTTCTGGCTATTTCTGTTTTACCCACTCCGGTTGGCCCAATCATTAAAATATTTTTCGGAACCACCTCTTCACGCAAGCTACCTTTTAAAAGACTTCTCCGATACCTGTTCCTTAAAGCTACAGCAACAGCTTTTTTAGCATTTGTTTGTCCTACAATATATTGATCAAGCATATCTACTATTTGCCTAGGGGTTAATTTTGTACTCATCTCCACAACCGCCTTTTCTATAGTTCTTCTACAATAATATTGTCATTTGTATACACACATATCTCGCCGGCAGTTTCAAGCGCTGCTTTTGCAATATCGTGAGCTGTTAAGGTTTCTCCGGCATATCTTTTTAATGCTCTACCAGCAGCCAGTGCGTAGTTTCCACCAGAGCCAATGGCAAGGACGCCGTCGTCAGGTTCAATGACCTCACCAGTACCTGAAACAAGCAGCAAAGTAGATTCGTCCATGACAATGAGCATCGCTTCTAGTTTTCTCAGAACTTTGTCACTACGCCATTCCTTTGCAAGCTCGACACTTGAGCGCTGGATATTTCCATTATACTCTTCAAGCTTTGCTTCAAACATTTCAAACAGCGTAAAGGCATCAGCCACTGAACCGGCAAAGCCAGCAAGAATTCTACCGTTGAAAAGCTTGCGTACTTTTCTGGCTGTGTGTTTCATCACCACTGCATTTCCAAAGGTAACCTGTCCGTCACCTGACATGGCACATTTTCCATTATGTTGAACAGCAAAAATTGTCGTTGCATGAAATGATGACATGAAATGCTCCTCCTCTTTTCTTTCCCTAAGCACGAGGGTGAAATTGATTGTACGTTCGTTTCAAGTGCTCTTTAGTCACATGAGTATAAATTTGAGTGGATGAAAGGTTCGCGTGCCCTAAAAGCTCTTGAACAACTCTTAAATCAGCGCCTTCATTCAAGAGATGGGTAGCGAATGTATGGCGCAGTGTGTGTGGACTGATATGTAATGTAGCACTTGCCTTCTTTACCATATCATTTAACACAACCCTCACTCCACGTGGCGAGAGGGGACCTCCCCGGAAATTTAAGAAGAGATGCCTTGTCTCGTTTGCAGATTGCTGATTTTGTGCGAGCTCCACTCGGCCATTTTCTAAATATGTACAAAGAGCCTTATGAGCGTAGCTACCAAACGGCACGTATCGCTGCTTATTTCCCTTACCTCTAACCAAAATTGTTTCAAGCTGCAGATCAATATCTTTAAGCTCAATTCCACAGCATTCACTAATACGAATACCTGTGCCATAAAGGAGCTCAAGTAGTGCTTGATTGCGTTGACCTAAAGCAGTGGAGGTGTCAGAGATTTCAAAAAGTTTTTCTAATTCCTCCTCATAAAGAAATTTTGGAAGCAATTTCTCTAGCTTTGGAACGGAAATCGCTGAGAATGGATGCTGATCCATTTTATTTTCTTTTAAAAGGAACTTAAAAAAGCTTCTTAAGCTTGATGCCTTTCTAGCAATTGTTCTTCGCGCGTATTTTTTTTGATGAAGCTTTGTTAGATACAAACGCGCTTCAACATGTGTCACTTCAAACAATTGCGGAATCGCTTCCTCTTTCATGAATTCAAAAAATTCCTCAATATCTTTTTCATAAAATACAATAGTATATTTTGAATAGTTTCTCTCGATTTGTAAATATTCTAAAAAAGACTGTAACGCAACTTTAACATTTTCCATCTTTTTCACCTCACAAGGGCTACTAAATATTATCACAATTTAGTAGCCCTTGCAATTAATTTGATTAACTTTTTACAAAATTCTGAATTGTTTCCAACGCTCTCCTAGCATGCGCTTCATTGCGCTCTTGCTTGTTTTTTATCTTAACAGGCAGATCTGGTAAGAGTCCAAAATTAGCATTCATTGGCTGAAAGTTTTTCGCGTTTGTGGAAGTAATATAATGAGCCATACTTCCGATGGTTGTTTCTTTTGGGAATACTAATGGCTCTTGGCCTTGTACGAGTCTAGCAGCATTTAATCCTGCAATTAAGCCCGAAGCTGCAGATTCCACATACCCTTCTACCCCTGTCATTTGTCCGGCAAAGAATAAATCATCTCTTTCCTTGAATTGATAGGTAGGCTTTAACAGGTTTGGTGAATTGATAAATGTGTTACGATGCATTACGCCGTAGCGAACGATTTCTGCATTTTCCAAGCCTGGAATAAGACGAATGACTTCCTTTTGGGGTCCCCATTTTAAATGTGTCTGAAAACCAACAATATTATACAACGTACCAGCTGCATCATCTTGACGAAGTTGAACCACTGCATAAGGTCTTTTTCCTGTTTTCGGATCTTCTAGTCCAACAGGCTTTAATGGACCAAAAAGCATGGTCTTTTTTCCGCGATTCGCCATGACTTCAATAGGCATGCACCCTTCGAAAAATATCTCTTTTTCAAATTCTTTTAAAGGAACCGTTTCCGCTGCGATGAGTGCTTCATAGAATCTGTTAAATTCTTCTTCGTTCATCGGACAGTTTAAATAAGCTGCCTCACCTTTATCGTATCTTGATTTAAGATAGACAATATCCATATTAATACTGTCTTTTTCAAGAATTGGCGCAGCTGCATCATAAAAGTAAAGATACTCTTCTCCTGTTAACGATTGAAGCTGCTCTGATAAAGATTTGGACGTTAAAGGTCCTGTGGCAATGATTGTTGGACCTTCTGGTATTTCATTTACTTCTTCATGAAAAACGGTAACATTTGGATGCTCTTTCACTCTCTCGGTTACTCTTTGAGCAAATTCATGGCGGTCCACAGCAAGCGCACCACCAGCAGGTACTGAACAGTCATCTGCTGATTTAATAATAACGGAATTAAGCATCCGCATTTCTTCCTTTAACACTCCGACTGCATTTGTAAGATTATTTGCTCTAAGAGAGTTAGAACAAACTAGCTCTGCAAATTTATCCGTATGGTGAGCAGGTGTTTGCTTCACTGGACGCATCTCATATAAATGGACATTAATTCCTTGGTTAGCAAGCTGCCATGCTGCTTCGCTCCCAGCAAGACCAGCGCCAATTACGTTTACTGTTGTTGTCATGTTGAATTCCTCCTAACTTTTGTGGCAAAGGAAAAAGGGCTGACATTCCTGCTTAAGTGCCAGTCCCCTTTTTTAGTGGATGAACATTCAAATTGGAAATTAGCCTTGAGCTTCTTCCTTGTAATCACATTCCACACATTGTACTTGTACACCTTTTTTGAGTTTTTTCTCGACGAGCATTGCTTCACACTTCGGACATTTTCGGGCAATTGGTTTATCCCATGAAAGAAATTCACAAGCAGGATATTGATCACAGCCGTAAAAGATTCGTTTCTTCTTACTCTTCCTCTCCACGATTGTCCCTTTATCACATTTTGGACAGGGAACACCAATATCCTTGACAATTGCTTTAGTATTGCGACAATCAGGAAAATTAGAGCATGCCATGAATTTACCATATCTGCCCATTTTATAAACCATTTCATGACCACATAATTCACAATCTTCACCAGCAGGTTCATCCTTAATTTCTATTTCCTGCATTTCCTTCTCGGCCTTTTCTAGCCTTTTAGCAAATTCATGATAAAAGCCGTCAATGATATTTACCCAGTTCACTTTCCCTACTTCTACATTATCTAGATTCGTTTCAAGATCTGCAGTGAATTCCACATTGATAATCTCAGGGAAAAACTCCAAGATGAGCTGAATCACAATTTCCCCTAGTTCAGTAGGAACAAAACGCTTGTTATCGAGTGCTACATAGCCCCTTTTTTGGATTGTATCCAAGGTTGGAGCGTAAGTGGACGGACGCCCTATTCCAAGCTCTTCTAGTGTTCGGACTAGCCTAGCTTCTGTATAACGTGGTGGAGGCTGAGTGAAATGCTGCTTTGGTTCTAGGTCTTTCGAGAAAACCGTATCCCCTTTTTCCAACGGAGGCAAAAGATTTTCTTTTTCCTCTTGCTGGTCATCGTTTCCTTCGACATAGACCTTCATAAATCCAGGAAACTTTACTGTCGAACCAGTTGCTCTGAAAATAACCTCATTTTGAGAAAGGTCTATACTAACAGTATCCAATATTGCCGGTGCCATTTGACTAGCAACAAATCTTTCCCAAATCAACTTGTATAAACGGAGCTGATCTCTTGATAAGTACTCTTTTAGCGATTGTGGATCCTTTATTGTAGAGGTTGGACGAATAGCTTCATGCGCATCCTGTGCATTGGCTTTTTTCGTTTCTTTTCTTTCTTCTGTTAAAAGAAACTTTTCACCATAGGTCTTCTCAATGTATTCTGCAGCTTCCTTTTTAGCTGTTTCAGAGATTCTTGTGGAATCTGTACGCATATAAGTGATAAGACCGACCGTTCCTTGTTTGCCTAGCTCAATTCCTTCATAAAGCTGTTGAGCGAGCATCATTGTTTTCTTCGCTCTGAAATTAAGTTTACGAGCTGCTTCTTGTTGCAAAGAAGATGTTATGAACGGAAGCGCTGGGTTTCGTTTTCGTTCCTTTTTCGTCACGCTGTTAACTGTAAAAGAGTTACCCTGTAACTTTTTAAGAACCTTTTGAACTTCTTCCTCTGAGCGAAGTTCTGTTTTCTTGCCATGCTCACCATAAAAGCTTGCTTCGAACTCTTTTGATTTATTTGTTACGAACATACTTTTTATGGACCAGTATTCTTCAGGTACAAAAGCTTTAATCTCTTGTTCCCTTTCAATGATAAGGCGAACAGCAACCGATTGAACACGTCCAGCACTGAGCCCTTTTTTCACTTTCTTCCATAGTAATGGACTAATATTGTAGCCTACAAGGCGATCGAGGATTCTTCTTGCTTGCTGTGCATCCACAACATCCATATTGATCGGTCTTGGATGCTTAAAGGATTCTTTTATGGCATCTTTGGTAATTTCATTAAAAACCACTCGACAATCAGAAGAAATGTCGATATCAAGGCTGTGTGCCAAATGCCATGCAATTGCTTCTCCTTCTCTATCGGGGTCAGCCGCGAGATAGATTTTTTTTGCTTTTTTGGCTGCTGTTTTTAATTCTTTTAAAACAGGTCCTTTTCCTCGAATGGTTATGTACTTAGGATCAAAATGATGTTCCACATCTACCCCCATTTGACTTTTCGGAAGGTCGCGAACATGACCCATGGATGCTTTTACTTTATATTTTTTTCCAAGATAGCGTTCAATAGTTTTTGCTTTCGCTGGTGATTCAACTATTACTAGATAATCTGACATTCAGGTAATCCTCCTCAAGAGGGTAAATTCTTTAGAAAAAACATTCTCACCGTTTCTTCAAAGTTTTTAGCTTCTATATTTATTCTATTTAAGGTTATCATTTTACAATTTACAAATCTTCCCCATTATTAAATAGAAAGAGACGGTTTGTCAAACTAGAGTAGTTCATACTATCTCTATTTTCCTTGTTGACATTCTGTTAAACCATTAAATCCTTATGTATTATATGTAGACACAGAATTAGTTTTATATACTTCTCCAACAGGAAAAAGGTACAATCTGCAATATCATTGTACCCTATAATAATATAGACATATATTCATTTGTAAAGTAAAAAAAGAAAATTAACTAAAAAAATATATATTTTTTGACATAATTCTGTATTTATCATGAAATTTCTACACTATTCTGAGTACAAGGATAAAGCTAGTATTGGGGTGGTGTTAATTCTTCTAAAATATCTTCATGTTGTAGCACTAATTTTGCTCCTTGCTTAATCAGAGTATTAGGACCTCGTGATGTTACCGAAAGGATGGAACCAGGAACTGCAAAGACTTCACGTCCCTGTTCAACGGCTTGATCAGCCGTGATCAGGGAGCCGCTTCTCTCTTTTGCTTCAATAACAATGACTCCTTCACAAAGACCACTGATGATTCTATTTCTTTCAGGAAAGTAATATTTTTTAGGAGATTCATAAGGAGGATATTCTGACACTAACAAATGATTCTTCCCAATTTCATCTGCAATAGCATGGTGTTCTTTTGGATATAGCTTGAGGATACCTCCACCGAGAACTGCAATTGTCCTGCCTTGATTTTCAAGGGTTATTCTGTGGGCGGAGATGTCGATGCCTTTTGCAAGACCGCTGACAATGGTGAATTGTTTATCTATTAAAGGTGGAAGTAATTTGCGGATGGATTGATTGCCATAGACTGTCATATCTCTTGAGCCAACTACAGCAATCATGCGGGTCTTAAAGAGTGCGAGATTCCCTTTAACGTATAGCACAAACGGAGGATCGTAAATCTCTTTAAGTAACCGGGGATATTCTTTGTCAAGTATAGTGGTTGTGAAAATGTTGTTTTGCTCATACTTTTTTAATAGAAGGTCTACATCTGTTTCTATTATATAGCGATAGATTTTTTGAACTTTATCTTGTGAAATACGAAGGGATGTAGAAAGCTTATCTGGAGAGGATGTAAAAAGGAATTGTAAGGTGGGATCTAGCTTAAGAATGTTACTTAATAGTAATCGGCTAATATGAGGGCAATGATGGAGAAGAATTAGCCTTTTTCTTACCTGTTTCATGAAAAATAATCACCTCATTTTATCTAGTTTTTTTAGCAGGATGTTTTCGAAAAACTTGTTGCTACTGCGTATAGTTAAGCCACACGTAACTTCCGCTGTCGTGCTTATTTCGTGGAGGTAGCTTTAAACTTGTGGCAATTGTTCTTCGCATAATGATGAAAAAAGTCCTAAAGCCGACTTTTTCCATGTTTACAGCAACAATCTTATAGAAAAAAGCTTATTAGAAAGAGGGATAGCCATTGTGACTATCCCTTTTTTCTTCCTATTAATGTGTTTTACACTTATCAAAAATTCCTTGCTCTTTAATTACTTTGATTAGTGTTTCTCCCATAACAGATGGTGTGTCCGCAACTTCAATGCCACACTCATTCATAACACGGATTTTCTCATCAGCAGTACCTTTACCACCAGAGATAATCGCACCAGCGTGACCCATACGTTTACCTGGAGGTGCTGTGCGTCCGCCAATAAAGCCAACAACTGGCTTAGTCATGTTCTCTTTTACCCATAGAGCAGCTTCTTCTTCAGCTGTCCCACCGATTTCACCAATCATAATAACCGCATAAGTATCTTCGTCTTCATTGAATGCTTTTAACACATCGATGAAGTCCGTTCCGTTTACAGGATCGCCACCGATACCTACTGCTGTGGATTGACCAATACCTGCTTGAGATAATTGATGAACGGCTTCATATGTTAACGTACCAGAACGGGATACAACACCAACATGTCCTTTAGTATGGATGTAGCCAGGCATGATCCCGATTTTGCACTCGTCTGGAGTAATAACGCCAGGGCAGTTAGGACCAACTAAACGAGTCTTTTTCCCTTCCATATAACGTTTTACTTTTACCATATCAAGAACTGGTATATGTTCCGTAATACAAATAGCAAGATCAAGTTCTGCATCCACTGCTTCTAAAATTGCATCTGCTGCAAATGGAGCAGGAACATAGATAACAGAAGCATTAGCACCAGTAGCCTTCACTGCTTCTTCTACTGTGTTAAATACAGGCACACCTTCTACTTCCGTGCCGCCTTTACCTGGAGTAACTCCACCAACGATTTGTGTACCATATTCAAGCATTTGCTTTGTATGGAACAACGCTGTAGATCCAGTAATACCTTGTACGATTACTTTTGTATCTTTATTAATAAAAACACTCATCAAATGTCCCCTGCCTTTCTTATCCTACTTGTGATACGATTTTTTGTGCACCATCAGCCATAGATTCTGCTGCCACAATATTTAAACCGGACTCATTTAAAATTTGTTTTCCTAAATCAACGTTCGTACCCTCTAGACGAACTACTAGCGGTACACTTAGTCCTACTTGTTTCGCTGCTTCTACAACTCCAGTAGCGATGATGTCACATTTCATAATTCCACCGAAAATATTAACGAAAATTCCTTTTACGTTATCATCGGATAGGATAATTTTGAAAGCTTCCGTTACTTTCTCAGCAGTTGCACCGCCCCCAACATCAAGGAAGTTAGCAGGGTCCCCACCGTAGTGTTTAATGATATCCATCGTTGCCATCGCAAGACCAGCACCGTTTACCATACAACCAATGTTACCATCTAAGCTGATATAGCTAAGGTCATATTTAGATGCCTCGATTTCTTTTGCATCTTCTTCCTCAAGGTCACGGTACTCTACGATATCCTTATGACGGTATAAGGCATTGGAATCAAAGTTCATCTTCGCATCAAGTGCCATTACATTGCCATCACCCGTTACAACGAGTGGGTTGATTTCCGCAATAGAGCAGTCCTTTTCTACAAATGCTGTATAAAGGCCCATCATGAACTTAACTGCTTTTCCAACCAGTTCCTTAGGGATATTGATGTTAAATGCTACACGACGAGCCTGGAAGCCTGTAAGACCTACAACAGGATCAATTACTTCTTTGAAGATTTTTTCAGGCGTTTGCTCTGCCACTTCTTCAATTTCCGTTCCGCCTTCTTCAGATGCCATTAAGACAACACGAGAAGTCGCACGATCAAGAACTAAACCAATGTAATATTCCTTTTTGATATCGCATCCTTCTTCAATAAGTAAGCGTTTTACTTCCTTACCTTCTGGACCTGTTTGGTGTGTAATTAACGTTTTTCCAAGAATTTCGTTCGCATATTCACGAACCTCGTCCAAATTCTTCGCAACCTTTACACCACCAGCTTTACCACGCCCACCAGCGTGAATTTGTGCTTTCACAACACAAACTTTTGTTCCTAATTCTTTTGCTGCTTCTACTGCTTCTTCCACAGTGAAGGCAACGCGGCCGTTTGGAACAGCAACCCCGTATTTTCTGAGGATCTCTTTTCCTTGATATTCATGGATATTCATTTCCCATCCTCCAATCTTATGTATAACAGATTATTATTTAAAAATAGACTGCGCTTTCATTTTATAAAATGCGCATACAAATGTCTACCTTTCTGCAAAAATATTATACTATTTTCAAAAAAATAAAATATAACCATTCTTCCAGTACCTTTAGAATATGATTGTTGAGCGTCAGTGAGGGAGAATTGACTGATTATTCAATCTTTTTTCATTATCCTAATAAACCTTCACGTGCCCTTTTTCACATTCTTTTCTTCTTCTGAATGAAGGCTATATACATAGGCTAATACCTCTGCAATAACCTCATATAACTCCTCTGGAATCGTGTCATTTAACTCTACTTGCATTAAGAGTTCGATAAGCGCTTCATCCTTTTGAATGGGAATATTATTTTTTTCGGCCTCTCGCAAAATATTATTGGCAATTAGCCCTGCCCCTTTTGCGTTGACAACCGGTGCCGACTTTTTGGATTGCTCATATTTTAATGCTACCGCTTTGATTCGTTTCTCCCGCTCATCGGTCATACTCTAATATCCAATCCTTTCTCTGGTGGTGTCAACACTCGCTCTAAAAGACGTAAGGATATCCCAGCTGTTGCCTCTTTCTCTAGAAACTCGGTTTTAACAGAGGTGAGGACATAACCTTGATCTGTTAATGATTCTTTTAATGTGTTAGCGCTATTTTCTATAAGTTTAGCAAGAGGTGGATATTCATGTTGGATGTGCAAATTAACTGATTTGTTTTGAACGAACATATCAAGCATGAGGGTAGAAAAGATAGGCATGTCTAAAAAAAGCACAATCCTACAATAATCAGGATCAATTGCTCCTTCTCTTTTTCTTGCATTAATATGGATGTACCAATCTTTTCTTTTTTCCTCATACTGCATTGGGAAAGGGATAAACCACTGCCCCATATTTGCGTCTTCCTTCGAGAGAAGCTGAAAGCCTGCTATTTTTGACAGTACAGCTGAAACGATTGCCTTTTCTGATGGTGCCTTCAAAGAGTGCAAGTATTCTATTAAAAGGGGCTTAAGCTGTTCCATTTTTATGCTAGTGAGAGCTTGATTTTTTGCAAGCATGGAAGCAATACTATTTTCAAAGTTTAATCCCAGCTTTGTAAAACTTGTTTTTAGTTGATGAACAAGTTCTATTGTTGTTGAGTCAGAGAAAGACAACGGCAAGCTTTTTAACAGAGAAATTAATTGCTGTTGAACAGGTGTTGGTTTATCTGTTTTACTAAGTAAGACTTCAAGCTTTGTAAGAGATTCTGAAAAAGTTTGAGAGTCAAACATAGCTTTTATAATACCTGGTAGCTC
Source organism: Bacillus sp. THAF10 (assembly GCF_009363695.1). Lineage (NCBI taxonomy): Bacteria > Bacillati > Bacillota > Bacilli > Caryophanales > Bacillaceae > Bacillus > Bacillus sp. THAF10. The sequence continues at coordinate 1,726,116 of NZ_CP045403.1, read as the reverse complement.
ATTCACTTTTAAGGGGGAAGCGCTTCTTTGTAAAACCTCACCTACAAACGCTAAAGCAACCCCCTTTTTTTGTGGAGGGAGGATTTCAATAGTCTTGTGAACATCCGTCAAGTTACCTTGCAAAGGGGACTGCTCTTTGACAATAGCGGAAGAAAGCAATGCAGTAGTAGCTACTTCTTTCACAACAGAACTGTCCCTTACTACGTGTGATATAGATGAATTTGGAATTTTCGCCTGTAGTAGTTGCCAAATATTCATACGTTCTCCCTATTAGCGACGGACCATCTCTTTTACTGGTGAAAAGCTGATTCGATGTTCTTTAGTCACCCCGATTTCTTCTAAAGCTTGCAGATGCTCTTTTGTCCCATATCCCATGTTCCGTTCAAAACCAAAGCCCGGATACATCGTGCTTAACTCCTCCATGTATCTGTCTCTAGTTTCTTTTGCAAGCACTGACGCTGCAGCAATGGAAACGCTTCTGGCATCTCCCTTAATAATAGAAGTTTGAGGAATGGTAATCTCGAGTTTCATCGCATCAATTAAAAGATAATCGGGTTTTTCAGCCAGGCTATTGATTGCTTGTATCATCGCTCGTTTCGTCGCTTCGTATATATTTATTTGATCTATCTCATGTGAATCAATAATGCCTATACTATAGCTTAATGCATGTTCTTTTATGTAGGAATAAAATTCTTTCCGTTTTGCTGGAGATAGCTTTTTGGAGTCTGTTAAACCCCTCAGATAAAAATGTTGTGGTAACACCACTGCAGCAGCCACGACCGGGCCTGCTAAAGGACCCCGACCAACTTCATCCACTCCAGCAATTGCACGATAGCCCTTGTCAAAAAGGTCACGCTCAAAGCTTAACATTTCCTCGAATTGCTGTTTAAACGCTTTTTCTTGTATGTTGCTTTTTTCCCATCGTCTTAGTAGTGCTTGGACTCCTTTTCGCTCATCTTTTTGCAAACTATTTAAAATGGAGGAATCTTCTTCTGATAACTCTTGTATAATTGCCTCTATTTCTTTTATCGACTTTTCTCTCATAACGTTGACTCCTTGATTGCTTTTTGTCTAAAAATAAAGAAAAAGGCTCACGTCATGATGCGAGCCTTTTCAAAGGGTTTCTGGACGTTCGAAGCTCAGTTTACCAAGCTTTTCAGAACGTATTTCTCTGATAATCAATTCTGCTGTTTTGTCATAATCAATCATTCCGCCACTCATCATACAGCCACGTTTTGACCCAATTGCATCAAAAAGATCGACAATATCTGTTGGAATTTCATCGAGAGCGTAGCGTTCCTTTAGTCTATCAGGATAATGCTCCGTTAAAAATCGCAAAGCAAAAACAGCAATGTCTTGCAGGTTGATTATGGTATCCTTAATCGCTCCTGTAGTAGCTAAGCGGTATCCTACTTGTTGATCTTCAAATTTCGGCCAGAGTATTCCGGGGGTATCGAGTAACTCCAGTTCCTTGCCTACCTTTACCCATTGCTGCGCCTTTGTCACGCCTGGTCTGTCTCCGGTTTGAGCGATGTTTTTCTTTGCGAGTCTATTGATAAGTGTTGATTTACCGACATTAGGAATTCCCACGATTAAAGCTCTGATTGCTCTTGGACGAATGCCTCTGGATTGCATTTTTTCAAACTTCTCACGTAAAAGTTCTTTTGAGAGTGAGGAAATTTTTTGAATTCCCTTTCCAGTTTGTGAGTCAATGGCAATTGCTTTTGTAGTAGAACCCTCAACGTTAAAGTAATCCAGCCACTCACGTGTGATGTTGGAATCAGCCATATCCGCTTTATTAAGAAGGATAATTCTAGGTTTATTTGAGATAATTTCATCTATCATTGGATTTCTTGATGAAACAGGAATTCTTGCATCTACTAACTCATAAACGATGTCAATCAATTTAAGTTTTTCTGTTACTTGCCTCCGGGCTTTCGCCATATGCCCGGGAAACCACTGTATTGTCATGAATAAAGCCTCCTGAAAAACATAAAAGCTTTTTGTTATTTTACTTTTCTTAGATCTTGGAGCGGCCAGTAAACGACATTGGTTTTACCGAGTACTTCTTCTTTAGGAATCATGCCAATATGACGGCTGTCCTTTGAGAATCTGCGGTTATCACCTAATACAAATAAATGTCCATCTGGCACTTTTTGATGTCCTGTTTTTTCCTCAAGTGTAAAGTTTTCTGTTAACGGACCATCAGGATACTGCACTTTGTACTCTTCTAAATATGGCTCGTCATATGCCTTTCCATTAATATAAAGAACGTCATCTTTATACTCTATTTCATCACCTGGAAGGCCAATAATTCGTTTGATATAGTCCTTGTCCTCTGTGGCATGAAATACGACAATATCAAACCTGTCTGGTTCACCTATCATATAACCGACTTTATTAACAATCATTCTGTCTTGATTATAGAGGGTTGGCATCATAGAATCTCCATCGACTACAATTGGTGCAAAGAAAAAATATCGTATTGCTGCTGCTAAAATGACAGCAATAGCTAATGCTTTTATCCATTCCCATAGCTCATTTTTAGATCGTGCCATTTTAGTTCCTCCGCTGTTTACGTTAGGTTTCTCGTGCCAGGTTACTTTTTATGTACGAGTAATTATCATTATATACTTTAAAAGGTTTTTATGAAAACTATTTGAGGTTTGATTCTATAAAAAAGGGAGCTTGTCTCCAAGCTCCCCACTTTTATTATCGGATTTCTTTAATACGTGCTTTTTTACCACGTAATGCGCGTAGATAGTAAAGCTTCGCACGACGTACTTTACCACGACGAACTACATCAATTCCCTCAATCTTTGGAGAGTGAACTGGGAATGCACGCTCGACACCTACCCCGTAAGAAATCTTACGTACTGTGAATGTTTCGCTAATTCCGCCACCACGACGTTTGATTACTACACCTTCAAACACCTGGATACGCTCACGAGTTCCCTCAACAACCTTAACATGAACACGTACAGTGTCACCAGGACGGAAAGAAGGAAGATCAGTTTTTAACTGCTCTTGAGTAATTTCTTGAATCAATTTTTGCATGTTTTTCTACTCCTTTTCCACAGATGCTCATTCCATTCATAAAGATGCAGCGGAACATCGTTTTTAGACATAGCTTAAGCTAAGTCACAAATGATATCATAGCATAATGAATAAGTAAAATCAATCATTTAACGCTCTTTTTTTATCTCTTCCAGCCAGTTCTTTTGTTGATCTGTTAAAGGAAACGCTTCTAATAAATCCGGACGGCGATTCCATGTTCTTCGCAACGTTTCCTTCGTGCGCCATTCTTCAATATTGGCATGATTTCCTGATAAAAGCACATCTGGTACCCTCATGCCGCGGAAATCAGCTGGCCTTGTATAATGTGGATGCTCTAACAAACCTGTACTAAAACTATCCTGTTCATGAGAAGCAGCCTTCCCTAGCACGTCTGGCAAGAGTCGAACGACACTATCGACAACAACCATTGCTGCTAACTCCCCACCGGTTAACACATAGTCACCAATGGAAATTTCATCGGTTACCATATGTTCTCTGATTCTTTCATCATACCCTTCGTAATGACCACAGATAAGAATTATATGTTCTTCCTTAGCCAATTCTTCTGCTTTCCTTTGAGAGTATCTTTCGCCTTGCGGACACATTAAAACCACCCTAGGCTTTTTCTCAGACTCAGAAGTTAAACTCGTTATGGCATCAAAAATGGGCTGAGCTTTTAGGACCATCCCTGCTCCTCCACCATAAGGATAGTCATCCACGGTTTTATGTTTATTATCAGCATATTCTCTAAAATCTGTTACTCGATATTGTACCGCACCTTTTTCAGCTGCTTTGTTTAGAATGGACGACTCTAAAACTCCAGAAAACATTTCAGGAAAGATAGATAAAATATCAATCTTCATTTAAAACAGCCCCTCAAGAGGTTCAATGATGATGGTTTTCTCCGCTATATCTACCTTTTTAACAACAGAATCGATATATGGAATATAAATTTCTTTTCCTTTTTTCGGTTTCACAACCCACACATCATTTGCACCAGGTGTTAACACTTCTTTGACTGTTCCGATTTCCTCCATTGATTCTTGAAGAAGTACTTTACAGCCAATTATTTCGTGAAAGTAGTATTCCCCTTCTTCTAGGTCCCCTAGTTGATCCTCAGGTACTTTAATTATCGCACCTTTAAACTTTTCCACGTCGTTAACATTGTTAAAACCTTTGAAGGTCAAAAGGTCGAAGGATTTATGTACCCGTCTTGATTCTACGATTACTTCCATCGGCTCCGTGTGATTTTCTAAAAAAAGGTAAAGGCGATTTCCCTTTTGATATCTTTCTTCAGGAAAATCTGTTCTTGATACGACACGAACTTCGCCTCTGATACCATGAGTATTGACGAGCTTACCAACATTAAACCATTTTGCCAACTTACGCACCTCCAGGATAAAGGACTTCTTTTTAGGATGCCCCATTCAAACAGAAAGAGGGAAGCTAAATAGCCTCCCCCTACTCCATAATCTCTAATTGTACTCGTTTATTTTCATGTGCGGCTGCAGAGAAAAGAACCGTGCGGATTGCCTTAGCAATTCTCCCTTGCTTGCCAATCACTTTCCCTAAATCATCTTGATGCACTGTAAGCTGATACGTCACAGAGTTACCTGTATTTTTTTCCGTAACAACCACATTTTCTGGATGATCTACTAACGACGTCACAATTGTTTCGATTAAATTTGTCATTTTGCCTCTTACTTACCTAATTTAGCATTGTGGAATTTTTCCATAATGCCTTCGTTAGAGAAAAGGTTACGAACAGTATCAGAAGGCTTTGCGCCATCTTGTAACCATTTAAGTGCAAGATCTTCGTTGATTTTCACTTCAGCTGGTTGAACAACAGGGTTGTAAGTTCCAACTGTTTCAATGAAACGTCCGTCACGAGGAGAACGAGAATCTGCAACTACGATACGATAGAATGGGGATTTTTTAGAACCCATACGTTTTAAACGAATTTTTACTGCCATAATAAAATAGCACCTCCGAAAATATTTCACACAAGATAGTATGATAACAAGTAGTTAATAGTTTGTAAAGTGTTTTTTCTTGTCACTTTATTTATTTAGAGAAAAAATGGGAAACGATCGTTACATGAAAGGAAATTTAAAGCCACCTTTTTTGCCTTTTCCTTTTTGCATACTGGTCATTTGTTTCATCATTTTTTTCATCTCTTCAAATTGTTTTAAGAGACGGTTAACCTCTTGAATAGGTCTTCCGCTACCCTTTGCTATCCGTTTTTTACGGCTAGCATTCATTAAGTCTGGGTTGTCTCTTTCTGCTTTCGTCATCGATTGAATGATTGCTTCGACATGCCCAATCTGTTTTTCATCAACCTGAACATTTTTTAAGCCTTTCATCTTGTTTGCTCCAGGAATCATACCAAGGAGTTCATCAAGAGGACCCATATTTCTAACTTGTCCAAGCTGTTCTAGGAAATCATCAAACGTAAAATTCATGGTGCGAAGCTTTTGTTCCAGCTCTTTCGCCTTTTCTTCATCCACGTTTGTTTGTGCCTTCTCTATCAGAGTTAACACATCACCCATTCCAAGAATACGAGACGCCATGCGTTCTGGATGGAATGCTTCTAATGCATCAAGCTTTTCTCCCATACCAATAAACTTAATTGGCGTGTTCGTTACCGCCTTAACAGATAATGCAGCACCACCGCGGGTATCACCATCAAGTTTTGTTAAGACAACGCCTGTAAGACCAAGCTGTTCATTAAAACTTTCGGCAACATTAACAGCATCCTGACCTGTCATTGCATCCACAACAAGGAAAATTTCATCTGGCTTCGAAATTTCTTTCACCTGTTTTAGCTCATCCATTAGCTGCTCATCCACGTGTAAACGTCCTGCAGTATCAATCAGAACATAATCATGATGTTCATCCTTTGCCTTTTGGATGGCTTGCTTTGCAATTTCGACCGGACTAACCTGATCTCCGAGGGAGAAAACCGGCATGCTAAGTTGTTTTCCTAGAGTTTCAAGCTGCTTAATTGCGGCCGGTCGATAAATATCGGCAGCAACTAACAGTGGTTTTCTGTTATGTTTTTTGCGTAGAAGATTTGCAAGCTTTCCAGTTGTCGTCGTCTTTCCGGCACCTTGTAATCCAACCATCATAATAACAGTTGGCGGCCGGTTGCTTACGGCAATCTTACTTTGCTCTCCACCCATTAGCTCAGTTAATTCTTCTTTAACGACTTTAATAACCTGCTGACCGGGTGTTAGGCTTTTCATGACTTCTTGACCAACAGCTCGCTCGTTTACTCGTTTGACAAAATCTTTAACTACTTTGAAGTTTACATCCGCTTCAAGCAAAGCAAGGCGTACTTCACGCATCATTTCTTTTACGTCTTGTTCGCTTACTTTTCCTTTTCCACGAATCTTCTGAATCGTATTTTGCAAACGGTCGGCTAAACCTTCAAATGCCATGTATGCCGCCCCCTAATCTAATTTCTCAAGCGACTGAACAAGAGTATTCAGCTTAGAAGAGTTCATGATAGTGCTATCTTTAAGCTCTTCCTTTAACTGTTCGATCAAGCTCTGACGCTCTTGAAACTTTTGAAATAACAAAAGCTTTTCTTCATATTGCTCAAGCATTTGTTCTGTACGTTTAATGTTATCGTACACTGCTTGGCGACTAATGTCATATTCCTCTGCTATTTCACCAAGGGAGTGATCGTCTAGGTAATATAAAGACATATAGCTACGTTGCTTTTCTGTTAACAACGATTGGTAAAAATCATAGAGATAGTTCATTCTCGTTGTTTTTTCAAGCATTCTCTTTCACTCTCCCCTTGTTAAGTGAAATACCTTTACATTAGCATAGTTTACATGCTTACTCTTACTATGTCAAGTTTTTTTCTTGACTGTTTGATTTTACTACCTAGTCTTGTACTTCTTCTTTTTCCATCATATCAGCAAAAAGACCGTACACATATTGTTCTGCATTAAATTCTTGAAGGTCATCTGCTTTTTCTCCAAGACCTACAAACTTTACTGGAATTCTCATTTCATTTCGAATCGCAAGGACAATGCCACCTTTTGCTGTTCCATCAAGCTTCGTTAGAACAATACCAGTAACATTTGTTGCTTCAGAGAAAATTTTCGCCTGACTTAGGGCATTTTGGCCGGTTGTCGCATCTAAGACTAGAAGCACTTCATGTGGTGCTCCTGGTACTTCACGCTCAATTACTTTTTTCACTTTTTCTAGCTCTTTCATTAGGTTTACCTTATTTTGCAAACGGCCAGCAGTATCGCAAAGTAACACATCCACTTTTCTAGCTTTTGCTGCTTGAACAGCATCGTACATAACCGCTGCTGGATCGGAGCCTGAGGACTGCTTAATGACATCCACACCAACACGCTCGCCCCATACTTCTAGCTGCTCAATTGCACCTGCGCGGAAAGTATCTCCAGCAGCAAGTAGAACGCTTTTTCCTTCGTGCTTTAGCTTGTTTGCTATTTTACCTATGCTTGTTGTTTTTCCAACTCCATTGACACCAACAACAAGAATGACCGTTAAGCTATTTTCCTGTATGTTAAGAGAAGGCGTTACGTCTTCACCAGACTCATATATTTCCACAAGTTTTTCAGAGATAACACTCTTCACTTCAGCCGGGTCTTGAATGTTACGGCGTTTCACTTCCGTTTTTAATTCGTCAATCAATTCCATTACGGTATTTACGCCAACGTCAGCACTAATTAGGATCTCTTCTAGTTCTTCAAAGAAATCCTCATCAACCTTGCGATAGCGAGCCACAAGGTCATTTACTTTTCCAGAAAAGGAGTCCCGTGTTTTTGTAAGTCCTTCTCTGAATTTTTCAGTTACAGATTCAGTTTGTGTTGTTAGCTTTTCTTTCAGTTTTTTAAAAAAGCTCATGTTTTTGCACCCTCTCTATTGAACTAGTTCTTTTGATTCTTCTAATCGGACAGAAACAAGCTTAGACACCCCAGATTCCTGCATTGTTACACCGTAAAGAACATCACTAAATTCCATCGTTCCCTTACGGTGGGTAATCACGATGAATTGTGTTTCGGCGCTAAAGCGTTTCAGATATTGCGCAAACCGATGTACATTGGCTTCATCCAATGCCGCTTCTACTTCATCAAGAATACAAAACGGTACAGGGCGCACCTTTAAGATAGAGAAGAGAAGCGCAATCGCTGTTAATGCACGTTCCCCTCCTGATAAAAGCCCAAGATTTTGTAGCTTCTTACCTGGTGGCTGAGCAACAATATCCACACCTGTATTTAACATATCCTTTGGGTCTGTAAGCACTAGATCTGCTCTTCCACCTCCAAATAAAGAACGAAACACGTCATGAAAATGAGCCCTGATATTGGTGAAGGTTGTCTCGAAGCGTTTTTTCATCTCTTCATCCATTTCACCGATTACCTGGAACAACGTGTCCTTGGCCTGTTGAAGATCTTGCTGCTGCTCTTTTAAGAAGGTATATCTCTCGCTTACCCGTTCATATTCTTCAATCGCAGCAATGTTAACCGTTCCAAGCTCTTCGATTGCAAGCTTTATGAGCTTCACTCTTTTTCTAGCTTCTTCTATATCCAAATCTAAGGGATATTCTTCTTTTGCTGCTTCAAAAGATAGCATATACTCTTCCCTTAAATGCTCGAGTCTATTATCAAGCTCCACGTCCAGTCGATTGAGTTTGACTTCTTCGGCCTTTAACACCTCTGATACTTGCTTATATTGACGTTTAAGCTCTTTTAGCTCCCTTTCTTCACTTTCCACTTTTTCATAGAAAGCAAGACGCTCTGCACGTCGTTCAGCGATAAGCTTCACTGTGGTATCCTTGTCTTCTCGCTTTTGTATAGCAGCTTGTTCGAGCCTCTCTTCTCCAGATGAACTATCATCCATTTCACTATTAAGCAGCGCAAGGTCTTCTTTAATATCTGTTAGCTTTTCGGTTGACTGTTTTAAATCTAGTTGAATACCTGCTACTTTTTCGGACTGATTGTGTAGCTTTTCCTTCTTGCTTGCATACTCTATTTTCAATTGCGTTAACTCGTTTTGAACGGTTACTTTCGAAGCGTTCTGTTCGAGTTTTATTGTGTTTAGCTGAGATATTTTCTTATCCAGCTCTACGATTTGGAGACCAATCTCTTTTAAGCTTTTTTCCAAACTAACTTTCTTTTCTTCGGCATCTTTTAAGGAGGAAGTTAATTGTAGCTTTTCATAGTCGTATAAACTTAGGTGTTCATTGACATTTTTTTCTTCTAGCTCAACTTCTCTTAAAAGACTATTAATTTGTTGCTCTTTATAACGTAGTTCTTCTCCCGTTATTTTTTGCTCCTGTACGCTAGCTTCCTTTGCGGATATTTTCTCTTTTAAGGTTTTCACTTGGTTTTCTAAAAGATTTGTCTTCGTTTCCATTTCCTCTAATTTGTGGCTAATAGATTCAAGCTCTCTTCCTCTGCTTAACAGCGAATTCGATTTCTGCTTGAGCCCCCCACCTGTCATGGATCCGCCTGGATTTACCACATCTCCATCCAGTGTAACAATTCTATAACGATGACCAAGGAGATTTGCAAGCGTATTTGCACCTCTTAGATCTTTGGCAATGACGACACTGCCAAGGAGGTTATTTATGATGTTGCTATACTCAGAATCAAAAGAAACGAGTGTTGCAGCAATACCAATAAATGAATCATGATCATTTAATTGATTTAATTGATAGTCTGATAGCGTTCTTGGCTTCATTACCGTAATTGGTAAGAATGTCGCTCTTCCATAGCCATTTTGCTTCAAGTATTGGATGGACGTTCTTGCGTTTTGTTCGTTATCGACCACAATATGCTGTGTGGCACTACCAAGTGCGATTTCAATCGCCGTCTCATGCTCTTCCTTTACCTGCAGTAGCTCTGCGACAGCACCTTTTATACCTTGGAGCTTATTTTCATCCCTTGCCTTTAGAACCTCTTTAACTCCTTGAAAAAAGCCTGTGAAGTCACCCTGCATGGTCTCAAGCATTTCTTTCCTTGCACGTGTTTGTTGCAAATACTGATAGGCCTGATACAAAGTGGATTCTTTTTTCTCGTAAGATTGCTTGAATTGCTCAAGCTCGGCAAGTTCCTTTCTATATGTACCTACCGTTTTCTCTAAAGCATCTTTTACTTCTAGCAGATCAGCGGAGATTTTCTTCTTTTTCAAAAGGGTATTCTCTCGCAAATCAACGTACTTTCGATTACCTTCATCTAGCCTGTTAGCCTTCGAGCTTTCTTGTTTTTCTAGCTGTTCGATGTGTGATAGTTCATTCCTAAAGGTAGCCTGCTTGTTTAAAAGTTCAATATACTCACTTTTTAAAGTATCAATTTTGCTTTCAATATCTTCATCGAATTGTTCATGTAATGCTTGTTTTTCTTTGAGCTGTTGCTCTGTCAACACGAGTTCTTTTCGTAAATTTTCCAAATGCTCTTGATCGGATAAAAGCCTTGCTTTTTGAGTAGAAAGAAATTGTTCTAATTCCACAGCGTTTTTCTCTAGCTGTGCTCTATTAGTGCTTGCGTTCTTTTTTCTTTCCTTTAACACTTCTTTCCGGCCTTCAAGCTTCTCAAGCTCTGAGCTAGCTACAAGTAATGCTTGCTGCAAGGAATCAATCGATTCATCAAGCGCAGCAACTTTATCTTTATAACTCTCAAGAGTCGCTTCCTTTTCTGAAAGCATGGTGGAAAGAGAAAGTTCCTTCTCTGTGCTAGCCTTTACTTCCGTTGTTGTGTTTTCCCATTTTTGATGTAACTCTTCGATTTCAAATACAGTGACACCGACTTCAATTTGTTCGAGTTCTTCTTTTTTCTCCAGATAGTCCTTTGCAATAGAGGCCTGCATTTTTAACGGCTCCACTTGTCCTTCTAACTCGTATAGAATATCTGAAACTCTATTCAAATTCTCCTGTGTATCAGAGAGCTTGCTTTCGGCTTTCTTTTTTCTTGATTTATATTTTAGGACACCAGCGGCTTCTTCAAAAATACTTCTTCTTTCTTCCGCTTTACTGCTTAAGATCTCTTCCACTTTTCCCTGACTGATAATGGAGAAGGCTTCTTTTCCTAGACCAGAATCCATAAACAAATCCACGATGTCTTTTAATCGACAGGATTGTTTATTGATTAAAAATTCACTGTCCCCTGACCTCAGCGCCCTTCTAGTAACGCTTACTTCCATGTAGTCTATCGGAAGAATTCGATTGCTGTTATCAAGTGTCAAGGTCACTTCTGCCATATTAAGCGCTCTTCTACTGTCGCTTCCTGCAAATATGATGTCTTCCATCTTGGAGCCACGTAATGATTTAGCTGATTGTTCTCCTAAAACCCATCTAATTGCATCAATGATGTTACTTTTTCCGCTTCCGTTTGGACCAACTACTGCTGTTACACCAGGTACAAAATCAACGGATATTCTTTCAGCAAACGACTTAAATCCAACCACTTCTAATCGTTTGAGGTACATTAGATTTCACCTCATTTATTCTTTCCAAATTTTCTATGTACAGTAAGACAGCGATTCTGAAAAAAGATGTATCAGAATCGCTTACTATTCTTACTTTTTCTTTAGCTTATGAAGCGCTACTTGTGCTGCATGTTGTTCTGCTTCTTTCTTCGAACGGCCTATTCCTATTCCCATTTCTTCCTTATTCAAGGAAACTCTAGAGACAAATTCACGATTATGAGCTGGTCCTTTTTCCTCGAGAACCTCATACTCTATTGTACCAAGTGCATTGCGTTGAATGAGCTCTTGCAATTGACTTTTAAAATCCATCACATGAGAAAAAGCACCCTCATTTATTTTTGGATACACAAATCCCTCCAAAAATGTAAAAACCGTTGAAAGACCTTGGTCAAGATAGAGTGCACCAATGAAGGCTTCAAAGACGTCTGCTAGTAGCGCAGGTCTGGTACGCCCACCTGTAATTTCCTCTCCTTTACCAAGAAGAACGTATTGACCAAACGAAAGCTCGTTTGCAAAAGCTACTAATGAAGGTTCACAAACAATAGACGCTCTAAGCTTCGTCAATTGTCCTTCACTCATCATTGGATACTTTGTGTATAAGAATTGAGAAATGGTTAATTCCAATACGGCATCTCCCAGAAATTCTAAACGTTCATTGTCTTCATATGGCTTTCTGCGATGCTCATTCACATACGATGAATGGGTGAAAGCTTGGTATAATAATTTTTCATTTTGAAATTTTATATTGATGGAGTCTTGAAGTTGGGAAAATCGTTTTTTAATCGCTTCGGACTTCCATTCATTTGTTTTGCTCCTGTGTCTTGTCATTTTGGTGCCTCCAACATACAATCTTCTTTCTTTAATGAAAGTTGTATAACATTACTATTTTAACAAATTATTTTACGGATACAAATAGCAACGAAAAATTTTCAAGAATTGCTCGATGAAACTAGGCTATTGATTTTTGCTAAATTGTTTATTGTTCTTGGAGCAATGCTAAATCCTCCTCAGCAACACCTGTTGGCCTCTAGTCTATCGCTTCGTTCCTGAGAATTGTGTACACATTTGCTCCCATCATCAGCTGGGAACTCCTTAGTATCTACAATTGTCATGATCACAACCTTGAAAAAATAAAAAGCCCCACCGGAGTGAGGCAAATTGTCGTCATTATGCGTTTGCTTTTATGTAGTTTACCGCATCGGCAACCGTTGTAATGTTTTCAGCTTCCTCATCGGAAATTTCCATATCGAACTCATCTTCAAGTTCCATTACAAGCTCCACTACATCAAGAGAGTCTGCACCTAAATCGTCCTTGAATTTAGAATCTAAATTCACCTCAGACTCGTCAACTCCTAAACGATCAACGATGATCTTTGTTACACGCTCTAATACATCTGCCATAACTTTCACCTCCCCTCAAGTATTATAAGAAATTTCTTGTGAAAAAACCAGTATTACATCACCATTCCACCATCTACATGGATGGTTTGACCAGTAATATATCCACTGTTCTCAGAAGCTAAGAAAGACACAACAGAAGCAATGTCCTTAGCATCTCCAAATCTTGCTAAAGGAATTTGCTTTAGCATTTCCGATTTTACTTCCTCTGTTAGTTTGTCCGTCATGTCTGTAGTGATAAAGCCTGGTGCGATTGCATTCACCGTAATGTGGCGAGATGCAAGTTCTCGAGCAGTTGTTTTAGTTAGTCCGATCACACCTGCTTTTGCAGCAACATAGTTGGCTTGACCTGCATTCCCCATTACTCCAACGATAGACGCAATATTAATGATTCGCCCAGAGCGCTGCTTCATCATTTGACGGGTTACTGCTTTTGTAGCGTTAAAGACGCCTTTAAGATTAATGTTAATTACATCATCCCATTCATCATCTTTCATACGCATTAACAGGTTATCTCTAGTAATACCTGCATTATTAACTAAAATATCAATGGTTTCAAATCTAGCTACTGCTTCCTTCATCATAGCTTGAACTTCTTCCATATTTCCAACGTTTGCACGGAAGGAAAACGCGTTACCTCCAAGTTCTTGTATCGCTTCTACCACTTCCTGTGCTTTCGCTTCACTTCCTGAGTAATTGACAACCACATTAGCGCCAAGTTGTGCTAGCTCAAGGGCAATGGCACGTCCAATTCCTCGGGATGCTCCGGTCACCACAGCTGTTTTTCCTTTAAGCATTTTCTGCACCCCCATTAAAATGTTCCACTGCTTTTTGTAACGTTTCCTTATCATAAACAGGGAGGACGGTTACCTTCCTGTTCACCTTTTTAATAAGACCAGCAAGCACCTTCCCTTGGCCAACTTCTACAAAAGTGTCCACTCCAAGTTCCAGCATCTTTTCCACAGATTGCTCCCATCGGACAGGGGAATAAAGCTGTTCGACTAGCTTTGATTTAATTTCCACTTGGGAGACAACTGGTTCTGCATCCACATTTGCGATAACAGGAATAACAGGGTCGAAAATTTGAATCATGGACAGTGTATCCTCAAGCTTTGAAGCTGCTGGCTTCATTAAACTTGAATGGAAAGGTCCACTTACCACTAAAGGTATCACTCGTTTTGCCCCTTTTTCCTTTGCCAGCTCGGATGCAGCTGCCACTCCTGCAGCAGATCCTGAAATAACAATTTGCCCTGGACAGTTAAGATTTGCAAGCTGTACAGGCCCTGTATTATCCGTAGCTTCGTCACAAGCCTCTTGCAATAAAGCTTCCTCAAGACCAAGAACCGCTGCCATGGAGCCTTCTCCTGCTGGAACGGCTTCTTCCATGTATTTTCCGCGCATGTGAACCGTATACACTGCATCTTCAAAGCTAATAGCACCAGCTGCAACGAGTGCTGAATACTCTCCAAGACTATGACCTGCTGTAAAATCAGCTTTGATACCAGCATCAGTAAGCTTTTGTAAAATAGCGATACTAGAAGTAAGCAAGGCAGGCTGAGCGTTATAAGTTAAGGTTAATTCCTCTTGAGGTCCCTCAAACATTAAAGTGGAAAGTCCAAACCCCAGTTTTTCGTCTGCTTTATTAACAATTGCTTGTACTTCTTGATACGATGTGGAAAGCTCTTGCGCCATTCCTACACTTTGAGAGCCTTGCCCTGGAAAAACAAATGCTACCTTTCCCATCATTCTCCCCCATTCTCTTCAGATGTAACAAACTCCATCTTTTCGATAGTTTCGGAAATTGTTCCTACCATATTTGTTTCTAGCATTTCTCTCGTTTGCCTGATTGCATTGAAAATAGCATTTTCATCTGAGGATCCATGCGCTTTTACAACAGGTGCCTTTAGGCCAAAAAGGGCAGCACCGCCATATTCTGAGTAATCCATTTTATTTTTAATGCTCTTCAGCTTTGGTTTTAGTACCGCTGCTGCAAGCTTACTTTTCAAATCACTGGTAAGCACTTCTTTGAGCATATCAAAAACAGATAGTGCTGTTCCTTCAATCGCCTTTAAGGTTATGTTTCCAGTAAATCCATCGGTGACCACAACATCTGCTACACCATTTAACAGATCTCTTGCTTCTACGTTTCCAATAAAATGAACAACACCAGATTCTTTTATAAACTCAAATGCAGCTTTCGTTAACTCATTTCCTTTTTTGTCCTCTGTGCCAACGTTTAAAAGTCCGATACGAGGAGCCTTTATTCCTCGAACTTTTTCAGCATAAATAGAACCCATCAGTGCATACTGGAATAAATGCTCAGGCTTAGCATCTGCATTCGCCCCCACATCAAGCATAACAAACCCTTTTCCATCAACAGTAGGGAAAGTTGGAGATAGTGCCGGTCGTTCTATTCCTTTTATGCGACCAACAATTAACAAACCCGCCGTCATTAAAGCTCCTGTGTTACCGGCAGATATACATCCATCAGCACGACCCTCTTTCACTTCTTTGGCCATTAAAACCATGGATGAATTTTTTTTGCGACGAACGGCTCTTACTGGCTCTTCATCACCTGAAATAACTTCTTCTGTATGTAAAATGCTTATATTTGTATCTTTTGTTAAGTATTTGCGAATTTCTGTTTCATTGCCAACGAGTGTAAACGAAACATCCGTGTATTTTTCAACGGCTTGCATGACACCTTCCACAACTGATTTTGGTGCATGGTCGCCTCCCATTGCGTCAATAGCAATCCTCATCTTTATAACCTGCCTTTAACTAAGAACTTGTTTGGCGAAACATTTCAAATTCACCGTGGAAGACCTTTTCATTTCCTACTGAGCTTTTTACTTCGACAGTAGTTCTTCCCTTTTCTTTATCCACTTTGCCAACTGTTGCTTTTGCAACCACTCTTTCCCCTATTTTTACAGGTCTGGTAAAACGAATGGTCGCTTTGGCAGTTAGGGCCAGTTCATCATTAATGACTGCCACTGCAAGTGAATTCGCTTGTGCAAACAGATGATGACCTCTGGCAATCTGATTTCGTTTAAAAACATGTTCACCCTTTACATCAAAAATAGAAATCGCGCTGTCATCTAATTGTAAATCAATAATTTCACCAATCACTTCATCTAGAGGCAAAGAGCGAACCTCTTTTTCAAGCGTCCGAGCTGCAACATTTTTTATTCTTTCCCGAAGCTCTGGAATGTTTAATTCTAGCCGATCCAACCGCACTGTTTGGATGCTAACTTGAAAAAAATCAGCAAGCTCTTCATCGGTAATAAATGGATTATCTTTTATTTTTTCTTTTAAGAGTAATTGGCGTTCCTTTTTATTTCTTCTCATGTCAAACACCATCCGAACTATTATGACTAGGTACTAACAGTAGTATATATATTAATCTACAAGAATGCAAGATAAAATAAAGCAGTTCTGCCAAACTAGACAGCACTGCTTCATTCTTTAATCTAATTTATCTCCATCAAGGATACCGGAAGTGGTAATTAAATCACGCAGTCCTTCGTATTCTTCATCGTGCCAAAAGGAATCAGAGTAGAGAAGGTCGTGCGCATCCTGTCTTGCGACTTCTAGAGCACGATAATCATGTACCATGTCTGCGACTTTGAATTCTGGTACTCCACTTTGCTTTTTACCGAAAAAGTCACCAGGGCCACGCAACTCTAGATCTTTTTCTGATAACAAAAAGCCGTCGTTCGTTTCCGTCATGATTTTCATACGTTCTTTCCCTACTTCCGTTTTCGGGTCAGCTAGCAGGATGCAGTAGGATTGATGACTGCCTCGACCAACTCTTCCCCGAAGCTGATGAAGTTGTGACAGTCCAAACCGCTCGGCATCATAAATGACCATGATGGTGGCATTCGGTACATTTACCCCAACTTCTACAACAGTGGTGGATACCAGAAGCTGTACGTCGTTACTGGAAAACGCCTCCATCACCTTTTCCTTCTCTTCTGAGGAAAGACGACCATGCATTAATCCAATTTTCCATTTTTCCCGGTAATAGTGTGTCAGCATATCATGCACATCAATGGCATTTTGGACATCCAGCTTTTCTGATTCTTCTATTAGCGGACAAATCACATAGGCTTGTCTTCCTTTAAGCAGTTCTTTTTCCACAAAGCTAAGCACTCGATCAATCATTTGATGCTTCGCCCAATACGTTTCAATCGCTTTTCTTCCTGCAGGCATTTCATCGATAACCGATACATCCATTTCACCAAAAGCAGTGATAGCTAGGGTTCTAGGGATAGGTGTAGCTGTCATAAATAGCACATCAGGGTTTTCCCCTTTTTCCCGAAGGACCCTACGTTGCTCTACACCAAATCGGTGCTGTTCATCGGTGATAACCATGCCTAAATTGGCGAAATTCACCTCATCTTGAATCAGTGCATGTGTGCCTACTAAAATATCCACTCTACCAAGCTGTATTTCTTCTAATATTTCTCTTCTTTTTTTCCCTTTAACAGAGCTTGTTAGTAATCTTATCTGAACGGGTGTTTCAGCAAAAAGCTTTGTTAAGGATTGAGCATGCTGTTCTGCTAAAATTTCTGTCGGAACCATTAATGCTCCTTGACGTCCTGCCAGATATACTGCATAAAGGCTAATAGCTGCAATAACGGTTTTTCCTGAACCAACATCACCTTGCAGCAACCGATTCATTCGATACGGAGCTACTAAGTCATTCTGAATTTCATTCCACACTCTCTGTTGCGCTCCGGTCAACGGAAAAGGAAGCGATGAAATGAATTGCTCTAACCTTTTCACAGGAAAGGAATGTCCTATGCCCTTCGATTGCTCACGTTTATATTTTCTTAATGCCTGAATTTTTAATTGAAAAAAAAGAAATTCTTCATATACAAAATACCTTCTTGCATGTTTTAGCATGCTTTGATTTTCAGGGTTGTGTAAAGCTTTGACACACTCCTGCTTAGACGGAAGTTTATATTTTTGTAACAATAAGTGTGGCAACCTGCTTTCAAGCTGTTCCCCGTATAATGATAGTCCATTGGCAATGAATTTTCTCATCTGTTTAACGGTAATATTTCCTTTAACGGAATATACGGGCTCCACTTCCCGTTCCTTTAAGAAAGGTCCAAAATGAATCTCAGAAACAGTGATGGTCTGGCGATGCTGATCCCATTTTCCAGTAATGGTTACCGTATCATTAATATTTATTTTATTTTTAAAGTAAGGTCTGTTAAAGCAGATGGCCTTTACTAAAAATCTACCCACAAACACTCTGAACGTTAATCGCGATTTTTTTCTTGCATAATACATAAGAGAAGGCTCACCGTGAACCTTCCCCTCTACTGTTACTTTCTCATCATGCTTGACTTCCGATATATCTCTTAAACGATAATCCTCGTATCTGTACGGAAAATACAAAAGAAGATCTTCTACCGTAAAAATACCCATTGTTTGAAGGGAAGCGGCTGTTTCCTCTCCCACACCTTTAATCGTTGTAATTGGAAGGACAGATAAATTAGTCACCTTTTTGTAATGGAACACCAAAGATTTTCGCTTCAAGCTCGCGACCAGTTGGTGTTGCCGCCAACCCTCCTTGTGCAGTTTCTTTTAGTGCAGTAGGCATTGTCTGGCCAATTTTGTACATGGCATCAATTACCTCATCACATGGAATGGTGCTCTTTATTCCCGCTAAAGCCATATCTGCTGCAACCATTGCATTTGCCGCACCCATGGCATTTCGTTTTACACATGGCACTTCTACAAGACCTGCTACAGGATCACATACTAAGCCAAGCATGTTCTTTAATGTAATGGCCATTGCGTGTGCGCTTTGATCTGGCGTCCCACCAGCCATTTCCACAATTGCAGCAGCCGCCATACCAGAGGCCGAACCAACTTCTGCCTGACAGCCTCCTGCAGCACCGGAGATGGAAGCGTTGTTTGCAACTACAAATCCAAAAGCTCCAGAAGTAAAGAGAAAATCAATCATCTGTTCTCTAGTTGGGTTCAACACATCTTTGACCGCAAAGAGTGTACCAGGAACAACCCCAGCTGATCCTGCAGTAGGAGTAGCACAAATTGTCCCCATCGCGGCATTTACTTCATTTGTGGCAACCGCTTTGCTAACCGCATCCAGAATGTTTTTACCTGTAAGAAATTTTCCCTTTTCAATATATTGCTGTAGTAGAACTGCATCTCCACCAGTTAAACCAGAAACAGATCTTACACCTTCTAAGCCCTTGGCGACAGCCTGCTCCATAATTTCAAGATTTTTATCCATTTGATGCAAGATATCTTCTCTACTTTTTCCGGTGAATTCCATTTCTTGTTCAATCATAATTTCCGAGATTTTTTTATTGCTGCTATCTGCTAATTCAATTAATTCTGCGACATTACGAAACATTCTTTTTCCTCCTCAGACATAATACCTGATTTGATTGTAAGCGCTATCATTATTATTCTGCGAATTAATCAACTATTTTAGTAACCTGCGTGATGTTTGGAAGAGAGGATAGCTCTTCTAACACATGCTCATCAATATTTTGATCCACTTCAATGGTCATTAATGCTTTTTTTCCTCTTTCTTTTCTTGACACTTCCATATGGCCGATATTAATGGCAAACTTCGCCAACACATTTGCTACTCCTGCGATGGCACCATATCGATCGTCATGAACAACTAATATTGCCGGGTGATTACCTGAAAGTTTAAGTGCAAAGCCGTTTAATTCAATAATTTCAATCTTCCCTCCACCAATGGAAATACCAACAAGCTCAAGTTCACCTTGATCATCTCCAATAATAACTTTAGCAGTATTTGGATGGTCGGTTATGGCTTCTTCTTCATGAAAAGAAACCGTCATTTCTAAAGAATCTGCTATGTGCAAAGAGGTCTTTATGCGTTCGTCAAACGTATCAAAATCTAGAATCCCTCCGACAATTGCTACATCTGTTCCATGACCCTTATATGTTTTTGCAAATGAGCCATAAAAGTAAATGTTTGCCCACTTGGGCTGCCTTCCGAATAGACTTCTAGCAACTCTTCCAATTCTGGCTGCTCCAGCTGTATGGGAGCTTGAGGGACCAATCATGATAGGCCCAATTATATCAAATACACTTCTATATTTCATCTCAGCCCAATCCCCTTTACATCAATACAAAAGAAGGGTTTGATCCCTTCTTTTGTGATTTAAAATATCAAATTACTCAACAGAAAAAATAAAGGAATATAATGGTTGCTTTCCATTATGAACTTCTATTTCAGCATCAGGGTACGCTTCTTCAAGCTCACTTACAAGCTCGTCAGCATCCTCTTCTGATACATCCTCTCCATAAATTACGGTAAGGATCTCTGCGTCTTCATCCATCATTTCGTTAAGCAGCTGTTTTGCCGCTTCTTTTTTGTTTTTGTTCGTCAAAAGGATTTTTCCATCAGCAATCCCCATAAAGTCATCCTTTTGGATCTCCACACCGTCAATGTTAGTGTCTCTGACAGCGAAAGTAATTTGACCTGTTTTCACTGTGCTTAAAGCATCCTTCATCAAACTAACATTGTCTTCTAATTCTCCGGTAGGATTGAAGGCAAGAATAGCTGCCATTCCTTGAGGAACTGTTTTACTTTCGACTACCGCAACATGTTTCCCAGCAACCTCAGCTGCCTGTTTTGCTGCCATCACAATGTTACTGTTGTTAGGAAGAATGATGACATTGTCAGCATTCACTTCCTCAACTGCTTTTAGAATATCCTCTGTACTTGGATTCATCGTTTGGCCGCCCTCAATGACAGCTCTCGCTCCGATGCTTTTGAACAATTCAGAGATACCTTCTCCCATTGCCACAGTAATGATGCCAAACTTTTCACGCCTTTGCTTAGCTTCTGGCTTAGGAGTTGGATAAGCATCTTCTTCAAACAGCAGGTTGCTATGTTGTTCTCTCATATTCTCAATTTTCAGGTTGATTAAGCTACCATACCTTTGGCCATAAGTAAGAACATCACCGGGCTGTTCAGCATGAATGTGTACCTTTACAATTTCATCATCGGCAATGACAAGTAAAGAATCACCAAACTGAGATAAATCATTACGGAAGTCTTCCTCTGTAAATGGTTGTTTATTTTCTTCAAACTTCACCATAAATTCCGTACAGTAACCAAACTCAATATCTTCCGTGTTAATAGCGGAATGAACGTTTTTATGGTGTTCGGCGTTCACAAGCTCATTCATCGAAGTTTTTGGAACAATATCCTCTATACGTTCTCCTTTAAGCTCAGCAAGGAAACCTTCATAA
Source organism: Bacillus sp. THAF10 (assembly GCF_009363695.1). Taxonomy (NCBI): domain Bacteria; kingdom Bacillati; phylum Bacillota; class Bacilli; order Caryophanales; family Bacillaceae; genus Bacillus; species Bacillus sp. THAF10. Next base: position 1,704,912 of record NZ_CP045403.1, on the reverse strand, counting down.
ATAAAAACAAGACCTTGTCCACCACTATCAACTACCCCAACTTCTTTAAGAACAGGTAATAAATCTGGCGTACGCTTTAAGGATGCATTCGCTTCTTTTAACGTTTCTTCCATTAATACGATAATATCATCTTCGTTTTTAGCCACTTCCACTGCTTTTTTAGCAGCATCTTTTGCAACCGTTAGAATCGTTCCCTCTACTGGCTTCATGACAGCTTTATATGCCGTTTGAACACCAGCTTCCAAAGCAGAAGCAAAATCTTTGCTTGTGATTGTATCCTTTGCTTCGATATGTTTAGAGAAGCCTCTGAACAATTGAGAAAGAATTACACCAGAGTTTCCACGCGCACCCATAAGTAAACCCTTCGCAAGTGCAGATCCTACCTTACCAATATGCTCTGTCACATTGTTTTTCACTTCTTTCGCTCCTGAAGTGATAGAAAGATTCATGTTCGTTCCCGTATCTCCATCCGGAACAGGAAAGACATTCAACGCATCCACCGTTTTTGCGTTGTTTGATAAATGATTTGCACCCTGAATAATCATTTGTGCAAAACGTTTTCCATTTAAAACTTTAATTGACACTATATTTCCTCCTTATTACGGGTTCGTCACTCGAACTCCCTGAACATATATATTTAATGAGTCTACGGAAAGACCGAGCATTTGGTTTAAGGTATATTTTACTTTTGTTTGCACATTATGCGCCACCTCGGAAATTTTCGTTCCATAGCTTACAATAATGTACATATCTATATGTAACAGATCTTCCTCTTGGCGTACAATCACACCTTTTGTGAAATTTTCTTTACGTAAAATTTCAGATAACCCATCTTTCAATTGACTTTTAGAAGCCATACCGACAATTCCATAACAATCTACTGCAGCTCCACCTGCAATTGTAGCAATGACATCGTTAGAAATATCTATTTGACCATAAGATGTTTTTAGTTCGATGGACATAAAGGTTCCCCCTTTAAATGTATTTTTCATCTTGTCTACTCGCTATTTTACTATAAATACGACCATTTTAAAAGCATTCGGGTACCATTGTAACAATACTATTATTATACTGAATGCTAAAAACATGTATGTCAAGGTTTTTTTCTTGAAAGCTTTTCACAGAACTATTGCAAAGTGTGGGGGAGTGTGTTAAATTATATAAGTATTTTCAAGTGATTATTTTAGTATAGAAAAACCATTTAAAAGTCCGCTTCTCATTGTCGTAGACTGCTTAGATTGTTTTTCTCGCTGTAAATAAGAAGGATCTTCTTATTACTGATGAAAATATTGAATGATGTTTCTTTGTAGTTAGGAGGGAATGGAATATGGCACGTAAATGTGTAATTACAGGTAAAAAGACTGGTTCTGGAAACGCACGTTCTCACGCAATGAACTCTACTCGTCGTAAATGGGGCGCAAACCTTCAAAAAGTTCGCATTCTAATTGACGGTAAGCCTAAGCGTGTATACGTTTCTGCAAGAGCTTTAAAATCAGGTAAAGTAGAACGCGTATAATCGTTCTGCACACTCAAAAGCGACAGGATAATTTCCTGTCGCTTTTTACTTATAATTTAATGTTTACATAATGTTATTACGATGAACTTTAAAAAGAGCACCCTTCTCAGGTGCTCTACTCTTTTTTAAACGACCCAAGCATTGCACGAATGATGCCGCCTAAAAACCTTGGTAATTTAATTGTATAAAACTTCATTCCATTCCCTCCTCAAAACTTTCCCTTTTACAATCATAAGGTCCGTTTTAAAATGATGAATGATAATCACGGCTCCTTATCACCATTAATATGCCTTCATGAAATGAAAAAGTACCATTTTCACAAACCATTTCATTACTAATACATAGTGTATCTCCCCATTTAATATTCCTGTTTGTTAAAGGATATTTAAAGCCTGTTAGTGTAATTCCTAAAACAAACCTGCTAACAGGAAGAAAGGAGGTATAAGGGAAGGAAGAATCTTTACACAATGAGTACGTTCCCTCTTTTACTACATGCATGCGATTTTGAATATCTAGAATCTCGATTCTACTCCCATGTTCCAAACCTTTTAGTAGTAGCTGAATGTTTGCAAGGAAGTGATCTAGCCTTCCTCCTGTTCCACCAAAGATTCTAATCAACGAAGGCTTTTGCTTTAAAGCCCAATTTATCGCTATTTCCGTATCTGTTTCGTTTTTTTCACTTGGAAAGATTTCTGCATCACTAAAGCGCTGTAATATTGTTTCCTTTTGTTCATTTGAGACAGAATCAAAATCCCCATATATTTTTTTAGGAGTTATGCCAGTCTCAAGGAGATAAGAAACTCCGCAATCTACTCCAATCCATAATACATCCTCACCATGAAAGCTCATTAAATCAGGAATGTTTTCTTTAGGGCCTCCTGCAACAATTTGAATGATCACGTTCTCACCTTCTTTCTAACGTAAAAAAGCCTTCCAAAAGAAGACTTTTTACTGGTTGTTTCGAATCGTTTGAATGGCTCTTTTTCGGTCTTCTTGATTATAAATGGCAGAGCCTGCAACAAGCACGTTCGCTCCTGCATCTACACAAAGCTTGGCAGTTTCGGCATTAACTCCTCCATCTACCTCTATTTCTACTTGTAAATTTCTTTCCTTAACATGTTGAGCAACCTGCTTTATTTTCGGAAGAACACTTGAAATAAAGGCTTGGCCCCCAAATCCTGGGTTTACTGTCATCAACAGAACGAGATCTACATCTTCAAGTATTGGCAAAATACTTTCTACCGGGGTTGCAGGATTGATGACGACCCCTGCTTTTTTACCAAAAGATTTAATGTGCTGGATGGTTCGGTGGAGATGAGGACAGGCTTCCACATGAACGGAAATAATATCCGCTCCAGCTTTAGCAAACGCCTCAATATACTTATCAGGATTTTCAATCATCAAGTGCACATCAAGCGGCAAGTCTGTCACAGGTCTCACTGCCTCTACGATTAAAGGTCCTATCGTAATATTAGGAACAAAATGACCATCCATCACATCAATATGAATATAATCTGCTCCTCCAGCTTCAACTTCTAGGATGTCTTTTTTTAGATTGGCAAAATCAGCGCTTAAAATAGAAGGTGCGATTTTTATCATAAGGTTAGTACCTCGGCTTTCTATTTCTTATTTCATCTACAAAGGAAAGGTAATGCTCATATCGAAAAGTGGCAATTTCTCCATTATCAACGGAAGCTTTTACCGCACACTTAGGTTCTTTTATATGCGTACAGCCCCTAAATTTGCAGCTATCGCTTTTTTCCACAAACTCAGGAAAGCAATCCTTTACTTCATCTGCATGAAGCTCTGTAAATTCTAGTGAGCTAAACCCAGGGGTGTCTGCAACAAAGCCATGATTAATTTCTATTAGCTCCACATGTCTTGTGGTATGCTTTCCACGACCTAAATGAGAGGAAATGATGTTTGTTTTTAGATCTAGCTCCGGTCGAAGGACATTCAAAAGCGAGGATTTCCCAACCCCAGATTGTCCTGCAATGACAGAAGTTTTATCTTTCAGATATGGAAGAATCTCTTTTAGTTGTTCTGGCTCTTTAGTTGACGTCAGCAACACTTCATATCCAACTTCACGGTAGTAATCTGCATACTGCATCAACTCTTCTTCTTTAGATAAAAGGTCCATTTTAGAGATGCAAATTAATGGAGTTACCCCTTTAGATTCAATTAGAACTAAGAACCTGTCTAGCAAACTTGTGCTAAATTCAGGTTCCATAGCAGAAAATACAAGGATAGCCTGATCAATGTTTGCAATCGGTGGCCTGATGAGTTCATTGGTGCGTGGGTGCACATCCATGATATAGCCCTCTTGGTCATTTTCCGCTTGAAAGACAACGATGTCCCCAACAAGAGGGGTAATTTTATTTTTTCTGAAAACCCCTCTTCCCCTACATTGGGTAACGGCACCGTCGGCTGTCAAAACATAATAAAAACCACTCAATGCTTTGACAATCTTGCCTTCTGGCATACACTCACTCCTTTAATGATTACTCAATATCGTCATAGTTTACTGTTTCTTTTTTGACAACTTCCCCATCAACACGTATCTCGTATTTAGCCTTTTGTTTGTATGCAACTGTTAAGGTGAAACTGGAAACTAAATCATCTGTAATGATATATCTTTCGATGGGCTCGTCCATATTTTCGCTATTTAAATCCTCCACAAACACTTCTACTGTTTGTTCTGCACCTTCTTCTTCCGGATCATATGTTACTTCAAGTGGAATATCCACTGTTTTTTCTTCTGGCTGTGGTCCTTTAGAGACCGTAAGTTTTATTTCATCGCCTTTAATCACTTGAGAATCTGGGGCTGGTTCTTGCTTTATAATATTTCCTTCTGAAACAGATTCATGATATTCTTCTGTCACTTTCGGTATAAGCCCTAATGTAGCTAAATGACGCTCAGCAAAGTTTAAGGAAGATCCTTCATAATTATCTAATTGAATGGGACTTGACCCTTTGGAAATATAAAGAGTGACAACCGTCTCATCAGGGATGACGGATTCGCCAGCTTCTGGCTCTTGACGAATAACAGAGCCTTCTGGGACGTCCTCAGAATATTCCTCTTCAGGCTCGTAATCCTTAAAACCTTTATTGGTTATACTATTAATTGCGACATTTGCTGGTTCATTTGTGTAATCTTCCATTTCCACCTTTTCTTTTCCAAGACTCAAGAAAATGGTTATTGCTTTACCCTCTTTCACTTCATCTCCAGCTGGTGGAACGGTGCGAATTACTTTTTCTTCTTCAAAATCATCACTGATCTCTTTTTTCGTCTCATCAATAACTAAGCCCATATCTGTAAGTTCTTTTATGGCATCTTCATGATCTTTTCCAGATACATCTGGAATTGTAACATCTTTAGGAAGAAGCAGGGATGGCAACCATGTTACCGCAGCAACCCCTCCCCCAACTAACAGAACCAATAAAATCAACAATGTCATGATCCATTTTTTCTTTTTCTTCTTTTTCGGAGGAGATGCTTTTTTTTCTTCTTTAGATGAATTATCCTCTACCGTCCTAATTTTAGTTTCGTCTTCATTAGGAAAGGAATGAAAACCACCTTTTATGATAGGAATTGCCTTTGTAGCTTCTTCATCTTCGTCAGGCACATGAAATTTAGGTTCATGCATACGATTTGGATCAAGGGCGGTCATGACATCCGTTTGCATTTCTTCAACAGAAGCATAACGATGAAGTGGATCTTTCGCCATCGCCTTTAAGATAATGTTCTCCATGCTTTGTGGAATACTTGGATTCCACCTTTTTGGAGAAGGTGTTTCTGATTGCAAATGCTTTAGTGCAATAGAAACAGCAGACTCACCTGAAAAAGGTAGCCTTCCCGTTAATAATTCAAACATGACAATTCCGAGTGCGTACACATCGGATTTTTTCGTTGCTAAACTTCCACGTGCCTGTTCTGGAGATAAATAATGAACAGATCCCAATAATGAGTTAGTTTGAGTAATGGTTGTTGAACTAAGAGCCATTGCTATTCCAAAATCTGTTACTTTAATGGTCCCATAATCATCAATCAATATATTCTGAGGTTTAATATCTCTATGAATAATTCCATTATCATGCGCGTGAGAAATAGCAGAAGTCAGCTGATTCATGATTTCTACCGCATTATAATGATCTACTGGAGCATATTGCTGTATATACTGTTTCAGCGTTTTGCCGGAAACATGCTCCATGACAATATAATATATATCATCCTCTTCCCCAATATCATAAATGCTAACAATATTTGGATGATCAAGGCTTGTTGCAGATTGAGCTTCTCTTCTGAATCTGCGAATAAATTCCTCATCGTTTGCAAAATCTAATCGTAACACTTTTACAGCAACATCACGGTCCAAAATCATGTCATGGGCAAGGTAAACATTCGCCATTCCCCCGCCACCGATGACTTCTTGTACTTTGTAGCGATCATTTAATCTTTTGCCTATTAACACCTATCTCACCCACTCCCTACTTCGGAGACAGATAATTCCAATATGGCTACCGTGATATTATCTTCCCCACCGTAATGGTTGGCGCGTTTTATTAGATCATGCGCTTTTTCAGAAACATCTTGGTCATCATTTAATAAGACCTCGGCAATCTCTCGTTGGCTTACTTTGTCACTTAATCCATCAGAACAAAGCAATACATAACCTGGATCGTCATATGTAATCGTTTTAACATCTATCTTCACTGTTTTTTCTGTCCCCAAAGCCTGTAGTATGACATTTTTTCTTGGATGATGCTCGGCATCTTCTTTTGAAATTTGTCCACTTTTCACTAACTCATTTACAAAGGTATGGTCCTCTGTAATCTGCTTGCTAATTTCTTTTGTAATGAGATAGATTCGGCTATCTCCTACATGCGCATAGGTGACAAAGGAATCTCCTAGAACCAACGCCACAATCGTTGTCCCCATGCCATTGCATTCCTCATGACTGTTTGCATGGTCAAATAAGAGCTGATTTGTTTGCATAACAAACGTCTTCAGCCAAGTTTCAGCAGGCTCAGGGGAAGAGATGTTTTCCGTCTCTTCCCACATTGCCTTCAAATGTTGGACAGCTTTTTCACTTGCAACCTCCCCAGCCTGATGACCACCCATGCCATCACACACAATTGCAAGTAATGTACCGTCTTTATTAACAAAGATTCCCCCATTGTCTTCATTATGTGAACGAACTCTCCCTCTATCTGTTAAAAAGACCATTAACCCCTGTCACCTCGTCTCTTCTTTCCGCTCCTTTGCACGCAGCTGGCCACATGCAGCATCAATGTCGTGACCTTGTTCACGACGTACAGTTACATTAACACCTTTACTCTTTAAGGTTTTTTCAAAAAGTTTAATTTGTTCTTTTGGTGTTCTGACATAATCACGCTCAGGAACATAGTTAACGGGAATTAAGTTAATGTGACATTTAACCCCCTTCACAAGTCTTGCAAGCTCTTCAGCATGTTCGACCTGATCATTCACTCCTCCAAACAATCCATATTCAAAGCTAACTCTTCGTCCTGTTTTCTTAATATAGTAACGAATAGAATCCATTAGCTCAGGTAGCTTATATGCTCGGTTAATCGGCATTAATCTAGATCTTAACTCTGTGTTTGGAGCATGAAGAGAAACTGCAAAATTAATTTGAAGATTCTCATCGGCAAATTTATAAATTTTTGGAATGATACCGCTAGTTGAAACGGTAATATGACGCGCACCAATATTAAGTGCTTTATCATGATTAATAATTTTTAAGAAATCTAACATCTCATCATAGTTATCAAAAGGTTCCCCAATTCCCATGATAACCACATGACTGACTCGCTCATCAAGTTCATCAATTGCTTGTTGGACTTTAACAACTTGCGCAACAATCTCACCGGCTTCTAGGTTTCGCTTTAATCCACCTAGTGTAGAGGCACAGAAGGTACATCCTATTCTGCAGCCCACCTGGGTTGTCACACACACCGAATTACCATATTCATGCCTCATCAGTACCGTTTCAATGGAATATCCATCATGAAGCTCAAATAAAAACTTCATGGTTCCATCGGAGGAGGTTTGTTGCACAATGGTTTTTAGCGTCGTCAGAGTATAAGTTTCCTCCAGCTTTTCTCGAAGGTTTTTCGACAAGTTGCTCATTTCATCAAAGGACGCTACTCGTTTTTGATACAACCATTCAAAAATTTGCGTGGTTCTAAATTTCTTTTCTCCAATACTTTCTAACCAGTCTTCCATTTCGTGCAATTGTAACGAGTAGATGGATGGTTTATGAGTTGCTTCTAGTTTGTTTTCTTTTTGTGTTTGTTCCATCTTTACACCTGCTTTCTTAGTCTAGCTATAAAGAATCCATCAGTACCGAAATGATGAGGCAAGAGCTGTAGCATCCCATCCTTCACAAGAGGGCTCACCTTTTTCGGCAATAGATCCTTCAAAGTTACATCTATTTCAAAATCACTATTCTTTTCAAGAAACTGTTGAACGACATCTGCATTTTCTTCTTTATCAATTGTACATGTACTATAGACTAAAGTTCCACCTTTTTTTACAAGAGGTGCCACTTCATTTAGTATAGCCAATTGTATCGAAGCTAATTGTTCAATGTCCTTATACGTTTTTGAATACTTCAGATCTGGTTTTCTACGTATAACACCAAAACCAGAGCATGGAGCATCCACCAGCACCTTATCAAACGATTCCTTTGTAAATACTTTCGTTGCGTTTCTGCTATCAAGAGACTGAGCTGTTAAATTGGAAAGCCCGAGCCTTTTTGCCTGATCCTTAATAAGTTTTACTTTGTGATCATGTAAATCAGTAGAGACGACACTGCCACTGCCTTGGAGTAATTCTGCAATGTGGGTGGATTTCCCACCAGGAGCAGCACAGCAATCATAAATATTGTCGCTGTTTTCCACTCCCAACGCTTTCCCGACAAGCATAGAGCTTTCATCCTGAATGGAAATGTATCCTTTTTTGTACGTGTCGGAAAACACCATATTTCCTTTAAGGGAAACTATGCTCTCTTCTGCTATTTCACCAGCTTGTACAGAAAACCCTTCTTCCAAAAGCATATCCAGAACTTCTTCCACATTGGCCTTCGTTGTGTTCACTCGGGCAGTTTGAAATGGAGCAACTAGGTTCATCTTACCCATATTTTCTGTTTCTTCTACTCCATACTGTGCTATCCATTTTTCTACGAGCCACTTTGGGTGACTGGTTGTAACAGATAGCCTTTCAGCATCGTCAGTTATAACAGAAAAATCAGGTGCGCCATTTCTTTGGAAGGATCGTAATACGCCATTTACTACTGCTGCAACCCCTTTATGACCTCTTGTTTTGGCAATTTCTACTGCTTCAAATATGGCAGCTCGTTCTGGAATTTTATCTAAATAAACCATTTGATAGACGGTCATTCGTAGCAGTACTTTTACCCAGTCTTGAAGTTTTTTCTGTTTTTGAATATATGGAGCTAAAATATAATCAAGGGTGATGCTACGCTGGATGGTCCCATATACAAGCTCGGTAAAAAGCCCTGCATCCTTTTTGTTTAACTTACCAGATTCAAGATAATTATTTAATAGCAGGTTGCTGTATGCCTGATTCTTTTCAATACTTAAAAGAGCTTCAAGAGCAACCTCTCTGACTTTTTTCATGTTATTCTCCTAGCTTCGTGCCTACTGTTAAATTGGCTCCGGCACCGTTTAAGAACTGTGAGCCTGACATTCTTTTTTTACCAGCAAGCTGTAAATCTGTTATTTTTATTGCCGTATCGTTACCAGTTTTTATAACCATACCATCCTCGTCTTTACGTATGATTGTCCCCACTTCACCTTCTGGGGAGCTTACAACCTTTTCCCCCCACCAGATTTTCATCACTTGACCCTCTAACGTGGTATATGCTACAGGCCAAGGATGCATGCCGCGAATATGATTATAGACCGATTCACCATCTTGTTCCCAGTTGATTTTTTCTTGCTCTCTTTTAATATTGGACGCAAAGGTAGCCTCTTGATGGTTTTGCTCCACTGCTGTTACCTTTTTCTCAAAAACTAACGGAAGGGTTTCAGAGAGAAGTTTGGCACCAGCAATGCTTAGCTTGTCATGTATGCTTCCAACATGATCATCTTCTTCAATTGGCACTTCCACTCTCGAGAGCATATCCCCCGCATCTAACTTTTCGACCATATACATGACGGTGACACCTGTCTTTTCCTCTCCTTTTATAATGGAGTAGTGGATAGGCGCACCTCCTCTATATTTTGGAAGCAACGAGGCATGGACGTTAATGCAGCCAAATTCAGGAGCGTCAAGCAATGGCTTTGGTAAAATTTGACCAAAAGCAGCTGTCACAATCAAATCAGGGTTTAGCCCGACTACTTTTTCATATTCTGAGGGCTCCTTTATCTTCTCTGGCTGTAAAACAGGAATGTGATGTTTCTCTGCTTCTACTTTTACAGGCGGTGGAGTTAGCACTTTTTTTCTGCCTTTTGGGCGATCAGGCTGTGTTACCACTGCAATAACCTCATAGCCATCTTTTATTATTTGTTGTAAAACAGGAACAGCGAAATCTGGAGTTCCCATAAACACAATTTTTTTCATCTCTTATTCACCCTTCTGCTTCTAGCTCGTTTTCTTCGAAGTATCTTGTCACTTTGCTGGTAAATAGAACGCCATTCAAATGGTCGATTTCATGTTGAATCGCTCTTGCAAGAAATCCACTTGCTTCTAACTCATACCACTTACCTTTTCTGTTTTGAGCCTTTATTTTCACCGTATTTGCTCGTTTGACCTCTCCATAAAGTCCAGGAAAACTTAAGCAACCCTCAGGGCCGACCTGCTCTCCTTGTGCATCGAGAATTTCAGGATTAATCATTTCAATTTTGCCGTGTTTATCATCAATATCCACTATGGCAATTCTTTTGGCAATCCCGATTTGTGGCGCTGCTAAACCGACTCCGTCCGCTTCAAGCATCGTGTTATACATATTGGAGAGTAAGCGATGTAATCTTTTATCAAAAACCGTCACCACTTCGCAATTTTCCTCTAAAACTGGAGACGGATATTTCACGATATCTAGTATTGTCAATCTTCATTCCTCCAAGCTTTTCTCTACATCAGCATATAAGGGTTTAAATCAATATGAATGGCTAATTTTTCTTGATCCATCGTTGTTTGATACTTTTCAAGAATACTCTTTAGAATCTCCTCAAGCTGTGGTTCTTTTTTATATTTAATAATACATTGATAGCGATAACGGTCCTTTATTCTCGAAATCGGCGAGGCAACAGGACCTAAAATAACCGCAGTGTTTGAAAGCTTTCCATTTAGATACCTTGTAATGCTCTCTGTTACGGATACCACCTTTGTCAGCTCCATATGAGTGACCGTTACGAGTGCAAGGTAGTAAAAGGGTGGATACTGATGAAGCTTTCGCACCTGCATTTCTTTATGATAAAACTGAAGATAATCATGGGAACCTGCCAACTCGACACTATAATGCTCAGGTGAATAGGTTTGAACCACAACCTCTCCTTTTAGAGTGTGACGTCCGGCTCTTCCTGAGACCTGGGTTAATAATTGAAAGGTTTTCTCAGACGAACGAAAGTCCGGAATATTTAGCATCGTATCAGCTGTTAGTACACCAACAAGTGTAACATAAGGAAAATCCAGACCCTTTGCTATCATTTGCGTCCCCAACAGGATATCAGCTTTACGTGCTCCAAACTGCTCTAAGAGCTTTTCATGGGCACCTTTTTTCCTGGTTGTATCAACATCCATCCGTATCACTCTAGCCTCTGGCAATAGCTTTGTCAGCTCTTCTTCTACCTTTTGTGTTCCCGTACCAAAAAAACGAAAATGCTCACTATCACAGCTAGGGCAAGTGGATTTGACAGGCTCTTCATACCCGCAATAATGACATTTCATCCCATTGGAACTTCTGTGATAGGTTAAAGAAATATCACAATGCGGACATTCTACCACATATCCACAGTCTCGACACATAACAAAGGAAGAATAACCTCTTTTGTTCAAAAATAAAACCGATTGTTCTCCTCGCTCTAAGCGCTCTTGAAGCTTTTCTAGAAGTGTTCTCGAAAACATCGATCGATTTCCTTCGCGAAGCTCTTCTCGCATATCCACGATATCCACATCAGGCATACCCTGTTCGCTCATTCGCTTGTCCATTTTCAAAAGCTTATACACGCCCTTTGACGCACGTGCAAAAGTCTCTAAGGTTGGAGTGGCACTTCCAAGCACAACCGGGCAATGATGGAACCGCCCTCTCTCCATGGCAATATCTCTTGCATGATATCGTGGGGAGTCTTCTTGTTTATAGCTGGTTTCGTGTTCTTCATCAATGATTATGATTCCAATGTTTTCAAAAGGTGCAAATATTGCTGAGCGTGCTCCCACAACTACCCGTACTTCTTTACGATGAATTTTGCGCCATTCATCATACTTTTCCCCCATACCAAGGCCACTGTGCAAAACGGCCACATCTGAGCCAAAACGAGATTTAAATCTGTTGACCATTTGAGGAGTAAGGGCAATTTCAGGTACCAACACAATCGCTTCTTTTCCTTTTTGCAAAACTTCATGGACAGCCTGCATGTATACCTCGGTTTTCCCACTTCCTGTTACTCCAAACATCACATAGCCATCATGCTTTTTTTGTTCAATCGAATCGAGAATAGGACTGATTGCTTCTTGTTGTTGGGGAGTAAGTGGAAGTGGAGAGGTGGGAGTGAACGTTCTGTCTTGATAAGGATCGCGATAGATCTCTTCGTCAACTTCTTCAATAATTCCATACTTCTTCAAGGCATCAATGGCAGCAGAACCTATTTGCAATTCCTCCATTAGCCACTTCTTTTCTAGTATTTCTTGTTGAGTCTCTAATAAATGATGAATTAACTTAATCTGGGCCTTTGCCCTTGTTGATATTTGCCCCTTTACCTCTAAGAGCTTTTCATGTGAAGCAATTATTTTAACAACCTTGTGTGTTTTCTTTTTTAGGCGATCTTTCACTTCGTAATAAACTTCAAGAGTATCCTCATCTATTAACGCTCTAATTTTCTGGAAATGGTTGGTCCCACTTAGTTCCTCAAACTTTATTTTGTCCTTCCCCTGAAAAAAAAGCTCTATTTCAGGTTGCAGTTTAGCGGGGTTTTTAACCATAATCCATTTTTCATATTTTGCCTTTAAAGCCGCTGGCAGCATAGCTTGATAAGCGGAAATCGTAAAGCACAAAGTGTGGTCCCTAAGCCATTCAGCCAGCTTCATTAGTTCGTTTGTCAGAATTGGCTCAATATCAATCAAGGCGGATATCGGTTTGGTTTTTTCGATGCTTGTGGTCTCTTTTACCTCAACCACAAACCCTTGAATTTGCCGGGGACCAAAAGGAACATTTACTCTCATTCCAGGCACAATTACTTCTCTCCATTGTTCAGGAATTTCATAATCAAAAGCACGATCCGTCTGTTTTACGGGTACATCAACGATTATACTGGCATATTTCATGCGTTTGGTTCCTTAAGCTTTTTGCTAATTTCATCTAATAAACGAGCAGCTACATCATTTTTAGACATCAAAGGGAGTGATTGAGCCGTTCCATCCTTATGAAATAGGGTAACAATGTTTGTATCTGTACCAAATCCGGCGCCGGTTTGGGTAATATTATTAGCCACAACGAGATCTAAATTTTTCTTTTGTAACTTCCCTTGCGCGTATTCTTCGACATTATTTGTTTCCGCTGCAAAGCCGACTAAGAATTGATGCTTCTTCTTCTCTCCAAGCGTTTTTAAAATATCCATCGTGCGCTCCATTTCAATAACCAGATCTTCCGTTTGTTTTTTCACTTTACGATCATAAACAAATTTTGGTCGATAGTCCGCAACCGCTGCTGATTTTATAACAATATCCGCTTCTTCGTAAAGGGAAAGAACTTTTTCATACATCTCTTGTGCAGATTCCACTCTATACGTACTTACATTCACCGGGTCACATAAATTGGTTGGTCCTGAAACGAGTGTCACCTTTGCACCCAAACTAGCTGCCTTTTCCGCGATTGCATACCCCATTTTACCCGAAGAATGATTGGAAAAGAAACGCACAGGATCGACCTTTTCCACTGTCGGACCTGCTGTGACAAGCACATTTTTTCCGCTGAGCGGCTTTTTTTCTTGAAAATAATTTTCCAAAGCAACCACAATGGACTCTGGTTCTTCTAATCTTCCTTTTCCAACATATCCACAAGCTAAAAAGCCCTCTCCAGGCTCAATAAAGTGGTAACCAAAAGATGCTAAGCGGGTCATATTATCTTTTACCGCTGGGTGATCGTACATATGGACATTCATGGCTGGTGCAATCCAGACTGGTGCGGTGGTTGCAAGGAGAGTGGTCGTTACCATATCATCTGCTATTCCATTGGCAAGCTTGCCGATGGTATTGGCCGTTGCGGGAGCAACAAGATTTAGATCAGCCCAATCTGCTAAATCAATATGGGAAATGACAGAAGGATCTTTCTCAGCAAACGTGTCGGTAAAAACTTCATTTCGTGAAAGTGCCTGAAAGGATAAGGGAGTCACAAATTTGCAGGCAGATTCGGTCATGATGACCTTTACTTCTGCTCCTTGTTGCACAAGCTTACTTGTTAAGGCAACTGCTTTATAGACAGCAATCCCCCCTGTGACACATAATAAGATTTTTTTGTTTTTCAACATGTAATCTACCCCCGTTTATAAAAAAGCAATGCCGATACCTTAAAAAAATAACAACCTATCTCTAGGTTGTTATTTTTACTTGTAATTAAGGATTCCTTCGCTTCTTTCAGCAGTTTTTATGGATTTTGCAGTTAAAAGTCCCGCATCGATCTCTTCTAGTGCTTTTCCGACGCATTTAAAGGAAGCTGTCTTTTCGATCATTTGATCATTTTGTTGCTGCATCTCTCTTGCACGTCTTGCTGATACAGTAACCAACGTGTATTTAGAATCAAGCTTTTGCATGAGTGAGTCAATAGATGGGTATAACATATTATTCAGCCTCCAGCATTTGTTTGTATTTTTCACGAAGTCGCGTCCGTTTACAATGTTCCGCTTGAACAATAGCTTGGATTCTGTCACAAGCTAGGTCTACTTGATCATTTTCGACCACATAGTCATAAGCATCCATCATTTCAATTTCTTCTTTTGCAACTGTCATTCGATTGTTAATTAGATCTTCTGTTTCCGTGCCTCTTGTTGTGATTCTGTTTTTTAATTCAGTAAGACTTGGTGGCATGAGGAAAATAAACACACCTTCTGGGAATTTATTCTTCACCTGAATGGCACCTTGTACCTCTATTTCTAAAAATACATCTTTTCCTTCTGCCAAGCACTGCTCCACATAATCAACAGGCGTTCCGTAATAGTTGCCAACATACTCTGCCCATTCGATAAATTTATCCTTTTCAATCAGTTCTTCAAAAACCTCACGGGATTTAAAGAAGTAATCCACTCCATCAACCTCGCCTTGCCTAGGGTTACGAGTAGTCATTGAAATGGAATAATGCAAACGAACATCATCTTTAGAAAACAAAGCTTTTCTTACTGTTCCTTTACCAACACCAGATGGCCCTGATAGAACAATTAATAATCCTCTATCCTTCATTTATCTATAAATACCTACCCTTCATCAGACATATCATCTTTATTAATTAGCCTTTGTGCAACAGTCTCAGGTTGGACTGCAGATAAAATAACATGATCGCTATCCATGACCAACACAGCCCTTGTTCTTCTACCATATGTTGCATCAATTAGCATACCTTGATCTCTTGCATCCTGAATAATACGTTTTATCGGAGCAGATTCCGGACTGACGATAGAGATAATCCTATTTGCAGAAACAATATTACCAAAGCCAATATTTATCAATTTAATATTCATGGTTCTCACCTCTAGTTACAAACTCTATTTTAACCTTGTTTTTCTATTGATAATCAAAGATTACTCAATGTTTTGCACTTGCTCTTTTATTTTTTCTAATGAAGCCTTCATATCCACTACAAAACTGGCAATCTTTGCATCATTCGCCTTGGAACCAATCGTGTTAATCTCCCGGTTAAGCTCCTGAGTGAGAAAATCTAGTTTTCTTCCCACAGGCTCTGAAATAAAGAGGCACTGTCGGCACTGCTCTAGATGACTATGTATTCTACTTAATTCTTCATTGATGTCTGCTTTTTCACTAAAGATCGCGGCTTCCGCAAGTATTCTTTGCTCATCAATTTGAGATTCGAGATATTCCTTGAGCCTTTTTTCTAATCTTTCCCGATAAGCAAGAGCGACAGATGGAGCTAACTGTTTAATACTGTCAGCATCATCTTCTATTTTGTCTAGGTGCACTTGGACATCTTCTCTAAGAGCTTCCCCTTCTATTTGTCTCATCTTGAGCAACTGTTCAGCTGCTGTTCGGACTTGCTCTAGTAAAGGAGTCTCTAATTCCGAGATGAGCTTTTCTGATTGTGATAGAACAAAAAGCTCTTCTATTTTAAGTATATCACTCACTTCAATAGAACCGGAAATATTATATCGATTTTTCATTTCTTGAATCTCTTCTATGTACATTCCTAAAAGATCCCAATCCACTGAAAGTTGTTTTCCAGATAAGCCTCCTTCAGTGGTGATAAATATTTCTACACGTCCTCTCTGGATGATGGACGCCACTTCTTTTTTTATTTTTTCTTCTAACAACATAAACTGCTTAGGCATCCTGACTATGATTTCACAAAATCTATGGTTAACAGATTTCATTTCGACCACGATTTTCACATTGTCATAGGATGCTTCTGAATGGCCAAAGCCTGTCATGCTTTTTACCATTAATCTCACGTCCGATCTTAAGTATATTTTTTTATACTTAGATGCTAAGCAACCACTATATTAGCACTCTTTGCCTTATTTTGAAAGTTATTTTTACAACATCCTAACACGTAAGAAAGGTAATAGAGACTTTTCTCTACTACCTTCTTTCACCATTATATCATATTTTTTTCTTTTTACTTGTAAAGAGAGATCCCACTAAAAGAAATGTTGGCAAGGAAGCCATTCCTAAGATCAGCAGCCATTCTTTAGGCGCAAGGGAGACAGTATGGAAGATAACTTGTAATGGCGGGTAGTAAATCACAATCAGCATGAGGATGATGCTAGAAATGACGGCTCCTACCAAATACAAATTCTGAAACGGGTTTCGATGAAAAATAGAACGGTCGCTTCGGCAGTCAAAGACATGAATCAACTGTGCCATAACTAAAGTTGCAAATGCTACAGTTTGTGCGTAGATAAGATTATCAGGATGTTGCTTATAGACAATCAAAAATGCGAGCAATGTAGCAAGTCCGATTAAAAAGCCTCTTGAGATTATTTTCCACCATAAACCGCGAGCAAAGACCCCTTCTTTTGGGTGTCTTGGCTTACGCTTCATTACATCACCCTCAGCTTGATCAAGTCCTAGCGCCATCGCAGGTAATCCATCAGTCACAAGATTCACCCACAAAATCTGGATTGGTACTAGTGGTAAAGGGAGTGCTAAAAGCATCGCAAAGAGCATCACGAGAATTTCTCCAACATTGGATGCTAGTAAATATCTGATAAATTTTCTTATATTCTCATAGATGTTTCTACCTTCTTTAATTGCAGCCTTTATCGTTGCAAAATTGTCATCAAGCAATACGAGGGAAGATGCTTCCTTTGCCACATCTGTACCGGTAATCCCCATCGCAATACCAATATCTGATGCCTTAATGGCAGGAGCATCGTTTACTCCATCTCCTGTCATGGCAACAATATGTCCTTTTTTCTGGAGCGCTTTGACGATGGAAAGCTTATGCTGTGGCGACACTCTAGCATAGACATACACGTCATCTACAATATCTTCTAGTTCACCTTGCGTCATGGTCTGTAAACTTTTCCCCTCTAAAACCTTACCACCCATTGGCAGAATCCCTATTTCTGTCGCAATGGCTTTCGCGGTAATCACATGATCACCTGTAATCATGACCGTTTTGATTCCAGCCTCCCTACACTCTTTCACTGCTTGCTTCACTTCTTGTCGTGGCGGATCAATCATCCCTTGTAGCCCTATGAAGATAAGATCTTTTTCTATATCCTTTTCTAACAACTCTTCATGAAAGGAGGAGATTGGTTTAAATGCCACTGCTATATTTCTAAGGGCCTGTGATGCTAAGCTGTGTACCGTATCTTTCACAGCATGCTGATGCTTATCAGAGAAAACCTCTCGTTTCCCTTGCCATAAAATCGCTTCACAACCATTTGCTATCACGTCTGGTGCACCTTTTGTAATAACAAACATCTTTCCGAGTTCATCCTTTACCACAACACTCATCATCTTTCTCTCTGAATCAAATGGAAATTCTTTTATCACTTGAAACTCTTTGCTGATGCCCTCCCGAGTATACCCTGCCTTCATGGCAGCAACCACTAATGCTCCCTCCGTTGGGTCACCGTCTAATACATATTGTTTGTTTTTTACTTTTAATTCAGCATTATTACATAAAAGCCCGAACGTAAGAAGTTGGACTAATGATTTTTCCATCACCGAGCTTTTATTGTTCTCTGTATGAAATTCTCCTTTAGGCTCATAGCCATTCCCTGTCACATGCCACATGTTACCTCCTGACCAGAGGTGAGTGACTGTCATTTTGTTTTGAGTGAGTGTGCCTGTTTTGTCCGAACAAATAACAGAAGCACATCCTAAGGTTTCGACTGCAGGGAGTTTTCTTACTATTGACTTTTGTTTAATCATCCGTTGAACGCCAAGTGAGAGCGCAACAGTCACAATGGCTGGTAATCCTTCTGGAATTGCTGCTACCGCAAGAGAAACCCCAGCAAGAAACATTTCATATAAGCTGTGACCTTGAATGACTCCCACTACTACGACAAGTACTGTTAAAATGAGGGCCACAGTAATTAAAATTTTTCCAAGCTGCTCCAATTTACGCTGCAGAGGCGTAATCGTTGATTCAGCAGATTGCAACAAATCGGCTATTTGACCCATGGCTGTATTCATACCCGTTGCCACCACTACACCAATTCCTGATCCTCTAGTTACAAGCGTTCCCATAAAGGCCATATTCTCTTGATCCCCTATTGCGACATCCATGCCGTGCACAGGCTTGTCACTTTTTATGGTAGGAACAGATTCACCTGTAAGCGCAGATTCTTCTATTTCGAGCGAGTTAGCCTGTACAATTCGTAAATCCGCTCCAATTCTATCGCCGCTTGAAAACTTAATAATATCACCAAGCACAACATCTTTTGATGCAACCTTTCGCCATTCGCTTTCTCTTAATACCATCACCTGTGGAGCAGATAGCTCTTTTAATGCCTGCAAGGATTTCTCGGCTTTTCTTTCCTGAAAGAAACCTAAAAATGCATTAATTACAACGATTGCAATGATGGCAACTGCATCAATGTACTCTCCTAATAGTCCGGAAATGAGTGTGGCAGCCAATAAAACGACAACCATAAAATCCTTAAACTGTTCTAAAAACAACAAAAAGGCGTTCGGTCGTTCCGCTTCCTTTAGCTCGTTCGTCCCAAATTGATGCAAACGGCTCTTCGCTTCTGACTCACTCAAGCCAGCATGGATATCAGAATTAATTTGTTGTTCTACTTCTTCTGCTCTCATTTCATGCCACTTCATCTGTCACACCTCACAACCTTTGCACAAAATCTATCTAACAAAGTCTATTCAGACCTGTCCAAAAAAATGATATACTTTTTGAGCGTTGCAAGAATCTATAAGCTATAATGAGAAAAAGAACCCTTGTATGCCGTGAAAAAGAAAGGAAGTTAATCCGACATGAGTTTTGATGGGATTTTTACATATGCCATGACAGCAGAATTGAAGAAGCTGGAAAATGGAAGAATTAATAAAATTTATCAACCTTATAAAAATGAATTAATAATCACTGTTCGCTCAGGAGGGAAAAACCACAAGCTGCTCATAAGTGCTCATCCTAGCTATGCTAGACTGCACTTAACAGAAGAAGCCTATGAAAACCCTGCAGAGCCGCCAATGTTTTGTATGCTGCTTAGAAAACACCTGGAAGGCAGCATTATCACAAACATCCATCAAGTAGGCATGGACCGTATCATCATCCTTGATGTGAAGGCACGCAATGAAATCGGTGATATTTCCTATAAACAGCTTATTGTAGAAATTATGGGACGCCACTCTAACATCATTTTTATCGATAAAGAAAAACAAATGATTCTAGATAGTATCAAGCATGTTCCAATGGCTCACAACAGGCATCGAAGTCTTTCCCCTGGTCAGCCATATGTGCTTCCTCCTTCACAACATAAGCTTGACCCTTTTGAAGTGACAGAAGAGGCAGTTAGAAACAAACTCGACTATTTCTCTGGAAAATTAGACAAGCAACTTGTTCAGCTCGTTGCTGGAGTTTCTCCATTATTTGCAAAAGAAGCAGTTTATCAAGCAGGCTTAGCTAACAGAGAGACGTTACCGAAAAGCTTCCTTCAACTCCTGGAGAAGGTAAAGCAACATGCGTTTCAACCGCAAATGATTATAACAGAAGACAACAAAGAACAATTTTACTTCATGAACCTTGAGCATCTAAAAGGAGAACGTAAGCATTTTCCAACACTCAGTGAGCTTTTAGACCGTTTTTACTTCGGGAAAGCTTCTAGAGATAGGGTGAAACAGCAAGCAAACGATTTGGACCGCTACATCACGAATGAAATTCAGAAAAACGAAAAGAAAATCCTAAAACTGGAACAAACATTAATAGATGCAAAAGAAGCAGAGAAGTATCAGTTGTACGGGGAACTGCTAACAGCAAATCTCTATCAGATCTCGCGCGGTGATAAAGAGGTAACTGTTACCAATTACTATGATGAAAATGGCGGCAGCATCACCATTCGTCTTGATGTACAAAAATCCCCATCAGCTAATGCTCAAGCTTATTTCAATAAATACCAAAAAGCAAAAAATTCCCTTTCCATTGTCGAAGAACAAATTGAAAAAGCTAAAAAGGAAATTCAATACTTTGACATGCTAAGTCAGCAAGTGGAAACAGCATCTCCTAAAGACATTCAAGAAATTCGTGAAGAGCTTATGGAAGAAGGCTATATGCGAATGAAACAAAGTCGCAAAAAAATCAAACCGCAAAAGCCTGTTTTAGAACAGTATACCTCTAATGAAGGCATCGAGATTCTGGTCGGTAAAAACAATAAGCAAAATGATTATTTAACAAACAAAGTAGCTCGCCGTGATGAAATATGGCTGCATACAAAAGATATTCCTGGGTCCCATGTGGTGGTCCGCAGTGAAGACCCTAGTGAGGAAACCATCATGCAGGCAGCGACCATTGCTGCATATTTCAGCAAAGCACGGCACTCAGGCTCTGTTCCTGTTGATTACACAAAAGTACGACATGTCAAAAAACCCTCTGGCTCAAAGCCTGGTTTTGTCATATACGAACAGCAGCAAACCGTGTATGTAACACCAGACGAAGAAGTAATTATCAGCCTGAAAAAATCATAAATCTATCCCAAAAAAGGGGTAAATATTTGCTTCCTCATAAAAACCATGTTTAAATGGAAAAATAGTTTTATATGCTTTAAATTGGAGGGTACAACATGAAAAAGATATCTTTATTTCTAGTGACCATACTTACAGTTGGAGTACTTGCAGCTTGTGGATCTAAAGATGACAATGCTGCTAAAGAAGGCAATAAAGAGCAAAACAAACAAGAAGAAAAAGCACCAGAAGCAGAAAAAGTAGATCCAAAAGAAACAGTCGCCATTGTAAATGGCAAAGAAATAAAAGGTGAAGAGTACAACATGATGCTCGAACAGACACAAATGATGATGATGCAATTTGGACAAGCTGGTGGCGACGCAGATAAAATGAAGGACCAAACATTAAATGCCCTAATCGACCAGGAAGTTCTATCTCAAGAAGTAGCTGACAAAGGCTACAAAGCATCTGAAGATGAAGTAAATAAATACTTGGAAGAAATCAAAGCTGGATATGAGAGTGAAGAAAAATTTAAAGAAGCTCTTGAAGGAACGCCATTAACCATGGAAACTCTAAAAGCACAACTTGCAGAAGAACTTGCTCTTGAAAAATACATGGAAAAAGAACTAGGCGAATCTAAAGTAACCGACGATCAAGTCAAAGATTACTACAATCAAGCAAAAGAACAAAGTGAAGCACAGCAAAAACAAGCTCCCGAAGGAGAAGAAAAAGCTAAAGAAGGCGAAGAAGCACCTGAAAGCAAATTCCCTGAGCTTGCAGAAGTAGAAGACCAAATTCGCGGTCAGCTTGAAAAAGAAGAAAAACAAAAACAACTACAAACCATCGTCGAAGACTTGAAAAAGAACAGCGACATTGAGAAAAAGATATAATGATGAAAAAGAGCTGTTAGAGCGTCTTCATTGACGTTCTAACAGCTTTTTATATGACCTTTATGGAAGAGTCTGCTCGTAAGGGTCCCCTCCACGTTTGATGTATGGGGTCACCAGTCTACCCTTACCGCACATTCCAACTAGAAAATAAACTATTATTTATTCAATTTTAACAAAAACTTTTTTGTAAAAAACAAAACCTCTCGTGATATCCCCTCTACCTTTGATAATAAACGACCAACCTTTCGAGATTCACCACAACCAGTAGCTTTCAAACCCACAGCCATTCATTTAAACAGTAAAACCCCCCTAATTCGGGAGGTTTTTTCAATTTTTTTCTTTAATAAGCCATCCAAGCCTCGCTTGTTGGGTTTTCTAGCCATTTGGATAGTTTTTTGCGGTCTGCTTCTCCAATATCACCGCGCTCAATCGCTGCTTCCATTAATGTTTGATAATCGCAAAGTGCCTCTGTTTTCACATTGAAATTTGCAAGATTATCAGCTGCCACATCTAAGCCATATGTAAAAATAGCTACCACACCGAGCACTTCACAACCTGCTTCACGCAGGGCTTCCACCGCCCCGATTGCACTACCACCTGTTGAAATCAGATCCTCCACCACTACTACCTTTTGACCTTTTGTGACCAACCCTTCAATTTGGTTGCCTTTACCGTGCCCTTTCGCCTTACTCCGCACATAGCACATTGGAAGGTTAAGCTCATTGCTTACAAGGGCAGCATGAGGAATTCCGGCTGTAGCTGTACCTGCAATCATCTCTGCCTCTCCAAAGCTGTTCTTAACTAGGGCTGCTAATGAATCTGCAACCTGTTTTCTCACTCTTGGATAGGAAATAGTCAGCCGGTTATCGCAGTATATGGGGGATTTTATGCCTGACGACCACGTAAATGGTTCATCTGGTTGAAAGAATACCGCTTTAATTTCTAGTAACTCTTCTGCTATTTTTTTGTTCATCCTATTTCCACTCCTTGCCATTGTTGTAGTATGGATTTATATGCTTGAACTGGGTCAACCGCACCAGTAATGCTCCGACCAACGACAATGTCCGTAGCACCTAATTTCCTTGCATCTTTAGGGGTGACAACACGCTTTTGATCATTAGCATCATCGCCTAACATACGAATTCCAGGCGTTACTTTTCTAAATTCGTTCCCAAGCTCTTCCATAAGCATGTTAGCTTCCAAGGAAGAACAAACCACTCCGTCTAAGCCTGCTTCTGCTGCTTTTTTTGCATAATGTAACACCGTTTCATTCATCGAAGCTCCCACTAATAAGTCTTCACGTAACCGTTGCTCTGTCATGCTTGTGAGCTGTGTGACTGCAATAAGAGAAGGAACATATTTTCCTGCAATAACAGCACCTTCCCTTAATCCTTCTAGACCAGCTTTCATCATCTCAGAGCCCCCTGCAGCGTGAAGATTTGTCATACTCACACCAAGTTTACCGAGTCCTTTCATTGCATGGTACACCGTGTTAGGAATGTCATGAAGCTTCAAATCAAGGAACACTTGATGTCCAGAAGCTACAAGTGCTTCAACGATGGTTGGTCCTTCTTGGTAAAACAATTCCATGCCTACCTTAACAGACAATTTTTCTTCACCAAATAGACTCAAGAAATGATCCACTTGTTGCTTTTTAGGAAAATCAAGTGCGACTATAAGCGATTTTTGCATGCTGCTTCCAGCTCCTTCCCGTGCATTCAGAAATATGTTCAAAACCAAGTTCATGAAGCTTTTGTGGTAGCTCCTCAATGATTGATGGACAGATATATGGATCAACGAAGTTTGCTGTTCCTACTGCAACGGCACTTGCGCCGGCATAAAAGTATTCCAACACATCTTCTGCTGATTGCACACCCCCCATTCCTATGATAGGGATACTCACCTTTTGGCTAACTTCGTGAATCATTCGGATAGCTACTGGCTTTATTGCAGGTCCTGATAATCCGCCTGTCTGATTTGCAAGAATTGGGCGGCCTGTTTTCAAATCAATACGCATTCCAAGTAAAGTATTAATCATGGTTAGACCATCAGCACCGGCAGCTTCAATACTTAAGGCAATTTCACTTATATTGGCTACATTAGGGGATAGCTTTACGTACACCGGAACGGAGGATACCTCTTTAACAGCTTTTGTCACTTGTCCAGCAATTACTGGGTCAGTACCAAAGGCAATTCCTCCTGTTTTTACGTTAGGACAGGATATGTTTAATTCTAAGGCATGCACATTTGGAGCTTTTGAAATTTCCTTGGCCACTTCTACATAGTCCTCTATTTTGGAACCTGCCACATTTGCAATAATTGGTACGTCATATTGTGCTAAAAAAGGCAATTCCTCGGAAAGTACTTTATCTAAGCCAGGATTTTGGAGACCGATGGCATTTAGCATCCCGGCATTTGTTTCTGCGACACGTGGTGTTGGGTTTCCAAAACGCGGTTCCAAGGTTGTTGCCTTAATCATTATTGCTCCAAGGACATCTAGATCATAAAACTTGGCATACTCCCTACCAAATCCAAAACAGCCGGATGCTGGCATGATAGGGTTTTTTAAATTCAATCCCGGTAACTGAACATCTAAGCATGTCATAAGACAACCTCCCCTGCTTTAAAGACTGGTCCGTCTGTGCAAACTTTTTTATAAGCATAGCCTTCAGGGTCTCCTTGTAGGTGACAAACGCAAGCAAAGCAAGCTCCAATTCCACAGCCCATACGCTCTTCAAGAGATAGGTACACATCATTTTTTGGATACATCGTTTCAATCGCTTTTAGCATAGGTGTTGGACCGCATGAGAAAAGGGTTGTAAATTCAGGGTTGATTTCCTCTAACAAATTGGTCACGTATCCTTCTTTTCCATAGCTTCCATCCACTGTTGTTACGTAGGTGTCGCCAAAGTAGGAAAAATCATTTTTATAGAAAACATCGTTTTTAGACTGAAAGCCGAGTACATGGGAGGTAGAAACACCTTTCCCATGCAGTTGTTTCGTAAGCTCTAATAATGGTGGAACACCGATGCCGCCACCAACAATTAATGCATGATCACCTCGTTGAAGATGTTGGATGGAAAAGCCATTTCCAAGGGGACCAAGAACATCTAGCATTTCACCTGGCTGCTTTAATGCTAACAGCTTTGTTCCTTTTCCTTCTGCACGATAGGTAATTTTACATTGCTGTTTTTCAGGAATAATGGATGAGATGCTGATGGGTCTACGCAGTAGCGTGTCCAACCCCTCTGATATTCGGATATGAACGAATTGGCCAGGAGAACTCATCTTACTTACGAGTTCTCCTTCCATCACCATTTCATAGATGTTACAAGCTATTTCTTTTTGGGAAACAACGGTCATCCATGCTTTTTTCATCCGCTGTACACCACCTCTTTGTTTTCGGAAACTAATGCGTCAATAGATTCTATGGAAAATGTCATAGATTCTAAGACTCTTAGAATTGCCTTAGCTGTATCAAGAGAGGTTAAGCAAGGGATACCGTTTTCTACTGATTCG
Source organism: Bacillus sp. THAF10 (assembly GCF_009363695.1). NCBI lineage: Bacteria > Bacillati > Bacillota > Bacilli > Caryophanales > Bacillaceae > Bacillus > Bacillus sp. THAF10. The sequence goes on along the minus strand of NZ_CP045403.1, from coordinate 1,679,438 downwards.
CGTCTAATTCGAAAACCATCTCGTGCAGGCTGCTTGCCTTTCGTTAAAGTGTTAATGACAAATTGCGCTTCTCCTTTGCGGATAACATCTATTAGGTTAGGAGATTCGCCTCCAATTTTATTAACAACTTCGGATGGAATATTTTCTTGCCAAAAATACTCTGCTGTGCCTGCAGTTGCCAATATTTTGTAACCAATCTGGTGAAATCTTTTCGCAAGGGTTAATGCTTCCTCTTTATCCTTGTTTGCGATGGTGAAAAGAACAGAGCCGTAAGTCTTAATGGATATTCCTGATGCTACTAGCCCTTTATAAAGTGCTTTTTCAAGGGTAAAATCTTTCCCCATTACTTCCCCAGTTGATTTCATTTCTGGCCCGAGTGTGATATCGACATTTCGTAATTTTGCAAAAGAGAAAACCGGAACTTTTACGAACACTCCTGGTGTTTCAGGCTGTAACCCAGAATAGTAACCTTGTGATTGTAAGCTTTCGCCAAGGATAATTTTTGTAGCAACGTTAGCCATTGGAACATGGGTTATTTTGCTTAAAAATGGGACCGTACGGCTTGACCTTGGGTTCACCTCAATGACGTACACTTCTTCTTTATAAATGACAAATTGTATGTTTAGTAGACCAACGATGTTCAACCCTTTTGCAAGGCGAGTTGTGTAGTCCACTATCTTTTTCTTAATCTCATTGCTTAGTGTTTGCGGTGGATATACAGCAATAGAGTCTCCTGAATGAACCCCAGCGCGTTCAATATGCTCCATAATTCCAGGAATAAAAACATCTGTTCCGTCCGAAATTGCATCCACTTCAATTTCTTTTCCTGTCATATACTTGTCAATTAAAACAGGGTGTTCTGGATTTACTTTGACAGCATTTTTCATGTAAAGTAGCAGCTCTTCTGATTTATAGACTATTTCCATCGCCCGTCCACCAAGCACATAAGATGGTCTAACAAGTACTGGGTAGCCGATAGTCTCTGCAATTTCGACAGCCTGGGGAATCGAAGTTGCTGTTTTCCCTTTTGGTTGCGGAATGTCTAAGTTTGTTAATGTTTGCTCAAACTTATCTCTGTTTTCTGCACGATCTAAGTCCTCAAGGGTGGTGCCAAGAATTTTCACTCCTCTTGCTTCAAGCTCAGCAGCAAGATTAATGGCTGTTTGTCCCCCAAATTGGACAACCACACCTTTTGGTTTTTCAAGGTTTACGATATTCATGACATCTTCAATGGTGAGGGGCTCAAAATACAGTTTGTCAGAAATACTGAAGTCTGTTGACACTGTTTCGGGATTGTTATTGATGATGATTGCTTCATACCCTGCTTCTTTAATCGCCCACACAGAGTGGACCGTAGCATAATCAAATTCTACCCCTTGACCAATTCTGATTGGTCCAGATCCTAGTACAACAATACTTTCTTTTTGAGTGACAACAGATTCGTTTTCATCCTCATACGTTCCATAATAGTACGGAGTAGAGGATTCAAATTCGGCAGCACACGTATCAACCATTTTGTAGACAGGTTGAATGTCTTTGTCTAATCGAAGTTGATAAATTTCTCTTTCTGAGACACTCCAAAGCTTGGCAATGGTTTTGTCGCTAAAGCCCATCTGTTTTACTTCATGTAGGGTAGTCATACAACCTTTATTGGCAGTAATATGTTCTTCCATTGAAAGGATTTTGTGTATTTTTTGTAGGAAGAACATATCAATTTCGCACCATTCATGGATTGTTTCAATGGAATAGCCTCTGCGCATTGCTTCTGCGAGGTAAAACAAGCGCTCGTCCCCTGCTTTTCTGATTCTTTTTTCTACCAGTTCATCGGAAAAGCCTTCGCTGCCTTCAAGCTCTAGATAAAAGATGTTCGATTCTAAGGAACGCACAGCTTTCAATAAGGATTCTTCAAAAGTACGTCCAATTGCCATCACTTCACCTGTTGCTTTCATTTGCGTACCAAGGCGGCGGTTGGCAGATTCAAACTTGTCAAAAGGGAATCTTGGAATCTTTGTCACAATATAATCAAGTGCTGGTTCAAAGCAAGCATAGGTTTTTCCAGTGACTGGGTTCATCATTTCGTCGAGTGTCAACCCAACTGCTATCTTTGCTGCTAGCTTTGCGATAGGATAACCTGTTGCTTTGGAAGCTAGTGCAGATGAACGACTTACCCTTGGGTTTACTTCAATAATGTAATATTGAAAGCTGTGAGGATCTAATGCCAACTGAACGTTACAGCCGCCTTCAATTTCTAGTGCTCGGATAATCTTGAGAGAAACATTACGTAATAGCTGATACTCTCTATCACTTAAGGTTTGACTTGGTGCTACGACGATGGAATCTCCCGTATGAACACCAACTGGATCTATATTTTCCATATTACATACTACAATCGCATTATCATTGCAGTCACGCATCACTTCATATTCGATTTCTTTAAAACCGGCAATGCTTTTCTCTAAAAGACACTGTGTTACGGGGCTATTTTTCAGACCGCTTGAGACGATTTCATCTAGCTCTTCTGGATTAGAGCAAATGCCGCCTCCTGTCCCACCGAGGGTGTAAGCTGGCCTTACAATAACCGGGAACCCAATCTTTTCGACAAACTGATAGGCCTCATCAAGATTGGTAATAATCTCACTATCAGGAACAGGCTCATTCAGCTCCCTCATTAAGGTTCGGAAGAGGTCGCGGTCTTCTGCTTTTTGAATGGCAGATAGCTTTGTTCCAAGAATTTGAACATTACATTCTTCCAACACCCCAGCCTCAGCCAGCTCCACTGCAAGATTCAATCCTGTTTGCCCACCAAGAGTAGGGAGGATGGCATCTGGTCTTTCTTTTCGGATAATTCTGCTGACAAATTCCACCGTTAGTGGCTCCATATACACTTTATCCGCCATTTCTTGGTCGGTCATGATCGTTGCTGGGTTAGAGTTGACGAGAATTACGCGGTAGCCTTCTTCTCTAAGTGCGATGCAGGCTTGTGTACCTGCATAGTCAAATTCTGCAGCCTGCCCGATGACAATGGGGCCTGAACCTATTACAAGGATAGTGTGGATATCTAGACGTTTTGGCATAAGCGTTCTCCCTTCTTTGCTTCTTCAATTAAAGTCATGAAATGATCAAACAAATAGTTAGCATCTTCAGGCCCTGGGCTTGCTTCTGGGTGATATTGCACCGTAAAAACAGGGTGGATGGTATGCTTTAAGCCTTCAATTGTGCCGTCATTGAGCGCAATATGTGTTACTTCAAGATTAGTATCGAGAAGCGAATCCTCCGTTACCGTATAGCCATGGTTTTGCGAGGTAAGCGCAACACGGCCTGTGCTTAAGTCTTTCACTGGATGATTAGAGCCTCTATGTCCGAACTTCATTTTTTCTGTATTTGCTCCACATGCGAGGGCAAAAAGTTGATGGCCTAAACAAATGCCAAAAACCGGAACCACTCCAAGCAAATCCTGAATCATGCTTATTGCCTCAGGTACATCCTTTGGATCACCAGGCCCATTAGATAGCATCACGCCATCTGGACTTAATCTCATGATTTCTTCGGCTGTAATATTGTAAGGTACGACTACAACATCACAACCTCGTTTGTTTAATTCACGAAGAATTCCATGTTTCATACCAAAATCGACAAGAACGACTCGATACCCCCGACCAGGAGAAGGATACGCCGTCTTCGTTGACACTTGCTCCACTTGGTTGGTAGGCAACACACGAGACTTTAAGCTCGAAATCACTTCGTTTCTATCTACATCCAGCCCACATAGTGCTCCTTTTAAGGTTCCATGCTCTCGGATAATTCTAGTGAGCTTTCTTGTATCAATTCCAGCAATTCCCGGAATGTCCTTTGCTTTAAAAAATTCATCTAATGTCCACTGATTACGGAAGTTTGAAGGATATTCACTTACTTCTTTCACGATAAACCCATTGATAGCAGGGTCAATTGATTCAAAATCATCACGATTGATGCCATAGTTTCCAACAAGCGGATAGGTAAGAGTCACAAGCTGCCCGCAGTAAGAAGGGTCTGATAAGATCTCCTGATATCCTGTCATTCCTGTATTAAAAACTACCTCGCCAATAGAGTCCTTTAAGCTGCCAAATGCCTTTCCAACAAAGAATGTTCCATCTTCTAAAATTAGTTGCCGATTCATACTAGAACACTACCTTTCTGCCACACTAGTTTTCCATCTACAAACGTCATCACTGGCCAACCATTACATTCCCATCCCGAAAAAGGAGTGTTTTTTCCTTTTGATAAGAAATCTTCTGGATTAATCGTTGCTTTGCTATCTAAATTTATTACGGTAATGTCTGCTTTTGCTCCTACCTCTAACCTACCATAAGGAAGCTTAAACACCTGAGCCGGTTTCATTGTTAACCAATCTATCAGTTGCTTAAGGGTAAAAATGCCTGTCTCTACAAAATGAGTGTAAAGAAGTGGAAAGGCAGTTTCTAATCCCACAATTCCAAATGGCGCTCTTTCCATCCCTTCACTTTTTTCTTCCTTTGTATGCGGCGCATGGTCTGTAGCAATCATGTCAATGGTTCCATCGAGCAAGCCCGCAAGCAACGCCTTCTGATCCGCTTTTCCTCGCAAGGGAGGATTCATTTTAAAGTTAGCATCTAAGCCTGGTATATCCTCCTCACATAATAAGAGGTGATGCGGACTCACTTCTGCTGTCACATGTATGCCTGCTCTTTTTGCGTCTCTAACGACACGGACAGATTCTTTCGTACTAATGTGGCAAACATGATAATGACAACCTGCTGCTTCAGCTAGCAGTATATCTCGTGCGATGTGGACACTCTCACAAACCGATGGAATTCCGTTAATTCCATTTTCTTTGGAAAACATACCTTCATGTACTGCGCCTTTATTGATGAGGGTGTTTTCTTCACAATGAGCAACAATCGGCATGTTTAGTTCCGCCGCTCTTCTCATAGCCTCCAACATTTTCGAAGCATCCTGCACTCCAACCCCATCATCTGTGAAAGCAAATGCTCCTGCTTCTGTCAGCTCTTTAAAATTTGTGAGTTCCTGCCCTAGCTGTCTTGTTGTAATGCAAGCATAAGGAAGTACTCTGACCACTGCAGTTTCATCAATTTTTTTCGTCAACCAATGAAGTTGCTCTTTCGTATCTGGTGTCGGCCTTGTATTTGGCATCGCACATATTGTGGTAAAACCACCTTTTGCCGCTGCTTTTGTTCCTGTTTCGATTGTTTCTTTCTTCTCTCCACCTGGCTCACGTAAATGCACATGGACATCAATAAATCCAGGAGCAACTAGATTTCCTTCCAGATCGATTACGGTGTCAACACCTTCTTTATTAATATTGGAGGAGATTTCTTCAATGGTGTTGCCAGCTAACAAGATATCAACCTTGTCTATTTCTCCCTTTGAATTAAGCCATTTCCCATTCTTTAATAAGATTGTCATGTGCTCTTCCTCCTTCATTTTCTGTTAAGGCTCTTTTTAATACGGCCATTCTCATGTACAGCCCATTTTCCATTTGCTTAAAAATTCGGGAACGCTCGCATTCTACCAATTCTGCTGCAATTTCCACCCCGCGGTTTACTGGGGCAGGATGCATAATGATTGCTTTTTCTTTCATCTTCTTTTCACGTTGAATTGTCATACCATACTGATGATGGTAATCATCCAAATCATGTTGACTAGATAGGTGGCGCTCATGCTGAATTCTTAGCAGCATCACCACATCACTAGTAGAAATTGCTTCATCCATGGATATGTAGGTTTCTTTAGGATAGCTTTCATCCTGCCATTCTTGTGGGGCAACAAATTTTACATTACAGCCAAATCGTTTAAGCACTGCTGCATTGGATCTAGCAACTCGACTGTGGCGAATATCGCCAACTATTGTAATGTTCAAATCATTTAGTCTATCGAACTCCTGATAGATAGTCATTACATCTAGTAAGGATTGGGTTGGGTGATTTCCACAGCCATCGCCGCCATTTATAATCGAAGCGTTTATGGAAGAAAGTTGTTGAAAGTATTCTTCCTCAGGATGTCGTATAACCATCGCTCTCACATCAAGAGACTCTAGGGTTTTAACCGTGTCATACAGACTTTCACCTTTGTTCACACTTGACGTTGCTACCTCAAAAGGAATAACTTGAAGGCCTAGTTTTCTTTCGGCTACTTCAAAGCTACATTTGGTTCTCGTACTTGATTCATAAAATAGATTGGCCACAAATGTTTGGTGAGGGGGCGTCCAACTCTCCCCGTTTTGAAAACGGATAGCTTGTTCCATTAGTGTCATAATTTCCTCGTTTGATAAGTCTCTCATCGTTCGTAAATGTCCCATTTTCCACCCTCCGTTTCTATCAAAAAAACACCCAGTCCAAGATGGAAGGGTGTTTTAAGTACACTTAGTCTGATAGGAGGGTAAAATGGTACCCCAATAGCACATGTTCCACCTATCAAATCAAGCTTTTTTTCACCCTTGCCAGCCTCTCTGGACTTTTCTTAAAAGGTTGTTAAGCTACTGTATGTTGTTTTTCCTCTTCTTCAAAAAGATCTTCCTGCACTTTTTCTTTACCTGGCAATACGAGGTTTAAGATGATTCCAATAATCGCTGCAAGCGCCATTCCTGCAATCTGATACTCCGCCACTTGTACGAAAGCTCCTCCAACCCCGATAACTAGTGTTACAGAAGCGATAATTAGATTTCTCTTGATACTAAAGTCTACCTTGTTATCTATTAGTGTTCGAAGACCGCTTGCTGCAATGATTCCAAAGAGCAAGATGGAGACTCCACCCATTACTGCGCTTGGTATCGTACCTATTAATGCCGAAATCTTTCCAATAAAGCCGAACACGATGGCTAATACTGCTGCTCCTCCTACCACGAACACGCTGAACACTCTTGTAATAGCCAACACGCCAATGTTTTCACCATAAGTCGTGTTAGGTGGTCCACCGATTAAGGATGCAAGCATGGTTGCTACACCATCCCCTAATATGGAACGATGTAAACCTGGATTTTTAACAAAATTCTTACCGACAATCTTACTAATGACCATTTGGTCTCCGATGTGTTCCGCGATGGTTACTGCTGCGATAGGAACCATAAGGAATATGATAGAAGCTGTCATTGTTGGTGAATAATCTACAAATGGGATTATAAATTCTGGCGCTTCCACCCAGCTTGCTGCCCTAACAGAAGCAAGATTTACCAAGCCTGCAAAATAGGCGGTAACATATCCACCAACAATTCCGATCAGAATCGGGATGATACCAAAAATTCCGCGGAAGAAAATCGCACTAATAATGGTAATGGAAAGGGTTGTTAAAGCTACAAGTAAATGCTTGATGCTATACACCAGTTCATTTGGCGGAGCACCTGGATTTTCATACATAGCCATATCGACTGCAACCCCAGCTAGTCCAAGCCCAATAACAATGATGACTGGTCCAACTACAACTGGTGGAAGAATGTACATGATCCATTGATGTCCTAACAGCTTTATCAGCATTGCCACTAGCCCATAAACAAGACCTGCCATAAATCCTCCAACCATTGCTCCTCCAGGTCCTGCAAGCTCAGTGGCTGCAATTATTGGAACAATGAAGGCAAAGGATGAACCTAAATATGCAGGAATTTGTCCTTTGGTTATAAACAGATATGCTAATGTTCCTAACCCACTTGATACAAGTGCCACTGCTGGACTTAAGCCAACAAGTGCTGGAACGAGAATCGTTGCACCAAACATCGCAAATAAGTGCTGAATGCTAAAAATAAGCCATTTTGATTTTGATGGTACTTCTTTAATATCTAATACCGGTTTCTCTCTCATGATTTGACCTCCCAAAATTTCGCATAAAAAAACTCTTTGTGCAGCCTAGGGCACAAAGAGGTAGAAAGGTTCCACAATCTTTCTGTACACGTACAGAAATGTGAACCAGAATACCCCTTTGCGAGCCTCTCGGGACTGCAATTAAAAGGGTTTTTATTTTTCGTGTATACTAACTTGATCGTTAGAGTCTATTTCAGATAGCTCCACAACAATTTTTTCTGAACTTGCTGTTGGAATGTTTTTCCCAACAAAATCTGCTCGAATTGGCAATTCTCTATGACCTCTATCGACAAGCACTGCAAGCTGAATTTGTGAAGGTCTTCCAAAATCCATCAGGGCATCCATTCCGGCACGAACCGTTCTGCCTGTGAATAGGACATCATCCACTAGGATTACTTTTTTATCATTTATATCTACGGGAATATCCGAACCTTTTACCTGCGGCTCTTTATCTTCCGATTTTGTAGATAAGTCATCTCGATACAGAGTAATATCAAGCTCACCTACCGGAATTTCTTTTTCCTCAATTTGTTGAATTCTTGAAGCAAGCCTTTTCGCAAGATAGATTCCCCTTGTCTTGATACCTACAAGTACAGAATCCTCTATCCCTTTGTTACGCTCAATAATTTCATGTGCAATGCGAGTTAGCGCTCTTCTGATTGCCTGTTCATCTAGAACCAATGCTTTTTCTGCCATAGTGTTCACCTCTTTACTAAAATGTTCAGTAACAGAACAAAAAACCTCTCATCGTGCTGATGAGAGGTTTTTTCTAGGCGAACAGGAGAATGTGTGCACACAAAAACTCCTATCGTCTAGTTGCCGTTACCTTCTCAGCCTCACGGGACTGTCTTTAAAGGTCTTATTTAATTGATATGATTATCTCAAAATAACTTTAACCTGTCAATGATTTTTTATTCTCATTAAAACGCGCTCAAATTCTGGTGGAATTGGCGCTTGGAATTCCAAATATTCTTCTGTACGAGGATGGATAAAACCAAGAACACCTGCATGAAGAGCCTGACCATTAATATCTAGTGTTTTTCTTGGTCCATATTTTGGGTCGCCCGCAAGTGGATATCCAATATACTTCATATGAACACGTATCTGATGCGTTCTCCCTGTTTCTAATTGGCACTCTACATGAGTAAAGTCTTGATAACGCTCTATCACGCGGAAATGGGTTACAGCATGACGGCTATTTTCATCCGTGACTGTCATGCTTTGACGTTCTTTTTTGTCTCGTCCTATTGGGGCATCAATGGTTCCAACATCATGCGGAATCACTCCATGAACAATAGCTTGATACTTTCTGGTTACGGTCTTCTCGACTAGCTGGTTCACGAGTCTTTCATGAGCAAAGTCGTTCTTAGCAATCATCAACAGTCCAGAAGTATCTTTGTCTATACGATGGACAATTCCAGGACGCATCACACCATTTATTCCTGATAAATCCTTACAATGGGCCATTAAGCCGTTAACAAGCGTACCAGTATAATGACCTACTGCTGGATGGACGACCATTCCTCTTGGCTTGTTGACCACGATGACATCAGAATCCTCAAAATAGATGTCTAGATTCATCTCTTCAGGTAAAACATCTAGGATTTCTGGTTCAGGAATCGTAACAGTAATACTATCGCCAGTAGAACATTTATAGTTAGGCTTAATTGTTTCCCCATTTACAAGAACCTGTCCTTCTTTTATCCACTGTTGTACTTGAGATCGTGACCAATCGTCATGTTGGGTGGAAAGGACTTTGTCAATACGGTCGTTATTTTGTGATTCATCGATTGTAATCGTGAAAGTTTCTGTCATTAATTTGATAGCTCCTTCTTCTCTTTCTTACCTTCTAAGATAGTTAACACTAAGATAATTCCCACTCCAATTACGAGAGCAGAATCTGCCACATTAAAGATGGGAAAATCATATGTGAAGATAAATGTATTTATAAAGTCAATGACCTCTTGATGCAAAAGTCGGTCGATAAAGTTACCAATCGCACCACCGAGCATCAAACTCAATGCTAGCTTCATCCATGGTTGGTCCTTTGGCAGTTTTTGCAGATACACTATTAATCCAATGACCACGATCATCGTGATAGCATAAAAAAAGTACATCTGCCCTTCAAGGATACCCCATGCAGCTCCACGATTTCTGTGAGAGGACAAATATAAAAAGTTTTCAATGATTGGAATACTTTCTCCAAGCTCCATGTATCTCACTACTAACCATTTTGTAAGTTGATCAATAATAATAATAGCTAATGCGATTATGTAATACATTCTTACAGGTACCCCCAGCTTTTTATATGTACTTTTGAATTATAGCAAAACAATGTTTGTAAATAAAGTTAATTCACTATTATAAAAACCTCCACTAATCGTAGTGGAGGCCAAACATTCTCGCTGGTGATTTCCGCAAATCTGCTCCGCGTCCTTGGGGGGGCGATTGGTGAGCCTTCTCGGGCTTCGCCCTGTGGGGTCTTTAGTCTATCGCTTCTTTCCATTGGGAGTCTCTGCAGTTTGCTCCAATCAACAGCTGGGTTTTTCTTTCAACATTCATTTACTAAACTACATTTATGCTGTGTAGTTTTCTTTTACTACCGATGCACAACGCACACATAGTGTTGGGTGGTCGGTGTCTTGACCTACTGTTGGGGTAACCACCCAGCAACGGTCACATGTTTCCCCTTCAGCTGGCGTGACAAGGATGGCAGCATCATCGAATTGCTGTGCCGTTGATGGCGCATCTTCCTTACTGCCTGCAATTTCTAAACCTGAAACAATAAATAGCTGCTGCACATTTTCCTCAATGGAATCAAGCAGCGCTTTTGTTTCGCTAGTAGGATAAAGGGTGATTTTTGCTGCAAGAGACTTACCAATCACTTTTTCATTACGAGCAACTTCCAATGCTTTTAACACATCGTCACGCAATGTCATGAACTTATCCCATTTTGCTTCAATTTCCTTTGCATTTTCCACTGTCAACACGTCCGGCATATCAACAAGCTGAACACTTTCTTCTGTTACAAAGTCAATATGAGACCATACCTCATCCGCTGTATGAGGAAGAATAGGAGTCACAAGCTTTGTTAATGCAAGCAATGTTTCATATAACACCGTTTGGATAGCACGACGGTCATGCTGATCTTTTCCTTCGATATATAAGATATCCTTCGCAAAATCAAGATAGAACGAGCTAAGGTCAATTGTGCAGAAGTTATGAACGGCATGATAAATTCCTGCAAATTCGTATTCTTCATAGGATTTTTTCACTTTTGTAATCATGTTATTCAATTTTACAAGCATGTAGCGGTCTACTTCTCGTAAATCATTTACTGCAACAGCATTCTTTGCAGGGTTAAAATCAGCAAGGTTTCCAAGTAAGAAGCGGAAAGTATTACGAATTTTTCGGTATACTTCTGCTACTTGTTTTAAAATATTGTCAGACACACGAACATCCGCTTGATAATCTACAGATGCAACCCAAAGGCGCAGAATATCTGCTCCGAGCTGGTTCATTACTTTAGACGGTAGGACAACATTACCTACCGATTTACTCATCTTGCGGCCTTCGCCATCAAGTGCAAACCCATGACTGAGAATTCCCTTATACGGAGCTTTACCTGTAACGGCAACGCTTGTAGTTAAGGATGAGTTGAACCAACCACGATATTGATCAGATCCTTCTAAATAAAGGTCTGCTGGACGCTGTAGGTCGTCTCGTTCCTCAAGCACCGATTGATGAGAGGAGCCAGAGTCGAACCAAACATCCATAATATCCATCTCTTTATAGAAGGTACCACTCGGGCTACCCTCATGCGTAAAGCCTTCAGGAAGAAGCTCTTTTGCTTCCTTTTCAAACCAAATGTTGGAGCCATGCTCTCTAAATAATGCTGACACATGATCGATCGTTTCGTCTGTAATAATTTCCTGACCATTTTCAGCATAAAATACTGGAATTGGCACACCCCATGCACGTTGACGAGAGATACACCAATCCCCACGGTCACGAACCATGTTAAATAGACGAGTTTCTCCCCACGCTGGCACCCATTTTGTTTCAGCAACAGCCTGTAGCAATTGCTCTCTGATTTTATCAATAGATGCAAACCATTGGGCAGTAGCACGGAAAATCGTTGGCTTTTTCGTTCTCCAATCATGCGGATACGAGTGAGTGATGAAAGTCAGTTTAAGTAATGCACCAACTTCTTGAAGTTTTTCTGTAATTGGCTTGTTTGCTTCATCATAGAACAATCCTTCAAAGCCAGGTGCTTCCTCTGTCATTACCCCTTTTGCATCTACTGGACAAAGAACGTCAAGACCGTATTTTTTTCCGATTACAAAGTCATCTTCTCCGTGTCCTGGTGCAGTGTGAACACAACCTGTTCCTGCATCGGTTGTTACGTGCTCTCCAAGCATCACCAGAGAGGTGCGGTCATAAAGAGGATGTTTGGCCGTTACATTTTCTAGCTGTGAGCCTTTGAAGGTGTTTACCACTTGCGGGTTTTCCCATTCAAGTGTATTGGAAACAGACTCCAAGAGTTCCTGTGCAATAATATATTTATTTCCACCGGTTTCTACGACACTATAGTCAAGTTCTGCATGCACGGCAATTCCTAAGTTCGCTGGAATGGTCCAAGGTGTGGTTGTCCAGATGATAAATTGCTCTGTCCCATCTAATACACCTTTTCCATCCTCCACTTTAAACGCCACATAGATGGACGGCGAACGCTTATCTTGATACTCGATTTCTGCTTCAGCCAGCGCTGATTCACTAGATGGGGACCAATATACTGGCTTTAAGCCTTTGTAGATGAGCCCTTTTTTCGCCATATCACCAAAAACTTTAATTTGTTGAGCTTCATATTCTGGCTTTAAGGTGATATATGGATCAAACCAATCCCCACGAACACCAAGACGCATAAATTGTTCACGTTGATTGTTGATTTGGTCATAGGCATATTCTTCACAAAGCTTGCGGAAGTCTGCAACAGACATTTCTTTGCGTTTTACTTTTTTGTTTTTTGTTAATGCAGTTTCAATTGGCAAACCGTGCGTATCCCACCCTGGAACATATGGTGCATGGAATCCGCTCATCGATTTATAACGAACAATAAAATCCTTCAAGACCTTATTTAACGCATGACCCATATGGATATCACCGTTTGCATAAGGAGGGCCATCGTGCAACACGAACATTGGACGATCTTTTGTGCGATCTTGCACTTTTTTATAGATGTCCATCTCACTCCATTTTTCTTGTTGTTGCGGCTCACGATTAGGCAGGTTTCCACGCATAGGGAATTCTGTTTTTGGCATCAATAATGTATCTTTGTATTCCATCTGTCTTTCCTCCAACTATAAATGTATTTCCATCAAAAAATAAAAAAACCCCTCATCCCTAAAAGGGACGAGAGGATTTCCCGTGGTACCACCCTAAATTGACTAGAAAATCTAGTCCACTTTAGCATTCGTAACGTGAATGAGACGATTAAACCTACAAGCTTATTAGCCTTCAGAATAATACTCAAGGGTGATTTTCGCTACTGTTACTTATACTAGGCTCACACCATCCCCAGTTCGCTAACAATAAGTGATGCAGTAGTTACTGTCCCTCTCAGCGTTTTTATACGGTATATTAAAAAACATGATTTCGTTTCGTTATTATACTGAATATTACCTTATTTCGTCAAGGTTATACTCCGCTTTCTTCTAATTCTTTATCCTTTTCTTCGTATTCCATTAAATGCTCCCAATCGTCATTATCAATCAGCTCTAATTGAGCTTCTACGAGCATTTTAAAGCGATTACGGAAGATTTTGGATTGTTTTTTCAATTCATCGATTTCCACTTGAAGCTTTCTTGATTTTAATAAGGATTCATTGATGATTCGATCAGCATTTTTTTCTGCCTCTTTGATGATCAGCTTTGCTTCCTTTTGCGCATTTCTTCTAACATCCTCTGCCGATTCTTGAGCAACTAAAATCGATTTATTTAATGTTTCTTCGATTGTCGTAAAATGGGAGAGACGTTCCTTTAATTCTTTCGCCTTTTCTTCATGCTCTTTCTTTTCACGTAAAACCATTTCATAGTCTTTGATGACTTGATCTAAAAACTCATTTACCTCATCTTCATCATAGCCTCTGAAAGCTTTATTAAATTCTTTATTATGAATATCCAGTGGTGTTAAAGGCATTGAATGCCACCTCCATATAGTTCTCTTCTGCTACTATACATCATTCGACATACACAAGATATTTCCTGCATGTAGCATGCAATTTATTTTTGTTTTCCAGCGATGATTTTCCATTTATCCTTTTTTGTTTTTCCATCAATGGCAATGAGTTTACTTCTGCCAAATCCTCTTAAGGATAAGATATCTCCCTCTCTACATTCAAAGGCAGTTTCCTCTACAGTCTTCCAATTCACTTTTACTTTTTTCGCCCCTATTAATAGCTGAGTTTTTTGCCTTGATAGATTGTAAAGGGAAGCTAAAATGACATCAAGCCTTAAAGAGGCAGCGGTAGTGGAGTGCTCCTCCCAGCTTTCTTCGATGGCGTTTAGATAGGTTAATGGAATTTCTTTTAAAGCAACTTTAACTTTGCCTACCTCTTGCAATTGAAGTTCCACATAGGAGCTAACCTCTGCACTTAGGACAAGTTGTACATGTTTGTCTTGAAATAGGATATCGCCAAATTTACTCCGTTTTAAGCCAACGCCCATTAAAGAGCCCAGTACTTGTCTGTGTTCAATCTGGACAAATTTATCAGGATACGAAAGAGTATACCCTTTTAACTGAAAGTCCTCTTCAGACGGCACAAAATATGAAGGATAAAGGAGCGCTCTTTGTCTTTCCGCATTTTTTGCCCCGCCATGAAAAGCGAGTAAAACATCCTCGTTCTTTCCAATGACTTTTCTCACTATTTCTTGCTCTCTTGGGTCAAGAAAGTCTGTAAGTTTTGGTGCATATTGTGTTATGACTACTTCTTTCCATTCTAATACTTGGTCAATAAAGTCATGTTCTTCTGGTCGATAATGCTGATAAATACTCATTTTATCACTCTACTTACAATTAAATTGGCAAAATAAAGAGGGAAATCAACTCAGAGATTCCCCTCCTTTTGCTTATAATAAACCTAAAAGTCTAAACAATTCGTGTAAGCCGACTACTGCATAACGGAGTACAAAAATTGCCACAATCGGGGAAATATCAATCATTCCAAGTGGAGGAATGATTCTGCGGAACATATCCAGGTATGGCTCACAAATCTTCCCTAAAATCGCTCCAAATTGCGATTCTCTCGCCCCAGGAAACCAAGACATAAAGATATAGATGATTAATAAAATCGTGTAGAAAAACACTAATCTATCAAGTAAATAAAACAACAAATCCATAAACTTCTACCACCTCTTATTTGCAAAATCTTCTTGTTCCTGCTGAATCATTTCTGAAATGGATCCAGATACATCCACATTATCAGGAGTACATAAGAATATGTTTTGACCAATCCGTTGGATGTCGCCACCAATAGCGTAAACCGTGCCACTTAAAAAGTCGACAATACGCTTCGCTTGGTCGATATCAATTCTTTGCAGGTTCACAATGATTGCTCTTCTATTTTTTAAATGATCTGCGACATCCTGCGCTTCTGAATACGACCTTGGTTCATAAAGCACCACTTTTGATGTTTTTTGAACGCTTTGTAAGCTCACGACATTTTGTTTCGAGGATGAAGGCTGTGTTGTGCCTGAGCGGGTTCTCCTTGGCTCATCCACTTGTGTTTCCCCCTCATATTCCTCTGTTTCATTATACTCATATTCTTCATCATCTAATGCAAAGAAACTTTTAAATTTGGATTTAATCGTCATCATTCATACCTCCTCGTTTATTGTTCATTTCCTACAAGAGAGCTGCCGATTCGAATAAAAGTTGCACCTTCTTCAATCGCAATATGGTAGTCATTAGACATTCCCATTGATAATTCCTCACAAGGGGCATAGGGAAGATTCATATCCTGAATTTGATCCTTTAACATTCTAAGCTGTTTGAAGCATCCGCGGATAACGCTCTCATCCTCTGTGTGGGGGGCCATGGTCATTAAGCCAACTACTTCAATTTTTGGATAATGCTTTAATTTTTCGATAAATTCTATAACTTCTTCCTGGGCAAGTCCATGCTTAGATGCTTCTTCTGAAGCATTGACCTGCACAAAGCATTTGATGGTGTCTTCTGTGCGTTTATGTAACTCTTTTGCAAGTGATATCCGATCTAAAGAGTGGATGTACCCTACATGATTAATGACATTTTTCACTTTTTTTGATTGCAGGGAGCCGATAAAATGCCATGTCGCATCTTCCCCAATTTCTTCCCATTTTTCAAGAAGACCCTCATCACGGTTTTCACCAAGATGGACAATCCCTGCCTCTAATGCTTCTTTGGCTCTGTCTATAGAAACATACTTTGTAACGGCAATAATCTTTATTTCTTCTGGATTACGATTTAGATTTGCACATATATCTTGTATTCTTTCTTTTATTAATTGAAGATTGTTTTTGACGGGTTGATTACTCAAAGTGATTTGCTCCTTTCATTCCAATAAAGCTCATCATTCTCCCTGTATTCCCTTTATCCCGTCTGTGTGAAAAAAAGAGAGTGGAATCCTGGCTTGTACAATACTTGCTACAAAGGATATTTTCTTCTTTTACTCCAGCAATTTTAAGTAACTCAAAGTTAACAGCCCTTAAGTCTAATTCATATTGGCCAATGGATACTTCTGTGAAGGCTTTTTGATGACTTGCTTTGGGTAATACCTTCTTAACCTGATCGACTACGAAGTTATCAACAATATATTCATTTTTAGAGATGGAAGGACCAATTGCAACAAGGATATCTTTCACGTTAATCCCTTCATCCTTCCATCTTTGAATCATTTCTCCCGCAATATTATGAACCGTCCCCTTCCAGCCAGCATGGGCCAGGCCAATGAATTGATCTTCAGGAGAAATAAAATATAACGGCACACAATCTGCAAAGCATAGGGTTAATAAAACATCTTTCTTATTGGTGTAAACACCATCCGTTCTGTTTATTGCATTTGTATATTGATAGACACCTTTTCCTCGATGAGTGTGGTCTATCCTCTCAATATGATTCTCATGTGTTTGTTCACAGCCTACCCAATATTTTGTAGGAATATTGGTAAGCTTTGCAATTATTTCCTTGTTTTGTCCCACATGTTCCTCTGCATCATTCACATGTAATCCTGCATTGAGCGAGTGAAAAGGGCTTTCACTTACTCCCCCATTCTTCGTGGTAAATCCGACAGCAAGATTGGGCATGATACTTTTCCATTTTGGGACACCCAAAATTTGTTCTGTTTCTAAAACGAATGGTTCTGACATAAGTGGCACCTTCTTTATTACGGACATATTCCTTCATATTGTACCACATTTTTCTACATTCATTGAATGATATTCATCCCTTCGACAATAAATTTCGCGTTTTTCACTCCTCGTACGTTGTTTCCATTTTATTTTGATAGCGAACAAGAATAACATCAGCACCTATTTTAACAATATTGCGCCAAGGAATAACAACTTCTTCATCCTTCCCAAAAAAGCCTAACACTTTGCCACCACCGGTAATAATAATTGCTTCTATCTTCCCGTTTGTTAAATTAATGTCGATGTCTCCAATGTTTCCTAACTTTTTTCCGTCAGATACACTAACAACGTCCTTCATTTGAAAATCTGAAATTTTAACCATGCGTCATTCCTCCAAATTAATATCATTTATTAACTATATGATACTTGCCTCTTTCTTCATGAGGAAAAAAGAAAAAAAGCCAAAATCCCTTATAGCTGGAATTTTGGCTTCTTTCGTTAACTCTGTATATTTTTGTTCATTTGCTTTATTGCTGCTTTTTCAAGACGTGATACCTGGGCTTGTGAAATACCAATTTCGTCAGCAACTTCCATTTGTGTTTTACCTTGAAAAAATCTTTTTCTTAAAATGAGCTTCTCTCTATCATTTAGTCTTCGCATTCCTTCTTTGAGTGCGATTTCTTCAATCCACTGTATGTCCTTATTTTTTTCATCACTTATTTGGTCGAGAACATAAATTGGATCGCCACCATCATTGTAGATGGGTTCAAACAAGGATACAGGGTCTTGAATGGCATCAAGAGCAAACACAATTTCCTCATGCGGTACCTCTAATACCTTGGAAATTTCTTCAGCTGTTGGCTCTCTAGAGGTTTCACTCATCAATCTTTCTCTTACTTGCAACGCTTTGTAGGCAATATCCCGTAATGATCGAGAGACTCTTATTGGGTTATTATCTCTTAAATAACGTCTGATTTCTCCAATTATCATCGGAACTGCATATGTAGAAAATTTTACATTTTGTCCCAAATCAAAGTTATCAATGGATTTCATCAATCCAATGCAGCCAACTTGAAACAGGTCATCTACAAATTCTCCACGGTTGTTAAACCGTTGAATAACACTTAATACAAGCCTCAAATTCCCATTGACTAATTTTTCGCGCGCAGACAAATCACCGCTCTGCATTTCTCGAAATAACTTTCTCATTTCTTCGTTTTTTAGTACCGGAAGCTTTGAGGTGTCTACACCGCAAATTTCAACTTTATTACGTGTCATTCTTTCCCCTCCAGTCAGGAGTTGCTGTTCAGAGTCAGTATCTCCTTAGGAGGGAAAAATATGCACTTGTTAAAATCTATCTATTCTGACAAAAAGCGTAAACCCTTATCAATCTTAAGTAAAACTGAGAAAAAATTTTTTTACACCATTTTATTAAATTCTTTTCTTAATCTTTTTATGATTCTTTTTTCCAATCTAGAGATATATGATTGCGATATTCCGAGCATATCTGCTACATCTTTTTGTGTTTTTTCTTCTCCACCAACAAGGCCAAAACGCAGCTCCATGATTTGTTTTTCCCGATCACTTAAAGATTCCAATGCTTTTAATAATAACTTTCGATCGACGTTTGCCTCCAAATCCTTTGTAATGATGTCCTCATCCGTTCCCAACACATCGGATAATAACAATTCATTCCCGTCCCAATCAATATTCAGCGGCTCATCAAATGACACTTCTGAACGAACCTTGTTATTTCTTCGCAAGTACATGAGGATTTCATTTTCGATGCATCGAGAAGCATAAGTGGCTAGCTTAATTTTCTTCTCAGGATTAAAGGTATTTACAGCTTTGATCAATCCAATCGTTCCAATGCTAATTAAATCCTCAATATTGATGCCTGTATTTTCAAATTTTCTTGCGATGTAAACGACTAGTCGAAGGTTTCTTTCAATTAAAATCGATCTTGCTGCTTGATCACCTTTAGGAAGCTTAATTAATAAGTGCGCTTCTTCCTCCTTCGAGAGTGGTGGAGGGAGGGCTTCACTTCCTCCAATATAATAAATCTCATCAGTCTTTAATCCCAGTTTCATTAATAGTTTATACCATAAATACGTTAGCTTTATCTTGAGCTTCCCCAATGTTTATTCCTCCTTGCAGCATTTTTGGATGTAAGATGCACATATAGTCACCCTCAGATGAGAGGTTGGTTTTTGTCAATCCAATTAAAAACTTGCTCGTTTCTACATATTTTTGATCATGAATAATAATGGCTTTATCCGGCTTGATTGCAAGCATAAGCGTAGTAGCTTTTCCAACAGCCCGGTACGGGACAATTCGGATTCTATCTACCCACTTCGTATCAGATGAAAAAGTAGGCCAACCTTGTGTTTGTGAAATGGAGTCTACAGCTTGTATTAATTCTTGAGGAATGAATGCTTGCATCGCAGAGATTTCGGCAATCATAACGGGAGTTTTCGTGATAGGATCTAGTAGCTGATTACCGCTATCTACTAGAGCAGGGATAGTTATCACTTCCTTTTCTATCCAAATTTTAATGGTGGCTAATTGGTCGTATTTAAATTTTCTCGTCTCAATGGAGTCAAATTGTTTCTTGGAGAGAATTAAAAGAATGGGAAATCCGATAAGTACAAAGAGCCAGGATATAGGGTCCCCAAGTCCTCTTGTTAACGTCATGATGCTATCATTTGCAAATCGATGATCCACCTGTAATGCAAAATGAATGGCAAGCATGCCTCCTCCTATGGCAAAAGTCGTCACATAAAATACCAGTAAATTTTCCACAAAAGTTCGAATGCGGTGAAACCCAAAGGTTATTAGTATCATCGCAAAAGAAAACAAGATCTTTAAAAGGGGATTTGCGACTAGCGCTTGTAAAGGAGTAAACATAAGCACCACGATTAAGGAACCAATAAATGCACCAATACAAATTCTCCATGTCACCATTTGACGCTTTAATATATGCCCGGTAATTTTCAAGAGCAAAAAATCAAAACCAAAGTTTAATAGCCATATTGCATCTAAATAAACCGTCAAATTAAGTCCCTCATTTATTCCTCTTATATTTGAAACTAGTATAAATGACTGCTACTAGAAAGTCTGTCATTTCCTGCCGGTAGTAGATTACAATTTTTGAAAGATACGCACCATTTTTGTCGGAGTAATATTAGTGAAAAAATAAAGCTCTGTTTAACTACGCTGATGATTTCCGCAAAAGGGTCCGCTTCTGCGGGAGTCTACGCCTTTGCTACAATCAACAGCTAGAAACTTCCTTAATAACACTTTTCACTATCACCATTTTCAATACAAAAAGCACCAGACCTTATGATAAGGCTGGTGCTTTTGATTGCTTTTATATTAGCGACGACGATTTCTATTTCGTAGGAAAGTAGGAATGTCTAATGTTTCTTCCTGTTGATTTCCTTGATTTTGTGGACGTCTAGGTTCTTCCTGGCCTTGATAAACAGGCTCTTCACGTCTTTGTTCACGTTGTGGTGATTGCGGCTTTTGAGTAGGGGCCTTTTGAGCTCCAAAGACAGGACGACCACCTTGTTTGGCATGATTGATTTCTGCCTCACTAAAACCAGTCGCAATGACTGTAACGATAATTTCATCTTTTAGATTTTCATTGATTACAGAACCAAAGATCATATTAACTTCTTGATCGGAAGCAGACGCTACGATATCAGCAGCCTCTTGGACCTCGTAAAGACTGAGGTTTGTTCCTCCAGTGATGTTCATCAACACTCCTTGTGCTCCGTCAATGCTCGTTTCTAATAATGGAGAGGAAACGGCTTTCTTCGCAGCTTCGGATGCACGGTTTTCACCAGTTGCCACCCCGATTCCCATTAGTGCAGAACCTTTGTTACTCATAATTGTTTTCACGTCTGCAAAGTCAAGGTTGATAAGTCCTGGTGTTGCAATTAGATCAGATATACCTTGTACACCCTGACGTAACACGTTATCCGCTTCACGGAACGCTTCAAGCATTGGTGTATTTTTATCTACGATTTCAAGCAAGCGGTCATTTGGAATGACAATTAGGGTATCAACTGCTTCCTTCATTGCACCGATTCCACCTGCAGCTTGCGTAGCACGCTTACGACCCTCGAATGTGAATGGTCTTGTAACAACACCTACTGTGAGGGCATTCAAATCACGAGCAATCTGAGCAATAACTGGTGCTGCACCAGTACCAGTTCCGCCTCCCATACCAGCAGTTACGAATACCATGTCCGCGCCTTTTAACACTTCTTCTAACTGCTCCTTGCTTTCTTCTGCAGCTTTTTTACCTACTTCAGGGTTTGCACCTGCACCTAACCCACGAGTAAGCTTTCCTCCAATTTGCATTTTCACTTCTGCTTTTGATAGGTTAAGAGCTTGGGCATCCGTGTTAACGGCAATAAATTCCACACCTTGAACACCATGTTCAATCATGCGGTTTACTGCGTTATTACCTCCCCCACCAACTCCAATAACTTTAATCGTAGCTAATTGATCAATACTATTATCAAAATCTAACATGACTGTTCCTCCTAATTCTAAAAAAGTACTACCAATACAAAAACCGTCTATTATTCAAAGAAAAGTCCGAAAAATTTCTTTACTTTATTCCCAACCTTTTCTTCTTCTTGTTCTGGTTTTGATTGTTTTCCTTTTTGTTGAGTTTGTTTTCCACTACGTTTTTCTGTAAATTCATTTGAAGTTGCTGTAGCTTCAATTTTTCTGCCTTGAAGTTTCGCATTTTTATACGCAAATTGGATAAGACCTACTCCAGTTGTATATTGGGGTTCTCTGACACCAATATAATCCGGAACAGCTTTCCTGACATTATTGTTAAGAATAAGCTGAGCAAGCTCCAGGACTCCAGGCATGGAGGCAACTCCACCAGTTAAAACAAATCCTCCTGGTATCTCCTTAACTCCCAATCTTTTAATCTCGTGCTGGATTAATTCAAAGATTTCTTCCATTCTTGCTTCTATAATATCAGAAATTTCAAGCTGACTAAACTGTTGATGTTGATCGCTTCCGATTATTGGAACGCTGAAAACTTCTTCATCAGAGGCATGGTCATAAAAAGCATGTCCATGTTTTTGCTTTATTTTTTCTGCGTCCTCAGTAGAAGTTCGTAAGCCGATGGAAATATCCTTTGTAATATA
This sequence comes from Bacillus sp. THAF10, assembly GCF_009363695.1. Classification (NCBI taxonomy): domain Bacteria; kingdom Bacillati; phylum Bacillota; class Bacilli; order Caryophanales; family Bacillaceae; genus Bacillus; species Bacillus sp. THAF10. The sequence continues at coordinate 1,657,049 of NZ_CP045403.1, read as the reverse complement.
TTCACCACCCACAGGCAAAACGCTTGTCGCTTTTAAAAATCCATCTTCAAATACAGCGAGAGTTGTGGAGCCTCCACCAATATCAACTAGTGCTACTCCTAGGTTTTTCTCATCCTTTGAAAGTGCGATAGATCCTGCAGCAAGCGGCTGTAAACATATATCCGTTATTTCTAAACCAGCTCTTTCTACACAACGCAGTAAGTTATGTAACACAGTTTTTGATCCGGTAATGATGGTACCTTCCATTTCTAATCGAACACCAAGCATCCCTCTAGGATCATTGATTTCATCCAAACCATCCACGATAAATTGCTTCGGAATACAGTCGATAATTTCACGCTCTGGCGGGATAGAAAAGACTTGGGCAGCATCGATTACCCTTGCAATATCATCGTCTCCGATTTCTCTGTTTTCACTTGAAACAGCGACAACACCATGACAATCTTGGAGCTGAACATGATTTCCTGTGACGCCAACAACCACCCTGTTTATCGGCATGCCTACCATTCTTTCAGCTTGTTCTATTGCCTTATTTATGGAATGAACAGTTTCATCTATGTCTACAATCGATCCTTTTCTTAAACCAGTTGATTTTACATTACCGACTCCAATTATATTTAAAGTATCATTAACCATTTCTCCAATGATTACTTTAACACTGGATGTACCGATGTCTAAACTTACGTAAATCTCATTGCTGTTCATTCTCTGGCACCTCCTTCTACTCCTTAACAACCAATATTTTTTCAACAACAAACAAAAAACTTATTATATTAGAAAGTATTCCACACATATAATGTTTTCCCTTTTTAAAAATCACTTTTTTTCGATTTTTCTTTAGAAATAGACCATTTTGCTAATAATATTCTTCTTATCACCGCAATATTTTGGAAAAGCCTTACTCCAAACGCAAAAACTGCAGCTAAATATAAGTCTACACCAAGATGTACACCTAGAAAAGCTAAACTTGCTGCAAGCAGGATATTAAAGAAAAAACCAGATACAAATACTTTTTCATCATAATTATTTTGCAAATGAGCACGGATGCCACCGAATAGCGTATCAAGAGCTGCAAGAACAGCAATGGATAGATAGTTTGAATATTCATCTGGCACACGGATTTCCGAATACAACCCAAGCACAATTCCAATAATTAATCCTAGGAGAGGAAGCCACATGTCAACTCCCCTCCTTCCCAGCTTTTACCGGTTCCATATACTTTACTCTGATTTGTTCATCATAAGCTGGAACTGTCACTTCATTAATGGGTGTGCTTACATCTAGCATCAAATTTTCAATTGCAAATTCATCCATAGCCCTAGAAACCTGTAAACGATTGTAGAGCTTTGACGGGTCACTGGTAATTACGATGATTTCAAAATTGTCATTAGGAATCCAGGAGTTATTCACTTTCGTTCTGCCATTAATTTCTCTAATGACCGTGTGATTAACAATTCGTTGATTGGCGATACTAATTTCTTGGACCCCATAAGAATTTAACTCATTGACAAATCTTCTTAAAAGATCGGAAGATATATTATTCATTGGCTGTCCTAAAACTTCCTCACTAAACAACGGTTTGACTGTCATTCTAATTCCTGGCCCCTTCATCTCTGTTAGCCCTGCTTCTTGTTTTAATTCCTCAAGTGTCTCTCTGACAACCGTTCCCTTTGCTTCTTCCTGATCAATGGCATATTCCTGTATCATATTGTCATATTTTCTTATTTCTTGAATAATTTGCGACTGAATTTCTTGCTCTCGTTTCAAATCACTGCGAAGCTCCCATGTATCACGAGTGTCCCGAATGATCGGTTGCTTTACTGTTTGAAACTGTATGGCAATCATTAGTCCTACAATCATCGTAATAATGGTAAAACTTATTTTCCTTTTGTCCACCATGAACACCTAACCTCATAAGCATGCAGTCATTCTAACGGATAACAGGGTCGAGCACAACGAGATTATGCTCTTGTATCTTAACGGTAATATTATCAGCAACTAGTTGGTCCTTAACTCCCCCAAGAATATTGAGCGCTGCTACCATTACTTCCGAATCCCCTATCGCTGTTATGACGAATGGAGCAGGATGCTGATTGCCGTCAATAGTTATGACCGGACCATTGCAAATAATATAAGAGTCGTTTGTTATTCTCTGCCCATTAATAGCTACTGCAGCCGCACCAGAAATAAAAAGCTCATTCATCACTTTGAAAACATGGCTTTCATGCACAATGTAATTATTTATATTTTCTTCTGAAGGAGCATAAGAAGCATCCGCGAGTGTTACCTCTACTCCTTGTCCCTGTACTTTTACATTTCCATTATACATTCTGAGCTTGTCCACATCTTCCACGAGGTTAAACATTAATTGTTCTCCTCTAGCAAGCTCTTCTTCTATTGATTGTATTTCTTCTTGTTTTTGTAATAATTCCTGCTGAAGCTCTAAGTTGTGTTCTTCCGTTTTTAATAAAGTTTCTCTTATTGACCCATCTCGTTGCCATTGCCTGTCTGTAACATTTGCTTCTTCCTCATTTGTAAGTTGATAGGAATATGAAACGATAAACCCTAGCACAAGACAGACAAGCGACAGAACAACATGTTTACCCGTCACCTTCATCTGTTGCTTCCTCTTCCTCTCCAACTGATTCATATGGTTTAAAAAACGTACCAACCTCGATGTTTATAACTCCCTTAACAGCGGGATCTAGCTGCTCGACGATGGAAGGATAAGAGATCATTTTGTTAGCAAACCCAGGTATCGTCGCACTTACTTCAAATCCATCATTCATAAATAAAGTGATATGATGGGCATCGATGTCTGTAGGCGTGTGATGAATTTCTGAAATAGAATAAATGATAGATGGAGGAATTTTAATTAGCTCCCTAATAAAATTTTCCACCATCTCTCCGTTCTTCCAATTTAACATCAACGGAGCATCATCTGGTGTTGGTTCTTCTTTCGTAAGTACAGACAGCATTTTACCATTTTCCATGACAGGGTAATAGTTTTCGTTTTCGTATATATAAGCAACACGTTTAAATTCCTGAACGTTGATTACTACACTGTTGGGAAACTTTCTTTGCACTTTTGTTTGTGAAATCTCTTTGTGTTGTTTTATCAGATCCGCGACATCTTTTTCATTTACTCTCCAAATGCTAGTGTCCCCACTCAATTCTGCCAAAGTAATAATCTCTTTATCTGAGACGTGGAAGTTTCCCTCAACATCGATAGCTGATACTTTACTTAAGGGCGATTGTGAATAAATGATTAAAAAAAGCAGAATAAAAAACAAGGATAAATAAATGATTAATCTCCTGTTAGCCTTTTGCTTTCTTTGCTGCTTAATTTTCGGCACACGGTCTTCCAGTGTTACTACTTTCCCTTTTTCCATTGAAAACTTTTTCACCCCACCAAGCGTAATGATGCTACGCTGTTTTTATGCAAAGATTTTCTAGCATAATTATATCATAGATGGGGTGAATGCAAGGATAAAAACTACTATTTTCTTCCTATAATTTCAACTTCAGTTTCCATTTTGACGCCAAATTTTTCAAATACCGTCTTTTTGATAAAGGCGATTAAATCAAGGACATCCTGAGCCTTGGCATGGTTATCATTAACAATAAAATTACCATGCATCTCAGACACCTTTGCTCCACCAATCATATGGCCTTTTAAGCCTGCTTTTTCTATCAGCTGGCCTGCATAGTCAGGCAGTGGGTTTCTGAAAATACTACCTGCACAAGGATAAGAAAAAGGCTGGGTGTCACGACGGTAATCTTTGTTCTTTTGAAGAAGTGCGACTATTTCCTCTCTATTCCCTTCCTCAACTTCCAAAACCGCCTCTAAACAAATACCTGGTCGTTCTTTTTGAAGAATAGAAGTTCTGTAGGAAAAGTTTAACTCTTCTGGTGTTAACCAAGACATCGTTCCATCCTCAAAAAGAATATGAGCTTTTTTTAATACTTTTGACATATCTGATCCATGGGCACCTGCATTCATATACACAGCTCCACCTACTGATCCAGGTATGCCTGCAGCAAACTCAAGGTTAGCCAGCCCTTTTTTACTAATAATAGTGACAAGCTTGATAAGAGAGTAACCTCCACCAACATGAACCTCATTTCCTACTAACTCAAAATGATCCATGCCATTTCCAAGCTTGATGACGACTCCTTCTATTCCCTTATCTGATACAAGTAGGTTGGAACCTCTGCCAATTGCGGTCCACTTCATCTTATAAGCATCAATAACCTTCATTGTTTCTTGAAGTTTTTCTAGGCTCTTCGGCTCTACAAGAATGTCTGCTGGTCCACCAATTTTCATGGTCGTATGATTTGCCAATGGCTCATTGGGCAATACTTTGCCGACTTCTTTATCCTGCAGTTCTTTTAATAATTTTTCCAATGTCAAATCCTCCTAAACGCACGTTCATAAACACTTCAGCTTCATTATTTAATACACAGTGTATGCATTTATAAAATGAATGGTACATAAGCCTATCATATTAGAATCATTTGACCAAGTGAGTCTAGATTTCTATGTATGGAAGGAAAAAGGCTGTAGTTTAATACCCCTATCTCCCAATTGATAAACTTGTAAAAACAAACTGTGAATGGTACAAAATTGCACAATACTCTAATAGTATAACCCTAGTTAAAGATGTGCAACGAATATTAGTTATTGTAATCAAATTTTTATACTTTGTCATATAAACTCATAAAAACCCCTGACCGAAATGAATCCGGACAAGGGTTTTATTTTGTTGGACTAATATTTTGCATATCTGCTGATATTTAATAAAATCCCAACAGCAAGCAGCATTAATGTTAACGATGAACCTCCATAGCTTAAAAACGGGAGCGTGATACCAGTTACAGGCATTAAGCCCGTAACAACACCTACATTTATGATAACCTGGATGGCAATCATGGCTATAATACCAATGGCTAAAAAGCTACCATATAAATCAGGTGCTCCAATGGCAATTCTGACTCCTCGCCATAAAAGCAGCGCAAACAATAATACAACTAAGCTTCCACCAATGAAGCCAAGTTCCTCAGCTAGAATAGCAAAGATAAAATCCGTTTGCGGCTCAGGTAAGTAAAAGAATTTTTGCCTGCTTTGGCCGAGACCTAATCCTAAAAGCCCTCCAGGTCCGATTGCATAAAGAGATTGGATAATTTGAAACCCACTTCCTAATGGATCCTCCCATGGGTTTAAAAAGGAGGTAATTCGTTTTATACGATATGGTGCTGATAAAACGAGCCCCACAAACCCCGCTACTCCAAGAAGACCAAGCCAAGCAAAATGACTTATCCTAGCACCTGCAACATAAATCATCACGATACACGTGCCAACCATTACGGTGCCTGTTCCTAAATCCGGCTGCAGCATGATCATACCAAAGGCTAAAAAAACGAGTCCAAGACTTGGAACCAAGCCTTTTTTGAAGGAAGTAATTTTTTTTTGATTTTCACTTAAATATTTTGCAAGAAAAGCGATCATCGCTATTTTCATAAATTCTGATGGCTGAACGGAAAATGCGCCGACTCCAATCCAGCTTCTTGAGCCATTTCGCTCCATTCCAATTCCTGGTATCAGAACTATAACAAGCAGAAAAAAACAAACGAGAATCAATAGCTTTGCCCATGTTCGCCATGTCCAATAATCCACATTCATAATAAAAAACATCGCAGCAACACCTAAGCCAGCAAAGAGAAGCTGTCTTTTTGCAAAAAAGAAGGTATCCTGAAATTTATAGTCAGCCCATACTGCACTCGCACTATATACCATGATTAATCCGACTGCGAGCAGGGTCAATGTGGTTAGTATAAGGATAATGTCAGGAGTTGAACGCTTTTTAGACAAAGGAAACACCTCTAATAATGAAATTAGGGCTGCAGGATGTCTATACTCACTTCCAACACACATGTGGCCAAGCCCTTACTTAAGCTTATGCACCGCTTCTATAAAAATGTCTCCACGTTGTTCAAATGTTTTATATTGGTCCCAGCTTGCACAAGCAGGGGACAACAGGATAACATCTCCACTTTCTGACAATTCATAGGCTACCGGTACGGCTTTTTCCACATTATCGACATGTTTTACTTGATTTATTCCAGCCTTCTTGGCAATCTTTTTCAATTTTTCTGCAGTTTCTCCAAACGTCACAAGAGCTTTGACATTTTTAAGAGCTGGCAAAAGGTCATCAAACTCATTTCCACGATCTAGTCCGCCTGCAAGCAAAATCACATTGTCTTCAAATGAAGAAAGTGCAGCCTGTGTGGAAAGAATATTCGTTGCTTTAGAATCATTATAAAACCTTCTGCCTTGATAGCTTTCTACGAATTGCAAGCGATGCTTTACTCCGCTGAAAGTCGTTAACACAGCTTTAATCCCTTCATTTGTACCATTAAATAGCTTAACAGCTGAAATAGCAGCTAAAATATTTTCAAGATTATGCTTCCCTGGTAGTACAATCTCTTCGACCTCTATTATTGGTTCGCCTTTAAAATAAACCACTCCAGCGTCCATGTATGCCCCGTCCTCAACTTTACTTTTCGTTGAAAAAGGCACAATGGTAGCACCAGAACCTTTTACAAGCTCCATGACCTTCTTGTCGTCAGCATTTACAACAGCAAAGTCTTCACTTGTTTGATTCATAAAAATTCTCGCTTTGGCTCTTCCATATTCTTCTAGAGTTCCATGATAATCGAGATGCGCCTCAAATATGTTTAGCAGAATGGAAACTTTAGGGCGAAAGCTTTCAATGCCCATCAGTTGAAACGAGGACAATTCTGTTACCATCACATTCTGTTCGGTTGCCTCCTGTGCAACCTCTACTGCTACATTCCCAATGTTACCGGCAATCAACGGATTTTTATTAGAAGCTGTCAGCATCTCATGAATCAACGTTGTCGTCGTAGTTTTGCCATTAGAACCTGTGATAGCGATAAATGGAGCTTCACTTAATTCATAAGCAAGCTCCACTTCTGTATAGATTGGAATGCCTTTCTTTTCTGCTTCCACAAGCAGTGTATTGTTATAAGGAATTCCAGGGTTTTTGTAAATGACATCAATCTTTTGATCCAATAGAGAAAGAGGATGCCCTCCACAAACAACATCCATTCCAAGTGAAAGCAAATGCTGTGCATGTGTATTTCCTTCAAGAGGACTTTTGTCATTCACGGTTACTTTGGCACCTAGTTTATGTAATAATTCCGCTGTGGCAGTACCACTTTTTGCAAGCCCCAGCACTAAAACATGTTTATTCGCATAGTGATTAAGTTGTTTCATATCAGATCCACACCTCTAGATAAATTCCAAGGATTGAAAACAATAGTCCTACTGTCCAGAAAGTTACCACAACGCGCCACTCAGACCAGCCAACTAGTTCATAATGGTGATGCAATGGACTCATTTTAAAGACCCTTTTTCCAGTTGCCTTAAAGGAAATAACTTGTATGATAACGGAAAGAGTTTCAATGACGAATACTCCTCCTATAATAATAAGAATGATTTCAAGTTTCAATAAGACTGCGACTGTAGCGATCGCTCCACCTAGTGCAAGTGAGCCAGTATCGCCCATGAATACTTTTGCAGGATGTGCATTGAAAACTAAGAAGCCAAGGAGCGCCCCTACAACTGCTACTGCAAAGATGGATACTTCAAATTGTGACTGGTACCATGCTAGAACAGCAAATGCTCCAAAAGCCACCGAAGCTGTGCCTGAAACAAGGCCGTCCAGACCATCCGTTAGATTGACTGCATTAGAAAAACCAACTAACCAGAATATAAGAAAAAGAACATAGAAAAATCCAAGTTCAATAGAGATATCCGTACCAGGAATGCTAACCGCTGTGGAAAAATCAAATTGAACAAAAACGAAATAAAAAACAACGGCAATCACAATTTGCCCAATTAGTTTTTGCAAGGAAGTTAAGCCTAGGTTTCTTTTCAACACGACTTTAATAAAGTCATCCAAAAAGCCAAGTAACCCGTATCCCACTGTTACAAAGAGTAAAAGATACGTCTCAACAGATGCTTCAGCAAAGGTACCTGTTATAACAAGTGTCGTTACTACTATGGAAAGTAGTATCATAATCCCACCCATTGTCGGTGTTCCAGTTTTTACGAGATGTGATTGTGGTCCTTCTTCCCTGATGCTTTGACCAAACTTCAGCCTTCGCAGGAAGGGAATAAAAATTGGTGATAAAAGTACAGTAATTAAAAAAGATATAACGATTGCAAATAAAATAACCTGTTGTTGCATCGTTATTCCCTCCTTTCTTTTAGCAAAATAAGAGGTATTATCATCAACTATGATGAATAATACCATTTTGTCTTGATAATGAAACACATTATTAATTTCAGTGTACCAAACATAAATTTTATCTTTTTTTTATGCTCATGAAAATACTTTTTTTCATTTGTAATGAAAACGAAACGAATGTAGGAGCTTTGATGACTCATTACCCGTTATATTTTAGACTATGAACTTTTTTTTGCCTGTATGGCTTCAAGGGCTACTTTTCTGTCATCAAATTCGAGCGTCCTCTCACCAATAATTTGATAGGTTTCATGTCCTTTTCCAGCTATTAAAACAACATCTCCTGCTTTTGCTTCCGATATAACTTGGTAAATAGCTTTCTTTCGATCTTCAATAATCTCGTACTTTTTGTTTAATACACCAGCTTCCATATCAGCAAAAATTTGTGAAATTGCTTCTGATCTTGGATTATCTAATGTAAAAACCGCTTTATTCGCATAATTTACTGCAACAGCTGCCATTAACGGCCGTTTAGTTCGATCACGATCACCACCACAACCAACTACGCAATAGAGGTTTTCGCCTGACAGCTCTTTTGTTGCTTTTAGTACATTTTCTAGGCTATCGGGTGTGTGAGCGTAATCAACAATGACGGTGAAATCCTGACCTGCTTCTATTGCTTCAAATCTTCCTGGAACTCCCGTAATGCTCTCTACTACAGGAACAATTGTTTCCATGGGGATATTCGAAGCATAGCAAGCACTAATTGCAGCTAGCGCATTATAGACACTGAATTGTCCTACCATTTTTAAACGCACTGGAATAACCCTGTTATCAAATACAAGGTCAAAAGCAGTACCTTTGGCCGTGGCAACAACATTTTTGGCCATAATATCACTAGTTTCGGTGATACCGTATGTTAAAACTTGAGCGGCAGTAGCCGTTTTATAGAATTCACACGAAGGATCATCCGCATTTAATACAGCAAATTTTGGTTTACCTTGGTTGTATGTGTTTCCTAGTGAAGAAAATAGCAACGATTTTGCGAATTGATATTCCTGCATGGTTTGATGATAGTCAAGGTGGTCTTGCGTTAAATTGGTAAAAACAGCAACATCAAAGTCACAGCCATGCACCCTTCCCATGTGGAGCGCATGAGAAGAAACTTCCATTACAACCGTTTGAACATTTTCCTCTACCATTTGGTGAAAGGACTCCTGAAGTGTTAAGGCATCTGGAGTAGTATTTTTGACAGGAAAAGTTTCATTTCCGATTTTCATATAGATGGTGCCAATCATTCCTGTTTTTTGATTATACGCTTGATGAATAGCTTCAATAATATGAGTGGTGGTGGTTTTGCCATTCGTACCTGTAACACCTATTAGTTTTATCTTATGAGTTGGGTGGTGGTAAAAGACATCCGCTAAAATTGCCATCGCTTTTTTGGAATCAGGAACGACAATTACCGGTGCGGACAATGTCAGTTTTTTTTCAGAGATGATTGCTACAGCACCATTTTTAATGGCTTCAGAAGCGAATAAATGCCCATCAACCGTGTACCCTTTTATACAAAAGAATAAACTCCCCTTCCTCACGTTCCTAGAATCCATGGAAAGGGAGGTGATTTCAGGGTTACATTCAGAGGACACTTCATATCGATGAAGATTTTCTATTAGATGTTGAAGCTTCATGTAGATCAGACCCCTTTGGTAATCTTAAACCTAACTGCTACTTTACTTTATAATTCCATTCTATCCTATTTAGGAAAAATAAACCAATGACACCTATCTTTCTAAAACAGTATTTTTGGTTCAATCGCTCTCTTTCTTTCCAGATAGATACACTCTCACCGTGGAACCTTCCTCTACTTTTGTCCCAGGTGCAGGTGCTTGCTGGACAACGGTATCCCCTTCTCCGCTAACTTCTAGCTTGAGTGTTACAAGCTGCTGAAGTATTTCTTTTCTAGTCATTCCTTTTAGGTTGGGAACTTCTACAAGCGGGACGTCTGGCCATTGGAGTTCTTTTTCAATTTGACCTTTTCTTTTTTCCACATCCAGGGCAATTAGGCTATCCTCCATTATATTCCCGACAATTGGTGCTGCTACTACCCCACCGAATTGAACCGTCCCCTTAGGATTATCCACAGCAAGATAGACAACAATTTGAGGATCATCAGCTGGAGCGAAACCAATGAAGGAAACAATATGATTATTCTCCATATACCTTCCATCCTTCACTTTTTGAGCTGTCCCTGTTTTCCCGCCCACTCGATAGCCTTCAATGAATGCATTTCGGCCAGTTCCTTGCGCCACCACACTCTCAAGGGCATACCTTACCTGTTGAGAGGTTTCCTCTGAAATAACTCTGCGTTTCTCCACGGGAGTTTTTCTTGAAACCACCTCACCTGTTACAGGATCCACAAACTCCTTTGCAATATAAGGTGTATAGAGGATACCTCCATTAACCGCAGCAGCCACTGCAGCAACCTGCTGGATCGGAGTAACAGATACCCCTTGACCAAATGCTGTGGTTGCAAGCTCCACTGGTCCAATCTGCTCCGGTTTAAAAAGAATCCCTTTTCCCTCTCCAGCTAGGTCAATCCCTGTTTTTTCTCCAAATCCAAACGATTTAATATAATCAAAGAGTTTGTCCGTACCAAGACGTTGACCGAGCTCTACAAACCCAGGGTTGCATGAATTTTGGACAACCTCTAAAAATGTCTGATGGCCATGCCCACCTTTTTTCCAACAACGAAGCCTTGCACCATCTACCATCGCTGCGCCCCCATCATTAAATGTATCTTTTGTTAAGTTTACTTTGCTCTCCTCAAGAGCAGCAGCAAGTGTGATAATTTTAAAGGTAGATCCTGGCTCATACGTACTCCAAACAGGCAGATTTCTGTTATACACTTCTGGAGCAACACTTTGAAATTCTGCAGGATCAAAATCAGGTCTAGACGACATTCCGAGGATTTCGCCAGTGTTTGGGTCCATTGCAATGGCAATGATTCCATCTGGGTTGTACAATTCTTGTGCGAGATCAAGCTCCCTTTCCATAATGGTTTGAACCCGTGAATCAATCGTTAGTCTAAGGTCTAGTCCATCCTGTGGTGCCTCATAATCATCCGGAATATCTGGCATTCTTCTTCCTTTTGCATCGGAATAGAATTGAACATAGCCTTTTTCGCCCTTTAATTGCTCATCATAATATAGCTCTAAACCCATCAGCCCTTGGTTGTCAATCCCTGCAAAACCAAGAACATGGGAAAGATAGCTTCCAAAAGGATAGTGCCTTTTCGAATCCTCTGCAATATATACTCCTTTTAAATCGAGCGCTCGTATTTCCTTTGCTTTTTCGTGGGAGATTTTTCTTCCTTCTGGATTAATTTTTTCCATCGAAGAGTTTTTCGTGATCAGCTTGTACAACTTCTCTTTCGACATGTTTAAGACAGGTGCAAGTTTTTCGGCGGTTTCATTCGGGTCTTTAATTTGTCTAGGAACGACAAAAACGGTTGGTGCACTCATGTTGGTTGCTAGTGGAACCCCGTTTCGATCCATAATCTCCCCACGCTCTGGTTCAAAGGGAATATTGCGACTCCATGAATCCCTCGCCCTGTCCGTTAACATATTCCCAAGTGCAATTTGAACATACCCTAAGCGCAGATCAATGATACTGAACAGCAGAATTCCTACAAGAAGTACGATGGTTAGTCTTCTGCGCACCGTCACATGAGATACCCTCATCTATTCCGTTCCCCCTTTAAAAGTTTGCATCGAAAGCTCATACCACTATGAGCCCACTATATTCGTAGTAATATATGCTTGTACTTGAAGGGATAGAACTTTTCAACATCTCACAAAAAGAAACCTTAGAACAGAAAAACTGCTTTGCTAAAGGAGGTGTCCATCCTTCTGCAAAGCAGTAAATTGCACTTTATTCACCCTCTGAATTATTATCTTCGGAAGCTTCCTCTTCTGCTTCCGTTTGTGGTATCGGTCTGTTCGTACGAAGGGTTACCGTCAGTTCATTTCCTTTTTCCACAGGGGTTCCAGGTATGATGCTTTGCTCATGCACATACCCATTGCCCTTTACAGAAATGTCGAGGTCAAGTAAATTAGATAATTTCCTAACATCTCTTAGACTCCAACCAGTCATATCAGGAATAGGTGGAGAAGCCTCTGTTATTAAAATGACTCTCTCTCCTTTAATGACTTCCTGACCAGGTTGAGGGCTTTGTTTGATAATTTCCTTCCCTTCTCCTACAACCACATAGTCTGGTCCTTGACTCTCAGAAGAAACTTGCGTCACATTCTTCCCAACAAGCTCAGGAACCTTCACACCTACCTTCTTCTTTTTCGGTGTAGAGACTTGATTCTCATCAGGTTGAATGCTCATGTATTGAAGACTTCTTTTCATCACAGAATTAAACACCCCTGAGACTGGACCAGCACCATTTTCATGCTGCGCAATCTTGGGCTTTTCTACTGCAACATACATAATAAGTTCTGGGTCATCTGCGGGAGCCATCCCCATAATGGAATAGATGTACTCTCCATGACCTGATAAATAGCCTCCAGGACCAGGAATTTGTGCGGTTCCAGTTTTTGCAGCGACCTTATAGCCATCCACACTATATGGACGACCAGTTCCATTTTCCGCACTCACTACAGATTCAAGCACTTCTAATACTTTAGAAGCTGTATCCTCAGAAATCGGTTTACCTTGTTGTTTTGGTTTGTTTTCTAATACCACTTCATTAGTATTAGGATTAACTATTTTGTTAATCACGTAAGGCCTCATCATTTTCCCACCATTGGCAATGGCCGTTGCCGCTTGAATTTGCTGGATAGGAGTAAATGCAGAGCCTTGTCCAAAAGCGGTTGATATCCGGTCTCGATGATAGTGATAGTTGATGTTACTTGATACCTCATCTGGAAGATCTATCCCTGTTGGACTATCCATTCCGAATGCTTTTATATATTCTAATAGTTTATCTGTTCCCATTTTTTCAGCAAGCAACGCAAACGCTACATTGGATGAACGCTGTACGCCTTCCTTAAAAGAAATAACTCCCCAGCCAATTCTATTATGATCATAAACTGGAAATGGATCATTTGGGAGTTTGTAGGAGCCTGATTCATATAGCTCGTTACCGTTAAAAACTCCCTCTTCTATCGCAGCTGCAAGCGAGAAAATCTTCATCGTGGAGCCTGGCTCATAGCGGTACGAAATGGCATCATTATTCCAATTATCCGTAAGTCCTTCTCTTGTGTTCAAATCAAAGGTCGGTCTGGATCCCATCGCTAAAATTTTTCCGGTTTTCGGATCAGCTACAATCGCAATAATTCGTTCTGGTTGGTACTCTTTCACCACATTGTTCATTGCTTCTTCTAGAAAAGTTTGAATCGTGCGGTCTAAAGTAAGATGTACATTATTACCATTGATGGCAGGTGCATAGGAAACATCAGAATTCATTGATAGCTTAAAGCCTTTATTATCTGTTTTTACGGACAATGAGCCATTTTGTTCTTTTAATTCATCCTCTAACATTTTCTCTAAGCCTGATACTCCTTTAATTTCCCCATCATCATTTGGTCTTGCAAAACCGATTAGGTGACTAGCAAACTTCCCATTGAAATAAAATCGTTTGGAGCTTTCTACAAAACCAATACCAGGAAGCTCTAAATCTTCTATCTCCTTCTTGACAGAAAGAGGCAAATCTCTTCCGATCGCACCAAATTCAACTTGTTTTTTTTCTGATAAGAGTTTTTCTAAAATTATGCCAGAATCAGCTTCAAGAACTTCAGCGAGTTTAGCAGCTGTTTCCTCTGGTTTGACAACATGACGAGGCTCTTCTTCATCGACAGTCAAGCTTTCATCTAACACAGCAACGAGATTAAAGGAAGGCGTATCTTCAGCGATAGGCTTTCCTGTTCGGTCTAAAATAGCACCTCTTGTTGCTGTGATTTCCTTATTAACGTTGTATCTGTCACTAGCTTCAGCAGAAAGATTTTGACCATGAGCTTCTCCGGTAGCCTGAAGGTAGAAAAAACGCCCAATTAATAGAAAAAAGAGCAAAGCAAATAACACAAGTAAAATTGCTGCTCCTAAATGAATTCTCTTTTTTTGAACTAAGTTTTGGGTACTCATTAGTTGCCTACGTTCTTAACATTATTTCCATTTAAAGTAAGGCCAAGCTCCTTGGCTTTTTCTAAAATAACCTCGTAACTGCTTTCTTCAGCTACTCTTAATTCTAATTCACGGTTTGTTTTTAATTGGGACTCAATAGAACCTTCCATCGTCTGGATTTCTCTGTTCACATGATAAATTTCCACATGATTATTCACAATCGTTAACGACGTAAATGCTACCATTCCAACAAACATACAACCTAACACTTTTTCCCCTAAGGTAATCTTTGCTTGCTTTTTAATTGCGACTTTCTTTTTTGGTGCTTGTTGTCTACGTTCTTCATGTTGCCGTTGAATTTTATGCGCTAAATTACTCATCCTCATTCCCCCTGACTCTTTTTTTAGTCTCTTATTTTTTCTGCAACTCGCAGTTTCGCTGATCTTGCACGATTATTTACTTCTAGCTCTTCTTCACTTGGCAGGATAGGCTTTCGTGATACAAGCTTTAATATCGGCTGAAACTCATCCGGAATGATAGGCAACCCTGGTGGTAACTGGGGCAATTGACTTTTCTCTTTAAATGCCACCTTACAAATTCTATCTTCTAAGGAGTGGAAGGTGATGACACATACTCTTCCTCCTGGGTTCAGCACATCTATTGCTTGATGAATGGCATCCTCAAACACACCTAACTCATCATTGACTGCAATTCGGATGGCTTGAAACACTCTTTTTGCTGGATGCCCGCCTGTTCTTCTTGCTGGTGCCGGAATGCCATCCTTAATAATTTCTACAAGTTCCAACGTGGTAGGAATCGGTTTTGTCTTTCGATATTCTTCAATTTTTCTAGCAATTTGTTTGGAGAACTTTTCTTCGCCGTATTGAAAGAAAATACGAACGAGCTTTTCGTACGGCCATTCATTGACCACATCAAATGCACTTAATGGACTTTTCGTATCCATCCTCATATCTAATGGCGCATCATGATGGTAGCTAAACCCTCTCTCAGGTGTATCAAGTTGCGGAGAGGAAACTCCAAGGTCAAAGAGAACGCCATCTACTTTCGTTATGCCTTCTTCATATAATTTTTCTTTTAGGTGTTTGAAGTTACTTTTAATAAAGATCACTCTGTCTAGATAGTTATGTAACACACCTTTGGCATGTTCGAGCGCGCTGTCATCTTGATCGAAAGCAATCAGTTTACCTTTATCAGAAAGCCTCTTCACAATCTCAGAGCTGTGACCTGCTCCTCCAAGCGTACAATCCACATAAATACCATCTTCTTTAATGGCAAGAGAATCTACGGATTCATTTAATAAAACTGTTACATGGTGAAACATTCTCCACCGCCTTTCTAGCTCATGGCTGTTAACTTCTTGATGCTGCTAATTCTTTCACTATTTTCTCTAAGTTATTGTTGAATTATCCAAGCTGTATATAATCTATCCCTTTTTTATAAGTCAAAATCCACGAGGTTTTCTGCAATTTCTGCGAAGGAGTCTTCCGATTCTTCCACAAATGCATTCCAGTTTTCCCTGCTCCAGATTTCAATTCTGTTAGATACTCCAATCACTACGCAATCTTTTTCCAGTTGTGCATATTGAACAAGCGGGCTAGCAATATTGACACGCCCCTGTTTGTCCAATTCACATTCAGAAGCTCCTGAAAAGAAGAATCGTGTAAATGCACGGGCATCCTTTTTCGTAAGTGGAAGCTGCTTTAACTTTTCTTCAACAGTACTCCAATCAGAAAGTGGGTATCCAAAGAGGCATTTGTCTAAACCTCTTGTAAGAACGAAGGTTTCACCTAAGTGTTCACGGAACTTTGCAGGCACGATCATCCGGCCTTTTGCATCAATTGTATGATTATATTCCCCCATGAACATTCGGCTTTCCCACCTTTCTTCTACTTTCCCCCACAATCCCCCACTTCTCACCACTTACTTTATTGTACTATTCTCTTCCCTAAAAGAAAATCCTTTAAGCCTAATTTTTTTTCGTTTTTCATCTTTTTACAACATTTTTTGACAAAAGAACGAATTCGGGATGAACTTGACTTTTTTTGGCTTCGACTGAGCTTAAAACTGTGTTGTTTTTCTTTGTTTCTACAAAAACAGTCCTTTTTATTTTGTTTGATTGTCAGAAAAAAGACATAAAAAAAAGCAACGGAATTTCCGCTGCTTTCCCTATAATTTAATTACTTTATGTTTTCCGTTGTGGTGGAGTGGAAGTTGACAGACTCTATGGATGAGGTCGGTTCCATAGGTGTTCAGGAAATAAAAGATATTCCAAACTCTTTCCTGCGGCATCCCTTGCGGCCGTAGCGCAAGCTCCACTTTTTCATATTTTTTCATGATGTTTTCATGTTTTTCATAAGCAGATCGTTCCATCAAACGTTGTAAATAGGAGAACTGCCTGTCAATAAGACGCCAGTTTTTATCAAAAGCAGGTTCAAGATGGGGCATCATATCATTGCCTAAGTCTTTAAATTTCATATGCACTTCTTGGTATTCTTTTTGATAATGAGCTAGCTTTTCTTCTAATTGATGCAATTCTGTTTGATACAACCAAGCTTTCTTTTTGCTTTCTAGACCGTTCTCTAGTACATCTGTTAATGACTCTTCTAGATTTTTTAATGAAGCTTCTACATGCCGTTCAAGGAAAGTGAGAGAAATTCTTGGAACAACAGGGGGCATCTCTAAATTTACAGCCTCAAAGCTATCCTTTAATTCTGCCCAATAGCTGATTTCTCCAGGACCACCGATAAACGCCAGTGTTGGAAACAGAAATTCTTGCATTAAGGGTCTCGTGACAACATTATTGGAAAAATGTGCAGGAGCTTCTTCCATTTTCTTTTTAAGTTCTTCCAAGGTTAGCTTCAGGCCGGAATCTTTCGTTGTGGCGTACGCTTCTTTTTCATTCCAATAAAGGAGCTCTCTCTCCCCATTACGATGATAAAAAAGGTTCATCGAATCCTCGCTCACTTCAAGGAGTGGGGCATATCCGAGATTTTCGAGATTTTCCTGACTGTGTAAAACTCCTTTGGTTATTTCTTTATTTTTTTCTAAGAGCTCTAAAAAGAATTTTGTTTCAATTTTCCTTAAGTTTTTGTCAGAAGCATTTACAAGAACTAAACCGGTTCCTTTAAATAATTCAGTTATGATGTGTGCAAAAAAGTCGGTAATGCTTTGAGACTTAATAAGAGCATCTTCAAGCGAAGAGATAATGTTCACTGTATGGGCAGTTTCTCCAAAGCTTTTCACTACCTCTTTAGCCCATTCCTTCAATTCTTCCTTATTAAACTCAAGTTCAGAGACCATTTTTTTACCAGATCCCTTTAGAGAAAAAGCATATTTCTCCATTTTCTCCCCGAGTGGAGAATACACATGATTAATTTCTTGATAATCGTGATCCTCCCCAGCAATCCAAAAGACAGGAATGACAGGCACCCCTAGTTTTTCTTCTTGTTCGCTAGCAAGTTTGATGATACTGATAATCTTAGAAATAGAATAAATAGGTCCAGTTAATAAACCAGCCTGTTGGCCGCCAATAACTACTTGCGTTTTCGCTTCCTTTAATCTTTCAATATTTGTTTTTGTGTGATGATCTGCATCAAAATATGCATTGTATGCTAAAAGATGTTCTGCAAGCTCATTTCTAGGATAGTTTCTATTATTCAAGCTTTCTTTTCTTTTTTCATATGTATGCTGAATATGGGGATTATACGTGAAGAAGCGTAGGATGCTTTCTTCTCCCTCCATGTAAGCGGATGAAAATTTATTAATAGTAGGGAGAGATATTTCTACTACATTCATAAAGTACGTCCTTTCTAATCGTTCATATATGCTAAGTCTTTATGAGTATAGCACTGATTGTTATACATTCAAAAAATATTGCTTACACAAAAGAGTGATATACTCTTTGGAGAATACCGAAGACGGAAAGGAGAGAATAAACGACGAAAAACATAAGAAAATTTAGTCTCCAAAATCCCTTTATCACTCTTTTCAACTCTATTTCTTGTTTGACGATATAATTGGCAAGCACCACAAGGAATGCGCTGAACAAAAGGATAATCATGACCACCCAAAGCATGGTTTGATTCCAAATAATCACCAATAAAAAATGAACGGCCAAAATAAAAAAGAAAGTAGTCCCATCGATTGCTAGGTGAAAGGCCTTTTTATTATTTTTTGTGATAAATTTAGCAAGAGTATAAAAAAGGAACAATGCAATTATTGGGATGGTTACAAATGTAGCCACTAAGCCTACTACCAATTCCGACATAAAAAACAACCTCGTTTCATATAAGTTCACAAGCTGATGAAACTGTACCGGATGATTAGATGCCGCTTGTCTGTTTCCATTCCATAGCTTTAATGCTTTGATACATACATTCTGTAATAGGGAGCGCTTTTCCTTGTTTTTTTCCTAAATTTAAAATGTAGCCTAAAATGGCATCAACTTCTGTTTTTCTTCCTTCCCTTATATCTCTTTCCATTGACGAGAAATTAGAGGAAGTTGTTTGGCAAATCTTTTTCACATGCTCCCACTTTTCCTCTCTTTTATCTGGAGAGATTAAAAAGTCCACTTCCTTATACAGCAATTTCATCAAGCTATATAAATGAGGATTTTGTAACAGTTCACCATTTTTCACATGGTGGATGGCAGTGATTGGGTTAATGAGTGCATTTACCATTAATTTTGACATCAACATATCATGATAGTCTCTTTCAAATACAAGAGGAAAGACATCTCCCAGTAGCTGCTGCCAAATATTTAAGAAAGGGATATTTTCTATGTTTACACTCGAATGAAAAGCAGCAATCTTAGTTTGACCTACTCCTGTCCATTCATATGCTGCATCACTTCGTTTTTTTGCCCCGTGCTCCACGACCCCTAGCAATACTTCTTTCTGTTTGAAATCTTCCAAATGCCCTAGATGCGACATTCCGTTTTGTAAAAATAGAACCGTTTTGTCTATTGCCTGATTCTTAATCTTCTCCATTAGCTTCGGAAGGGAATATTGTTTAACAGCAACAAGAATAATCTCCTCACAAAAGACTGTATCTTCCTCCATCAAAGCTACTTTTACATCCCGTTTGCAAGCTTTTCCTTCTTTATATTGTGTGATTCCTTCCTCTCTAATTCTTGCAAGCTGCTCGTCTCTTCTAACATATAAAGTGACGTGAAACTCTTTGCGAAGATGATAAGAGAATAAAAGCCCTATTGCACCTCCGCCAATAATGGCAATCCTCATACAAACTCCTTCTTATTACCTATTTGTTGTTATTGTACCAATTAATCCTTCTATATAAAACACGATTAAAAAAGTTCAAGCCCGTAATTGGGCCTGAACTAATGGTTAAACCGGGTAAACAGGGTGCTTGCGTTGCGAGAAAGTCATCTGCTTGCTGGAATAGTAATGGAATCGATTGATTAAGACATCTCTCAGGTCCTTCGCCTGCACGATATCATCAACAATCATTTCTGAAGCAAGCTTGTAAATATCGATATGTTCTTTATATTCTTGATGCTTTTGCTGAACATAAGCGATTCTTTCCTTTGGATCTTCAATTTCATTAATCTTATTAGAATACACTGCATTCACTGCTGCTTCAGGTCCCATTACCGCAATCTGCGCTGTTGGTAAGGCAATACAACAATCTGGCTCAAATGCAGGGCCTGCCATCGCATAAAGACCTGCTCCATAAGCTTTCCTAACTACCACTGAGATTTTTGGAACAGTAGCAGAGCTCATGGCAGCGATTAACTTTGCTCCATGACGAATAATTCCTGCTCGTTCTACCTTGGTACCAATCATAAAGCCTGGAACATCCGCTAAAAATAGTAGAGGTATATGGTAAGCATCACAAAGCTGAATAAACTTAGCACCTTTGTCAGCTGAATCTACAAATAGCACGCCACCTTTTACTTTAGGCTGGTTTGCAATAATACCTACAACTTTGCCATCTATTCTGGCTAGGCCAGTAATCAATTCTGGGGCAAATAGCTTTTTAATTTCAAAGAAGCTATTGGCATCAATCAACTGATCAATTGCTTCGTACATATCAAAGGGAGCGTTCTGATTAACGGGAATAATATCCGTTAGAGAACGTCCTTCTTTTGGCGCAACAGGCTCCACTTCTTTAGAAACTTCTTGGTAACTTGCAGGGAAATAGCTTAGGTAGTTGCGCGCATGAGAAATAGCTTCTTCTTCCGTAGCTGCAAGCACGTCCCCACATCCACTTACAGAGCAGTGCATTCTCGCTCCACCCATTTCTTCCAATGTCACTTTTTCCCCAATAACTTTTTCAGCCATTCTTGGTGAGCCAAGATACATGGAAGCATTGCCATCTACCATGACAACAATGTCACAGAAAGCTGGAATGTAAGCACCACCAGCAGCTGATGGACCAAAAAGCAAGCAAATTTGCGGTACCATTCCGGAAAGCTTTACTTGATTATAAAAGATTTTTCCTGCACCACGGCGGTTTGGAAACATATCCAATTGGTCTGTGATTCTTGCACCCGCAGAATCCACAAGATACAAAATAGGAACCTTCAGCTTCTCCGCTGTTTCTTGTATTCTGATTATTTTTTCTACCGTCCGCGCTCCCCATGAACCAGCTTTAATAGTAGAATCATTAGCCATCACACAAACCGTTTGTCCATTCACTTTCCCTATGGCACAGACGACTCCATCTGCTGGTAACCCTTGTGCTTTATTGTTCGCAAAAAGGCCGTCCTCTTCATACTGGCCGTTATCAAATAATAGGGCAAGACGATCACGGACAAATAGCTTGTTTTGTTCCCTTAACTTGGCATGGTATTTTTCACTTCCGCCACTTTTAATCGTATCAACTGTTTCCTGAAACTCCTTTTCAAGCTCATTTGCAGTTTTTATCATAAGTATCCTCCGTTTCTCCCATCCTTGTTGTCAGAGCTGTTATTCTAGTTCCAATAAAATGTCTCCGTCATTAACGAAGTCGCCCTCTGCGATATTAATGGCAGCAACAGTACCATCCATCATCACTTCAACAGGTATTTCCATTTTCATAGATTCTAAAATAATGACCGTTTGACCAGCTTTTACTTCCTCCCCAGCTTGAACTAGTACCTTCCAAACTGTACCTGCCATCGATGCTTCTATTTTTTTCATTTCATTTTCCTCCTGAGATCATGTTGTATTTTTTTAGTTTGTTATAGGTTTTAATTCTTGAATAAATCCAGTATGATAGTCTCCTGATTGGAAGCTTTTTTCCTGTATGGCTCGAATTAAAAATGGAAGGTTTGTTTTAATGCCCTCTACTTTAGCCTGTTGAAGGTATTCTAGTGATTTCAGAATCGCTGCTTCCCTCGTCTCGCCACTAACGATAATTTTCGCAATCATCGGATCATAAAATGGCGTGACTTTCAGGTCTGGTCCATAACCACTATCAATTCGTACTCCATCCCTTTCAGGTAAATGCCAGGTGGTAATCAGTCCTGGAGATGGAAAAAATTTCACTGGATCTTCCGCATAAAGTCTAAATTCAATAGCATGGCCTTTACTGGAGATTTCCTCTTGCATAAGTGGTAATCTCTCACCACTTGCAACAAGAAGTTGCCATTCTACTAAATCTAGACCTGTGATAGCCTCTGTAATCGGGTGTTCTACCTGAAGTCTGGTGTTCATCTCTAGAAAATAAAAATTCTCTTTTTCATCCATAATGAACTCCACCGTACCTGCATTTTTGTAGTGTACCTGTTTACCAGCCTTCACTGCAGCCTCGCAAATTTTCGCTCTTGTTTCCTCGCTTAAATTTGGACTTTGGGCTTCCTCAATTACTTTTTGATTTCGTCTTTGTACAGAACAATTACGCTCGAACATATGTACAATGTTTCCGTGTGCATCACCAAAAATTTGCACTTCAATGTGCCTGCCGTTACCAACATATTTTTCAATAAACATATCTTCATTGTTAAAATAAGCCTTGGCACGTTTTTTTGTTTGTTCAAATGTATTTTCAATATCTTGCTTATTCTCACAACGGTGCATGCCAATTCCCCCACCACCGCCGCTTGCCTTTAACATAACAGGGAAACCAATCTCCTCAGCAAGTTCTAACGCTTCCTCTAGTGTGGCAACTGGTTCATTAGAACCTGGCACAACTGGTACACTTGCCTCAATCATGGCTCTTCGAGAGGAAAGCTTATCCCCCATCAAACGAATAACCTCTACATCAGGGCCGATAAAACGTAACCCAGCTTTTTTTAGCGCCTCTGAAAAATCTCCATTTTCCGATAGAAAGCCGTATCCTGGATGTACACCATCAACTTTTTCCTCCATCGCAATCTCTAAGATTTTTTCGACGTTAAGGTAGGATTGCTGTGGTGGCGCTTGTCCAATATGTCGGGCAATAGTAGCCTGCTGAACATATGGCATATCCTTATCTGCGTCGGAATATATTGCAACAGTTTCTATATTAAGACGGTTGCAAGTCCGGATAATTCGTTCTGCTATTTCTCCTCGATTCGCTATCAATATCCTTTTCATGTAACAATCCCCTTTCCCTCTGAACGTTTGCAGTATTCCTCCTCAAACTATTATTTCTACATAATTCTTTTAATTCCTGCTACATTTGCAAACGCTTTCTAAAATTATTGCAGAATTTTTTGTTATTTTGTTATATAATTAATATAAAAATAAACCATTTTACTTAATAAGTATAGTGGTAAGCGCTTTATTTAAAGAAGGATTTTGAAGGGGGAAGAAGTATGTCAGTAAAGAAACTATCCATTAACTATAAAACATTAGAAGAATTTAAGCAGTTTAGAGAATATGGCATCCAAGAGCTATCCATGCTAGAAGATCTTCAAGGAAACATTATCGACAATGACAGCGAATCTCCATTTTATGGTATCTATTACGGAGAGAAGCTTGTTGCAAGAATGAGCCTTTACAAAATTTCAAAAGAACTAGATCAATATTTTGAACCGCGTCAGGACTATTTAGAGCTTTGGAAGCTAGAAGTTCTTCCAAACTATCAAAGAAAAGGCTTTGGGAAGGAACTAGTAGAATTTGCCAAGGGCTATGGTTTGCCGATAAAAACAAATCCACGAATCAAGTCTCAGGATTTCTGGAATAAAATGGGCTTTACTGCCGTTCATTACGATGTACAGCGTGACCTTGGGGAAAATCCATTAGTTTGGTATCCAAAAGGCGTCACCGCTCAGGACAGACCTCAAGCTTCATTATCATTAGATGATTTAGATAATTAATTAGCAAAATGCTATCACCACTACTGTGATAGCATTTTTTCATAAAGCTCTTTTCTAAAAGATTGTTGCAAAAAACCTAAGAAAAAGTCGGCATTAAGACTTTTTCTATTCATTATTTGAAGAAAAGTTGCCACATATTTTAGCTTCCTCCACGAAAAGAGCACGACAGCAACATTGATAACAAGATGCTTATCTATACGCAGGTGCAACAATATTTACGAAAACAGTCTTTCATAAAAATCGGTTCTTTAGCTCTGGGCTTGGAAGCATGCAGGATTCACTTTTTCCAAACCACTTGTATCTGTTGTTTGCTATAAAAGAATACACCATGTCTCTAAGAGGTTTTGGAATAAGAATGAGTGGAAACAAAAACTTCCATGGCAGGTTTAATGCCTTGGCAACATAAAGAGCGGCTGATGATTTATCGTAGATTTTATCTCCTTGCACGAGGAAAAAGCTATTAAACTCTTCATTTGCATTGAATTTGTTTCTTAGAAGCTTTTTTCCAGCTTCTGATTGCAGGGATGCAAATTTAAAGACTTCATTTTTATCTCTTTTAATTACAAACGTCACTGCCGAATTGCAGAGATTGCAAACACCATCAAATAAGATGATTTGCTCACTATTTACCAAAACCTTTCCCTCCCAAAACTCTTCTGTCAGTCCCCATTATACTCCTATGAAACTCATAAAGAAAACCACCCTTTTGAAAAAGAAGTGGTTTACTGTTTTACCTTTTATTTTTCAACTCTTTCTAAATTACCGTTTCGGTCCATTTGAAATTTCACTTTTTTGTTTTTATCTTCATCTTGTAAAACCACCATTTTTCGAGCACGTTCCATAATTTCAATCAGGGCACGATAATCCTCTTCTACAAGATTCATCGATGATTCTAATGCAAGCTTTGCTTCTGCTAGCAGCTTCACATCATCTTCAAGCTCATTTATTTTTTTTCGGAGACTGATGTTTTCTTCTTTCATTTTTGTGTACTCATTTTCGAGCTGCTCCAAATGATTTAAATAGCTAATCACTGCTGATATGGTAAGATTGTCAGTTGGGTATAGCTTATTATTGATGGCTCTATAGGGATCCTCAACAGGGTGCTGTTGTTGCATAGCCTGTTCCTTTTTTAATTCTTTTCGCTGTTTCTTAGCAAGTTCTATACCAGCAGCATATTGCTTTCTCACATAAGAATTCCATCTAAATCCACAGGCAGCAGATGTTCTTGATAGCTTTTTTCCTACTTCCTCAAATGCTGTCAACTGTGTACCGCCTTCTCTAATATATCGTAAGACCACTTCCGCCAACAACAAGTCTTCATCTTGTGTCCAGGCATCTTGACGTACTGTAGACATGACTCTATCCCCCCACTCACTTTTTACCCTATACATATGCATGTAGTAGGAAAGATAGACTAATCATGTATTTAAAATAGAGGGGGTATCATTATCTTTTTTTTGCTTCTAAAAACATTTTTACTGCCTCGTGGTGCTCCTCGCTCTCCCAAAGGATTGCACACTGCTCTATTTCTGCTAGCATCCGCTCTTTCAAGTTGGATTGCTCCCATTTTCTTATAAAGGCTTTTTTATAGCTTCTAATAACAGGAGATGCAACATTTATCACTTTTTTCCATTCATCCAGTTCGTCTTCTAACACAATTCGTTGAATGAATCCAAGCTCTTTTGCTTCAGAAGCGGAATAAATCTTTGCAGATATTAGCATCTTCAAGGCATTGGCATGAGATAATTTTTCCATTAACATGCTTGCGCCACCCCAGCCTGTTGTAATTCCTAATTTCCCTTGCACAAACCCCATTTTACTTGAAGAAAAAGCCCATCTCTCATCACAAGCAGCAGCTATCTCACAGCCTCCTCCTATTGCGGTACCGTTGATTATCGCAATGGTAGGAACAGGTAGCGTCATAAGAGAATATAGAATTCTCCCCATTTTCTCAAGCATTCCTAAGGCTTCTTCTTTTGAGTATAATGCATGAAAAATGGAAAGGTCTCCCCCTGAACAGAAGGATTGATTTCCCTTCCCTGTGATCACAAAAGCACGAACGCTACTTTGTTCTTTCACTACAGTTAACGCATGTTCAAGCTCGTTCATGACATCAAAATCGATAGCGTTGCGTTTATCAGGACGGTTTATTTTAAACCAGTATAGTTGATTTTCATCTATGTATTGCTCGACTTTGGAACTCCCCATCTCCCTTTCCCCCTAAATAATCTTTTGAAAAAAACTTATATAAAAAAACACAAGGCGAGGGCCTTGTGTTTCTTTATTATTTATTTACTACTTCTTTTCCTTTGTAAGTACCGCATGCTGGGCATACACGGTGTGATAATTTCTGTTCACCGCAGCTTGGGCATTCTACCATACCAGGAACTTGTAGTTTAAAGTGTGTACGACGTTTTCTTTTTGCAGTTTTAGACGTTCTTCTAAAAGGTACAGCCATTCTTCCCACCTCCTTAAAAAAGAGTGAATTATCTACTCTTTGTCTTTCTCAAAAAACTTAGCCAAGCCTGCTAGGCGAGGATCCACTTTTTCTTTGGTTTCCTCTTCTGTGACAACTTCCCAGTCTTTTCCTGATTGTGGAGCTGCTTTCTCTTGATCAGGAGCTTCACTGAATACTTGCATTGGCACTTCAAGAATGATTGCTTCCCGAATGACAGGCATCAAATCTACTTGATCGCCTTCTACCAAATGAAGTTCTTCGTCTTCACTTTCATATTCGCCAGGCTGGAAAAGAAAAGTTTCAGTTGTTTTTATTGTAAAAGGATAGTCCACATCAACTAAAGTACGTGAACAAGGTAAAACCATCCTACCTTCCACAGTTAAGTGAAATGTAGCTTTTTTTGAACTTAAATCAGCTCTTCCAGTTACATGAACAGCATCAACAGAACGAATGTCGCTGTGTGCTGTAATATCACTTACATCAACTGTTTCGTCGATGTGTAACCCTTTATGCTGAAGCTGATTTAACTGAAATATTGTCCATTTCAACAAGATATTCACCTCAAGGCAACAAAAGTAATTATAGCTTTCAGAAGTTTATTTGTCAATGTTTTTTCTTTACACTATAATTATAGACATAATAACGTATTTCGAACAAAAAACCAATAAAAAATAGAAATTAATTATCTTTGCTTTTAAAGCTGAAATGAGTGGGTGAACGATGAAATCTTTAGGTGTAATTGTCGAGTATAATCCTTTTCATAACGGTCATTTATTTCATTTGACCCAATCGAAGGAAGCAGCACGTGCTGATGTAGTCATTGCTGTCATGAGTGGTCAATTCCTACAAAGAGGAGAACCTGCCCTTGTTTCTAAGTGGACTAGAACAAAGATGGCGCTTGCGAGTGGAGTGGACGTCGTTGTAGAACTACCCTACGCCTTTGCTACTCAAAAGGCAGAGGTATTTGCTAGTGGTTCTATTTCCATATTGTCTGCATTAAAATGTGATACCGTTTGCTTTGGCAGTGAACAAGGTAAAATAGAGGACTTCTATCGTACGTTACATATTATGGAGGAACATAAGGACAGCTATGACAGAAATGTTCAAAGATACATGAAGGAAGGATATAGCTTTCCAAAAGCATCTTCTCTTGCATTTATTCAGTTAACGGAAGATAAAGAGCATATTTTGGACCTAACTAAACCTAACAACATCCTAGGTTATCACTACATAAAAGCAATCATGGAACAGAATAGCTCGCTAAAAGGGTTAACAATTGAAAGGACCGCTGCTGGTTATCATGACCCTACTTTTAATGAAACCTCTATTGCAAGTGCAACTAGCATTCGAAAGCACATTTTTGGTAACAATGGAGATTTTGAGAAGGTACAGCGCTTTGTTCCTCCAAAAACCTATGAACTCTTATCTCTTTATTACAAGCAGACCGGAAGTTTTCATAGGTGGGAAGATTACTTCACTCTATTGAAATATCGCATTCTTTGTAGTACATCATCAGAGCTTGCAGAAATCTATGAAGTGGAAGAAGGCCTTGAGAATCGATTACAGCAAACGATAAAAGAAAGTCACTCTTTTCATGAATTTATGACAAGATTAAAAACAAAACGTTATACTTGGACAAGACTTCAAAGAGTTTGTACGCATATTTTAACAAACACCAAAAAGGAAGTTATGCTAGCTGTTTCTGCCAAAAAGCAGAGTGAATACATTCGTCTGTTAGGAATGAGCCAAAAAGGACGGGCATACTTAAGCAAGGTGAAAAAAGATTTGGACATCCCTTTAGTTGCAAAAGTTTCAGGTATTAATAGCACTATGCTTGAGATGGATGTTCGAGCAACACAAACGTATGCGATGAAATTTGATGAGCCCTCAAGAAGTCATTGGATGCAACAGGAATTCTCACGTCCCCCCATCCGTTATCATGAAGAGGAAGAAACATTTGATTAATCCTGATAGAAAAAGGCTGCTCAGATTAACCATCTAGAGCAGCCTTTTCTTATATAGATTTTCTTATTTAGGGTCTAATGCTTCTAAGTACGCAATTGCTTCATCGAATGTATCGACGGGAACAATCTTCATATCTGTGTTAATATCCTTTGCAGCTTTCATTGCTTCTTGATAATTGGAGCCTTCGCGACCATTTTCATTTGGAGCAAAGAAGATTTCCACTCCGGAATTATCGGCTGCAACGATTTTTTGTGCAATACCACCGATCCGTTGAACCTTCCCATTTTCATTCATAGCACCTGTCCCTGCAATTTCGTACCCTTTTGCAATATCTTCTTTTACAAGCTGGTTATAAATTTCCAAAGAGAACATTAATCCTGCTGATGGTCCGCCAATTTGAGAAGTATTGATTGAAATGTCAGGGTCCATTTCAATCGTATAATCTGTCATCAAGCTTATACCGATTCCTGGCCTATTAGGATCTTCAGGATGCTCTCCTAATGTAATCATTGCTGATTCTTGACGATCATCACGGTCAAAAATCAGTTCTATTTTATCACCAATCTTTTTTGAATTAACTTTATCGATTAATGCTTCAGCAGTGGTTGTATCTTCCCCATCTACTTTGGTGATACGGTCTCCTATCTTTAGCTTGCCTTCTGCTGCAAGCCCTTCCTTAACACTAAACACGTAGACGCCTTTCGTGATTAAATCGACCTTTTTCCCAGCCTTTTCATATGCAACTTTTATCGCTGTCTCCTTAGAGCTTTCCATCATATGTAATTGGCGGTAGGAATACTCTTCATCTGTTTCATCTTCACTACGTATTTGATTAATCGGAAAAATCGTTTGGTAATCGCTGACCTTCGCTAAGGCGTATGTAAATATATTGGCTTTTCCCATTTTCACGGTCGTCAGCATAAACTTTCCTTTATTTTCATAGCCGCCTTCCACTTCGACAAGTGGAGCTAAAACCTGAGCATCCCCTGGTCTTGTAACATAATAAGGTAGGGTGACAAAATTTAATACAATTGCGAGAATAACCCCTAACATTAATGACCTTTTAAACCATTTACTTTTCATGTTGCTGTTTCTCCTTCCACTCCTCCATAGACTTTCTAATATAAGGGATTTGTAACCTTGTTGCTTCCTCCCCAATCCTGATTATCTCTTCGATATTCGTAAATGCCCTGGAGCTATAATGGGCAACTGGTGGCCTAATCATGATGTCGGCCTCCAGTTCACTTCTTTTTACCAGTTCATTTTGCATGATATCTATGGTCTGAAGGATAACATCGAAAATAGAATCCACAGGCTCGTTTGTTTTTACTTGAGACACGTCAATGGCAATGACAATATCAGCTCCCATGTCTCTGGCAACACTTACAGGTACACGGTCAACTACGCCACCATCGACAAGTAGCCTGCCATCTAGCTTTTCAGGAACGAAAATTCCGGGAATAGAAATACTTGCTCTCACAGCGTCAGAAATGGGTCCCTTTTGGAGTACGACCTTTTCTGCTTTTTCAAGGTCAGTTGTAACAATGGACATTGGTATCGTTAACTCTTCAATATTTTTGTTTTGGGTAAACATCCTGATTAATTCCTTTACCCTATTGCCACTAACGAACCCCATTTTAGGAACGGTGAAATCCAAGTAATATTTCCGCTTAAATGCGGTGGCAATTTTATACAGACGATCCATATCATGACCCATTGCATAAATACTGCCAACTAAAGCCCCCATGCTGCTTCCTGCTATTAAATTGACAGGAATCTTTTCTTCCTGAAGTACTTTCAATGCACCAAGATGTGCAAATCCTCTTGCTCCGCCTGAGCCCAAAGCTATTCCAATTTTAGGATCCCTCAAGATATCACCCCAAGCTGTTTACAGCTACCTCTAGCCATACACCAGTCAAAATTAGTCAACTATTATTTACTGTATTTCCCGTCTCTTATATCATACGCTTCTCCTTTTACTAAGTGAACAAACTGACACATTCTTTACGTATTTTATGTTCTAAAAGAATACCCTTTCTACGTATGATTGAAAAGAACATAAACTCTTGTCCTCCATTGGACAAACCTTTACTTACAGGTAATTAATACTATTCTAACAAAAACCTGTTCATTCTTGTACAAAAAAGAAAGCCACGTATATAAGGAGGTAGCAAGATTGAATAAATCCAAGCTAAAAACTTCCATACTTGCACTTATTATTTTCCTCCTTAGCACATCTCTTATACTAAATCCTAAGGCATCATTTGAGGCGAGTGTGAGAGGATTAACGATGTGGTGGGAGATTGTGTTTCCTTCTCTTCTTCCCTTTTTAATATTAAGTGAGCTGTTAATAGGATTTGGTGTAGTAGCATTTATCGGTGTGTTGTTAGAGCCCTTTATGCGACCATTATTCCGCGTTCCTGGTGTAGGTGGATTTGTGTTAGCAATGGGAATGGCATCTGGGTATCCAACGGGTGCGAAATTGACGGTGCGTTTAAGAGAGGAAAATCAAATCACAAAACTAGAGGGCGAACGGCTCGTCTCCTTTACAAACTCCTCGAATCCTTTGTTTATTTTTGGTGCGATAGCTGTTGGTTTTTTTCACAACCCCAAAATTGGAATCATTCTTGCAGCCTCTCATTATATAGGAAATGTGTGTGTAGGCCTTGTTATGAGATTTTATGGACCCTACTATGAAAACTCACGTCATTCCTCTGTCCCACCTCAAAGAAGGATTCCTTTTATTCGAGCATTTTCTGAAATGCATAAGACGAGAATTGCCAATAACAAGCCGCTAGGAAAGTTGTTGGGAGACGCTGTCCTGTCCTCGGTTCATACACTTTTAATGGTTGGTGGCTTTTTAATTTTATTTTCAGTCTTAAACAGTATGCTAGCAATCGTATCTATTACCACTTTATTAGCAGCAATTATTAGTATCGTACTGGGATTGTTTGATATTTCAAAAGACCTAAGCTATCCTCTGATTTCTGGACTTTTTGAAATAACGTTAGGAGGGAAGCTTACAAGCGAAGTGAAAGATGTCGGTTTATTGGAGAAAGTAATAGTCACGAGTTTTTTCTTAGCTTTCAGCGGATTATCTGTTCAAGCACAAGTAGCCAGCATTCTCTCTGAAACAGATATACGATTTAAGCCGTTTTTTATCGCAAGAATCTTGCATGCCTTTTTTGCAGCTCTTCTTACTTTTGTCCTATGGAAGCCTCTTAGTAAAAGGCTTGGAGGGTTTGAAGCCTCGACAGGAGATGTGCCTGTTTTTTCTCCCATTATCGCAGATGGCTATTGGGAAAACATCATGACTAATTTACAACAGGTTGGACCTGTTTTTACTTTAGTCATGTTATGGATTTACATTTTTCTTTTGATGCGTAGAGCATAGGCCAGCACAACCAATTTGTGCTGGCCTAAAAAATTATCCTTGCTGGAATTTATGGCGAAGTGCTTCTTCAACAACTGGCGGAACAAGTTCTGATACTGATCCGTTATATTTGGCAACTTCTTTTACAATACTCGAGCTTAAAAATGAATATTGGTTATTTGTCATCATAAATAATGTTTCGATACTTTCATCTAACACTCTATTCATAGATGTGATTTGCATTTCATATTCAAAATCAGAAACCGCCCGCAGTCCTCTCACAATTGATCTAGCTCTTTTACTATGTGCATAGTCAATGAGGAGGCCATGGAACTCCTCTACTTCTACATTTCCAAACTCTTTTGTGACTTTTTGGATGAGTTCTACTCTTTCCTCCACAGTAAAGAGAGGTTTTTTGGAGGAATTATTTAATACACAAACATACACCTTATCAAACACTTTGGAAGCTCTTTTAATAATATCTAAATGTCCAAATGTAACCGGGTCAAAGCTTCCCGGACATACAGCAACACTAGCCATGGTTATTCCCCCTTATTCTCCGATCCGTAGCGGTAAACGGAAATGACAGTTAGTCCATAGTTTTCCTGTCTTACTCTTGTAAGCTCATCCATATTATCTTGCAAAACCACTTCATTGCTATGTTCTGCCATGATAATCCCCGATGGAGCTAAAAGCTTACAATCATGAATGATATGTAGTAACTCTTCTAAGTGATGCTTTTTATAGGGTGGATCCAATAAGATTAAATCAAATTGAATGTCACGTTTCTTTAACGCATTTAATGCTCGTTTCGCATCATTACGGTAAATTTCAACCTGATTCTCCATTTCAAAGCTCGCAACATTTTGCTTTATGGTCTGAATTGCTTTTCCATCTTTATCTACAAAAATAACCTTTTCTATTCCTCGGCTAACTGCTTCAATCCCAAGTGATCCGCTTCCTCCAAATAAATCAAGTGCCACACCACCATCAAAGTAGGGCCCAATAATATTAAACACCGCCTCTTTAACTTTATCCGTTGTAGGTCTTGTGTTCATTCCTGGAACCGCTTTCAGCTGTCTGCCTTTCCATTTCCCTGAAACTACTCTCATATGCTCACCTTACTTTTTTTCACTAAATTGCTAACCATCATTATCCTACCATATTAGACTTTGAATTCAAATGAATTTCCGATGTCTATACATGTTTTTAAAATCGTGTATAGCTTTTAGCGTTTTCGTTCATACTATTGTTTAACAACATCCTTTGTGTGATGTTGTTGCCAACCGCGGAGAAGACTTACGTTTCCCCATAAGTTCTTCCTCCGGTTTCTCCTCTCCCTTTGCCTTCTTAACCTTGATTAACTTCAAGGGATAGAAGGACCCTGCTTGGATATCCAGGCAGGGTTTTTTTTGTCGTGATAGCATGGTAAAGTTATGAATGAGGAAACACTGGTTTTTTATGAGAGGAGAAGTAGAAATGATACAACGTTTTATCGAACTTGGAGAAGGGTATTCAGATATTTACGAGCTGATGGAGCTTGCTAAAAGCAATAGTGATAGATTACAGCATATGATGATGTTACATACAGAAAAAAACGATCGTAAGCTATCATCTTTTGTAGTGGTAATGAAACCAACAAATCCTGGTGATTTTCAAGCACTTTATATCAGTTTAGAAGGAATTCCAAACTACCATCATCAAAGCAATAAACGTGCCGAGCTTTTCTTAAATTTAGCGGAAACACTAAACAAACAGGTTATTCAATTTGATGTAAAGCCATCTAGTACCTTTGTAGAAAAAGAGTTGTTCTTCCAATATCTCATTGGAATTCTTCGATTAAATCATTATATTCCTGCCCTGAAATAAGCAGAAAAAAGCAGTACAAATCAAACGTTACTTTGCTTGTACTGCTTTTTTTTATAGACCCATTTTGTAATCGTATTCTTTTGCTTTATCTGGTCGCGAATTTTCATAATGAGTTTTAATGGCATGCTTTGGAGAAACATCGACCTTTTTTACATAGGATTGTTTGTTCAGCTTTTCTACCAGCATCTCTACGTCATCACGATTACAATAGAAAAGCACATATTTTAACTTTTTGGATATATAAATAACGTTCCCGTAACGTCTTAAAAGCTTCGCCTGTTTCAATGAATGAAGCCAGACAACGATACCTTGTCTTTGTGATAACATACCTTTACCCCTTTATGTATCCCTTATTTATCTTTATCTAGTTTAGCATGAATGGAAAAATTATGACAAGTTAAAGAAAATATTTTATTGAGAGGGTGAGTGTGAATGGAGCTAGATGCGATTTGGAATTCTTTTTTAGAAGAGCTTCAAAAAAATGAACTAGTGCAGAATTGTTATCGAAAAAATGTTACCGGCATTCCCTTTCTCTATGTAACGGTTATGGAGGAACATAACGAAATCTGGGAAGAAAAGGGCCGCTCCTTTATACATGTCTGTGCAAAGAAAGCCATGTTTAAAAAGAAAGTAACGGCAGAAACGCATTTTTTCAGAAAACATCATTCTTTGTTTGTGTATCGTCATCGTTTTTTTGTACCTCAAGAAAAGATGTTTTGCTGTGGAAACCTTTGTGAAGACTGTATTCGTCTTAGAAAAACCTAACCTTAAAAAATCTCAAAAAAAAAGAAGCTGCAGCAAAGCACAGCTTCGTCATCACCCTTATCCAGCTTTACAGCCACATCCGCCGCCAGAGCCACATCCGCCACCACAGCTTGAGAGAGAATCAAAAAATGGATTTCCTGTTGGTACCTTTACATTTTCTGATACTGCCTTTCCAAGCATCACACTCACCTCATCGAGAAGCTTTTGAATATTGTTTTCCGCTTCCTTAAAGGCGTGAATGGTTTCATGAAGATCTAACTTGCGCTTAAGTTCCCGAGTCTCAAGTGTGACCTTGCGATAATCAGGATGATACTTTCCAAAACGTTGAACTTCTTCATATTTCTCTTTTATAGAATCAAATGAACGAATAAGCGCTTGAGCTTCTTCGTCATTTTGTAATTTATTTAATGAACGATGATAATCATCCGCAAGCTCTGATTGCCAGATCATCTTCGCCAATTCTTCTGCTCTTTCTGCCATCATAATGTGTTCAAGTGTAGCAAACATGGAATACACCTCCAATACAATCATACCATGATTTTCTAAAGATGTGTAATCCCCGCTCACTTTATCGTGATATTTATCGTTTCAGAAAGACCATATTCACTCTGATCATTATGTAGGAGCTTGATCGTTAATGGATGGTTACCCTTTTCCAAGTTTCTAAGAACGAATGCTCCTTTCGTATATGTTCCCATTTCTTTTTGGTTAGAATATACTTTAATCTTGCCTTCTCCGAAATGATTTTCTTCTTTATCACTAGTAAAATGAAAATCAGGGGTAACGATGCACTCAATATAAACATCATTTCCTTTAATAAAATGATGTACCACCATATCCATTTGTTCTTTCTTCTCTGTTGGTACGTGTGAAACCACCTTCATGACATTAACTCCTGCATCAACTGTAGATTCAGGTTTTTCGGGTTTATCTTTACACCCCACCAAAAGGAGAAATAAACATAAAAAGCTTATCCAACATTTTTTCATAAACAAACTCCTTTCTCAGCTAACCATTTTTCCTTAGTGTGAGAAAGGAGGACCTTTTCTATTCTTTAATCCATGTTCTTCATTGTTTGAAACATATGAACCATCATCGTTGCCATTTGGACTGAATTTTGAAACCTTTCCACTTTATGAGGAATTGTCTGTTTATAATAGTGCAAGGAAGACAGCTCAAAGTCCTCTAGTTTATCGGGATTACGTGTGAGTGTACGATACCAGCCAGGCTGCTCTCTCAAATAGCTTTTTAGGCTTTTCTTCTTCTGAATATATTCATATACGTCTTTACGCATCTATCTCACCCATTCTTAGTCTTTTCGGAAGGAAAACGGATTTTTGATGCCTGTAGAAGTGGAGGAACCACCTTTTGTTGAGTTGGGGAGAAATTGTTGAATTAGATCCTGAATATTCCCGATGGCATTGTTCATATTTGAAAGATGATATTGAACTTGGTTGACGTCCATTTTTTTTAAGGCTTGCATTACCTGAGGAATAACATCAGTTAAGGATTTTTCTTCCTTCTCAAGCTTTGCCTCTTCATTTCGAAAACTTTTCCAGCTTTCATCCTCTTCCCCAAGCAGGTACCATTCTTCAAACAGCTCTTGCCATGTTTTCTTTTTGCTTTTCACTTCCTCCGAAAGCTTTGGATGCCTTTTTACAAAATCCTTAAACTTTGCAATGCTTGGATGTTCCTCTTTCGTTGCCATTCTCTCACCTCACTCCTGTATAAATGCCTATAATATCTTATTGAAAAAAATGAAAAGCGTTCGCCTATTTTACTTTCCTTTTTCATCCTTACATTGTTAAGATGAAAATAGACTTTTTTGAAAGAAGGAAGGATAAATTATGAGCATTATTCAACAATGGACTGACTTTTTAAAAGATGCATCTGATGAAGAACAAGAAGCTGCTTCCTTATATTTAGAAAGCATGAAACGATTAAAAGAGGGAAAAAATGGCACTCCTATTGGTGCCTTAATGGGCATTAAAAGCACTTTCGAAGAGCCTGCAACGCTAACAATGGAGATACCAAACTCTCCGTTGCTGCAAAACTCCCTAGATATTTTGCACGGGGGATTGACAGCCACACTTCTTGATTCTGCGATGGGGACACTTGCCTTCAAAATAATCCCTGAGAACTGTGCAGCTGTCACGACAGAAATGAAGGTAAACTTTGTTGCCAAAGGTGTAGGTAATTCATTTAAATGTATTTCAAATGTCATACATCAGGGCTCAAAGATTCTTGTCATGGAAGGTAAAGTTTATCGTGAGGACGGAACATTAATTGCTCACAGTACAGGCAGCTTTTTCATCATCCCAAAAACCAAATAAAAAAGGGGTGTTTTGTTGGTTACCGCAATTGTCATTCCTGCTTTGATCCTATATTTTTATTTGGTGACAAAAAAGGAAAAAACAAAGCAAAGAGAACGCTGGGAGAAACTGAGCGAAATTCCCTTGGAAGCAAGTGTGGAGGGAGAGATCTTGGATTGTTTCACTGAGAAGAAACGATTTTATCATGAGTATTATTCCTTAGATACAACAATGAGAATCAAAGAAGGCAATAGCCTTATAAAAGCTCTTATCCGTCAGCAACTTAAGCCGGACACCACTCCATATTCCTTTTCAAAAGGGCAGACTGTACAATTACTTGGAAAATGGGAGGGCACCACTTTTCATATAGGAAAAATCATTCAAAAAAGACAGACATGAAACCCCATGTCTGTCTTTTTTAACTACCATTTTTCTATAAAATTTTGAGTATAATACTTTTCACTTACTCCGACCCCTAAATGCGTAAATCTTTTATTTAATAAAGTATTACGATGTCCTTCACTGTTAAGCCAACCTTCCACTGCGGCCATTCCATCTACATATTTAGCAGCGATGTTTTCTCCAGCTAAACGAAATGGAATCTCTCCTTCTGAAAGTCTATCAGAAAGACTACCCTTTGTAGGAGATGTGTGTGAAAAATAGTTT
Source organism: Bacillus sp. THAF10 (assembly GCF_009363695.1). Lineage (NCBI taxonomy): Bacteria > Bacillati > Bacillota > Bacilli > Caryophanales > Bacillaceae > Bacillus > Bacillus sp. THAF10. Next base: position 1,619,974 of record NZ_CP045403.1, on the reverse strand, counting down.
GTTTCACGCATGTCTTTACTATGAAAATATGCAACTTGTGAAGTTTCTTCGTCCCATTCCACATTATTTAGATCAAAGCGAAGGCGAATGATATTCGTGAAATCCATAATTTGCCTCGCATTTCCTTCTTCGACTTTTTTCCATTCTGCTGCTGTCAATTCCTGCGCTTCTAATAAAGGCCCCCTATACACCATTTCATAAGGACGTTGTTTAATAATGGTTTCTGAATCAATATAGCGTACACTTGATAATTTTTGAGTGAATTCATCAAAATAGAGCTGTACATAGAAATCCTTCACCTTTATCAATGGCCTAGTGGAGCGTTCGTTTTCTTTTAGTTTAAATTGGTAAGAACCTTCTTCATGTTCTACAGTCACACTCTCTTGAAAATCCATACTCTTATTCAAGTTTCCATAGCTCTCTCCAATAGGAAACTCTTGTTGAAAATTCTCTATTCCTGTATGAAAAATGGTAACCACTTTTTGATTCTTGACACCAAATTGTATGTAATTATCTAAATCCGAATTATACACCCACCACTCATAATCATAGGAGGAAAGGTCTTTTCTATTTGGTGGTCCAAACACTTCCTCTAACTTCTTTATGTCTTGTCCCATATAATTAGATAATCCTTCAATACTAGAATCTGTTTCTAATTCTGATGGGGTGTAGGTTTTCTCTTCTGTTCTATCTGCAATTCCTTGCTCTTTTATAAGACTTTCAATCTGATGAGGTTCGATGTTAACGAATAAATACAGGCAAAAAGCAATGAAAAGTAAAAATATAAGTCCTCTCATTCTATTTTCTCCTCCTCTTTTCCATTATATTTGCTGAATGGAAAAGCATTCTATTAAATTTATTCTATGTATACCCTTTTACAGAGAAATGAATACTCAAAAAAAAAAGGACTTTCACCAATGTTAATGGCTAAGTCCTATCTTTTTTTAATTAATGTTCAGAGATTTCACTTAGAGCATCTCCAGCTTGATCATCAGAATAGTTGTGAATGGCCAAATCTCCTAATGAAACAATGCCTATAAGATGTCCATTTTCTACGACCGGTAGCCTTCTTATTTGGTGTTCTGACATAAGCTCTGAAGCTTCAGCAAGTGATTCCTCAGGGGAAATGGTAATCAGGTGGTCGCTCATTACATTTGTCACTTGATTGGACCCCGGATGCTTTTCTGCTATACCTCTGACGACTAAGTCTCGATCGGTTATCATACCTAGAAGCTTTCCATTCTCCACGATAGGAATGGCTCCAACATCTAGGTCACGCATTTTCGATGCTACCTCGTAAACATTATCAAGAGGTGTGCAGCAATCCACATCTGTTGTCATGATATCTCTTACCTTTTTCATGTTTATTCCTCCATTTTATCGCATAGGTTTGTGTCTAAAAGAAGAGGATAGTAATAATCCATTCCACCATTTAGGATGACCATTTTCTACAAAATCATGACTTTTTCTGAAAAAACATTTCGTTGAAGAGAACTGTTGTCCTATTCTTTGTTGAAAGTTGTTCGCTTTCGTACTATTATTAACTAGGAGCATACTTTCTTACATATTAAGCGACACAAAAAGGAGTGCACATACATGAAAATTGAAAACACAGGTTTAGAAAATGAAAAAGTGGAATTATCACGCTGTACGGATATTATGGAAGACCTTGGTTTTGATCTTGCTGGTCAATGGGACTATGAACGCGTAACGTTTGATCGCAAGTTTGAGACGAAAGAGGGAGTATTTTATCTACGTGTGCAAGGATATGCTGTAGAAGGTGATATCGGAGGATCTCATGCAGTAATTAATTTTCTTACACCACTATTAGGGAAACACTATTATCCTCATGGAGTAGAATATGGGGAAGGCGAAACATTTCCCGCAAATGTTGTTTCCACATCTAAATCACTGCTGAAACAAGCAAAAGAGCGCATGGACGCAATAAAATAATGAAGTAATGGGTGAATTGCAATGCTTACATACGATTGCGTCACCTTTTTATTTTTTCCAAATTCCTTCAATGGACAGATTTACATTACTGACCTTGCACCCAGTAATAATCTCAATTTCTTCTTTAATGGCAAGCTGAAGTTTTTTACAAGCTCCTAGGATATCAGGTGTTGCAGAAATGGCTATTGTTAAATCAATGGTATATTCATTTCTGTCATTTATCTTAATATTTGCTGAGTTTCTTATCTCCCTTGTTAGTGCATAATAATACTTATTCAACGATCCAACAGGTAATAATTTTATCTCACTAAATTCAGAAACACAGATAGAAATAACTGTTTGTAAAATCAAATTACTCATTTCATCCTGCTTACTCATTAGTTGCATCAAAAGGCATCCCCCCTTACATTTTTTTGGAGAAATGACAGTGCAATGTACATATTGGTATTATTATTTTATGCTTTTGAAAAAATTAAAGTGCATGCCCTACTAGTAAAAATTACCCTTCATTTCACCACTATCTCTCCTACACATAATAATTTTCCTAGCTACTGTTCATTCCAAAGAAACCATACTATAATTAAGGTAGAAGTACTGGTTTAGAAAGGAGTCCATCATTGTCCACGCTTTTTAGTTTACGTACCCTGTTTATTCTTTTAATTATTGTGGCTGTGAGCTTGGTTGCGTTATTTATTTTACCAATTTCCGTTCCCATCATCGTTGCCTTAGTTACAGCATTATTTCTAGAACCTCTCGTGAGAGTAATCCAACAGCGAGCGAAAATAAAACGAAACTTGTCTGTTTTTATCGTATTTGTGATATTTTTAACAAGCATTGGCATTGCCGGTTATTTCTTAACAACAAAAGTAATTACAGAAGCCATCAACCTCGTAGAAAATGCACCTTCTTACATAAATGAAGTTAATCGTGTGTGGCGAGACTTTCAGGCTGACATTGAACTCGCTTCAGAAGATCTTCCGCCAGAGCTTGTGCGTGAGATAAGCAGTCAAATTGATAACCTTTTGTATGATTTAAGAATATACTTAACAGATTTATTTAATATAGAAAATATAAAAAGCATTTTCACTAATATTCCTAACTACTTAGTGAGCTTTATTGTCTTCTTAATTGCCCTGTTCTTATTTATGATTGACATGCCCCGATTAAAAGCGGGAATCTTTGCTCATCTGAAAGAAGAAACAGCTGACAAAGTAACATTTATGAGTTCCAGGTTATCCTACGTAATTTTTGGCTTTTTTAAGGCTCAATTTTTAGTGAGTGTTCTTATATTTTTTGTGAGTCTTATTGGTCTTTGGTTCATTGCTCCCGAGCACGCTCTCGTGATGTCATTACTTATATGGATTATTGATTTAATTCCTATTATTGGCTCGATTGTAATTTTAGGACCATGGGCATTGTATCATTTGATTACTGGTGACCTTGCACTTGGTACCCAGCTTGCTGTCCTTGCAGTCATTCTACTTGTCATTAGAAGAACTGTAGAACCAAAAGTAATGGGAACTCATATCGGGCTCTCTCCGCTTGCTACACTCATTGCGATGTATCTTGGCTTAAAGCTAGTTGGGGTATTAGGATTTTTTGTAGGTCCTCTTGTTCTCATTGCATTTAATTCTGCTAGAGAGGCCGGAATAATTAAATTGAACTTTAAAATATAACAAACATGCTGTTATCGCAGACTTTGTTGATACTGCGTATAGTTAAGCAACATGTAATCCACGTTGCTGTCGTGCTCTTTTCGTGGAGTAATTATCATATATATGGCAACTTATCTTCGTATAATGACTGGAAAAAATCTTAATAATCTTTTTGAAAAGAGCTAACAAAAAAAGTGTATGGAGTCTTCTCCAAACACTTTTTTTGCTTAATATCCTAGAATAGCTCTAACTACAGAAGTCGTTTCTCCGCCCTGGTAAATGATATAAAGCAAAGAGTAAACTGCAACTCCAGTGATGGCTGTTACAAACCACACGATACTTGTGACTGGGCCAAGCTTACGATGCTTATTCAATTTATTTTTATAGCCTGTCCATAATGAGATGATACCAAGAACGGCACCAACTGTTGCGAGTGTAATATGGAACAGTAAAAAAATCGTATAGTAGATCTTCACATTATCTGGTCCCCCAAAGCTTGTATTTCCGATAAAGATCGTTCGGGAGGCATAAATAATGAAAAACAAAATAGCAAAAATGGCTGCATAAAACATAACCTTCTTATGAGCTTCAAGTTTTCTTTGTAAAATTAAGTACCAACCAATCGCTACAAAAATGGCACTAAGTACAATAAAAAAGGTACTTATGGTTGGCATAATAGGAACAGAATAATCCATGTTGTTCTCCTCTCAATACTCTATGTAAAAAGCAGCAACAACACTGTGCTGCTGCTTTCTTTGCATTTACTCGACTGTTTTGGGGTGCATTGCTTTATTTAAATCCAATTCATCCTTTTCTCGCTCTTTTCTCGCCCAGCTAAAGAATACATAGGCTAGGATGCATCCATACATAATCTCTTGAATGATTTTCATGATAACTCCGCCAAGTCGTTGATCTTCTAAGAGTGGCATGGAATTGAACATTTCCGGTCCACCTAAATCTAATCCACTTAACGTTCCTGCAGGTACACATAATTCCAGCGCAGCAAGCCATGCGGTAAGCTCTGAATACGTAGAATATAAAGGTTGTTCTGCAAAAATAATTAATGCACAGGCTGGAGTTAGTAGCATGCCATCTGCCATAATATACCCTATTTTCTTTATACCTGATAACCGTTGTTCTTCAGGCAGTGGATTTACAAGCGGCCACCACATAATAAAAGCGCCTAAAAACATAACAGCAGTATATAGCGTATGGTAAACCATATCAACTTTAATGAAATCAAACACTACAGGCAAGTGATAAAGAGAGAACAATACATTAAAAACAAACAGTGCTATAAGTGGTTTGGAAAAGAAGCTAAAAACTGGTTTGATTACAGGAAAATTAATTACTTTTCGTAATACCCAAGCAGGCATGCCCATTAATAGAATAGGTGGTATTACAAGGTACAAGATAGCCATTTGTGTCATATGTGCACTTAGCATTAAATGACTCAATAGATCTACAGGTGAACCTTTTACAAGATAAAACAAAATCATACTGCTTAAAAAGAAGGTTTTTTGTTTAGTAGAGATGGGTTCAGAGTTCTTAAACCGATGTCTCCCTACTCCGGTAATATATAAATAAAACGAAATAATCAAAATGGTGGTTATTAATAAATACGGACTCCACAAAGCCTGAAATCCGAACATTTCTAGGTTGCCAATCATTTCTGTCACCTCAACTGTATGGAATGCTTCATCCATAGAACATACGAACATTATACTATATAATCCTGAGCCCCTTCAATGCACTGTAGAACTACTAGGATAGCTTTAAGGCAAATGTCATGATTTCGACAAAAAAAAGAGAAAGACCGTTCAATATGACGGTCTTTCTCAATTCCGCTTACCACCAGATAATAGTAGTAAACGCTAAGATAGTAATCAAGCCAACTGCTAAGCCAGAATATAAGAATAAAGCTGGCGTTTCATGTCCTTTATGATTCATATGCATGAAATAGTAAAGTTGGAAGATACATTGTACGATTGCTAGCAGAATGATGAATGGCATAATAAAGTACTTATCCATCTCCGCTCCAACCGCTAGGAATGCAAGCAATGTTAGGAAGATCATTAATACAAACGATACAACCTGATACTTCATTTCCTCTTTTGCTTTTTTACGACGATATGCTATATCTACTTTTGGGTTACCTGTATTTGATTGAGTATTTGCCATCAGTCATCACACCATCCCCATTAAATATACGACAGTAAAGATGAATAACCATACAACGTCGATAAAGTGCCAGTAAAGAGAAGCTACATAGAACTTAGGTGCATTGTATAGATCCAATCCACGATTCATGTTTCGGATAAGCAATGTTCCAATCCATAATAGTCCAAAAAGAACGTGGGCACCGTGAGTACCGACAAGTACATAGAATGCAGATCCAAATGCACTACTAGTAATTGTGTGTCCTAAATGTATATAATGATTGAACTCATAAATCTCAAGGCCTAGGAAGGATAATCCTAATAACCAAGTGATTGCTAACCATAACTGCATCTTTTTGAAGTTAAAGTTTTTCATGTGGTACATTGCGTACACACTTGTAAGAGAACTTGTTAAAAGAATCATCGTGGCAGCAAAAACAAGTCCAAGGTCAAACAAATCTTTCTTTTCCGGTCCTGCTACAATAGAGTCGGGACCACTTAAAGCTAAATATGTTGCAAAAAGTGAAGCAAATAGGACAGTCTCTCCGCCTAGGAAAAGCCAGAAGCCTAAGAATTTATTTTTTCCTTCAAGGGTAGCCTTTTCAGGCGAAGCTGGAAAAGTTTCTGCTGTGAATTTTTCTTCTGTATGCATTATAGCTTCGCCCCCTTGTCATCATCTTCTTTAAGAAGATCTTCTTTATGAATATGATATCCATGATCATCAATAATAGAACGGAAGAACATTCCACTTAATGTAACAAGTAATCCAATAATCATTACTGGAATACCCCACGCAAATGCGTTCTTAAACAAGATACCAAATGCTGCAATGAATAGTCCAAATGAGATAACAAATGGAATAATGGAACCGTTAGGCATATGAATATCCCCAATAGGCTCTGCAGGCGTCATGCCTTTCTTGCCTTCCATTTTTTCCACCCATAATGGATCAAGTCCACGTACAAGTGGCGTTTGTGTGAAGTTGTGCTCTGGTGGTGGAGAAGGAATGGACCATTCTAAAGTACGACCATGTCCCCAAGCATCTCCTGCAACCGTCTGCTTGCTTAAGAATGTTTTTACGATGTTAATTGCTAAAACTACTGTTGCAAGTGCCATGAAAATTGCACCAATAGAACTGATTAAGTTTGCCAAATCCCATCCTAAATCCCTTTGGAATGTGAATACACGACGAGGCATCCCCATTAAACCTAAGAAGTGCTGAATGAAGAACGTTAAATGGAAACCAATGAAGAACAACCAGAACGTAATCTTCCCAAGAGTTTCGTCCAAGATTTTTCCAAATATTTTTGGCCACCAGTAGTGTAGACCTGCGAATAGACCAAACACTACCCCACCAACAATAACGTAGTGGAAGTGAGCTACTACAAAGTAAGAGTCATGGTATTGATAGTCAGCTGCTGCTGATGCTAGCATTACCCCTGTTACTCCACCAAGTACGAAACTTGGAATAAAGGCAATAGACCAAAGCATTGCCGTGTTGATTTGTAACTGTCCGCCCCACATGGTGAACATCCAGTTAAAGATTTTAATACCTGTTGGTACCGCAATTGCCATCGTCGCAACTGCAAAGATCGCATTCGCAATTGGTCCAAGACCCGTTGTGAACATGTGGTGAGCCCATACCATGAATCCTAAGAATCCAATAAGAACTGTCGCGAATACCATGGAAGAGTATCCGAACAGACGCTTTTTCGAGAATGTAGAGAATACATCAGAGAAAATACCAAATGCAGGTAGGATCAAAATGTAAACTTCAGGATGTCCGAAAATCCAGAATAAGTGCTCCCATATAACGGTGTTACCACCAAGATTCGGATCAAAGAAGGCAGTTCCAAATAAGCGGTCAAACATCATAAGTGCCAACCCAACAGTTAATGGAGGGAAAGCGAAAAGAATTAATGCAGATGCTACAAAAGTAGACCAAGTAAATAATGGCATACGCATGTAAGTCATACCAGGTGCACGCATGTTGATAATCGTAACAAGGAAGTTAATACCCCCAATTAACGTACCAATACCGGAAATCTGAAGACCTAATGCATAAAAGTCAATACCAGACCCACTAGATGCCAAAGAAAGTGATGCGTAAGATGTCCATCCAGCATCAGGCGCTCCAGGTCCGTCTACACCAATAAACCAACTTAAGTTAAGGAAGATTCCTCCAAAGAAGAATAACCAGAATCCTAGTGCATTAATAAATGGAAAAGCTACGTCACGTGCACCAATTTGCAGTGGAACAGCCGCATTCATAAATGCAAATAACAAAGGCATTGCTGCCAGGAATATCATCGTTGTACCGTGCATGGTCAGGATTTCATTATAAAGCCCTGCAGCTAAAAAATCATTGTTAGGAATAGCTAATTGGATACGAATAAACATCGCTTCCAAGCCACCGACGATAAAGAAGAATCCGCCGGCCATAAGGTAAAGGATGGCAATCTTCTTATGGTCAACCGTTGTAAGGTAATCCCATACTGTTGCACCAAAGCCTTTTTTCTGTGCTAACGTACTCACAATGTAACCTCCCTTTCGATAGAATCTATTCTTCGTCCACTTTTAAGGACATTAAGTATTCAACAAGAGCGTCAATTTCCTCTTGATCTAAATTACCGTATTTTCCAGACATCAAGTTACCAGGCTTCACTTCATCTGGCTCTTTTAGCCATCTTTCCAGCTCTTCTGGATTATGCTCTAGAACGCCAGCAATCATTTGTCGGTCACCAAAGTTTGTTAAGTTTGGTCCCACGCCTGAATCGCCTTGGCTATCAGCACCAACAGCATGACAGGTGATACAGCTTTCATTGAAAATTTCTTCCCCAGCTTGAGCAAGGTCTGTATCAGCTTTATGCTCTTTTGCTTTCATGTTTTCAACCCATTGATCGAACTCATCACGAGGCAATGTTTTTACCTTGAAATCCATCAAACCGTGGGAAGGTCCGCATAGTTCCGCACATTTTCCATGGAAAAGATTCTTTGCTTGTCCAACACGTTTGGAATCAAAGTTTAACCAAAAACGGTTTGTGTTGTCAGTGTTGGTATCCATCTTTCCTCCTGCAGAAGGAATCCAGAAGGAGTGTTTAACTTGGCTTGCTTCTAGACTAAAATAAATGTTTTCATCGGTAGGTACATAAAGATCCTGACCTGTTGTAATGCCAAGTTGTGGGTATTCAAACTCCCACCAGTACAGATGTGCCGTAACATTTACTACAAGCGCATCTGATTCTTCTTTTTCCATTTCAGCTACATCTGCAAGCTGGAATGTGTAAGAAACAGTTGGAACTGCTAAGATAAGTAATAATAAAATAGGAATAACAGTCCAGGTAATTTCAAGCTTGTGGCTTCCTTCCACCTGTTTTGGAATGATATCTTCTTCGCCTTTACGTTGACGGAACTTTACCACAACATAAATGAAGATGATTGAAACCACAACTACAACTAAGATCATAATTGCGGAGCTTAACAGAATCAGTGATTTTTGAATATCTGCCACTTCACCAACTGGCTTAAGTGTAGATATAAACGGTTCACCACAGCCTGCTAAGAAAAGCGTCATGACACTGAAAAGTGATAATATACGCCAATTAGGTAGCCATTTCTTCATAGCCTAATCAAACCCCTCTTTCGTATTTAGTAAGTGAAGTAGAATGTATTGATAAATTCCTTCATTTCTTAGAGAAAGAATCTAATCATAAAATTATGTACCATTGCAAATAGAGATTAATCCGCAAAGTACAGTGGTTTTTTGCACCCATTGTTTACTATACCACAGGTTTAATACTTTCACCCTTTAAATTCAGGAAAATTAACAGCTATGCTTTGAAAGCAATAGCTGTTCTTCCTATTTTAAAAGATGGTTACGACAATCATGGAAACAAAAAGGATGGTGAGATAGTTAAGTGAGTAAACGAACATCAATGTCGCCCATTTCATTTCATCCTTCATTTTAAAGCCAGCTATGCTTAGAGCCAACCAACCAACATTCAATATCATGGCAAGAAAGATGAAAACCCCACCTAGATCAAACAACCAAAAAGGAAGAGGAAGTAAACATGCTACCCATACAAGCATTTGTCTTCTTGTCACAGCAAAGCCATGCACTACTGGAAGCATAGGTATCCCTGCATTTCGATATTCTTCACATCTTCTTATGGCAATGGCAAGGAAATGAGGAATTTGCCAAACAAACATAATAAGAAAAAGAATCCATGCTATTAATGAAAGATTAGCATCTACCGCTGCCCAACCAATCAATGGAGGTACGGCACCTGAAATGCTTCCAATAACAGTATTTAAGGTGTTTTTTCTTTTTGACCACATTGTATATAAAACCACATAGGTGAAAGCACCAATTAATCCAATTACTGCAGCAGTTATTGTTGTCATTGCCAGTACGATGGTACCGACGATTGTTAAGATAATGCCAAGGTATAATGCGCCTACCGGATTCATTCTACCGGTAACAGTCGGACGGTTTTTTGTTCGTGTCATTAAATGATCGATATCTCTATCTATATAGTTATTCAAGCTACAGGAGCCTGCAACAACTAATGAAGAACCTATCATCGTTAATAGAACAATATCTAAATTAGCAATAAACCCTTCAGGACGGGTGAAATATATGGCTAACCAGAGGCCGGTAAAAGTAGTAATAAAATTGGAATTAACGATTCCAATTTTAATTAGCGCTAAGAAGTCTTTCCATTTTGAAGGAGCAACTTCTATTCCTTGAGGACGTTCATCATTGGATATTGAAGCGGGCGCTTGGTCCATTGTCCTCAAATTTGCCATTTGAATTCCTCCTTTAAACCTATTGCAACAGCTATAATGTGAAGGCGTTTTCACACCTGAATTTCATGGAAAAAGCATTGAAATTACAGGGGACATTCGCAACATTCTCTCTGTATATTAAATCATATTTGCTAATTTCTTTGTGAATTATATTTGAAGAAAATATGACTAATTTGTGTCACCTGTTAAGAATGTTACCAACCCTTAATAAAACGGTATATAATAGGATTTGTTGTTGCTCTTATACATTCTTAAGAGCATCTTTGACACATCCCTTATATATTTCTAGCAAACTCCATCCCATTATTCAACCTTTTTTACAATAATAATTTCCTGCATCACACACATTGTAGGTTGTTGTCAATTTTCGTAGGATTGTGTAGTATTGGGAGGACGTTTATTATTTTACCATTTCTGTACCTTTTTTAATATGGCTTCGTTATTTTTTAAAGAATTTCTATCTAACATAGCCTTTCCTATAAGGGAGAAAAAAAATATCAAGAAGGTGAATCTTATGAACAAATTATTAAAATGGTTCGCCGTTTGCACTTCTATTATCATGCTATTTGTTTTAATCGGGGGAGCACTTGTAACAAAAACTGGTTCTGGCATGGGCTGCGGTAGATCCTGGCCTCTTTGTCACGGACAATTGATCCCAAGCAATATTGATCTTGCTCTCATTATTGAATTAAGTCACCGCATTGTATCATCCCTAGCAGGAATCATGGTGTTGATACTGGCAATATGGGCTTGGAAAGCAATCGGGCATAAAAGAGAGACGAAGTTTTTAGCGCTTGTTTCCATTCTTGTTCTTATATTACAAGGGCTTATCGGTGCAGCTGCTGTAATGTGGGGACAATCATCTGCAGTATTGGCATTGCATTTTGGAATATCACTTGTCTCCTTTGCTTCTGTATTTCTTCTTACACTTCTCATTTTTGAAGTAGACAAAAAGTTTGAAACGGAGCAATTAATAGTTGACCGACGAATGAGCTTTCATATCATTGGAATCATTGTTTATTGTTACTTAGTTGTATACAGCGGCGCACTAGTACGCCATGTTGGAGCAAGCTTAGCTTGTCCAAGTTGGCCAAGCTGTACAAGGAATGGACTCGGGCTACCAACACAAACGCATGAATGGATACAAATGGGACACAGGGCAGCTGCTGGCTTAATCGTGATTTGGATTCTTTATGTTACAATTCTTGCATTTAAAAAATATAAACATCAGCCTGTCATTCTTAATGGCTGGATTGTTTCTTCCATACTAGTGGTTTCCCAAGCAACAACCGGGGCATTGATAGTTGTTACCAACTTGAACATATTTGTTGCTCTACTTCACGCACTCATTATTTCTTGTTTGTTTGGAGTGTTAAGTTATTTGCTAATGCTAGTTAGTAGAAATAAGACAAATAGATTAAAGGTAGATAAACAAACTTCATCATCCATATAAAAAGAGAGGGGACACTCCCCTCTCTTTTTTTTAGCTCTTTTCTAAAAGATTGTTGCTATTAGCCTGAAATAAATCGGCGCAGTAGCAACAAAGTTTACGAAAGCAGCCTTTTATTATTGCTCGATGCTATACTTGCTCTACTTCAATTAGAAGATCGCCTGTTGCTATTCCCTCACCTGCTGAAGCATGAATTTCTTTCACCGTACCACTGAATGGTGCCTGAACGGTGGTTTCCATTTTCATTGCTTCTGTGATCATCAAATGATCCCCTCGTTTTACTTTTTCTCCCTTCTCCACTAAAACCTTAATGACGGTTCCTGGCATTGTAGCACCAATGTGGGATGGGTTGGATGGGTCTGTTTTTGGCTTGGTTAATACATCAGATTTCACACTTTCATCCTTAATGGTCACTTCTCGAGGCTGTCCATTAAGTTCAAAATACACGATTCTTGTTCCATCTTTTTGAGGCTGTCCAATGGATACCAGTTTTACATTTAACGTTTTTCCTTGTTCAATCTCCACTTGAATTTCTTCCCCAAGTCTCATTCCAAAGAAAAATGTTGGCGTATCTAGAACAGAAACATTTCCAAATTGTTCATATTTCTTTTGGAAATCCAAAAACACTTTTGGATATAAGGCATAAGCTAGCATTTCGTGGCTTGTTACTTGACGGTTTAACGTTTCATATAGCTCATTTCTCACCGCTTCAAAATTAACATCATCCAACAACTCGCCAGGGCGGACCGTAATAGGTGTTTTCCCCTTCAAAATGACCCTTTGAAGCTCTTGTGGGAACCCGCCATGTGGTTGACCTAAGAATCCTTCAAACAATTCGATAACAGAATCCGGAAAATCGATGGAGTCACCTTTCTCAAGTACATCCTGTTCAGACAGGTTATTTTGTACCATGAACAATGCCATATCTCCAACCACTTTTGAAGAAGGCGTTACTTTAACAATGTCACCAAACATATCATTTACGCGACGGTACATTTGTTTTACTTCTTCCCAGCGAGCACCCAGACCAACAGCTTTTGCTTGCTGCTGCAGGTTGCTATATTGTCCTCCAGGCATTTCATGCATATAAACCTCAGAGTGAGGACTATTCATCCCACTTTCGAAGTCGCTGTAATATTTCCGTACATCCTCCCAATAATGAGATAACTGTTCTAGTGCATCAACGGAAACATCCGGTTTACGGTCCATTTCCTCAAGTGCATAGTATAGAGAATTAGCACTTGGCTGGGAAGTTAATCCTGCCATGGAGCTTATAGCAACATCTACAATATCAACGCCAGCTTCAATCGCCTTTGCATACATATAGATTCCGTTTCCACTTGTATCATGGGTATGAAGATGGATTGGAATATCCACCGTCTCCTTAAGCGTAGAAATTAGTCTATAAGCGGATTGAGGCTTTAGCAAACCTGCCATGTCCTTAATTGCTAAAATATGTGCTCCGCTATTCTCAAGCTCCTTCGCCATGTCTTGATAATATTGAAGGTCATATTTCGTTCTGCTTGGATCGTTGATGTCACCTGTATAACAGATCGCTGCTTCTGCAAGCTTTCCACTATCACGAACAGCGTCGATGGCAAGCGTCATCCCCTTCACCCAGTTCAAGCTGTCGAAGATTCTGAACACATCTATACCAGCATGAGCAGATTTCTCAACAAACTCTTTAATTAAGTTGTCAGGATAATTTTTGTAACCAACTGCATTGGATGCACGAAGTAGCATTTGGAACAAAATGTTCGGTGCCTTCTCTCTTAGTGCCAATAATCTGTCCCATGGATTTTCACTTAAAAATCGGTACGCCACATCAAAGGTAGCCCCTCCCCACATTTCCATAGAAAATAAATTCGGGAGCAATTTAGCTGTTGGTTCCGCAATTTGTTTTAAATCGTTTGTACGTACTCTTGTTGCTAGTAAAGATTGGTGTGCGTCTCTGAATGTAGTATCCGTTAAAAGGACCTTATTCTGATCCTTTACCCAGTGTACTAGTCCATCTGCTCCACGTTGGTCGAGTATTTGCTTTGTTCCTTCTGGTACTTTTGTGATTAGTGAGGTATCTGGCATTCTTGGATTGGTGAAAATAGGCTTTTTCCTTTTTTCTACACCTGGAAAACCATTGACTGTTACATTACCAATATAGCTAAGCATCTTCGTTCCACGGTCTTTTCTTTTTGGAAACACAAATAGCTCAGGTGTTGTGTCAATAAAGGACGTATCATATTCCCCGTTCATAAATTTCGGATGTTTCACTACATTTTCCAAGAAAGGAATGTTTGTTTTAATCCCACGGATTCGAAATTCCTTTAAGTTTCTTTCCATTTTCGTCGCAGCCTGTTCAAAGGTGAGCGCCCAAGTGGAAAGCTTTACTAAAAGCGAATCATAATATGGGGTGATAACCGCTCCCTGAAATCCATTTCCGGCATCCAGGCGAACCCCAAAACCGCCACCGGAACGATACACATTGATTTTTCCAGTGTCAGGCATAAAGCCATTTAGCGGATCTTCTGTTGTCACACGAGACTGAATGGCAAACCCATTCACTTTAATATCTTCTTGCTTCGGAATTCCAAGCTTGTTGCTATGCAGGGCATGTCCTTCTGCAATTAAGATTTGAGTTTGGACAATGTCCACACCAGTCACCATTTCGGTGATTGTATGCTCTACCTGCACACGAGGATTTACTTCAATAAAAAAGAACTCGTCTCCAGCTACGAGAAATTCCACAGTTCCAGCATTAATATAGTCTACGTTTTTCATCAATGAAACCGCTGCATCACAAATGGAGTTTCTTAATTCTTCAGAAAGGGAAACACTTGGTGCAATTTCCACCACTTTTTGATGGCGTCGTTGAATAGAACAGTCGCGTTCATATAGGTGGATGATTTCTCCATGCTCATCACCAATAATTTGTACCTCAATATGTTTTGGATTCTCAATTAATTTTTCCACATACACATCATCATTACCAAAGGCAGCCTTTGCTTCTGATTTCGCGCGTTCAAATGATTCTTTAAGCTCTGATTTACTACGCACAATTCTCATTCCGCGTCCGCCACCGCCAAGAGCCGCTTTAATCATGAGCGGGTAGCCATATGTAGAAGCGAAATCCATCACTTCATCAAGTGAATGTACAGGACCATCTGTTCCTGGTATAACAGGTATGTTTGCAAGTTGAGCTTGCGTTCTTGCTTTTACTTTGTCACCGAACATGTCCAAATGTTTAGAAGTAGGTCCAATAAAAATAATACCCTCTTCTTCACATTTTTTCGCAAAATGAATGTTTTCGGACAAGAAACCATATCCTGGATGAATTGCATCGACACCATTCTTTTTTGCAATTTCAATGATTCCATCTATATCAAGATAGGCATCAATTGGCTTCTTCCCTTCTCCTACTAGATATGCTTCATCTGCTTTGTAGCGATGAAAGGAACCAATATCTTCATTGGAGTAAATAGCAACCGTTCGAATGTTTAATTCTGTACAAGCTCGAAAAACACGAATTGCAATCTCGCCACGATTGGCTACAAGTATTTTACTGATTTTCTTCGTCATTTTGTCTCCCCCTAGTAGCTACTTCTCTTTTGGAAAAGTTTAGAATATTTTTTCAATTATATTTGCCATTATACATGATATTGCGATAATTTTCCTCTTTTTCATATAAGAGTAGTGTAGATTAGTCAAAATCTTACTAAAAAACCGCAGTAGATCCTACGCGCAATCGACACTATCAAGATATTATTAGGTTAATAAAAACGCTCAATCAGTATTTTACCCGATTGAGCGTTTTTACTATTAATTTTTTTCCCAAGCTTCATATAAAGCAGAAAGTTCCTTTTCCAAGGTGGATAGGATGTCCTTTCCTTCTTTTTCAGATATAAGACCGAGTCGGACGGCAAAGTCCATCTCCCGGGATAATCCGAACATTTGTGTATCTAGCACCTCTTCATATAAAGGGCATTGGGGCATGGTCAAGTTGTCCATTTGCACTTGAATCAACTTCAATATTTTATCTGAATCGGCTTTTAAAAGCGAAATAGCTTTTTCACGATGATCGACCACGATTTCTGATGCCAATATCGATCCCTCCGTTTACGTACAAATACCTATCTTAATAATAAATTTTATCGTTAAATTAAAAAAAATGCAAGATAGATAAGCCTTTTCAAAACTAAAACATGCTTAAATCATACTTTTCCTGTAGTAATTCCAATAATTTCATACCTGTATGACTGTTTCCTACTTCATTTAAGGCAGGTCCGAAAATACCAATACCCATTCTTCCTGGTACGGCTCCCATAATTCCGCCTGAGACTCCGCTTTTTGCAGGAATTCCAATTTTAATGGCAAATTCGCCAGATGCATTATACATTCCGCAAGTGACCATAAAGGTTTTACATATTCTAGCGATATTTTTCGGGATGACCTGTTCCCCTGTGTATGGATTCAATCCGTCCATTGCAAATACAGCACCCATGCGTGCAAGCTGAAGGCAATTTAACTCAATGGCGCACTGCTTTGTATACACTTCCATTATTTCCTCGACATTGCCATGAATCACGCCATCGCCCTTCATATAAAAGCAGAGTGCCCTGTTTAAAAAGGAGGTCGTAAATTCTGAAATTGCCACCTCTTCACAGTAATTTATCTCGTCTTCATTTGTCAGTTTTTTGACAAAATCAATTATGTATTCTACTTTATCTTGAGCATTGCTACCTTTAATCATCGATGTTACGGCTAGCGCTCCTGCATTAATCATCGGATTAAGAGGTTTTGCCTTAGAAGAGGTTTCGAGTTTAATAATTGAATTAAATGGATCTCCAGTCGGTTCCATTCCAACACGATGGAAAACATGTTCAGGTCCATAATCCATTAAAACGATAGCCAAAGTAATAATTTTCGATACACTTTGGAGAGTAAATTTTCTTGTAACATCACCAGCAGAAATACATTGTCCATCAGGATAGGCAATCGCACATGAAAGATGATTTGGACTTTCACGTTGTAATGCAGGGATATAATTGGCTACTTTTCCTTCAAAATAAACCTGTTTTGCTTCTTCTACAAATGATTGTAATTCTTCACTGCTTCTGCATGCCATCACATAACACCCTTTTTATCAAAAATTCCTCTGAGGATTTATAAAATATCACCATGTTACTTAGATTCCCCACGGACATGACAAAAAAACACAGAAGTTATATAATAACGTAAAGCATTATATAGGAGGGGACAGCTGTGGAAAACATCATTAGAATAGAAGGTAAAGTCAATTACACCATCACGTTAGATCCTGGTGTTTGGATTTTTGATGACAGAAAAATAGATCTTACTACATATTTTACCGAAAAAAAACAGGCAGAAGCAGATACATTAGAAGAATACACAAAAGCGGTGTCAGAACATTGGGAACGAGAAATTAGAGAAGGTGCTATCTATCCACCTACCTTAAAGACGGAACGAAAATTTAAGAAGGAGCAGTTATTATCAGGTTCATTTGGGATTAAACTTAGTCCATTTTTGTTTAATGCAGAACCCCAAGCAGAGTCCTCCAAGGTTGTTTTTGTTGGGGAACACGAAAATATCGAAGTCGATATCTCTACAGCACAAAAGATGATTCTTGGCTTTTCAAAAGATGGGAAACCACTTTTAGAAACTGGACCAGTTCATGTTTATTATGAAGATGGTTCAAATAAAGACCATCCTTTAACACATGTTCATAAAATTGTCGTTAAATAATAGTTATTTTTTGATAAAGCTAGGGTCGCATCCATACCATGCGACCCTCTTTTTTTAGTTCCTTTATAAAAGATCCGCTGCAAGTTTGGCAAGCATGGATCTTTCTCCTTTAACAAGCTTCACATGTGCTGCAAGCTTTTGATCTTTAAACTTTTCCACAACATAGGTTAAACCATTGTTGTATTCATCAAGATAAGGATGATCAATCTGTTCTGGGTCTCCCATCAACACGATTTTGCTTCTGTCGCCCACCCGAGTCAGAATGGTTTTGACTTCATGTTTTGTCAGGTTTTGCGCCTCATCAATAATGATAAATTGTTCAGGTATGCTACGCCCTCTAATATACGTTAATGCCTCTACTTCTATGGAACCCATCCCTGCTAAAATCGCATCCAGCTCTCCAGGTTTCTTTGTATTAAAAAGATATTCAAGATTGTCAAAGATTGGTTGCATCCACGGACGAAGCTTTTCTTCTTTTTCACCAGGTAAAAAGCCAATATCCTTTCCTACTGGTACAATTGGCCTTGCGACAAGCAGTTTTTTATATCGATTTAAATCTTCGGTCTGCATAAGTCCGGCTGCTAATGCAAGTAAGGTTTTTCCGGTCCCTGCTTTTCCGATCAGCGTGACTAGCGGAATATCAGAGCGGAGAAGCGACTCAAACGCCATTGTTTGTTGTACATTACGTGGACGTATGCCCCAAATATGATCCTGGTCAAATACGAGTTTCTTCACTTTTTTTCCTGTCGAATCAATAATGCCAATGGCAGATGCGGAGCCACCTAAAGCATCCTTCATGATAATAAATTGATTTGCATAAAATGGATGACTCGCAAGCTCCCCTGCTTGTAGCTCCCCTTTCTCGTAGAAAGAATTAAGCAGGTCAGTTTGTACATAAATTTCCAAAAATCCCTTATATATATGGTCGACTTCAACCACCCTGTCATTTAAAAAGTCCTCTGAGTTTAACCCTATAGCATCGGCCTTCACTCTAACTAACGCATCCTTACTAACAAGAATAACAGAACGACCATTTTCTTTTGTTTCTTCCTCAAGCGAGAGGTTCTTGGCTACTGCAAGTATCCGATTATCATTTGTCTTTTCTATAAAAATTTCCTGCAACTCATGAAAGCTCCGGTGATTTAGCTCTATCCTTAAAGCACCACCGTTATGCAACGGAATCTTTTCATGAAGTTTTCCGCTTGATCTTAAAGAGTCAATAATTTTTGATACCTGCCTTGCGTTCCTTCCTATTTCATCCATATATCGTTTTTTCGAATCCACTTCTTCCAAAACCACAGCTGGAATAACTACTTCATTGTCACCAAATGAATAGATAGCATATGGATCCTGTAATAAAACGTTTGTATCGAGTACATAAATTTTTCCCAACTTGCCGCCTCCTACTCTCAGCTCTTCTATTTTCTTTCTGGAGTGAATCAAGGCATCCTCCTTCTCATTATATGGCCCCAATATAGATAGTGTGTTACTACTTGACCATAAAAGAGGGACGGACCGTTGATAAAATATATGTCGGAATGAATAAAGATAGAAGAACAAATAAACAATAAAATCAAGTCAGATGTATTTGGAATCAGTCCAAAAGGAGTGAAATGCGTTGAGTAAATATATAATCATGACACTAGCCTGTGTTATTATTCTGGCTGGTTGCAATAATCAGCCGAGAAATATTTCAAAAGAAGACGAGGACTCACGAATAATTCATGTAAAGGATTCTGCTGATGTTCACGTAGATCGAAAGACAGGACAAGAAGTATCTGCTCATCTTGTTGAGCTTGCATCTAGGGTTCCTAATGTTAATGATGCGACAGCTGTTGTCCTTGGTCCTTATGCCGTCGTTGGAATTGATGTAAATTCCGATTTAGATCGTGAAAGAGTAAGCACGATTAAATATTCGGTGGCAGAAAGTTTAAAGAATGACCCATACGGTGCAACAGCAATTATTTTAGCAGATGCAGACTCATTTGTTAGACTCGAGGAAATGGGAAGAGATATTCAAAATGGAAGACCAATTGGAGGAGTTTTGGAAGAGCTAGCTGAAATTGTAGGCAGAGTGATGCCTGAAATTCCAATTGATTTGAAAGAACCTACTGCACCAAATCCAACTGAACAAAATAATTCTCAACTGCCAAAAAATCAAAAACAACAACTAGAAAATAAACAACAAAAGCAGTCCAATCATCAAAAAGATGAAGACAGAAACAAAAAAGTGGAGCAAAACTAAACTTATACACATTCAAAAAGCCAGACGATTTTTCGTCTGGCTTTAAACATGGGAGCGGATAGAATTCATCACTTGCTCATCCAATTTCCTAGCTGCATCTAGGTCGTAGGTCTTCTCAAAAGTAGGAACATTACTGACTTTCGCACCATAAAACATGATATCTCTTACTTCTTGAATATCAAGCTGCAAGAGGGAAAGTCGTAGGGGTACCTCTTTCATTCGTTCTTCCTTCACAGTCGCAACAGTGTTGATGGAATAAACAGAGTTATTTGCTATGACCGTAATTACCACATTTTTATGAAATTGAATGTTCTCCATTATTCTTGAGGTAGAATTTACTGCGAGTAAGAGTGTTTTTTCATTTGAGGCATAAATCCATGAAACTGCATTTACATTAGGTCCTCTTGTATCATGATCAATTGTATGTACCGTCACTAAAATCTCTTGTTGAAGAGCGGCTAATAATGGCTGTATCAGAACATTTTCTACAAGATTTGGCATTGGTGATACCTCCTATAATCTCTCTAACCATTTATTTTTTTAGGCTCTTTTCTAAAAGATTGATTGTTGTGATTAACTTGGAAAAAGTCGGCTTTAAGGCTTTTTCCAATCTTTATCCGAAGAAAAATTGTCACATGACTAAATCTTCTTCCTCGAAAAGAGCACGACATCATCGTTGATTATGTTTGTCTTAGCTATTCGCAGTAGCAACAAAGTTTACGAAACAGCCTTTTTTTTATCATACCAAAAGATGAAAGAAGAAGAAACAGCCCCTTTATGCTATACTACTTCTATAATAATAGAAAATAGAGGTGTCGTATGAGAGTTAAATGTGTTATTTGCGAAAAAATTGAAAGTATAGATGATGAAACATTAATTGCAAAAAGGTTGCGTAACCGTCCCATTCATACATATATGTGCGACGAGTGCCATGATAGAATTGAAAAAAAGACGCTTGCTAGAAAAGCAACAGGAAACTTTCGTCTTTATGAACAAAAACAGAATCAGGATGAGTGGTAAAATTGATAAAAAGCGGTCTGATTTCAGGTTGTCTTAGTGGAATTTTAATGGGATGGTCGATGAAATTTTTTGAAGTAATCTCAGGAAAAAAAGTGTATGTGCTTTTATTAAATGTAGATTTTATTCCTGGCTTAAAAACTCAAAACTTCTCCGAGCTAACAGAGTTTCTGTTACATCTTATCATTGCTGTTTTCATTGGTTTTGTCTTTGGATACCTTGTAAAGAGATTAAAACTCCACTCTGTTAACAAACAGTTTCTTCTTTCTTTTATTCTAACATTCCCAACCATTCTCACCTTTTTTCCTTTAACCATTCTTGCAAAAAAAGCAACACCTCCTCCGTCCGATTTACTGGCGTTAACTCTTTGGTCCATAGGTCATCTTATATTCGCTATCGCACTTCCCGCTTTCTTTATCTTTTTTAATAGCTTTGGTAAACACCGCTCTTGATTTTAAGCAAATGGCTCCGCGTCTGCGTGGCTTGTTTAAAACTACCTCCACGAAAACAGCACGACTGCAACGTTGATTACGGGTGTCTTAACTATACGCAGGTGCAACAAAGTTCCTGCCTGTAATAAACAAAAAGGATAGCCTAATTTTTAAGTGGACTCACTTAAAAAAGGGCTATCCTTTTCTATTCATAGTTTTGGTATTTTTCTGGCTCATCGAGCATTTGTTCCAGCATCACATCAATTAACTCTATCGGAAACCTGACTTTATGCCGCTCCCCATCTTTATCATATTCCACAAAATACATCAAATCATCTTTTGTTACTTCAATATTGGATAACTGATGATCCTCATAAAGAATTCCCTTAAATAGGGCGGTTGTTTCCCTTGCTGATGTATCCTCTGGCCTTGCTTCTGAAACAACTTTAATGGTGAGCCAATTATAGAGTGTATCCTGAATGGATCTCATACAAGACGCCTCCCCTTTAGGTTTCTTGGCTCTCGGCTTGTTTAGAACGATGCAGACGAATTTTGTAGATTATGAGGATTAACGCTGCAACCACCAAGCCTTCACCAACAGGTAAAAATATACCTAGAAAGGTCAATACCGTACTTCCTAATATCAAGAACAAGTAGATGACTGCTGATTTTAGAATTGGTAGCTTCAAAGCAAATCCTAGCTTATATACAAGGATGGACAAACCTAAAATGGTAAAGTAAAGAAACCACATATTTACTTCAGGGTTTTCCTCGACACGATAGAGACTGGCAAAAAAAGATAGCCTTTGCGTAACATCCATTGTCTAGCCCCCATTTTCACAAAATTTTAGAAGGAAAGACACAGACGAATGTCCATGCCTTCCAACTTTTATAACATTAAACTTTCATTAAGCCTCTGCAAATTTTTTCTTTTTCGCTAAACGTTCGCGTTCGTTTTTGTCAAGAAGCTTCTTACGAAGACGAATGGATTGCGGTGTAATCTCACAATACTCATCGTCATTCAGATATTCTAATGATTCCTCTAATGTCATTAAACGAGGCTTTTTCATGCTGACAGTTTGATCCTTGGTAGCGGAGCGAACATTTGTCGCTTGTTTCATTTTACACACATTAACAACAAGATCATTTTCACGGTTATGCTCCCCAACGATCATGCCTTCGTATACCTCAGTGCCTGGCTCTACAAAAATAACGCCACGGTCTTCAATACCCATAATTCCGTAAGTGGATGCTTTTCCTGTTTCCATGGAAACTAGCACTCCCTGACGTCGTCCACCTACCTGACCTGGTGCCATTGGTTGGTAGCTATCAAAAGTGTGGTTGATAATTCCATAACCACGAGTTAAAGATAGGAATTCTGTCGTATACCCAATTAACCCGCGAGAAGGAACCATGAATATTAGACGAACCTGACCATTACCATTGTTAATCATATCCACCATTTCGCCTTTACGGGCACCGATGGATTCCATAATAGCTCCTGTGTAATCTTCTGGCACATCAATTTGTACGCGCTCCACAGGCTCAGATTTTACTCCATTTACCTCTTTAATAATTACTTCTGGCTTGGATACTTGCAGTTCAAAGCCTTCTCGGCGCATGTTTTCAATAAGAATGGATAAGTGAAGCTCGCCACGACCAGATACAACCCAAGCATCCGGGGAATCTGTTGGGTCTACACGTAAGCTTACATCTGTTTCAAGCTGTGCTTCCAAACGCTCTTCAATTTTACGGGCAGTCACAAACTTCCCTTCTTTACCAGCAAATGGACTGTTGTTCACTAGGAACGTCATTTGAAGGGTTGGCTCATCAATACGGAGTACCGGCAGAGCATCTTGATGATCGACTGGACATACTGTTTCCCCTACGTTGATGTCTTCCATTCCAGAAACAGCAACAAGGTCTCCAGCTTTTGCCTCTTCAATTTCCACACGTTTAAGACCGATAAAGCCAAACAGCTTCGTTACGCGGAACTGTTTCACTGAGCCATCAAGTTTCATTAAAGCAACCTGTTGTCCAACCTTCATTGTTCCACGGAAAACACGCCCTACACCAATACGTCCAACGTAGTCGTTGTAATCTAAAAGAGCAACCTGGAACTGAAGTGGCTCTGCACTGTTGTCCACTGGAGCTGGAATGTGGTCAATAATTGACTCATAAATAGCTTCCATGTTTTCGTCTTGCTTTTCTGGGTCTGTGCTTGCAGTACCGTTGATTGCAGATGCATAAACAACTGGGAACTCTAATTGCTCCTCTGATGCATCTAATTCGATAAATAAATCGATTACTTCATCAACAACTTCCGTCGGACGAGCAAAATCACGGTCAATTTTATTTACGACTACAATTGGCGTCAAGTTTTGCTCTAATGCTTTTTTAAGAACAAAACGTGTTTGTGGCATACACCCTTCATAGGCATCCACGACCAAGAGAACTCCATCAACCATTTTCATGATACGTTCTACTTCTCCACCAAAATCGGCGTGACCAGGCGTATCCATGATGTTAATACGAGTGTCCTTATAATTAATAGCAGTATTTTTTGCTAATATAGTAATCCCACGTTCTCTTTCCAAATCATTGGAGTCCATGGCACGTTCTGCTACCTGCTCGTTCGTTCTAAACGTACCAGCTTGATGTAGCAATTTGTCTACTAACGTTGTTTTTCCATGGTCAACGTGAGCGATAATTGCGATGTTACGAATATCATTGCGGATGTTCACTATTTCATCTCCCTAATTATACAACTTAATAACTTTAGTATTATACCACAAACATAGTAGAAAAGACGAAGGGACTTATGTAAAATATATGTTATATGTTTTTAGCGTTCCCAAAGGAGTTGATCTTATATGAAAGATATTAAATGGCCGATGTTAATTTTTGCTATTTTGGCAGCGGTTTCTCTTGGCTTAGTCGGCATTGCAATCGCAGAAAGAAGCCCACTTGGTATCGTTGGAGCTTTCGTGCTATTTGTGTTAGTAATGGGCTTTGGATTTAAAACAAAAAAGAAAATGCGTGAAAACGGGCAGCTATAAAATTAAAACCATGGAGCGAAATGGCTCCATGGTTTTTAGTTATTTTTTCAGTTTTGATAAATAATCTCTTGAAATTTCTTCATGTAAACCCGGTTTGCACACAAACACACTGTTCTGCCCTAAAAGGTTCAACGGTTCACCATGCAAGGTCGTTACCTTCCCACCTAATTCGGACACAATGATAAGTCCAGCGGCAAAATCCCAAGGAGACAACCTGAGCGTAAGGTAGGCATCTATTCTGCCCGTAGCGACATAGGCCATCTCTAATGCCGCAGACCCGTAGGATCTTGTACCTCTCACTTTTTTTACCAATGGTGACAATATGGTCGGGTCAATTCGCTTATTTTCTGTAATCCAAGTGGCATTAAGAGCAATGACTGCCTTTTCAACAGGTACTTTCTCGAGCTTTGGAAGTTGAAGGTCGTTTAAATAGGCTCCTTCCCCTGCTTTGGCATGATAAAGCTCGTCATGGACCACATCATAAATTAAACCGATTTTGCCCACACCATCTTCATAGACGGCAACCGAGATAGCAAAGTTTCGTTGCTGATGTACAAAATTCATCGTTCCATCGATGGGATCAATAATCCAGACAGTCCCATCTAATTTATCCAATTCATCGCCAAAGCCCTCTTCCCCTAAAATTTGATGCTCAGGGTAGGTTCCTCTTATTTTTTCAATAAAAAATTTTTCAGTATCTTGATCTATATCTGTGACAAGATCATCTGGTGATGACTTAGTATGTATCATGAGTTCTTTACTAAATGAGGACCTTATTCTTTCACCTGCTTCTTTTGTCCAGGCTTTTGCGTGCTTATCTATTTCAGACCAATTCAAGCTACTTCCCCTGCCTTTTACAATGTAATGGTAGAATAAATGTCGATATGTAGGTATTAGCTTACTCAATCATGCCCGATAAAGCAAGTAAAGGGGAACATAGAAAAACGAACCTCTTTAGGTCCGTTTTGTAGTATAACACTACGAAACCTCTAGACTTAGCATATCCTTGCGTAATTGCTCCAACTTGGCTTTGGATTTTTTGATTTTTTCCTGATCAGATTCTTGAATCGCTTCAAAAAGAACTGCCAGCTCGTAATCAATTTCTAGCTTTAGAACCGCTCGATGATTTTCCTCTTTTCTCTTTTTCCAAGGAGTCGCTACTTGTTTCATGTCATTCCCTCCCTCAAATGATATTCCTTTCCATAAACTTTAGATTCGTTTTTAAATGGTTGCTATATCATATGAAAAGAAATAAAGTTGGTAACTAAAATGTGCAGTTACCTACAGATAGTTTTTTATCCCATTAATCTTTTGGCAGAGAAGAATCGCTATGCTAAAATAAACCAGACAATAAAGATCAATGATGGAGTGAATGAGAATGGCAAAAAGGAAATTCAATGGGTTCAAAAAGAAGGATTTTGAGGTTTTTAACATAAATGGCTTAGAAAAAAGAATGGAAGCATTGCAATCACAGATTCAACCAAAATTCGAATTGTTAGGTGAGCATTTCTCTCCTACCTTATCAGCGATGACAGGAGATGAGATGCATTACCATGTTGCAAAACATGCTCGCCGCACAATAAACCCTCCTAAGGATTCTTGGGTTGCTTTTGCTAATAACTCCCGTGGGTATAAAATGCTGCCACATTTTCAAATCGGTCTTTGGGAAACTCATGTATTCGTTTGGTTTGCTGTCATATACGAAGCACCGTTGAAGGCTTCATTTGGAGAAACACTGTTAAAAGAGGTAAAAAAAATTCGAGATGAAATACCAACGGATTATGTTTGGTCTAAAGACCACACAAAGCCAGAAGTAATCAAGCAAAGTGAGTTATCCGAAAAGCAGCATAAGGAGCTTTTTGAGCGTCTTATTCAAGTGAAAAAAGCGGAAATTTTATGTGGTATTCAAATTCCTAAAGAAGAAGCTATAAAGCTTAGTGGGGATGAAACCATTGCTAGGATACAAGAAGCGTTCCAAACGTTAAGAGAATTGTACAATTTAACCAAACAAACAGCTGGCGCCTCTTAATCGGGCACCAGCTGTTTTGAATTATTTTGTCATCTTGACCTTATCTCCAGGTGAAAGTTCTTTTGCTTTTTTCATGGTTTGATAGATCGAAAAGCCACTTGATTCCTCGTACTCGTTCCCAAGGTTACGTTCTTGGGCTTTTCCTGGAACAATTTCTTTAAAACGGCGATATAATTCAAGTAGGCGATCTCGCTCCATCCCCTTTGTATAGGAATGCTCAACCGCTTCATAAAAGGCCATCACGTCAATCAGCTCTTCCGTTGACCAATCATAAGAAATGGGATATGTAAATTCCATCATTTCACCTCCATGTCATAATGAAAAATACAGTATAACATTTTTCTGCTTTAGTTTGCCCAGTTCTTTCTTATTTTCTCTCCATCGTTTATCATCCTTGAAATTAAGCTTTCAACGGACGGGACATCATCAATCAATCCCATCACTTGACCAGCCCAAGCAAAGCCTTCCTCTGTCTGGCC
This sequence comes from Bacillus sp. THAF10, assembly GCF_009363695.1. Classification (NCBI taxonomy): domain Bacteria; kingdom Bacillati; phylum Bacillota; class Bacilli; order Caryophanales; family Bacillaceae; genus Bacillus; species Bacillus sp. THAF10. The sequence goes on along the minus strand of NZ_CP045403.1, from coordinate 1,592,931 downwards.
ATCATAAATAAACCTTTTATTGGCTACCCCACTAATAAAACTTTTTAGATCTTCATATCCTTTAGCTTCTCTCTCCAATTGCAGAATCTGTTCCGTCCATTTATTATGAATTGCTCTTGCAGGTGCACCAAGACTTCTTTTTATTACCACCGTATCGCTTTCAGACCCTTTTACAAGTAACTCTTTATAGATGGGATGTGCATGTATGCATTCTTTTGTTGCAATGAATCTTGTGCCCATTTCAATCCCTTCTGCACCAAGTGACAACGACGCCATTAATCCTCTCCCATCGCCTATCCCACCTGAAGCGATAACTGGAATAGACAATGCATCCACTACTTTTGGGATAAGGACCATCGTGCCCAGATCGTTCTTGCCAAGATGTCCTCCCCCTTCTTGCCCTACAACCATTACAGCATCTGCTCCTAATTCCTCTGCTTTTTGTGCTTGTCGTTTTGCTGCAACCAGCACTAATTTCTTACACGACACCCCTTCTAAGCGATTAAAGATCGGAGCAGGATTACCACCTGTCATCGAAATAACCGGAACCTTCTCTTCTATTGCAACATCCAGCATATGTTCAAAAGGCCTGCCATGCTGCCCGATGGCATAATTCACTCCAAATGGTTTATCTGTTAGCTTCCTTGTTTTTCGTATTTCATCTCTTAACTGCTCAGGCGACTCTAGACTCATAGCAGTTATCTGTCCGAGTCCCCCTGCGTTCGATACAGCCGCAGCTAAGTCAGCATAAGCAAGATATGCTAGTCCCCCCTGTATAATTGGATACTTAATATCAAGCAACTTTGTCACGCGAGTTTCCCAATTCATAAAAGTATTCATCCTCTCTGTTGTTTCAATTGATGCTATTTTAATACTTTTCTTTTCCTATTTAAGAAATCCTGTTTTTTTTAGTAAAATAACCAAAATAAAATCTTTGCAACCTGACAGATAAATGCTATAATTTCATTTGTTTTACGTTTAAGTTTGTTCTATGAAAATAGATACGTTAAGATAGATGAATCTAAGAAAAGTAAAGAGGTGCAAAGGTAAGTTGACCTATACACAAAAAGATACTCCATTATTTTCAGGGCTCGTTCAGCACGCAGAGAAGAACCCGGTACAATTTCATATTCCTGGCCATAAAAAAGGAGCAGGTATTGATCCTGAATTCCGAAATTTTATTGGCGACAACGCTCTTTCAATAGATTTAATTAATATTGGACCACTTGATGATCTTCACCATCCAAAAGGAATGATAAAAGCTGCACAAGAACTTGCCTCCAAAGCATTCGGAGCGGATCATACCTTCTTTTCCGTTCAGGGTACAAGTGGAGCAATTATGACCATGGTAATGGCTGTTTGTGGACCAGGTGAAAAAATCATTGTTCCGCGAAACGTTCATAAGTCCGTTATGTCGGCTATTGTGTTTTCAGGGGCCGTACCTATTTTCATCCACCCAGAAGTAGATAAAGAGCTTGGAATCTCTCATGGCATTACTACAGACGCTGTAGAAAAAGCACTTCAGCAACACCCGGATGCTAAAGGAGTCCTTGTTATCAATCCTACTTATTTCGGAGTTTCGGCAGACCTTTGTCAAATCGTTGAGATTGCGCATTCGTTTAACGTACCTGTCCTAGTGGATGAAGCACATGGAGTTCATATTCACTTTCATGAAGAACTTCCGCTATCCGCCATGCAAGCTGGTGCAGATATGGCAGCAACTAGCGTTCACAAGCTTGGTGGATCCATGACACAAAGCTCTATCCTAAACGTCAAAGAAGGGCTTGTTAATGTCAATAGAATACAAAGCATCTTGAGCATGTTAACGACAACTTCTACCTCCTATCTATTACTTGCATCATTGGATGTTGCAAGAAAACGATTAGCAACAGAGGGACATGCGCTCATTGAGAAGACAATCCACCTTGCTGATAAAACAAGAAAAGCGATTAATGAAATAGAACACCTATATTGTGTTGGTTCTGAAATACTCGGTAGAAAAGCAACATTTGATTATGATCCAACTAAGCTAATCATCTCTGTCAAAAATCTAAATCTAACAGGTTATGATGTAGAAAAGTGGCTTCGTAAAAACTACAATATTGAAGTTGAGCTCTCTGACTTGTATAACATTCTCTGCATTATCACACCAGGGGATACGGAAGCAGAAACTGACATCCTAATTCAAGCGCTACGTGAGTTATCTTCTGAATTTACACACCAAGCTGGAAATGCAGATAATGAGACCAAGGTATTGCTTCCTGACATTCCAGTACTGGCAATTGCACCTCGTGATGCCTTTTATTCTGAAACAGAGGTCGTACCATTTGAGCAGTCTGCAGGTAGAATCATAGCGGAGTTTATAATGGTATATCCACCTGGTATTCCAATTTTCACACCAGGAGAAATTATTACGGATGATAACCTTACCTATATCAAAAAAACATTAGAAGTTGGTTTGCCTGTTCAAGGTCCAGAAGATGCTGAACTGAAGACCTTACGTGTGATCAAAGAACATAAAGCAATCAGATAGATAGTAGAATGAGAAAAGGGACCCCATTTGGAGGTCCCTTTTCTCATTCTATATATTTCTAGGCTAAATCTTCGCTTTTTTCAGAGCACTGGCAATCTGGACATTTTGCATAATAAGTCGTAACTTTTTCATCCTCAAAATGGTCTACCGCGCTGTTACAAGTTTGACAAATGATTGTACCCATACCCTCTAACCTCTTTCCTGTGAGAATTTTTTTGCAAAGCTGCCGTTAGTTTTGAAAGCGCTTTATGTTATTAATTATATGATAAACCGATAAATGTGTTATGTCAATAATTAAATTGTATGTCACATTTAAATTTTCATCACACAACGGTGTTGTTTTCCGCAAATGGCTCCGCGTCCTTCGGGGGTCTCATTTAGAAAAGCTCTTTTCTAAAAAATTGTTGCTAAAACCTAAGAAAAAGTCGGCTTTAAGACTTTTTCCAATCTTCGGGCTAAGAAAAATTGCCACGTTTTTAAAACTCCTCCACGAAAAGAGCACGACAGCAACGTTGATAACGGGTGTCTTAAAGATACACAGTAGCAACAAACTTTACGAAAACAGCCTTTAGAAAAGAGCAAAAAAAGAACATCGTCTTTTTTTAGACGATGGCTTTTGGTTAGGTGTTATTCATATTGCTCTTGGAATGGAATGGTTGGAATCGCTTCGGAAAAGAACTCTGCAAGGTCTTCTGCCTGCTGTGTTGATTCAATACGGAACACATGCTGAAGGTGGTTTAGGTCAGTAACATCTTTAGGATCGAGGAGAGTGGAGCGGCCGGTTTGCATGCAAATAACGAGTGGTTTACCAAAAAACATGTTTGTGTATACAATACCAAAATCATACCTGACATCTTTCGTTGTAAATCCAACAAAGCGAACTGGCACATTCTCATTGTTGTCATAAAGCTTGTCAAATAGGTTCATACTGTACCTCCTTATTATTTTTTGGTTATTCAGAATATTATTATAACTTATTGGATATTTAAATTGCAAGAATTTTCACTTAAGAGTTGTCTGCTTGTTTCTTCCAGTGCTAGAATAAGAATATGTTGTCTTATTTAGGAGTGAAAAACGATGGCCAGTAGTGCATATATTAACCTTGTGGAAAATTCAAAACAGAAAACCCTTACCATCGATGAAGTGAAAAATTTATTGCTCTATTATCAAGAAATTACATCAAAAACCGGGAAGCAATTAGCCTGGGAATATAGTGAAGCAGCCTTTCCTTATGAAATAAAGGAAAAGCCAGAAGGTGAAGGTGTTTGGTTTTATTTAAAGGCTAAGGAAGACCGTTATAACATGATTTTAATTGGAGTAGGAACGCAAGCAGCTACATCAGAAACAGAGCCGCTTTCTTACATTCAAATTACCCTTCATGATCAAAGTACACATGGAGATAAAGCCAAGGCCAATGAACTGTGTAAGTTTCTGGCAAAGAAGCTAGAGGCAGAATTAAAGTTGTTTACTGGCAGTATCATGTATTATTATAAACGTTAAAGAAAAGCCCACGTGTAAGCGGGCTTTTCTTTTATTATTCTGATGTGGTAACCTCTTCTTCCGCTCCAATTAAGTCAGGATCAACAATTTGATAGCCCTTTTCTTGAAGCCCCTTCACAATTCCTGGAAGAGCTTCGTTCGTCCATTCTCTGTCATGCATGAGAAGATTTGCACCGTTTCTTAGCTGATCGGAGTTTATCATAATCTCTTTCAGTGCTTCAGGTTCTCTGTATTCAGCTTCCCAATCGTAGCCATATGTCCAGTTCATGAGGATCATTCCTTCCTCTTTCACAAGCTCTCTAACATAATCAGTATTGGCTCCAAATGGGGCTCTAAAAAACCGAGGTTTTTCCCCTGTTATTTCTTCAATTCGTTCGTTCAATTCCATAATTTCTTCATACTGCTTGTCTTCTGGAATATTATCTAATGATTTATGCGACATGGTATGGTTTCCGATGGGAAACCCCATATCATAGATTTTCTTCAAGACAGCTTTTTCTTCTTCCGTTTCAATAAAATGTCCATTCACAAAAAAGATTGCTTTTACATTCAACTCTTGTAATGTTTTCGCCATCTCTAGCGCATACCTATCAGGAGCGTCATCAATAGTTAATAGGACAACCTCTGAAATAGCATCTTGAATTGGCTCGATGGAGTAATTGCCAGGGTTTACGATATATTGTGGTGTAACAGAAGTATTTTCATCTGGGGATGCGACCTCTTCATCCTCTTCACCCTTCCCGGGCTCTTCTTGCTCTTCTTGACCTTCGTCCGTTTCCTCCGTGTCATCTGGCGTTTCACCGTTAGTAGAGGCAGGGACTTCGCCATTGTTTTTATCCTTGTTTGAATGATTCTCCTCATTGGAAGCATTTTTTTCTTCTAATGCTTTCCCATCATTTTCGGGTGTGTCTCCACAAGCTGTTAGGAGGAGCATTAACAGTGTAGGTAGTATCCATTTTTTCATATTGTTTCCTCCAAAGGTAAAGTTCCTCTTTTATCATACTAGTAAATGCGGTTTAAAGGCAATAACTTTCCATATTTTTGGGGTCCTTTAAATGGAGGATTTAGTTCTTCCTTTAGAACACGAAGTAGAAAAAAAGCTGTTGAAAGCTAAAGAAAAATATAAAGCTTACGAGTGTTGTTACAAAAGCAGCTTTTTTCTTTTTCATTATAGCCATTGCCATCATATAACAAAGATAAATAAATATACCTAGAAGAATTATTTTAGCTTGTGTTTTATCTCTTGCAGAAAACCACTCTATGAAGCTGTAAGTACCCCAGAACATATTCTGAATGAGAAATACTACGTAACTTTTCATATAAGCAGCCCCTATTTGCATATTTCTATTTATGTAGCCGATTTTTGTAAATTAAAAACCTTATGAATAAATATGTTAGGAAGGAGTATTCTATTTTTCAATTTTGTAACATTTTGATAACAAATCCAGATTTGTGGATTTTTAATGGTAGAATAGCACCAATTATGTATAGACAAATGACATAAAAAACGTTATATTTCACCCCCATCGCACAGAAAGTGAGGATTGCCATGATAAGAGGCTCTGTTGTATTTTTTACGTTGTCTTTTTTCATTTTATCTTCCTGTCAGGAAAATGAATCTATCACACATATGGAAATTCCAGAGGATTCCCACACCCTTTTATTTTTCTCCGGGGAAACGAATGATCACGATGAAAGTACATATTATGATGCAATTATTGATGTGAAAAGTTCTGAGTCAGATGATTTGGAAAATATTGAATTTGTACATTCAGAAGGAAATAAGATTTTATATAAGCAATTTAATGTAACATCAACCCCTACTATAGTGGTTGTTCACCAGAATAAGATATTAACACAAATTGATGGCCCCCAATCAAAAGAGAACATTGTCGTTTCGATTGAAGAGGCATTAAATAAAGCTGACGGTTCAGCTTATAAATAAGTAAAAAGACCTCCTATTTTGGAGGTCTTTTTTAAATAATATTATTTTACAACATGAATCGGGCTACCCATCGCAACTTCAGCCGCTTCCATTGTGATTTCTCCCAATGTCGGATGAGCGTGGATGGTCATTGCGATATCTTCTGCAGTCATTCCTGCTTCGATAGCAAGGCCAAGTTCAGCAATCATATCAGATGCGCTAGAACCAGCAATTTGAGCACCGATGATTAAGCCATCTTCCTTACGAGTTACTAGCTTTAAGAAGCCGTCTGTTGCATTTAATGCTAAAGCACGACCATTTGCAGCAAATGGGAACTTAGCAGCAATTACTTCGATTCCTTCTTCCTTCGCTTGTGCCTCTGTATAACCAACAGATGCAAGCTCAGGCTCAGAGAATACTACCGCTGGAATTCCTAAGTAGTCGATTTCAGCTGGCTCACCAGCAATTGCCTCTGCAGCGATTTTACCTTCATAAGAAGCTTTGTGGGCTAGTGGTGGTCCATCTACAATGTCACCAATTGCATAGATGTTAGAAACACTTGTGCGGCATTGTTTGTCGATTTTCACTACGCCACGGTCCGTCATTTCTACCCCAACCTGCTCTAGGCCAAGTTCGTCTGTGTTTGGACGACGACCAACAGTAACTAGTACGTAATCAGCTTCGATTGTTTGCTCTTCGCCTTTTACTTCAATTGTTACTTTCACGCCATCTTCTGTTTCTTCTACACCTTTAGCCATAGCTTTTGTGAAGATTTCCACATTGCCTTTTTTCTTTAGATTACGCTTTACAAGTGAGCTCATTTGCTTTTCAAAGCCAGCCAAGATCTCATCTGCAGCTTCAACAATCACAACTTCTGTTCCAAAGTTAGCGTATGCTGTACCAAGCTCTGTACCGATATAGCCTCCACCAATAACAACAAGCTTCTTTGGAATGTCTTTAAGCGCTAATGCACCTGTTGAATCAAGCACACGCTTGGAATATTTAAACGTTGGAATTTCAATTGGGCGAGAACCTGTTGCAATGATACAGTTGTTAAACTTGTAAGTTTGTGCAGAGTTTTCGTCCATGATACGTACAGTGTTTCCGTCCACAAAGTAGGCTTCACCTGAAACGATGTCCACTTTATTCCCCTTAAGTAGACCTTCTACTCCGCCGGTTAATTTTTTTACTACGCCCGCTTTCCACTCTTGGACTTTAGTAAAATCAACTGTAACATTCTCAGCAGTAATTCCCATATCATCGGAGTGCTTAGCTGTTTCATAACGATGACCAGCAGAAATTAATGCCTTAGAAGGAATACAACCAACGTTTAGGCATACTCCACCAAGTGTGTTTTTTTCTACAATTGTTACCTTTTGTCCTAGCTGAGCAGCGCGGATTGCCGCAACATATCCACCAGGCCCTGAACCAATGACAAGCGTATCTACTTCAATTGCAAAATCTCCTACTACCATTTACCTTACCCCTCCATTAACAATAGTTGTGGATCGTTCAACAGACGCTTAATGTGGTTAAGCGCATTTTGAGCAGTAGCACCATCAATCATACGATGGTCAAAGCTTAGTGATAATGCAAGAACTGGAGCTACTACAATTTCTCCGTCTTTCACTACAGGTTTCTCAGCGATACGGCCGATACCTAAAATGGCAACTTCAGGGTGGTTAATAACTGGTGTGAACCATTGACCACCAGCAGAACCGATATTGGTGATAGTGCAAGATGCACCTTTCATTTCATCGGAAGCTAACTTTCCATCACGCGCTTTTCCAGCCAACTCATTAATTTCATTTGAGATAGAGAAGATAGATTTTCTATCCGCATCTTTTACAACAGGAACTAATAGTCCTTTTTCCGTATCAGCTGCGATACCGATGTTGTAATAATGCTTGTGCACGATTTCATCTGTTGCATCATCTAAGGATGTATTTAGAACCGGATACTCTCGTAACGCAGATGTAAGTGCTTTAACTACGTATGGTAAGAATGTTAACTTAATACCCTTATCTGCTGCAACTGTTTTGAATTTTTTACGATGGGCAACTAAATCTGTCACATCAATTTCATCCATTAGCGTTACATGAGGAGCTGTGTGCTTAGAGTTAACCATTGCTTTAGCAATCGCACGACGCATACCGCTCATTTTCTCACGAGTTTCTGGATATTGACCAGCAGGAATCGCTTGTTTTTCTTGTTTTGTTTCTTTTGCTTCCTCTTTTGCTGGAGCAGAATCTGTAGCAGTAGTAGCTTCTTCTGCTTTAGCGCCACCGCCAGAAAGGAAGGAATCGATATCACTCTTAAGAACGCGGCCATTATCTCCAGATCCTTGAACTTGACGAATTTCTACGCCTTTTTCACGAGCATATTTACGAACAGAAGGCATCGCAATCACACGTTTGTTCGGATCCACTTCTACTTGTTCTTGTGCGCCTGCGCCAGTTTCAGCTTTCGGCTCTTCTTTTGGAGCTTCTGCTTTTTTCACATCTTGTCCAGCTTCAGCAGTAGCTTGAACCTGTTCTTCTGTTTTTTCTTCTTTTTTCGGCTCTGGTTTTTCTTCGTCGCTACCGTGGTCGTCACCTTTGAATTTGAGGTCTTCGTAACCTGGTGCATCTAGTGTGATGATGGTTTGACCAACCGTTGCTACTGTTCCTTCGTCCACCTTTAATTCTTCAACCTTCCCTTTTACTGGGGAAGGAATTTCTACTACTGCTTTATCGTTTTGTACTTCACAAAGTATATCATCTTCTTCAATTTCGTCACCTGGTTTAACGAACCACTTAACAATTTCACCTTCATGGATACCTTCACCGATATCTGGCAATTTAAATTCGAATGCCACAGTCTTCAACCTCCTATGATAGATAAGTTATAGATAAAATGGAGAGCCCACTCTTTGCAAAGCTAAGAATGGACTTCTTCCCGATAGTTATAAAAATTAGAAGTTCAGAACTTTTTTCGCAGTTTCTAAAACATCTTTATGGTTTGGTAGCCATACACTCTCTGCTTGAGAGAATGGGAATACTGTATCTGGTGCAGCAACACGCAATACAGGCGCTTCAAGACTTAAAATAGCACGGTCATTGATTTCTGCAACCACGTTCGCTGCTATACCAGCCTGCTTTTGCGCTTCCTGAACAACGATAGCACGGCCTGTCTTTTCAACAGATGCAATAATGGTATCAATATCTAGTGGGCTGACAGTACGCAAATCAATCACTTCAGCAGAAACGCCGTCTTTCTCTAATACATCAGCAGCTTTTAAGCATTCATGAACCATAGCACCATAAGTAACCATAGTAATATCTGTTCCTTCACGTTTCACATCTGCTTTGCCAAGCTCGATTGTGTACTCCTCTTCAGGAACCTCCTGACGGAAAGAACGATATAATTTCATATGCTCTAAGAACACAACTGGGTCATTGTCGCGAATAGCAGCAATTAAAAGTCCTTTTGCGTCATATGGTGTGGATGGAATAACTACTTTCAGACCTGGTTGTTGTGCCATAAGTCCTTCTAAGCTGTCCGCATGAAGCTCAGGCGTGTGCACTCCACCACCGAAAGGAGAACGAATCGTTACAGGAGAGCTCCATTTTCCACCAGTACGGTAACGCATACGAGCAAGTTGTCCACTTACGGAGTCCATTACTTCGTATACAAAACCGAAGAATTGGATTTCCATTACAGGTCGGAATCCAGTTACACCAAGACCCACTGCAAGACCACCAATCCCTGATTCTGCAAGGGGCGTATCAAATACGCGATCTTCTCCGAACTCTGCTTGAAGGCCTTCAGTTGCACGGAAAACCCCACCGTTTTGCCCAACGTCTTCACCGAAAAGCAAGACATTTTCGTCATTTTTCAATTCTGTGCGTAACGCATCAGTGATTGCTTGAATCATAGTCATTTGCGCCATGGCTTACTTCGACTCCTTCTCTTTGTAAATTTCATTTTGTTCCTTAAGGTTATATGGAAGCTCCTCGTACATGAAGGAGATAAGGTCCGTTACTTTTTGTTTAGGTTGATCATCTGCTTTTTTGATTGCAACCTTAATATCTTCTTTTGCCTCTTCAATTACTTTATTTTCATCTTCTTCGCTCCAAATGCCCTTGTTTTCTAAGAACTTACGGAAACGAACTAGTGGATCCTTCTTTTCCCACTCGTCATCTAATTCAGAAGTACGGTAACGAGTTGGGTCATCCCCAGCCATTGTATGTGGACCATAACGGTATGTCAGCGTTTCAATTAACGTTGGACCTTCACCATTCACAGCACGCTCACGAGCATCACGAGTTGCTGCATACACTGCTAACGCATCCATTCCATCCACTTGAATTCCAGGAATACCTGCTGCTACAGCTTTTTGTGCAATAGTTGTTGCTGCAGATTGCTTTTCAACTGGAGTGGAAATAGCAAATCGGTTGTTCTGCACAACAAAAATTGCCGGTGCTTGATATGCTCCTGCAAAGTTTAACCCTTCATAGAAGTCACCTTGGGATGCTCCCCCGTCACCTGTATATGTAATAGCGACAGACTTTTTCCCTTTTTTCTTAAGACCAAGTGCCACACCTGCTGTTTGGATAATTTGTGCTCCAATAATAATTTGTGGTGGCAATAGATTTAAATCCTCTTGCATTTGGTTTCCGTGGAAGTGTCCACGAGAGAATAAAAACGCTTGATACAACGGCAAACCATGCCAAATCATTTGAGGAACATCACGGTATCCAGGAAGGATAAAGTCATCACTTTCTAACGCAAATTGAGAAGCAAGTTGAGATGCTTCCTGTCCAGCTGTAGGTGCATAGAAACCTAAACGTCCTTGTCTGTTAAGACTGATGGAACGTTGGTCAAGCACACGAGTGTATACCATGCGACGCATCAACTCTCTTAATTGATCATCACTTAATTCAGGCATTGCAGCTTCATTTACTACTTCGCCTTCTTCATTTAAAATTTGGAACGTTTGAAATTGCTCTTCCACTTTTGCTAACTGCTGCTTTGGATCTAACTTAGCATTTTTTGTTTTGGCAGCCATTAAAGTCACCTCTTCCTTTCTATTGAGAGAACTATTTTATCCATTGTTACATACAAAATTAGGTTACCCAAAAATTACATAAAAAGACATTTTTTCATATGCCCTGTACGAACTTCGTTGGAACCTGATACCGCTCAGTTAATTCTAGTTCTAAAAACTGTGCAAATTTCATCTGTATTAATAATACCAATGAAAATATTAATACAACTTTTCACCAAGGTCAAGTTTACAGTATAGGATTTAATTCCGTCAATTCCTTTGTATTACTAAGATTTCATACAACCAAAAAATGTAATAAACTTTCTGATAACTAAACTGTACTAATACAATTAACTTTTCTGTTTCATCACCAATCAACAAACTACAACAGACGGAAAATCACATTATTTTATGATAGCTTAATGTTGTTATTTACTCCTTTCCCGCTAATAACTCTTATTAATCTTTTGCTGCAAAAGATTATTCTAGCATACAAATAAAACAGATATTGTAGAGCCTTTGCTGTCCTTCGAGCAGAATTGTTATAAAACAAGGAGGGAAAAAAATATAGCTCTCTTCTTAATGATTGTTGCTTTTAGCCAGGATAAAGTCAGCTTTAGGATTTTTTCTAATCTTTAGGTAAGCTAAAATGCCACATATTTATATCTCCCTCTTCGAAAAAAGCATTACAACGGGTGTCTGAATAATAAACTGTAGTAACAAAGTTTGCGAAAACAGCCAAAAATAAAAACAACCCAAGGAACACAGTGTCCCTTGGGTAATTCTAATCACAGATTAATTATCATAGGATACATTTAAACCTGCTTGCTTGTAAAAATCTAATTTAGCTTTATTATATTGCTCAGTAAACGAATTAAAAGTTTCATTGGATTCGTTTACCTTATCATAGGATTCATTTAGATTGTTAATTTGTAATTGAAGCTCTTCTAGTGTTAAATCTTCCACTTGAAAAAGGCCATACAATTCCTTTTCTATTTCTACAGCTTCCATATAGTGGTTCCACAATGTTGTGTAAGCCTCATATCTTTGTTCCATCAGCTGATATAGAGATTGAGCTTCCTTTTTAAGTTTCTCATCCTCTAAAGCTTCAATAGAGGCCTTAACTTCTTCAAACTCTGCGCTTGCAGCTTCGATACTTTCTTTTTCCTTTGCCATCGCTGCTTCTTTTTGTTCAACAAGTGTTAATCCTTCTTGAGACAGTTTGACTATTTGGTCAAATTCTTTCATACCAAGACTAAGAATTTCCTCATAAATAGCAGACTCTTCTTTTTCTAATTCTAATAATGGATCTTGTTGTTCTTCAAAGCTAGCTTCTAATTCCACTACTTTTTCAAGTGTCTGGAAAATCTCTTGCTCTGGAGATTCCCCATTTACACAGCCAGACAAAAGTAAGGAAAAAGCGATCGCACTAGAACAAACCGTTTTTTTCCATAAATGCAATTTAATATCCCCCTAACATATCTTCTATTTAACTATAAAATTTATTGCTATTATTTACAATATTAAATTCCCTTCTCGAAGCATAAAAATAATACAGTATTCTTTATTCTTATTAAAAATCATCTTACTACCATTTAAAGCACACAATAGAGTATAGTAGCTATATATAGTGAGTTAGGAGTGACGAAAATGTTAACCTCAAAAGACATAATCAAAGAAGGAAATCCTACTTTGAGAAAGGTGGCAGAAGATGTACTTTTACCTCCATCTACAGAGGAAATCACCATTTTAAATCAAATGATGGAGTACCTTCAAAATAGCCAAAACCCAGAAATGGCTCAAAAGTATAACTTACGTCCTGGAATTGGACTTGCAGCGCCGCAAATCAACATTTCAAAAAAAATGATTGCCATTCATATACGGGATGAGTCAGGAAATCTACATAGTCATGCACTTTTCAATCCTAAGATTGTTAGTCATTCTGTTGAGAAAAGCTTTCTTACTTCAGGCGAGGGATGTTTATCGGTAGAACGGGAAGTGCCTGGGCTTGTGCCGCGATATGCTCGAATTACCGTAAAAGCAGTAAACACAGCAGGTGAAGAAGTGAAACTGCGCTTAAAGGGGCTATTATCTATTGTGTTTCAGCATGAAATTGATCATTTAAATGGTGTCATGTTTTATGATCATATTGATGCACAAAACCCATTTCAACCTCCACAAGGAGCCATTCCAATCGAGAGATAACAAAAGGCCTGATCAAGTGATCAGGCCTTTTGCTTTAACAACCCAAAATCGTGTAGTCCGTGCCAGATGCCGTCTTCTCCTACGTCCTTCGTTACATGCTTCGCTACTTTCAATAATTCAGGATGTGCATTTCCCATAGCAATCCCGTTCGCTACCGAACGTATCATTTCTATATCATTCAATCCATCTCCAAAGGCGTAAACATTTTCTGATTTGAAGGGTAGTTTTTGTAGCATTTTTTCAATTCCAATTGCTTTAGAACCGCCCTTTGGCAGAATGTCTGTGGAATATTGGTGCCAACGAATGTAGTGGAAATCACGATAAGTATCTACATAATGCTGCTGTTCATTTTCTTCGATGAAAAGCAAAGCTTGGTATATCTCTGTTGTTTCAAGGAAATCAGGTCCATATTCAGGATGAGTAAACTTTAAGCTGCCCATACTTTCATGAATGAATGGATGACTTTCTACATTTGACTTCATAACCTGATGATTTAAGTAAACAAGAGGATGATTCATCTTCTCAGAAAATTGTCTGAGCTCCTTCATCTTCTCAAGACTTAAAGGATTTTTATAAACCACTTCCCCTTCGAAAACAACATACTGCCCATTAAAGCTAACATAAGAGTGAATATCTAATTCCTTCCGAAGATCTTCAAACATAAAAGGAGCTCTTCCTGTTGCAATGGCTACATATACACCTTGTTCTTTTAATTCTTCTATTGCTTTTTTAGTGGAATTTGGGAGTTCCTTCTGATGATTTAACAACGTGCCATCTATATCAAAAAACACGATTTTATTTTCTTTGTTCATCTTTATCACCTAACTTCATTTAGACTGCGATTTTATTAACAGGTTTTTGTTTTTTTGCTTTCGTCTTATACGAGGATAAATATACACCAGAAAAGATAAGAATTAAACCAATAAGCATATGAGGTGTAATCTCTTCGTTTAATAAAAGGCTTCCCCACCCCATTGCTGTAAGGGGAACAATATAAGTAACAAGTGAAGCAAACTCGGCACTTCCCTCTTTTACCATGTAATAATAAAGAAGGTAAGCAATCCCTGATCCAAAAACACCTAATCCAATCAAGGAAAAAATGGTAGAAGCAGTTGTAACTGCTAGAAAGCCTTCTGGGGCAAGAACAAGCATAAAAATACCCGAAAGAATCCCTGCCATCGCAAGTGTACTGAAGGATATGATAGTAATTGGAATGTCTTGAAGGTATCTTCTGCTAAGGTGTGCGCCAAAACCATAGCAAATCGTTGCTCCAAGCATCGTACCCACACCAAAAAAATTATCCTGAAACAGTTGTATTATGTTCAACTTTAATAGCACCAAGATCCCAATAAAACCAACAAGCACACCAATCCATTGCATTGTTCTCATTTTACTAGAAAAAATCGAAAATCCAATAAGGATGGTCCATATAGGTGTAGTGGCATTAACAACAGATGCCATGCTAGAACTAATGGAAGTCTCACTGATTGCAATGAGCGCCCATGGAAGTGCGTTATTTAGTATTGCGATCAAAAGGATTGGAACAATTGGTAACTTTTTAATAACCTTCATTTTTTGTTGAATTAAAAGCAGAACGAAAAGTGTTCCTGCTCCGAACACACATCTCCAAAAAACCACCCCGAGAACACCTAAGTCCGTAACGAGAATTTTTATGAAGAAAAAGGACATTCCCCAGATTAAACTTAGGGTCAATAACGCTAAATAGAGACGTTTCATCTAGTTTTCCCACCTTAATCATTAGGGTTTCGAAATAAAAGTTTATTCTAACCTACATGAAGAAAACGCTTACTGTCAATGAAAACTTTAATCATTCTCTTTTCTAAACACAGTATGCGTATTCCCAACACAACAGTTATATGTTAATCTGATACTAACTATACGCAGTTTAAAAGTGGTCGTCTAGACGCAACCTACCATTCCTTTTGTGCTAAATTTCGTATTTTTACCAGCAACTATTTTTACTGTTTGATGCATATTAACTAGTAACAAACAGAACGATTTCGAGTACAGGGAGTGAAAGACTATGCTAAGAAGATTGCGAAGAAAACTGCTGCGGAGAATGAATGATATCTTAAAAAGAAAAACGATTGCTTAAATTTTTTTTAAAGAGTCCTCCATTCATAAAGAAGGACTCTTCTATATTTTCCCCACATAAATTTTACAAAGATACCTAGGGAAACTATAATAAGAATAACCCCGCCATAACCTGTCAGCGTATGCGAAAGCTCCCTGTGGGAAATATAGTATAAGGTTAGGTTGCATTAAAAGCATGAATTCCTGAGGCTTTTCGTATATAATAGGTTAATAATGGCTTAAAGGCCAATGAACGTTACATATAGTAAATACCATACTTACTGTCTTTTTGTAAGAAAAAAGTGCACAGAATGATGGACACATTTCTGCGTCGCCGGATACTTCCGCACTTTTTTCCTACTTAAAATATATTTATAAAACCATTTTCCAAGAGCTATGGGACGTGGGAGAAATGTTTAAGGAGAGATAAAGATGATTTTTAAAGTGTACTACCAAGAAGACGTTACGGAAGCACCAGTTAGAGAGAAAACCGAGGCTCTTTATATTGAAGCCACTGAAGTGTTTGAGGTTCGCAGGAAACTAAAGGACATGCCGTATAATATCGAATTTATCCAACCGGTTACTGGCGACTTCTTCGAATATGAAAAACAATCTGAAAACTATAAAGTATTGGAGATTTGATAGACAATGAAATTTGTAAAAAACAACCAAGCAGCGGTATTCGCTCTAGGAGGGCTAGGTGAGATCGGGAAAAACACCTATGCTGTTCAATTTCAAGACGAAATTATCCTAATTGATGCCGGTATTAAATTCCCTGAAGACGAATTATTAGGGATTGATTACGTTATTCCTGATTACACATACCTAGTTAAAAACCAAGAAAAAATTAAAGGACTTTTTGTTACCCATGGTCACGAAGATCATATTGGGGGAATTCCTTACCTACTTCGCGAAGTTGATATTCCTGTATATGGAGGGAAACTCGCTCTCGGTCTTATTAAGAATAAATTGGAGGAGCATGGTCTTCTTCGCAAAACAAAACTGATTGAAATTCAGGAAGATGATATTATTAAATTCCGCAAAACGTCGGTTACTTTCTTCCGTACTACTCACAGTATTCCAGATTCCTATGGTGTGGTTGTTAAAACACCTCAAGGTAACATTGTTCATACTGGTGACTTTAAATTTGACTTTACTCCTGTTGGAGAGCCTGCTAACTTAACAAAGATGGCGGAGATCGGAAAAGAAGGCGTTCTTTGCTTACTATCTGATAGTACAAATAGTGAAATCCCTGACTTTACAATGTCTGAGCGTCGTGTTGGTGAAAGTATTCAGGATATTTTCCGTAAAGTAGACGGAAGGGTCATCTTTGCTACCTTTGCCTCTAATATTCACCGCCTTCAACAAGTAACAGAAGCAGCGGTTGCTCATGGAAGGAAAATTGCTGTATTCGGACGCAGTATGGAAGCAGCGATTAATATCGGTCAAGAGCTTGGATATATAAACGCACCAAAAGATACATTTATTGAGGCAAACCAAATTAATAGAATGCCTGCTAACAAAGTGACCATCCTTTGTACTGGAAGCCAAGGAGAACCTATGGCAGCTCTTTCCCGCATTGCGAATGGAACACACCGTCAGATTCAAATCATACCAGGAGATACGGTTGTCTTTTCTTCTTCCCCAATTCCTGGGAATACATTAAGTGTCAATCGTACTATCAATATGCTTTTCCGCGCAGGTGCAGATGTAATCCACGGATCCTTAAGTGATATTCATACATCCGGTCACGGTGGTCAACAAGAGCAAAAACTTATGTTGCGCTTAATAAAACCAAAATACTTCATGCCAATTCACGGTGAATACCGCATGCAAATCACGCACAAACAACTTGCGATTGATTGTGGTGTTCGTGAGGAAAACTGCTTTGTGATGGATAATGGTGAGGTTTTAGCATTAAGTGAGGAAGAAGCATCTGTAGCTGGAAAAATCCCTTCTGGTAACGTCTATATAGATGGAAACGGCATAGGAGATATCGGAAACATCGTGTTACGAGATCGCCGTATCCTATCAGAAGAAGGCTTAGTAGTTGTTGTGGTTAGCATTAACATGAAGGATTTCAAGATTGCTTCAGGCCCAGACATTATCTCTCGTGGATTTGTGTATATGAGAGAATCTGGTGATTTAATTAATGATGCTCAATCTCTTATTTCTAAGCATTTGAATAAAATTATGGAGCGCAGAACAACACAATGGTCTGAAATCAAAAACGAGATTACAGACACACTTGCTCCATTCCTTTATGAAAAAACAAAACGTCGCCCAATGATATTACCTATCATCATGGAAGTATAAAAGACAAGATATAAAAACCTCAGGAGCTTAAGCTCCTGAGGTTTTTAATCTTCTACCACATTTTTTTCAAATCTATTGATATCTGTATCAGCACCTATGACAATAAGAATATCTCCTTGCCTGATTGGGTCTGTTGCTTGAGGAGAAACAATGATATCTCTTCCTCTTTTGATTGCGACAATATTAATTCCGTATTTGGCACGGATATCTAAACTTATTAAAGTTTTACCGTCAATCCTTCTGCTAGCTACAATCTCCACGATGCTATGTTCATCAGATAGCTCTAGATAATCTAATACATTGTTAGATACTATGTTATGGGCAATTCTTCTTCCCATATCTCTTTCTGGATGAACGACCTGGTCAGCACCGATTCGACTTAACACCTTTTCATGATAGTCATTTGTTGCTTTAACAGTTATATGCTTTACACCTAGCTCTTTTAGTATTAGGGTTGTCAGAATGCTAGCTTGGATATTATCACCAATAGCAACAATAACATGATCAAAATTACGGATCCCAATGCTTTTTAACACTGCCTCATCTGTACTGTCTCCAACTACAGCATGAGATGCAATGTTTGCAAACTCATTCACTCGTTCTTCATTATTATCAATGGCAAGTACTTCCACTCCCTCATTGCTCAATGCCTCCACCATGCTACCCCCGAAACGACCTAAACCAATAACGGCAAACTCTTTCTTTTTCAACGACTTTTCCCCCATATGGACTCAATTTTTATTCCTATTGTACCATAAAAAGAGCCAAATATATAAAAAGGACACCCTCAAATACGTTAGCGGGTGTCCTTTTTGCATCAACTTACATCAGACATGGTAAATTGAGCTTTTACAAGGTGATAATAAATCCCTTGATGCTCCATTAATTGGTCATGATTTCCTTGTTCCATAATGTTTCCATGATCAAGGACGATGATTTTGTCAGCTTCTCTTATCGTAGAAAGTCGATGCGCAATGATTATTGCAGTCCTACCATGTAAAAGCTTTTTCAAAGCAGTTTGAATTTGTACTTCTGTTTCTGTATCTATACTCGCTGTTGCTTCATCTAAAATAATGATGCTAGGATCTGCCAGTAAGGCTCTTGCAAAGGAAATCAATTGTCTTTCTCCTACTGATAATACATTTCCTCTTTCTTCTACCTCTGTTTCATATCCATTTTTTAATCTTTCAATAAAGTTATTCACACCTACTGCCTCTGCAGCTGCTTTTACTTCCTCATCCGTAGCCGTAGGACGACCAAAACGGATGTTATCATTAATGGTGCCAGAGAAAATAAAGGTATCCTGCAGAACAACGCTGATTTGCGAACGCAAGCTTTTTACAGAAATATCTCGAATGTTATGACCATCAATTTTCACTTCACCGCCAGTGGCATCATAAAACCGCGAAATTAAGTTGGCAATCGTGGTTTTCCCAGAGCCTGTATGACCGACTAAAGCAACCGTTTGACCAGCGTTCATGTGCAAGGAAATACTGTTTAAGGCCTTCCGTTTATTATCATATGAAAATTCAACATCTTTAAACTCGATCTCTCCCTTAATTGTATCTAAATGAATGGCATCTTCTTTTTCATCCACAATTGGTTTTTCATCTAGGAATTCAAAGATTCTTTCAGAGGAAGCCATCCCAACAAGCAGCATGTTATACAGCTGCCCCAATCGCGAAATGGGCTCCCAGAACATTCCTAAATAGAATGCAAAGGAAATAAATACCCCTAGTGTTAATGTGCTGGAGCCACCTGTTAGGTTTTGCTGAATTAAATAGGCACCAAACCAAATCAGGATTGCGGTACCAACTGCATTCGTCATTTCTACAAACGGTCTAAAGATAGCATTTTGTTGCGTTGCATTTCGCCAAGATTGAAAGTTCTCTGTATTAATTCTGTCGAAGAACCCCATGTTTTCTCTTTCCTGAGTAAACGATTGGGTCACACGAATTCCTTGAATACTTTCATTCAAATGTGAATTTAGCATCGCTTGCTTGATCCTTACATCCTGCCAAGCCCTTCTAATTTTCCTACGCAATTTAGTAGAAATTAAGAACATAATTGGCAATATGACAAGAATAGCAACAGCTAGTTCAGGACTTAAGGCGAATAGAATGATAACAATTCCTACTAAAAGAATAAAGTCCATTAATAGATTAATGACGCCATTTGTAAATAGCTCTTGAAGAGAATTAATATCATTCATTATCCTTACAAGAATGGAACCTGCTGAGCGCTGATCAAAGAACCTATGAGAGAGGCCTTGAACGTGAGTAAACAGATGTTTTCGCAAATCGTAAATAACATTCTGTCCAAGCATATTCATCCATCTAATCCTTAGCGCATTTGCCACATAGGACAAGCCATATAGCACGGATATAATAATAGCTAACTTAACAACCATATCCATATCGCGTTGATCAATGGCATAATCAAACATATATTTACCAATAATAATTGGCACAACCAGCCTTACTCCTGTAGCAATCAGCATCGTTATTATCGCCAGCGGGAGTAGGTTTTTGGAATACGGCTTCATATAGGAAAACAACCGTAACATTTGTTGCCAATTGAATGGTTTTTCAATCGCATTATCAGTAGAATAATAGAATCTTTTTTTCACATTGTCATTTAAGACAACCTTTTGTTTCTTACGCAACCTTCTCACCTGCCTTTAATTAGTCTGAGCTTCCAAAACCGTTTTTTGGTCTTTATATTGAATATCATAAATTCTTCGGTATGCACCGTTTTTGGCAACAAGTTCCTCATGTGTTCCTCTTTCGATCACTTTTCCTTCTTCCAGCACCAAAATTTCGTCTGCATGTTTTAATGAAGAAATTCTATGAGCAATAATGAACGTGGTTCTCCCAGCAAGTGCAGCTTTTAATTCTCTTTGGATGTTAAACTCTGTTTGCATATCAACGGCACTTGTCGCATCGTCCAATACTAGAATGCTAGGATCTAAAATCAACGCACGTGCAATGGCTATTCGCTGTTTTTGACCTCCAGAAAGCCCCATTCCACGTTCTCCAAGCATGGTATCGTACCCATCAGGTAGCTCCATAATAAAGTCGTGTGCCTGCGCCATTTTTGCTGCCCGAACAATCTCATCCATCAATGCATTCGGTCTTCCATAAGCAATATTGGATTTAATGGTGGAGGAGAACAGAAAAGACTCCTGCAACACAAAGCCAATTTGATTTCTTAAAGTGTAAAGGGAATAGTTGTTCACTTCTTCCCCATCAATTAAAATTCTTCCGGATTGCGGCTCATAAAATCTAGTAATTAATTGAGTGATACTTGTTTTCCCAGAACCTGTTTCCCCAATTAACCCAATTTGTTTCCCTGGAGGTGCATCAAAACTAACCTCTTCAAGCGCATTTTTTTCCTCATTGGGATAGGCGAAAGTGACACCTTCAAATGTCACATGGCCATCTAATTTAGCAACATCTTTTGCATCAGGATGATCCTGAATATCTTCTTCTGCTTCTAAAATCTCAAGCAAACGCTCTCCAGAGGCTTTTGCTTGAGAAAATTGATTTATCACAAATCCAAGGTTGGCAATTGGCCAAACAATATACCAAACAAGACTAAAGAACGCGACCAGTTCACCATTTGACAAATCCCCTGAAATGACTAAGTAGCCTCCAAATGCAAGCAACCCTACGACACAAGCATTCCCAATGAACTCCATTAGTGGGAAGAATTTTGCCCAAACATTAGAGGTAGCAATAAACTTATCCTTATAATCAACATTGGAATTATTAAATTTCCCTATTTGATGGTCTTCTCTAGATAGAGATTTTACCGTATTAATTCCACTGATGTTTTCCTGTACATTTGTATTCAATTTACCAAAGGATTTTCGTATTCCCCTAAAAGCCGGATGAACCCTTTTATCAAATCTGTAGGTAACAATCGCAAGAAATGGCATTGCCAAAAGTGTGACAAATGTCAGCGCGACGGAATAATAAAACATTAAACTTAAACTGATGGTAACTAATAATGCAAAACGAATCAGCTCGGCAAAACCAAAGGAAAGAAAGAAACGAAATCCTTCTACATCGGCTGTTAGCCTAGACATCAAATCCCCTGTTTTAGCATTATCATAGTATCGGAACGGTAGAAATTGCAATTTCTCATAAAGCTCGTTACGTAAGCGGTAAACCGACCTGATACCGAACAAATCACCGAGGTATTGGTTAAAAAACGTAAATACCCCTTTTAAGGCCATCAGACCGATAAATCCAATTGCAATGTACGGTACAAATTCAAACTGCTGTTTACTGATTACTTCATCTATTGTTATTTGTAATATCACAGGATAGATGACCGTGATCACTGTTACCAATAGTAAAAACACTAATGAAATATAGAAGTTTTTCCTGTAAGGCCAATAAAAATCTTTTAACTTCTTAAAAGTCTCCACATGTATTCCCTCCCTTTGTTTACTCATGCTGGAAAATATAAGATAGTATCTAATATATCGAGTTTCGAAATATTTATCCAGTCTTTTTTGGAAAAATTTAAATTATTTCTACTTTTATTCTAATCTTAAAATGATCCATTTGAAATGGAAGTGAGGTTGGATTTTCTCTACGACTTTAGAAGGAGATAAAAAAAATTGCCCAGAGTAAGGGCAATTTTTTGAAGGATTATTTGTCTGATTCCCCAAGCACACGATTGACACGCTTTTCAAGCATTTTCATGCCACTTCCTCCAGCTTGGAAATGGCGTAGATTGCCTTCTGCATCAAATACATAATAGGCGGGAACATATTGATTTTCAAAAGCATCCGTCAGCTTATGTTCACTGTCAACAAAGATTGGCTGCGTTATATCATGCTCACTTGCGGTTTTTTTAATTGCTTCTATATTAAGATCATCCTCAGATCGTGGCATATGAACGGCAATAACATTTAACTTATCCTTATAATTATCACGGAATTCATTAACCTGAGGCATCGCTTCCTTACATAGATGACAGCTTACAGACCAAAAATGGATAAGTGTTGGTTTTTCTCCAATCAGCTCTTCCTTCGACACTTGTCCGTTTAACCATTCTGTTGCACCAGTTAATTCTGGCATTGGGGAGCGTAATTTCATGCTCCTATCCCTCCTTTTTTATCTATTTGGTCAGAAAAGGCCTAACGCAATACGTTAGACCTTATTTCTTCATCAAATCAATTATAAAGTAGCTTGTCCAGGCTTCCAGTTCGCTGGGCAAAGACCACCAGTTTGTAATGCTTGAAGTACACGCAATGTTTCATCTACATCACGGCCAATGTTGTTATGGAATACAGTTTGGTACTGTAGTTCGCCTTCTGGGCTGATGATGTAAAGACCACGAAGCGCAATCCCCTCATCTTCAATTAGAACGCCATAGTCACGAGATACAACGTGGTTTGTATCTGCTGCTAATGGATATTTTAATTCACCAAGACCATTTTCCTTACGGTCAGTGTTAATCCATGCTAAGTGAGTGTGGATGGTATCTGTAGAAACTCCAATGATTTCTGCATCTAAGTCTTCAAACTCATCATAACGGTCACTCATTGCAGTAATTTCAGTTGGACATACAAATGTGAAGTCCATTGGATAGAAGAAAAGTACTGTCCATTTATCGTTTTTCATGTTTTCTTCCAAGCTTACTTTACCGAATTCTTTGTTTGGTAACACAGCATCCATTTCAAAACGTGGAGCCTGTTTACCTACCATGCGTTCTGCCATTTGTAAATCCCTCCAAGTTGTAATTTCAAATGAGAATTTAGCAAGTTAATTCTCATTTATTAAACTATTCAACATCAACTATTATATCTGTTGAGATTTTTTTAGTCAATATTAAATAATAATTAATTTAATTAAGCTTTATAGAAAATAGCTTCCGATTACCCTATGTTGGTATTCCCTGAAAAAAAGAAGTTCATCCCTTTGGGAATTTTTCTCGCTTTCTATACTATCATTCTTTTTTAGGAGAACAAAATGTTTCGCTTTAAAAATAAGCACTTTCCCCAATTATTTGGATTTCACAATAAAATACTTTATAATGCCTAAATAGGTATGACAAATATAAAGGAGAATCAAAATGGGAATTGACTTAACTGATATTGATTTTATGGCAATCTTGACGAGTTTAGGGATTATCGCAATTAAACTTCTTGTTATCCTCCTTGCATATGCCATCGTCAGAGCAGTAGGAACAAAAATTATTAGCAGGATCTTTGAAAAGTCAACACAGCGACAAGGTCTTTCACAAGGAAGAGCGAAAACTTTAGAGAAATTAACAACGAACATTTTTACATATGTATTAATTTTCTTTCTCGTCATTATGGTGCTTGAAAACGTATTTGAACTCGATACGACGGCAATTCTGGCAGGAGCGGGGATCGTTGGTCTTGCCATCGGATTTGGTGCTCAAGGCATCGTTAGTGATGTTGTAACTGGCTTTTTCCTTCTATTAGAAAAGCAAGTCGATGTGGACGATTATGTAACAACGGCAGGTTTTTCTGGAATTGTTGAGGAAGTAGGTCTTAGAACGACTAAAGTTAGGGATTTCGATGGTTCCCTTCATTATATTCCTAATCGTGAAATTACTAATTTAACCAACCATTCTCGTGGGAATATGCGTGCACTTGTGGATATTGGTATTTCCTATGATGATAATATTGACGAGGCTGTGGCAGTGATTCAATCTGTATGTGACCAAATTGCGCTTGAGGAAGAAGCAATTCTAGAGGGTCCAAATGTAGTGGGAGTGCAAAGCCTTGGAAGCTCTGATGTTGTACTGCGGGTCATTGCTAGAACAGCAAATATGGAGCAATGGGGAGTAGAAAGGAAGCTACGAAAAGCTATTAAAGAAGCACTCGATTCCAATGGAATTGAAATTCCTTTCCCTCATCAAGTATATATTGAAAAGAAATAAAAAAAGAGCCCTGGGCTCTTTTTTTATTGAGTAATTCTGCTTTCAACCTGCTGGCAAATTTGATCTGCGGTCATTCCACTAGCTTCTATAACCGAGCCAGCCGTTACACTATTAGAAATTCCCATTAAGTTGTTGTCAATTCCTGTAACAATACAGCAATCGCAGCCCTTTGCATCATTTTCATTTGTTAACGGTACAACCTCATACCCTTTTGCCTGCAATGCTTGTTGCACATCAGACAAGGATTGTTCTACACCGATTTTAGGCATAATTAATCCACCTCCTCCTCGATAATTTGGCTTGTTTCATTGAAATTATACGAGCAGCAGTAATATTGCCTAGTTTGCTTTAAAATTTAAGTATGAAATCATGGTATTAATGGCCACACCAATAGCATCCTCATTTGGATCAAGTTTGGCATGATGTAGCCCGTAAGGTGATTCCGCTCCTAACCAAAACATGAACCCGGGGATATTCTCAATCATATAGCCATAATCCTCACCCGTCATGGCTTCTTTACAAAGTATCATCTTCACATTTGTATTATCCTCCACAAAGCGCATAAACTCCTCGGTAAGAGCAACATCATTATCTACCTGATGATACATGCTTCCATAATCAATTTCTGTTTTACAGTTGTAGCCAACCTCCACACCTTGAACAAGTGCTTCGATTCGTTCTTTTACCTTTTTCATACTCTCTACAGACAGTGTTCTTATCGTTCCTTCAAGCCTTGCTTTTTCTGCAATGATATTTTGCACGGTACCGCCTGTTATTTTTCCGATGGTAATGACCGCACTATCTAAGGGATCAACATTTCTAGCTACAACGGTTTGTAGTTGGGTGACTAATGAGCAAGCTGCTACAACCATATCTATTGTTTGATGAGGGTATGCTGCATGCCCTCCTCGACCTTGAAGATCAATATACAATTCAGAAGTGTTCGCAAAAAGCAATCCTGGTTTTGTGGCTATTGTGCCAACTGGATATTCTGGTGCAATGTGCAAAGCAACAATCATATCCGGCTTCCAAGCAGAAAAAATGTCTGTCTTAATCATTTCTTCTGCCCCTCCTGGCCCTTCTTCTGCTGGCTGGAACATGAATAACAAGTTATCTTTAGGAGGATGGTGTGCAAAATGCGTGAGAATGCCAAGAGCAATACTCATGTGCATATCATGTCCACACGCATGCATCATTCCCTCATGCATAGACCGAAAAGTATAATCTGTTTCTTCTGTTATCGGCAATCCATCCATATCAGCACGATAACCAATAGTAGCGCTTGGATTTGTTCCGTTTACTTTAACAAAAATGCCTGTTTTCCATGTCTTCACCTCTAAATTATCTTGGGAGAGACCTTGTATATAGCGTAGCAAGTACCCTTGCGTTTTGGTTTCGTGAAAGCCCTTTTCAGGGATTTGGTGAAGCTCCCTTCTTACTTGCACAAAGGGATTATTTACATTAGACACAGTCAACCCTTCTTTCTTATCAATCTTAATAAAAAGACGTGGAAGAATTCCCACGCCTTTTTTCCTTATTATAACTGACGAAGCTCTTGTTTAATTTCCGTCTTTGATTTTGTCTTTTCGTCAATGTCTTTAATTTTTCTTGCTGGTGTACCTGCAACAACGGTATATGGAGCAACATCATCAATGACGATTGCACCTGCTGCAACAACTGCACCCTTACCAACTGTTACCCCTTCAAGGACAACAGCATTTGCTCCAATAACAACATCATCTTCAATGACAACCGGTTTAGCTGATGGCGGCTCAATTACTCCTGCCAATACAGTACCTGCTCCGATATGACAGTTTTTCCCAACAGTAGCTCTTCCGCCAAGGACTACGTTCATATCAATCATGGTACCTTCCCCTACGACTGCACCAATATTGATGGATGCCCCCATCATAATAACAGCATTGTCCCCAATTTCTACTTGATCACGAATGATGGCACCAGGCTCAATACGCGCTTTAACACCTTTCATGTCTAATAAAGGAATGGCAGAGTTGCGACGGTCGTTTTCTACGACAAAATCCTCTATTTTCTCTTCATTAGTCTTTAGTGCCGTTTCTATTTCAGCCCATTCTCCAAAAACAACTCCACTGTTACCGTTGAAAAATGTTTTTGAGGAAGCTCCAAAGTTGATTCCTTCTAGCTCTCCTTTAACATAAACCTTTACAGGTGTTGATTTTGTGCTATTTTGAATGAAAGAAATAATTTCATTTGCATCCATCATTTTCATTATGTATGTCCTCCTAAGCCTAAATGTCTTTATTCCTTTACTCTATCAAACAACAAAAATTGTGACAAGTAAAAATATTCCCAACCACCATTCTTATTTTATGACTATAAAAAAAGCGCTTTTCTAAAAGATAGTTGCTTTTAACCTAGAAAGAGTCAGCTTTAAGACTTTTTCCCATCTTGATGCCATAAAAAATTGCCACATGTTTAAGTCTTCCTTCACGAAAAGAGCACAACAGCAATGTTGATTAAGGGTGTTTTATCCATACGCAGTAATAAAACCATAAAAAAAGAGAGGTTTCCCTCTCCTCAACTTGATTCTTCCTGTTTTTTAACAAGCTTATTGTTGGTTCTAGCAATAAACTGGACGATGATTACGCCTGCGATAAATGCGAGAATGCATACAACATTTCCAAGCATGCTATTTGTAAAGCCTTTATATACTACCGCTGTTGAGCCCATCACAAGTCCGATGATGGCTGCAAAAGTCATTTTTGGATATTTATTTAAAATAATTTTGATCAATTTGCTTGAGACAATAAAACCAACTGCTACTCCTGCTCCAATAACGAAAATAACAGGGAAATTGAATGCTTGAACAGCTCCAATCGCTGTATGATAATAACCTAAGATTAACAGCACCATGCTTCCACTGATTCCAGGGAGAAGCATGCTCATGCTTGCAAGCCAGCCAGCAAAAAAGAGTGTAATTGCAGAGCCCACCGTTAATGTTTCAATGTCTGGCCTACTTGATTCCTGTAAAAATGCCATTGATCCGACAAGAAGAAGCGGGATAATTAATGCTATGTAATGCTGAGCCCTGAAGGTTTCAAGCATATTAGATTCTTTAGCCAATAATGGTAAAACTCCGACAATCAAGCCTAAAAATAAGAAATGTGTTTGCTGTGGATACGACTCTAATAAAAAGTCTAATACATGACTAAAGCTTACTAAGGCAACCCCTATTCCAATTCCCAGAGGTAGAAGAAATTTTAAATGTTTTGCCCAATCTCTACTGAAAAAGCCACTAATTGATTCGATTAAACGGTCATATATTCCTAAAATGAATGCAATCGTTCCCCCACTTACACCAGGAACCACATCGCATATTCCCATCAAAATGCCTCGATAAATGTTTTTCCATTCCATACGTTCTTTTTCCACCTTAATCTTTAGTCTAGTTTCTCAAGATACTATCATACTACTACTTCTTCTGTTAATCCAATGAAATCTTTTTTATCAACCACGAAGTTTATTTTTGATACGCAGAGACAATTTCCATAAATGCCTCTACCTGCTTTAGCCTAAAGGATGATTCATAACCAATTAGCCACGTATCACGATGTAAGTTAGAAAGATCATCTTCTTCTAGTGGAATTTTTTTAATTTTATCATAGTCATCCTTGATTGTAATGGAAGGAAGAATAGCATAGCCGATACCGTTTAATGCCATCTGTTTACATGTTTCAATTTGGTCTACTACAATGGTTCGTTTTGGTGGAGTCTGAAATTTCTTATGCCACCATACCTGTATTTCTTGGTAATAGGTAGAATCACTTTTAAATTGAATAAATGGTCGTTCCGTATGCTCAAGTGCGGCAATGTCATCAATTTCTGTATCCACTAGATACAGCTTGTCTGTCAATAAATGTTGTTTTACGCCCTTCCACTCGGGATTCCCTCTAATGATACCTAAATGAACCTCATCCTCATACAAACTTTTGACAATATCGCTGCTCCAACCGGTAACAAGAGACACTTTCGCATTTGGATATTCCTGAATATATCTTTTCAGCACTTTTGGGAGCCAGTACTGTCCTATGATAGTGGCAACGGCAATTTTCAACGTACCATATACCTCGTTTTCTAAGGAGGTAATCGCTTCTTTTACTTTCTCCTCTTTTCCAAGAACCTCTTGGGCAAACTCCACGATTTTTTCTCCTGCCGGGGTGATAAGCAACCCTTTTTGAGTACGAATAAAAATTTTCGTGTTCCATCCTTTTTCAATGGATTGTAGCCTTTGTGAAAGTGCTGGCTGTGAGACAAATAACCTCTCAGCTGCTTTGCGCATATTTTTCTCTTTTGCTAATATCGACAAAATATGAAATTCCGAAGTACTCATTGTCAACCCTCATCATAAGTTTTTCTTATATTATATCTTAATTATTACCTAATTTCATTATGACTATAAAAGGAATACACTAAAAGCAGAAAGAGGGTGCTAGATAATGGAAAGTACATACATGCTGCTGTCGTTGATAGGGTTTGTTGCCACATTCGTCGGTACTTTAGGAGGTGGAGGAGGTTTAATCAATCTTCCAGCCATGCTGTTGTTAGGTTTACCCATTCATACTGCTATTGCTGCAAATAAATTTTCCAATACGTTTAGTTCGTTTTCTAGTTTTTTCGCCATATGGAAAAAAGGAGAAGTAAATTTAAAAATAGGCTTGAAGGTTATTCCATTTACGATGGTCGGGGGAATCATAGGGGCTACCATTGCATCTCTGTTAAAAGAGGAAATTCTATTATTTATCGCTTTTTGTTTACTTATCTTCGCGACAACCTTAAACATCCTAAAAGGAAGAAGGAACAAACAGACGCAACCTGGGAATGAAAAACTTTTTTTACCTGCTTATATCGGGATTGGTTCCTACGATGGACTTTTTGGACCAGGTCAAGCAACGTTACTTATGCATAGTTTTATGAATGCGGGCTTCTCCTTTCTTACAAGTATCGGCCTTACTAGACTTCAAACCTTTTCAAGCTGCATCGTTTCCTTTATGGTCTATTTATCCTTAGGGCATTTTGACTGGCGCGTGGGGGTATCTTTAGGGATTGGCTCCGTGCTTGGGGCACAGGCTGCCATTAGGGTTGCTGATAAGCTTACTTTTTTGCCCTGGAAGCACATCTTAAGTGCCTTTTCTATTTACCTTATTTTTTACCTAGCTTACAAGCTTTTTATATAGCTCTTTTCTAAAACATTGTTGCTATAAACTAGGAAAAAGTCGGCTTTAAGACTTTTTCCAGTCATTATTCGCAGAAAAGTTGCTATTATATTTAAAACTTCCTCCACGAAAAGAGCACGACAGCAACGTCTATCACGTGTTGCTTAACTATACGCAGTAGCAACAAAGTTTACGAAAACAGCCGAAGGCCCCGAATTCTTATTGCACATAAATTCGGGGCCATGGTTAACTCTTTTTTGGCAAAAGTAAAATTAGAACAAAACTTATCAAGGCGAAGGCAGCGACGACTAGATACACTTGATGTAGGGCAAGTGATAAGCCGTCTTGAAGAAGGACCCTCATCGTATCTGAGAGCTGCTCACGTTGCTCTGCATTAAGCAACAATGTTGTGGAGTCTAAAGAAAACTCTTGTTCCACTCCATTGGTTTGTAAGTGTTTTTGTATGCGTGCATTTAAAATACCACCAAGTAAGGCAGCCCCTATAGTACTTCCAAGTGTTCTCATGAACATATTTGAGGCAGTTGCCACTCCTCGTTTTTGCCAAGGAACCGTACTTTGGATCGAGACAATAAAGGATGTTGTAGAAAAACCCATTCCTACTCCAATCATAAAGGAACCAAACGCAGCCCAAACAGGTCCATCATCTGGGCTTAAACTGATAAAGATAATACTTCCTAAAATCAGAGCCACTCCTCCGATAATGGATGTAGTTCGGAAGCCAATTTTAAGAAGTAGTCTCCCCGCAATCATCGCGGCAATTGGCCAGCCTATCGACATTGTTGTTAGCGTGAAACCAGCAACAATGGGGGAACGTTCCATCACACCTTGAACAAATGCAGGAAGGAAGCTCGAAATTCCGATTAACATGACGCCGGTAGTCAAAGAGGTGGTATTGGCGATTAAAATCGATCGTTCTCTCCAAATATCAAATGGCATCATCGGTTCTTTTGCCTTCTTTTCCTGTAGGATAAAGAGTAAGAAAGCTATGGCAGAGATCGAACTAAGCACGAAAACAGGACTCGATAGCCACGTCCACCTTACCCCTCCTTCCACCATGACGAGCATAAAACAGCTGACTGCGACGAATAATAGCCCCGCGCCTTTATAGTCAATGGAATGTTTTTTCTTTTCAATTCCTTCATGCAAAAACAAGTAAAGACCCACGATTGCAAGGATTCCAAGGGGAATGTTCACCCAGAAAACATATCTCCAGCTAACATACTGAACCAATAACCCTCCTATGGCTGGTCCCATAACCGCAGAAATTCCCCAAACACTTGATAAATACCCTTGAATTTTTGCACGTTCTTCTTTTGTGTACATATCCCCCACGATAGTAGAAGCGATTGGCATTACTGCACCCGCACCAAATCCTTGAATAAATCTAAAAAGTATCAACATCTCTATGGATTGAGCAAAGCCGCACAATAGTGAGCCTATCAAAAAAACGATGATTCCAAAGGTAAGTATTGGTTTTCTACCATACAAATCTGATAATTTTCCGTAAATTAAAACCGTAACGGCATTCATTAACAGGTAGGAGGAAAATACCCAGCTATATAAAGAAAAGCCCCCTAAGTCAGCTGCGATTGCAGGCATCGCCGTAGATACAATAGTTGCTTCTATGGCTGCCATGAACATAGCAAGCATGATGGCTGCCAGCACAAATGGTTTTTTAGTTTTATTTGGAGCTGCCTTTGCAATTTCTTTCCGTTCAATTGTTGCTGTTCCCATTTGCTTCCCTCTCTTTGCTTGTCCACTATTATTTCGTTTACCTATATAAATTCTAACGTTTATCGCAATTTTTGCAACATTTAGAGCTTTTCCTAAAGGCTGTTTTCGCAACTTTGAAGCTACTGCATAGAGGGATGACACCCTTAATCAACGCTGCCGTTATACTCTTTTCAAGGAGGAATATTAAAACATGTGGCAAAACTTCATCACATGGAGTCTGAAAACAGTCCAATATAAAAAAAGACCCTCTTATTGAAGGTCTTCTCTATTTTGAAAATGAACATGTAAGCGGTCAAGTATTGTTCTTCGGGTAAGTATCCCTTCAAACACACCTTCCTCATTTTTAACGCATACAAATGGATGATCGACTAAAAGTTCCAGCCCTTTTTCGACTGTATCAGAAAGCTGTAAACATGGTAACTCTTTGTTCATGACTTCTTCTACAATCATATTTTCCAAACGTTCGAATTCTATTCGTTCGAGCCCTAAAATGGAATCCATAATATGAGTAGTGCTTATCAAGCCATGAAGCATATACTTAGCGTCCAATACCGGTACTGCAGTGTACCCTGTTTTTGTAAGCACTAATAGGGCATGCTCTAAATTGTTCTTCACTTGAACATGTGCAACCCGTTCAGCTGGAATAATTAAATCTTTGATTGTTGCTCCTAATACTTTACTACTTGGGAGGCTGATCATTAATGTTCTTCCTCTCTTTATTTACTCTCTATTACAATATGCAAAAATGTGTAATTGACCAATATCATTGTAGCACACATTAGTCTTGTTCTCGAACTATTACGATTAATAATATTTCGCCTTTGTTCGACAGGCGATTTTGAAATATCTCAGGTTGAAATTATAAAAATGCATTAAAAAAACTTAAACAAAAGGTCTCGTATAATGACTATTCTACTAACTTCCTTAACTTATCTGTCATTTCTTCTGGAACAGTATAAATGATATGGGTATTATCCGTTTTCATTATGGCAGTTTTTTTGTCCTTTCTCTCCTATCCACAAATAAAAACTTTCCTGATTTTCATTGGTGTAGATGACTTCCAAAAAAAATTCAGGATTGGCCATATTCACATCTCCAGGTTCTTTTTTTGCAGCTGAGAAAATACCCTTAAACATTTTTATATCTTTATCTTTTTCAAAAACAGTTGGATTGACCCCTTTTGAAGTTGAAATAAAAACGTTAGAAATTGCATCATTTAATTTTAAGGTGTCGTTTTCTTCTGGTTCTATCTCAGATTTATTTGGTTCTCTTGCTGTAGTATGTATTTCTGACTGGCATCCGTAAAGATTGACAGACAAAAAAAGAAAGAATAAAAAAAAGAAATTTTTTTCATAGGATAGCCTCCAAAAAGTCTTGTACTCTTATTCAATTTAGACGAAAAAAACATCCATATAGTTACATTCGCCTTCATCATTAATAACCAGGTTTACGAAAACAGCCAAAAAGAAAAGAGAGATGCAGCATCAGATGCATACTCCTCTCTTTTTTTGGTGATTAAGAGATTTTCTCATATAATTCTATAAGCTTGCGATAAGTGGTTGCTTCCAGCATTTTTTGCCCTACCTCAAAATCATTTATTTCACTAATCACCAATTCTTTCCCAACATCTGTGGAAATAAGTAAGTTAACTAATAGCTCCTTCTCTTCTTGTGTTAAATGCAACATTTTTTTGCTCCCTCCTGCACTTACTTTGTATAGCGATTTGCATAGCAAAATGCTGTATAAGCGTCCGGTTTAATCTTGGCATCCAATCCCATCGCAGTTATTCTACCTGTCATTTCTTGAATGAAATCCTTTGTTGCACCTTTTTGTCCAATATCGAGGTGAATCTCAAAATGGAAATCTGCTCCATGTTCGATATGTGGATACAACAGGCTTTGAATCTCCGCTAATTTTTCCATCGTAAATAACATCGCAACTTCTTGGCTTAGAGCGGTTTCTAGTGATATCTTTTCGTGGAGACTTTTAATCACTCTCTTTGTAATATAAGGCCTGACACAGCCCCATGCACCTTTTCCAATTCTGTGAAGGTGAATAGCAGTCATGAACTTAGTTTCTCTTTGATAGACATGAGAATCTGTTCCAATTGATAGTAAGTATTGCGCCTTCACATCTTTTTGGATAAACAAAAGGATCTTTTCATAAGCTTGTTCAAAAGTAAGGTAGCCGTGGGTAATATTAAGAAATCTACTGGGGTTATCCATATAGCCACTTCCTTTATCCGTACTTTCCCTTATACTTATATGTTCCTTTTTCCCAAAAAATTAATGTTTTCTTTTTCTGATAAAATTGGACTATCTACATTATCGACTTGTAGCAAAAACTTTTATACGTAAAAAACAAAAACAAAAACCAAGCTAATTTTTTTTAGCTTGGTTTTTGTTCATGTTTTTTGAGTTAGATAAGATTTTTTTCAAAATCTTCCTGCGAGACGAAAATGTCTTCTTTATCAATCGCATGCTGCTCTACGAGGACAAGACCAATTTTCGTGGAGTTAGCTTTATTATCCACAATGGTAAAAGGAATGCCCGCTTCATTGGCCGCCTTGATATATTTAGAAAGGTGAGCGTAATTTAGATCTCCATCCAAAAATAGTCTAGAAGAAGAATGCTTTCTCATCAAATCTAAAATGGGTTTGTATAGTTTACTTTGCATCACCTGACCATTTGTTAGCGCGAGAATAATTCTTTCTCGAAGCTGAGACAAATACTCTCTCCGTTCATCAGGCTTTGTTTCAGGAGTCCCTTTTAGACCCCTATCTATATAGTCGTCCAAATTTCTACTCATCACACAAAATCCTTTCTAACCTAGTGAATCAAGTCAAAAATTTCGATGGCAATCATGTCGATATTATCAAATTGGTACGTTTTTGAGTTTTCTCCCTTTTGGAAAACTTCCAGCTCGTATGTATTGGATTTATCGAAAAACTTCACACTGCACACTTTTTCTCCATTTACTTCAAAATAACGCTGGGCAGGCTCATTTCCTGCTTCGGATGTTTCTTTTAAATCGTTTAATCTTTTTACAATTCCTACTAATAATGACATCTAACAACTCTCCTTTTATTCCTTCCTACCTATATCCTTTACCCAGAATTGTCTTTTTACACAATCCATTTATTTAAGGTAAAATACATGTAGAAATACATTTTATCATAGTCTTCGATTATAGCCTCTACTTTATTGTAGTCAAACATAACAAAAAAGTGGATGCTGTGAAAATTTTACTTATTAGGAGCTGACTTATTCATGAATATTACTCTTTATACACAACCAGATTGCCCTCCTTGCCAAGTGGTAAAGCAATTCTTAACACACTATAAGATAACCTATAAAGAAATAGATATTTCTCAAGATTCTCATGCAAGAGACTTCCTAGTACATGAACTTCAGTCATATTCCACTCCTACTGTAACAGTGGATGAAGAGATTGTAAAAGGTTTTGACCTTTCAAAGCTACAACAACTGTTAGGAATAGAGGAATAACTGCAAAAAAAAGAACGGATTTCGCTCCGTTCTTTTTTATCTTGTGACAACTGGCATACTTAAACTATAGCTTTCAGGGGTAAATAAAAAGGCGAGCATACTAAAAGGATAGTTTCCCTTCCATACTTTACTAAACGTACTTAAAGGGGTAATCGCTGCTTCTGGTTTTGATTCGAGAAAATCAGGTTTTTCATATTCAAAACCGTAGTCCGTTACGATAAATTTATTGTCGGTAAGCTGTAGCTTCACATATTCGTAATGATCAGCATATAGGCTTGGCATACTTTCATCCTCAGGGAAGAATTGATACACCGTAATGACGGATGAATTGTCTGACCATAACACCTTCGTGTCTTCATTATAGGAGAAAAAAGGAATGTAATAAATGGCAAAGTCTGTTCCGTACGTAGTGTAACCTTCTTGGTCCTTTACAAGATGCTCAGCTGTAAATAGCTGCTGATACTGCTTTGTAAAGTATGGATTTAATCGTTCCTCTACTTCAGCTTTAGTAAAATAATCCTCACCTATAGAAATTTGTGCAGAAAATGCTTCCTGTAAAAAAGAATAAACCTCTTTGTCCGAATACGGTTGTTGTTCCGCATGTGCTGAATGGTAACCACCTGTTAGGATTAGGAACAAAAGTATAAAGCCAGTCCACGTTTTTATCATGCAATTCTCCTCCTCTAGAGATGTGTTCTAATTGTATCAAGAACGTGAGCAATCTTGGCCAGTAACCGTTCGTGAAATTCATCTGAAAAATGACAAAATATTCACTCACTTCCTTTTTACCCTTCTCGTGGTTTATAAAACATGGCTGTGTTAAAGAAGAAGGTTGATAAGAAGTTGTTTCTAGCTATTGATTGTAGCAAAGGCGGAGGCTCTTCTCTCAGAAAGATGCGAAAGACTTGTGTCCCCACTGGCGTAGCCAAAGAGGCTTACAAATCGCCCCACAGAAGCGGAGCCATTTGCTTAAAACCTAATAAAAACCCTCTACAATTGTAAAGGGTTATTCTTCGTTACCATGTACGACTGACCGCAGCATAGGCGATATACAGCAAAATTAATACGGTTGCTACTGCCAATGCTACAAATACAGGGTTTTTTAAAACATAATGATGTTGCACTCCTTCACTAACGGACGAATCCTGAGTGGAAGATTGTGCATTTGTTTTTCTTCCAATCCTATAGGTGTATATCATTGCCCCAGCAACAATAAGCAAGGCCAATATTGCTAAAACGAAATCAAAAGAGCCCACTATCCCATCACCTCATTTGAGTGAAAATTATATTCTTAAGGTAAACAATGTGCTCTTTTCTATACGTTTTAGCTACAAATTTCACAAGAGGTCCTGATGTTCGTAAAGATAGTCATAGGAGATATCAATAAAAACAAAAAATGCTTGGGTTAGAGGATAGGAGTAGGTACGTACCGTCGCTCCAGTATCAATATCACTATATAAATCTGATAATATTCCTTTTTGTTCAACACTCATTTTCATTACATACTCTAAGAAATACGGTCTCCAGCTCCAGTTCTTTCCTCGAGCTTTTTCGGAAACAATCCATTGTCCCTTTATATTTTCAATGTTTGAGGAGAGTTGAAAACCATTTTCGTCACAAACATACATCCTAAGGCCAATATCTGAAAATCCCTTAGCAAGCGATAGCAACCATTTGTCTAGTTCTTCAATCGAAGTATTTTGTCTTAGATACGGTTGCATCCTTTCCTCAAGCATCGTAGTACATGAATAAATCGCCTGTAGCTTCCGTTTTTCATAGCGGATAAATTGTTGAAATTTTTCTATTAACATTTCTTTAGCGTGTGCGACATCAATGAAGTGTGGGCCTGGTTTATGAAGATAGAAGCCTTGATAATATCTTCCACCGTGTCTCCATGCATATTGGAGTTGAAAGGATGCTTCCATATTATGATACAACAAGGTTGCGCCTATTTTTCTTGCTAGTAGTGCTAGTGAATATAACATATCTTGTTGAGAGGCTACTTCATGAGATTGCCTCAGGATTCGCAAATCTACTTTTAGAATATTAGGAGCTAATCGCCCGATTTGATCCATGTTAGTACCGGAATCTCCAATATTAACAATGGCTACTTGAATGCCATAAGTTTTATAATAATTAAATAAATGCTCAAGGTACTCATTGCGTTCTCTTGTGGTATGTTTGTCGATTTCAATAACAATATTGGAAAGCTTTAAGCCTTTTGGTTCATAAGTAAGAAAGAGCTCAAGTAAGGATTCACCTTGGTCCTCTAATAACAATTCTACGTTTTGATTTAAAAAGAGTTTAAATGTACATCCGTTGTCTGTATATGTCTTTAACGCTTTATTAATGATCGTTCTTTCCACTTCAAAATGATAGTCACTAGGAACCGTATTGTCCTTAAAAAATGATCCAAGGCTAAAGGTGGTATTATCTTCAAGTTCAATTCTGCCTAACACCTCATAGCCAATTACTTCCTGTTTTTCTGCACTGAAAATTGCCTGATAATAGGGGATGACCCTGTTAATGTTTGCCATGATATCAAGTGGATCCATCCTAACTCCCCCTTATGTTCATTTATTTCATTATATCATGAGGAAAGTAGAATTAATGACCATGGATGTCACTCATAAATTTTTCACGTGTTATTTTGTACGTTTTGGAATGATTAAAGCTTGACCGATTTGTAGACAATCCGTATGAAGTTTATTGAGAATCCTGATTGCTTCTTTCGATACGTCATATTTATTGGCAATTTTATAAAGGCTGTCTGACATAACGACGATATGATGGTAACAAGGCACCTTTAATTCCATACCAACAAATACGGTATCTGAGGTTATACTATTAGCTGATTTTAATGACATTTCATCCATATCAAGGTTATGCGCAATGTCTTTTAACGTATCGCCTTCCTTAATTTTAATGTAGCCAAAAGTAGGTCCTTCCAAGACCTCCCTTACAGAGCCGTTTTTCTCTTCCAAAACAGCAATCAGAAATTGTTGAAATTTGATCCGATAACTGTTGATTGGTGTTCCTTTAGCTAAAGTCTTCCCAGCATAGTACCTAGCAGCTTCCAGAAGGGTTTTCCTTTTAGGGTGGATGTGATTTTCTCCCGCATACTCTGCAGCAAACTCATAGAAAGCTTCGTCTGAATTGATATAAAGTGTTAACTCGTGATTTTCTTCGTCCCATTCATGTTTATAAAAAATCCCCATAACATCCCGCCTTTTTCCATTAGTATGGACCAGGTTAGGATTAAATTATGAGGATCTTTGTTATATTTATTAGCACAGTTAAATCACACGGTTTATTTCTTCCATTTGCCCAGCCAATTCATTAAAATGGGAATGGGTGAAGCCATTGTCCACCGTCCATTGTGACACATTCTCCGTTTATGTATGCAGCTTTTTCTGAGCTTAAGAAATAGGCTAACTCAGCAATTTCTTCTGGAGTTCCAAACCTTTTCAATGGAACACTTTGTGCTACTTTTCTTGCTTCTTCCTCTGATTGCATTAGTTTGTCAGCGCCACCTGTCCTCTCAATTGGTCCTGGCGCAATTGCATTTACCCTAATTCCATACTTTGTTCCCCACTCCACTGCGAGGGTTCTTGTTAAGGAAAGCACACCAGCTTTTGCTGCAGCTGAATGAACAACTCCAGCTCCTGCATTCCAGGCATAGGTTGCAACCATGTTAATGATATTGCCTTTAATGTTTTGCTCCATCCAATACTTTCCAACTGCAGAACTACAATAGAATGTCCCATTTAAAACAATATCAATGACAGACTTCCAACCATTCACGGATAATTTTTCAGCAGGACAAATGAAATTTCCAGCAGCATTATTAATCAACACATCGATTCTTCCAAATTTCTCATGAGCGATCTCTACCATCTTGTCCACATGTGAAACTTCTCTTACATCCATTTGGAATGTTAAAACTTCTCCTTCTAATTCCTTCATTTCTTCCTTCGCCTTTTCCAGTCTTTCAACATCTCTTCCAGTGATGACTACGTTATATCCTTCCTTAGCATATTTCATTGCCATATACATTCCCATTCCACTTGATCCACCGGTAACAATCGCTACTTTTTTCTCAACCATACCTATCCCTCCATCATATTAATTTTGTGCTATTTTATTATTTTACTCTAATTTTCCAAATAATTAAAATGTTTTGTTAGTTTTTTCATAAATTGGAGGATGCTCGGGTAAGATAAAAACGAGAGATTGATGGTATAATAGAGCTGTTAAAATACTGATTAAAATTTTATAGCTAGGATGATTAATACATGTCTAAAATTACAAGAAGAAGCTTTTTTAAGCGAATATTCACCTCTCTATTTTTAGCATTTCTTGCTGGCGGAGTGGGGTATTATTATGCTAGATATATAGAACCAAAGCAAATGAATAAATTACATCATAAAATTGTTCATAAAAAAATTCCAAAAAGTTTTTCTGGTATAAAAATAGCTCAATTTTCCGACACACATATTGGACACTATTTCGATCGTGCAGAGTTAGAAAAGGTAGTCAGATTAGTGAACGAGGAACAACCTGATATTGTATTTTTCACAGGAGACTTGATGGATAATCCTTTGGAATATGACCGTTCTTACAACCTCATAAATATTCTTGATAAAATCCAAGCACCACTTGGAAAGTTTGCCATATACGGCAACCATGATCACGGGGGTTACGGAACAGAAACCTATGAAGCAATTATGGACAAGTCTGGTTTCACAGTTCTAAAAAATACTAATACGTTTATTGAACTTATTGATAAAAGTAGAATTTATATTGCAGGTGTAGATGACTTAATGTTAGGCAGACCGGATTTCAAGGAAACATTAAAGAATATTCCAGATGATGCATACACCATCCTTTTAGCGCATGAACCAGATGCTGCTAAAGCCATTTCCGAGGAGTTCAAGGTAGATTTGCAGCTTTCAGGGCATTCCCATGGTGGACAGGTGCAAATTCCTTTTGTTGGGCCACTTATCACTCCACCACTTGGAAGTAATTATTATGAGGGTTTTTATTATTTAAACGATATGACGCTTTATGTGAACAAAGGGCTTGGTACCACAAGGCAGCCTTATCGATTTCTTTCTCCACCAGAAATTACGTTTTTCACGTTAAAAACCGAAGAAGATGTTGAAGGTGAAACCCACTAGCTCCAATGCACGTTCCAAAATGGGCTAGCAAGTACAAGCGCACAGGCTCCTTTAATGCCATACATTATAGTGACACATTAAAGGAGGCATATGTCTTGATGTATCGAAATTTTCCACCTAATAGAAGATTGGCTGGATTTGGATTTGGGTTCCCTCTCTTTTTTCCATTTATAGGGGGATTAGCACTTGGAACGCTATTAGCTCCAAGACCATATTACCCGCCATACCCTTACTATCCACCATATCCACAGCCTTATCCGCAGCCTTATCAGCAGCCTTACCAGCAACCTTATTCGCCATATAATAGATAGGCTCTTTTCTAAAAGATTGTTGCTATTAACCTGGAAAAAGTCCACTTTAAGGCTTTTTCCAATCTTTAACCGAAGAAAAAGTGCCACATGATTAAATCTTGTACCACGAATAAGCATAACAGCCACGTTGATTACGGGTGTCCATTCTATACACAGTAGCAACAACGTTTACGATAACAGTCTATAGAAAAAATGGATGGTGATAAAGGGAAAGCCGTTGCATGGTGCACCGGCTTTTTTTAATAATGCTCTATTCTAGAAGATTGTTGCTAAAACCTAAGAAAAAGTCGGAGTAAAAGGAGGGAAGAAATTTGGCTGTTCATATCGTTAAGCCTGGAGAAACATTAAGCAGCATTGCCCTAAATTACAGACGAACATTAGCTGATTTACTAAGTGTCAATCCTCTACCAAACCCCAACATTATTGTTCCAGGCCAAAAAATCATCATACCGAACCTACCTGACGCAAACACCATTCCTTACACAATAGAAGTATCCATTTCCACTAGAAAATTGACCTTGAAGAAAAATGGAGTAGTTGTCAAAACCTATCCCATTGCAGTAGGAAGAATGCTTTATGAAACTCCTGTTGGAGACTATGTAATTGTCAACAGGGCCCCCAATCCCGGTGGTCCTTTTGGTGCGATGTGGCTTTCCCTTTCAAAACTTTCATACGGAATTCACGGCACAAATGATCCAAGCTCAATTGGGAATGCCGTATCTAAGGGGTGTATTCGCATGTACAATACGGATGTACTAGAGCTTGCATCTATTGTTCCAAACGGTACAAAAGTGTTGATTCGCCCCTAATTACTAATCGAATAATATCGGTAATCAGACTAGCTGTGAACACTGATTTTGTTTATACTTTAACTATACGTAGCAACAACAAAGTTTGCGAAATCAGTCTATATTAAATTTTGTCGACAAAGGAAGAGGTTTCTTGCACATTTCTATTTATTCTCAATTTATTAAGAGATTAATAATAAACTATCTAATCGGTTCGTCTATTGCTGTACTGGGTGTGGGAAGTGTATTAATTTTCACAACGCTTGATTTAAGTGAGCAAGAAACCTATATGATGGCTACCATATTAATCGTTTCTGCAGCAATCATGTTTATTTGTGAGCTCTCTTATTTTCACCATCAATTAAAACCAGTCAAGAAAATTTTTTCTTTTGCTACCCCATCAGTGGAGCAATATCATGCTGCATTTGTTCATTTACAACGCTTTCCTCTTTTGACGGTTAAACGTATTTTGGGCCCACATTTATTGGGACTCTCTGTTCCAGCAGTTTTGCTAGTATTGATTAGTATAAAGTTTAACTTCATCGAATTACCTTATAAGTATGTAATTTTCGCCTGCTTAGGGGCAGTCCTTATTGCGGGAATGCATGCGTTTATTGAATATTTTTTAACGATAAAAGCAATCCAACCAATTCTTATTAGTATTCAAGAAAAAGCCCAAGAAACTTTTCATTCGAAAATCACCCTAAATGGAGATATCATCGTTTCCCTGCGCTCAAAGTTTTTAGTAGGAGCCCTTTTTGTTGGTATCTTTCCAGTATTATTATTTAGCCTCGCGACACAGGTTCGCTTTGAAGTGGTATTATTAAGTATTAATTTTTGGAGCTGGGCATTTTTCATTCTTCTCATCGCTACAGGCTTCTCCATTTTTGGTGCCTTTTTATTGTTTAGAGACATCATCAAGCCTATCAATCAGTTAGTGACTGGGATGGAAAAAGTAAAAGACAACGACCTTTCTACCACAAACGAATTGTACTCAGATGAATTTTCAAAGGTAATAAAAGGGTTTAATTCTATGGTAACAGGCCTGCAAGAACGTAATGAGATAAACCGGCTATTACTGGAGAGCTTTTACCAGACGTTATCGACCACACTTGACGCTCGTGATCCCTACACTGCTGGGCACTCCTTGCGAGTTAGTCAATATTCATTGGAAATTGGAAGAAGAGCCAATCTGTCAGATATAGAGCTTGAATGTTTAAAAAACACTGCGCTTCTTCACGATATTGGGAAAATTGGAATAAGGGATTCTGTTTTATTAAAAGATGGCAAACTTACAGATGAAGAGTTTGAACAAATAAAAAAACACCCTGCACTTGGAGCTACCATTTTAGGGCAAGTTCAGCCTAAAGAAGCAATGTCTCCCCTAATACCAGGCGTACGTAGTCATCATGAGCGGTATGATGGAAGGGGTTATCCTGATCGATTATCCGGGGAAGACATCCCAGTTTTCGGCAGAATTATTGCCGTTGCCGATGCATTTGATGCCATGACTTCTGACCGCCCCTATCGGAAGGGAATGAATATGGATAAAGCGCTAAACATCCTAATAGATGGGAAAGGTACTCAGTGGGATCCTTTTTTTGTAGATATTTTTTATTCCATTATGTCTGAAAAGTCGAGAAAAAGTAAAAGAGTAGCCAATGAATAATGTTGGCTACTTTATTCTACCTTTCATTTTTCGCCCAGTAACTGTATAATAATAAAAAAGAAAGGAGTTTATTATGCATAATCAAAGCTATTATAATCAAAATAATAACAAATCCTCCGTAAAACCTTCTATTGAAAACCTCTCACGTGCCATCTTTACCGTGAATCGTCATGCGAAAACTGCACCTGATCCAAAGTATCTTTATACATTAAAAAGAAAAGCTTTGGAAAAGTTAATCATGGAAGGGAAAGCTACTAAAAAAGGATTACATTTCTCCAAAAACCCTAAAAACAGTCAACAACAATCGGATGTGCTTATTCATGCAGGAGAATATTTCTTTCATATTCCTCCCACTAAGGAAGACTTTGAAAAGCTTGAACATCTGGGAGAGTTGAACGATTATTACCGTAATCCTAAGGCCAACATGTCGCTTAACATTGCCAAGGAGCTACTGCAGCGCTATACCAATTTTTATCCAGATAATAATCAAAAGCATACTACTCGAAAAGCATACCAAAAACCTGTCTTTAAAAAGCTCGGTGAAAGCTACCTATAATCCTATTCAACAAACAAAGCTCATTCAAGAAATATTCTCTTGAATGAGCTTTGTTTTTATTGGTTATCTCTGTTAAACTCCGCTGTTGATTTTAAGCAAATGGCTTTGCTTCCGCAGGGCGAGTTGTGAGCGTCCTCGGGCTATCGCCCTGTGAGGTCACAAGTCTTTCGCTTCATTATGAGAGAAGAGTCTTCGCCTTTGCTTATTGGTTAAATAAAAGTTTGTCCAGTGTATCAATAAGCATGGATAATTGTGGTTTACTTATCTGTGCATCCGCACCAACACTTTCTCCTTTATGCTTAAGATGCTCCGTAATTAATGATGAAAAGATAATAACAGGGATTATGGAAAGTGAATGATCTTCTTTTATCTTTTTCGTTAAATGATGGCCATCCATTTGGGGCATTTCAATATCTGTGATTAGGAGATCTATTTGTTCTCCTTTACCTTTTACAGCATCTAACAAAAAGCCCCAGGCATCTGTTCCATTCTCAAAGAATTGAACATTTTTATATCCTGCCGATACTAAGGTTTCTTTCAAAAGCTTTCTTAGCATAGGTGAATCTTCTGCTATCATAATGCTTTTAGCACTTCTATCCAAGTTAACTTTCTTTTCATTTTGTTGAGACATTAAGCCAAGACCTGGATAAATATCAAATAGTATCTTTTCCACATCCAATAATAGTGTCATGGCTTCTCTTACCTTTATTACACCAGTAACAAATTCGTCCAAAGAGTGCTTTAATGATTCCGGCTTTTCTAAATCTTCCCATGTGAGCCGGTGAATTTGAGTTACTTCATCCACACGAAGAATGACTTTCATTCCATTAAACTCCGTGACTATAAATTTATCTTCTTTCCCAGTATGATCATTTATCATACCGAGTGTTCTTCTTAAATGAATAACAGGGAGTACCTCTCCTCTTAATTCTACCATGCCTTCTATATTAGGATGGGAGTGTGGGAGTTTTG
Source organism: Bacillus sp. THAF10 (assembly GCF_009363695.1). Classification (NCBI taxonomy): domain Bacteria; kingdom Bacillati; phylum Bacillota; class Bacilli; order Caryophanales; family Bacillaceae; genus Bacillus; species Bacillus sp. THAF10. Next base: position 1,548,474 of record NZ_CP045403.1, on the reverse strand, counting down.
TCACATGACAAGGTTTAATAATTTCCCTTACCTTTAAAACATTTATACCAAAGCTCGTATTTTCAAGAATAAATTCAAGAAATTCTACTTCATTTGTTCCAGAATCTAATAGTATGCTTGACTTTGTTTCCATTTGAAGACGCCCTTCCTCTGCTAATCTTATTATCTCTACTTCTACTATCGGCATAAGATCAGGTTTCTTGAGATTGGAGCCATCAAAAAAACGTCTTACAACGAAATGTAAGACGTTTTGGGCTTTAATGAAAAAGCTCTTCTAACTCATCAATTAGGGAACCAACATGTGCTACGGCAGTTTTGATAGGCTCCGGTGTAGACATATCTACTCCAGCCAATTGCATCAATTCCAGTGGTTGTAAGGTACTACCTGCCTTAAGAGCTTCAAGCCAACGTTGAACAGCCGGCTCTCCTTCTTCTTGAATTTGTTTTGCTGCGGCAGTTGAAGCGGTTAAGCCAGCCGAGTAGGTGTACGGGTAAAGCCCCATATAATAGTGAGGCTGTCTCATCCAAGTTAGTCCTGCTCCTTCATCAAGTTCTACACTATCTCCCCAAAAATCGCTAAGAACGGATGTCTTTTCTTCACAAAGCAATTTAGCAGTGATAGGGGTATCTTCATCAGCAAGTTTATAAATTCTTCTTTGCAGTTCCGCTTCTAAAATATGAGTAACAAAATTATGGTAGTAAGTTCCTAAGGACTGGAGAATAATCCAACGTCTCATTCTCTTATCATTTGGCATGGAAAGTAGGTGCTGACTTAACAGCATTTCATTCATCGTAGAAGGTGCCTCTACAAAATAACGGGATGGTCTTGTGCTAGAAATCCGTTGATAGCGGCCCGCTAATCTAAAATGACCCGCATGCCCAAGTTCATGAGCTAAGGTATAGGCGTTTCTCATCGAATCGCTCCATGTCATTAGAATATATGGATGAACGCCATAAGGACTTGAGCAGAATGCACCAGAGCCCTTCCCAACATTATCTGCCATATCTACCCAACGATTGTTTAACCCTTCTTCCATTATGGCGATATATTCTGGTCCCATCACTTCCAGGGATTTTAAAATTATTTTTGATGCTTCTTCATATGTAGTACTAGGATTAAATTCTGGGTCTAGTGGAGCTTTTAAATCACAATATTTCATTGTATCTAATCCTAAAACTCGTTGTTTAAGCTTTGCAAGCTTCCTCATATGTGGAGCGAGTTCTTTTTGGATAATATCCAATTGGTTGTGATACATTTCCTTTGTTACCTGTTGGCTATGAAGTAGCATATCCGTTACGGTATCAAAATTGCGGAGCCTTGATTCTATTACTTGTTTTTTCACTTCGGTTGCATAAGTGGCAGCATATGTATGCTTGTATTGTGATAGTTTTTCTGTATAGGCCTTATATGCTTTTCTTCGCAAATCTGTATTTGGTGATCCTTCGTAATTTGGAAAGGTATTAAATGTTAAGTGATGGGACTCCCCGTCATCTGTTTGAAAAGACGGAAACGATAAATCTGAAATTAAACTACGTTGATAAATCATATAAGGTGCCTGATGAACCTCAGAAAAAGCAGATAAGATCTCTTCTGCATCCGGGCTGAGCTTATGTGGTTTGGTTACGATAACATCTAATATTACTTTTTGAAAGTCCTGTAATTCTGGCTCATCGGCAAGGAATAACTTTAATTTTTCCTCATCTAATTGTAGAATCTCTGATTGAATAAACGAGGTTTCTTTGTTAAATAAGGAATAAACTCCTCCCACTCTAGAGGAATTTGCTTGATTTTCAGGATTTGTGCCATCCTCAGATTGCTTTAAAGATGCATACGCTAAGATTTTCCCCAATCGCTCTGTAAGGGCATCTTTTTTATTCATACAAGCTAATAAAGTAGCGGCATTTTCTATTACCCTTCCTTTAAACACTTTTAATAATTTCAAGTCTTCTTTTACCGCTATTAGTTCCGATTCCCATTCATAACTTGATGAAAAAAGGTCCTCCAGATTCCAAGTCTGCTCCACAGGTACTTCTGATCTTCTCACCGTTTTATTCAATAATTGAGCCATCGTTTTTCCCCTTTCTTCATTTATTTCGTATTACGAATTATCCTCCAGACTATTATACAATAATTTTCTTATTTTTTAAACAATTCCATTATTTATTCCTAAAGATAAAAAAACACCCCGCAAGTTGCGGAGTGCTAAAAGCCTTCATTTCATTCTTCTTGCAAAATCTACAAAACGGAACTTATCGAGGCGATGACGGGATTCTGTAAATTGAAAGGGGCTGGCATCGTCAAGGTGAACAATGCTCTTTACGACCACAACATGTCCTAACCCATGAAGATCTAAAAGCTCCTGATCCTTTACTGTAGCCTCTTCTACTGTCACTTCTTTATCAGCAAAAGCAATCACCAGACCCAGTTCCTCTTCCAAATAAGCATAAATAGAGCTTTTACAGCGGTCATGATTTAAATGATTCACCTGACTTTTTATGAAATAGTCCGTATCTAAAATAATGCTTTCACCATCTACTTTACGGGAACGCACCACTTTCCAAAGGTTTTCCTCCCCAAGCTTTGTCAGAAGCTCTGGGGATGCCTTCACCTCACTCAGTTCATGCACTTCTGTATCCCATGGTTTACCCATTTTTTCAGCTAGCTCTTTAAAGCTAACAAGACCAGAGATGGGAAAATCAAATTTATCCCGCTCTAACACAATAGACCCTTTGCCGCGAACTTTTTGGATAAAACCATTTTGTGAAAGCTTATTTAACGCCTTGCGTACCGTTTCTCTTGATGTATCATACATTTCCATTAGTTCATGCTCAGAGGGAAGTTTCTCACCTGCACTGTATACGTTGCTGTCCATTTTTTCTGTAAGCTCTTGATAAATGATTTGATATTTATTATTTTTCATTTTTACCACCTATAGAAATTGTAGCATTATTTCGTTAGGTGATAAATAATGGATTCATAGGGACGCAAAAGAATCTTTGAAAATTCTTCTGATGAATCGGAATAATTACTAAGTAAAATATTCGAATGATAGCCATCTACGTCCACATCCGTTGGCAAGGTAAATTCTGTATCCTTTCCATAATAGTTACTTACAACGAGCAGCTTCTCGTTTTCGCTATTACGCATATAGGAAAATACTTCAGGATGTTCTCCTTCTAAAATTTGAAAATCGCCGTGAGTGATGATGTCATATTCTTTGCGAAGAGTAATCAAGTTTTTGTAATGATAAAAAACTGAGTCTTTGTCTTCAAGAGCTGTCTCCGCATTTACTTCTTTATAGTTGTTCGCTACATTAATCCATGGAGTTCCCGTTGTAAAACCAGCATTTTTTGTGCTGTCCCATTGAACAGGGGTTCTAGAGTTATCACGAGATTTATGTTTGAGTATTTCTAGAATCTCTTCCTCCGTCATGCCTTCTTCTCTCTTTAAGTTATAGATATTTAAAGATTCCACATCACGATAATCACTGATTTTCACAAAGCCCGGGTTGGTCATCCCAAACTCCTCACCTTGATAAATGTATGGTGTTCCCCTCATCATATGCATGCTTGTTGCTAGCATTTTTGCAGATAAACGGTGATAATTTTTATCATCACCATATCGGGAAACTACGCGAGGCTGGTCATGGTTGCACCAAAAAAGTGCATTCCATCCTCCTCCTTTTTCCATCTCAACCTGCCAAGTAGAGAGAATATCCTTTAATTGCTGAAAATCAAATGGTGCCACCGACCACTTTTCTCCATTTGGGTAATCCACTTTCAAGTGATGAAAATTAAAGGTCATACTCAGTTCATGACGATCAGGGCGGGTATATTTTATACAATGATCTATCGTAGTAGAAGACATCTCTCCTACCGTCATGCTGTCATATTTACTAAAAACTTTTTCATTCATTTCCTTCATAAATTCATGAACTCTCGGGCCGTCGGTATAAAATTTCCTACCGTCTCCTGGAGGAACGGAACCATCATCATCTGGAAAGTCCTGGTCTTTAGAAATAAGATTGATTACATCTAATCGGAATCCATCTACCCCTTTTTCAAACCAGAATGTCATCATGTCATATACTTCCTGACGTACTTTTTCATTTTCCCAGTTTAAATCAGCTTGAGTGACGTCAAACAAATGCAAATACCATTGCCCTGTTTTTTCATCATACTCCCATGCATTCCCACCGAATTTTGATTCCCAGTTGGTAGGCTCCGTACCTTCTTCCTTGCTATCCTTCCATATATAAAAATCTCTATATGGGTTTTCTTCTTTCGCTTCCTTTGATTTTTGGAACCATTCATGCTCTGTGGAAGTGTGATTGACGACAATGTCCATAATTACTTTTATTTCTCTAGCGTGAGCTTCTTGTAAAAGTTGATCAAAATCATTCATGTTTCCATATTCATCATGTATGGAAAAATAATCGCTAATGTCATAACCATTGTCTTTTTGTGGAGACTTATAGATTGGAGTAAGCCAAATGACATCCACCCCAAGTTCTTTCAAATAGTCGAGCTTTTGGATGATGCCTTGAATATCTCCTACACCATTTCCTGTTGTATCTTGAAAGCTTTTTGGATAAATTTGATAAACGACAGACCTCTTCCACCAAGGTTCATTTTTTACATTTTTCATGTTCACACCGCTCCTCATTCAAACGCATTAATTTAACAAATACACTCTTGCCTCATAAGGCTGGAGAGTGAACTCAGTGATGCTGCTTTGTTCTTCCACCTCATAATTTCCAAGTAGTAACTGTTTGGTCATAAAATTGATTTCTCTTGGGAGTGTAAAGGTTGGTGTATTCCCATAGAAATTACACATAACCAGTAATTTTTTGTCTTCGTATTTTCTTGTATAAGCAAATATTTCTGGGTGATCTTCTAGTATTAATTCATAGTCACCATAAATAATTAAGTCTAATTGCTTTCGCAATTGAATAAGTGTTTTGTAATAATGAAAAATCGAATTTTTATCCTCAAGTGCAGCTTCTGCATTTATGTTTGGATAATTTGGGTTTACTTCTATCCAAGGTGTCCCCGTTGTAAATCCTGCATGTACTTCTTTGTTCCATTGCATGGGAGTTCTTGCATTATCTCGGCTTTTTGCAAATAAACTCTCCATTACTTTCTCTTCTGAGTATCCTGCTTCTTTTAGATCGTTATATGCCTGGATGCTTTCAATATCTTTATATTGATGGATGGAATCAAACTTCACATTTGTCATACCAAGTTCTTCTCCTTGATACACATATGGCGTTCCCTTCATCATGTGAAGTAGCGTAGCAAGCATTTTGGCTGATTCCACTCGGTACTCTTTGTCATCTCCAAAACGGGATACTGACCTTGGTTGGTCATGGTTATTAAAATAGAGACTATTCCATCCCTTTTCGACAAGCGCATATTGCCAGCGAGAAAGGCTTTGTTTCAGATCCATGAGGTCTAATTGTTTTAACTCCCATTTCCCTGATGGTCCATTATCAAGTCCCACATGCTCAAATTGAAATACCATATTTAATTCATTATTTTCTTCGGCAGTATATTCTAAGGCTTGCTGTGGAGAAACTCCGGGCATTTCTCCAACGGTCATCACATTGTATTTCGATAATACCTCTTGATTCATTTCTTTTAAATAGGAATGGATATTAGGGCCATTTCGATAATACTTGCTTCCAGATGCATACCGATTTCCTGGTTTCACTTCATCGTCTGGCAAGTACTCCTCTTTTGAGATAAAATTAATGACATCCATTCGAAAGCCATCAATACCTTTGTCCAACCACCACTTCATCATGCTGTAGATTTCTTCTCGTAATTCTTTGTTCTGCCAATTAAGATCCGGTTGCTTTTTGGAGAAAAGATGCAGATAATAATCTCCAGTTACCTCATTGAATTCCCAGGCAGAGCCACCAAAATTAGAACCCCAATTATTTGGTGCTCCTCCATCTTCCTTCCCATCTCTCCAAATATAGTAATCCCTATAAGGGTTATTTTTTGAGGCTTTTGCTTGTACAAACCATTCGTGTTCATCTGATGTATGATTGACCACTAAATCCATGACAAGCTTCATGTCACGGATATGTACTTCATCTAATAGATTTTCCCAATCCTCCATCGTGCCGAATTCTTTCATTATTTTTTGGTAGTTACTTATATCATAGCCGTTATCATCGTTAGGAGATTCATAAACAGGAGACAACCAAATGGTATCAATACCAAGCTCCTTTAAGTAGTCTAGTTTCATGATGATGCCTTGAATATCTCCAATTCCATCTCCGTCTGAATCCATAAAACTGCGGGGATAAATCTGGTATATGACACTCTCTTTCCACCAAGATCGATTCATTATGAGCCTCTCCTTTTAACCTAAAAACTGTAAAAAGGGGACTATCCCCCTTTTTACAGTTTTTACGCTTCTTTTTTCATTTTCACTTTTGCAATTAAGAATGTTAAAACAAACGGAACGACTAATACAATTCCCATACCTAAGAAGAACACTGGCCAGTATTGTGCCATGATAGAAAAGAAAGCAGGTATTCCTCCGACACCAATCGCTGGAGCTTTTACCCCTGCAATCGTGATAATTACACCAGCTATGGCGGAACCTAGCATTGCCGCAAAGAACGGATAGCGGAAACGAAGATTTACACCAAACATGGCAGGCTCTGTTATTCCAAGCCATGCTGAAATCGAGGATGTAAGAGCTAGACCTTTTAATTTTTCATCTTTAGTCGCAAGCATCATGGCAAAAGCAGCAGATCCTTGTGCAATATTAGACAAGGCAACCATCGGCCACAGGAATGTTCCACCAATTGCTGCAATGAGCTGAAAATCTACCGCTAAGAACGTATGATGCATTCCTGTTATTACTAGTGGTGCATATAATCCACCATAAATTAATCCACCTATAGCAGGTACTGCATCAAAAATATTTACAAATCCATCTGTTAAGAAATTACCGATAGCAAAGGTTACTGGTCCAATTGCAACAAACGTGATAAATCCAGTAAGCAATAGTGTAATCGGTGGAACAACTAACATATGAAACGCATCACTAACTCGTTTTGATAGGAAATTCTCAAATTTTGCAAGAACATAAGAAGCCACTAACACTGGTAACACTTGACCTTGGTAGCCTACTTTTTCAATCTCAAGGCCAAAGAATTTCCAGGTTCCTACTTCGCCAGCCTCCTGTGCTTCAGCATAGCCCCAGGCATTTAATAAATCAGGATGAACGAGCATCAAACCGAGCACGATACCAAGAAGCTCACTTCCACCGAAGCGTTTAACAGCTGACCACCCTATTAATCCAGGTAAAAATACAAAGGCTGTATTAGCGATCAAGTTAATGATGCTTGCTATATCGGCCCATTGTGTGTGTACGTCAATAACAGATTGTCCACTGTAAAAGATGTCTTTTCCAGTTAAAAGATTGTTAACACCCATTAATAAACCGGCTGTTACGATTGCAGGAAGAATCGGAATAAAAATATCTGCCAGTGTTTTAATCGCGCGCTGCAACGGATTTAAGTTAGACTCCGCGGCTTTTTTCACTTCATCCTTGGAAGCTTCTCCAACGCCTGTTATCTCTACAAATTCTTTATATACTTTATTTACGGTTCCTTGACCGATGACGACCTGAAATTGACCATTGGTAGAAAAGGAACCTTTCACAACATCAATTTCCTCTAGTGCTTCTTTATCTACCTTGCTTTCATCATGAAGGGCGAGGCGAAGACGTGTGACGCAATGTGTTGCTGCGCTAATATTCTCACTTCCCCCAAGTGCTTGGACAATCTCTTCTGCCTGTTTTCTAATGTCCATTTCTCTTCCTCCTGAATAACGATTTACGATTTCATTTTTATCTCAAATATTGCCGTTTGTCCCTTTGTTGCTTGATCTACAACATTCTTATCAAGACTTTCTATTACTTCACCATTTGTGATGACAATTGGAGTAATGGTATTTTCCGCCTTTTCCTTAACTAGATCTAGGTCAAAGCTAATCAATTTATCCCCAACTTTGACATTGTCTCCTTCCTTTACATGCCCATTAAAGCCTTCACCATTCATGGACACCGTTTCAAGCCCAACATGTATTAATATTTCCGCACCACTTTCAGAGCGAATACCAATGGCATGTTTAGTATGAAAGAACTGAATTATTTCCCCATTAACGGGTGATACCACTTCTCCATCTTCAGGAATAATTGCGATTCCATCTCCCATCATTTTTTGAGAGAAAGTAGGATCTGGAACCTCTGTCAACTCTGTCACTTTACCATTGATCGGAGCTAAGACGGTTTCTTCTGTTGGTGTTGGAGCTTGTTCTTTTTTTCCAAACAATTTTTTCAACATACAAATCCCTCCATTTTTATTTGCTAACCGCTTACATTTTGTATTCTTTGCTTCCTAACTTGTATATACATGTTTAGGTAATTAGTTTATCTTGTATATACATGTTCGTCAACTAATAACTTGATTGAAAATGTTTCTTTAAGAAAAAAAAGATTACTTTTGTGCTTAGTCCTAGTAGAAAAAAAGAAATTGCTGATTTCCAATGAGACCACTTTATCAATTCAAGCATGTGGAGCAATTGGAATATTGGTTCAAAAATATACGAGAAAATGACGGCTACTAGTAAAGCTCCAACTATGAAGGTTTTCCATGTTTTTGCATACTGATATAAAAGCATATACAAAACTGGAATAACTGCCACATCCGCGGATAAGAGCGTGGGAATATCCTTGTATAAGTCGTAAGGGTAATTCCAAAGATGGTAGGTTATCCCCGCTAAGTCAAACAAGCTTGCCAACAACGCCCAAAATAAACCGTAGGATAGGATTTCAAAAAATCGAGTGTTATCAACGATTTTCCACCAGAGGATCCATGGTAGGAAGAGAGACAAAAGTAAAAACCACCACCTGGGATCTGAAACAGTACTATTCATGATAAAGATACTGTGTAAAATGATGCTGTAGACCTTTTCCATTATGTACATTCCCTCTCTATGACAGCTTAAACACAGACTACCTCTGAATAAATCAATGGTCAGAAGCACTGTTATTCTTCCCCTGGGTGGTGTTTTTTACTCTTTTCAATAAAGAAATCGTATAAAGCAAAAAGCACCTTACCCAAGGTGCTTTTTGCTTTTTATAAACGGATAGTTGCTGTAAAAGGTATGACTGAAAACACTTTAAATGAGACGGTTACCTTCTCTGCATTTTGCACAGATTTTCGTTCTTTTGAATCGTCGGTTACATAAATACTGTAAAGCTCTTCTTTTTTTGCAGAATCACTAGGTATGGTGAATTCATTCATTTTTTCAAATTCATCTGTCTGGGTTTCCATAAAAGCTTGTTCCACTTCTTGGTCATTTCCACCACTTGAAAAACCGTTCATTTTTATGCTATAAGCTGTAGCTGGAACCTCTTTTTCATCTTTATCCAAAATCGTTGTTTTGAACACTTTAATCGGCATAACATATGGATTTTGAAGATTAATTGCTACACCATTTTGATGTTGTTCCATCGAGGCAGAAGCTACTATCTTCCCTTTCGTGGAATGGATGTAAAACAAAAACAGGCAAATGCTTAAGACGAATGCAAGGAGAATGCGAAATGGTTTACGAAATTTTTTCAAGTCATTAGACTCCTTTTGTAAATGAATTTCTCAAAAAAGTATCTTATCACCTTTACTATCACAAATCGAGAGAATTGAAACCTAGTCCTCTTTTACTATGTCTTCAAATTCGTCAATAAGCTCTCCTTTATTGTTATACAGCTGGGCTTTATCTCCTTTGTTGTTCCATAGATGGTCACTTAACCAATGAAGGTATTTTTTAATATGCTGTTTTTGTGCGCCTGACCCTATGTAGACGGTCTCACCTGCACCAAGCTTATAATTTTTTGGAAAATCAAAGGTCTGGTACCCTTTTTTGCTTACGAGTTTCCAGTCTGTCATATCGACCGTTTCCGAACTTTTATTTTCTAATGTGACCATTTCTTCCTTTACATCTAAATCTGTGATTACTACTGACTTTTCAGCTTCCTGCGGTTTCTGGTTTGCATAAAGCCATGGACGAACATTGACAAACAATAATTCTCCATCTGTCGTGAAGACAATGCTTCCTGATTCTGCAGTATTGTATATATCCGCACCGCTATCTAAGAGCCTAGAGACCACAGGAGAATGTGGATGATTAAAATCATTATTTCTTCCTGCAGAAATAACCGCAATTTTTGGTTGAACATCGTTTAAAAATGCGGTGGTAGAAGAGCTATTTGAGCCATGATGGGCTACTTTCAAAATCGTTGAGCCCAGATTGTACTTTCTGCTTAGCCTTTTTTCTTCTGCTTCCTCTGTATCACCCATTAACAAAAATTTCATGTCTTTATATGTAACATGTAAGACTATCGATGCATTATTATTTTCTTTTTCCTCTGAGCCACTATTGAGGACTTTTATTTCAAGATCAGGATCAATTTTCAGCTTCATCTTCTCTTTAGCGTATTGAACGGGCACGATATTATTCCATACGTACTGTTTATATTGGATAAACGTTAAGGTGGTATGAGCTTTTCCGCTATCTAATATTTTCTTTACTGGTACTTTCTCAAGCAAGGAAGGAATTCCACCAATATGATCAAAATCAGGATGGGTAATTACAAGTAAATCTAAAGAGGATACTTGAATGTTTTTCAAATAGTTTAACAGCATATTGGCCGATTTTTTCGGACCAGTATCAACTAAAATATTGTATCCTTTTGGCGTTTGCAACAAAATGGCATCTCCCTGACCGACATTAATGAAATGGACACGAAGTGTTTGCGTATCAAGAAGCTTATTCTCATCTGTGTCATATGTAAAACCATTAGAAGGGGAATATTCTCTGACTTTCGCCATGGAAGTCAGCATACTTGATTCTGTTATAGGTAGAGGATTAAGAAGAAACAGAATCAGAAACAAGGCTACAATTTTTTTAAACAAAAAGCTCTCCCCCTTTTGGATTTCTTATCCTTACTATGGGGGAGAGCACCTTATTTTATTCATCTTTCAGCTGGGTAGTAAATCCTATATTATCTAGTAAAATTAATCCACTTTCTGTTTGGTTAAACTCAAAAGAAATCTCTTCAATATCCTGATATTCTATGTCCGGAAAGCTTTCTTTAAGAAATGATATTGGCAGTTCATACGTTTGAAGCATGTGCTCATATTGGTTCCCTATTCGTTTGTTCCACCACTCAAAACGATAAAGCTTTGTAGTATAAGTTGGATCAATAAACATTGTTTTTCTTATTCTACTGTCAAAGTCGCCTACTCCTTTTGGCTTTAAACTAACGGAAATTGGGATAGCTTTATTCTCGTAGCCTTCAGGTAGAGGAATGTTATAAAAATCATACCTTTGTTTATGCGCTTGAATTGCATCAAACCTCAACACCGTATCTTTTTCAAAACTTGAAGAAATCCCCTCTGGTATTTGTAGTGTATAACGGCTAGTATTACTTCTCCAACCAAGCTTCACTACTTGATTTTCTTGCTTTTCTTGATTTCGGAGTAAAAGATTCATTTCCTTCCAAACAGATAAATTGTAACCGTTCAAATCGCCACCAGAAGAAGAAGTAAGGACATCCACATCTTCTTCAAAATTCGCCACAGGATCGAAGCTAGCATCTTCATATTGTATTCTTAAAGGATCTGTTGGTATAAAGGAAGCTGCTGCCTGCTTTTTCGTGAAGAGCGTCTTATATTCTGATTGATTTTTTAATGTAGCATCCAAAAATGCGGATATATAGGTCTTGGCAATATCTCTTTGAACATCTGGATCTAACAATTCTTCTCTATTCATAAACCACCAGTAAGGAGAAGGCTGATCCATTCCCCAGCTTGTGTTAAATTGGCCATGATTTGCACCATATAGATAGATACTGCTTTTAAACCCATCAAACTCTTCTGTGAACTGTATGCGTTTAAATTGCCTTATGCCCCAATAGTTCGTATGATCAGTGTCATTTCCGCCTTGAATCGTCAGATAGTTAACATCCTCTAAATCAACTGGCTGGTCTCCAGGTTGAAATCTGCCATCACCGGGAGAAATACCAATTAACGATTTAATGTTGAAATCAAAATTAAATCTTAACTTTGCATTGTTAGGAAAGCGCTCAAGTTCACTAAAGAGCTTAGCAGTACTAACAGCCTCTCCCCCTCTTGAGTGCCCTATTAACGCGATGTTTTCCATATCCACTTTCTGAAAGAGCTCGTGACTCTTACTATCATTCCACGTTTTCCATTGCTCTAAGTGCTTTAACAACAGCCACGCCCTTCCAGCGTTATCCCAGCCAATATGACCGGATTTCCCAGAGTTGATAAAATTTTGGTCAACAGAAACGGCAATATATCCCTTACTAGCCAGCATCTCTCCAAGGTATGCATATCCACCATCAGAATAGTCTACCATATTATGATTTCCATGAACCATTAACACAAGCGGATAGGTCTCGTCTTCGCTTCCAACCGGCATCCACACCCTCCCATTTACAGGAGCTTGTCTAAGGTTGAAACCCCAGAACCATTCCCTGTACCACTTGTTAAAGCCATGAGGTTGCACGGTATATGGTGCCAAGTTCACCGTTTTTGTTTTAAAAAGAACGTCTTTGTATTCCTCTCTTTTGTCCAAACCGCTTCCATATGTAAACTGTTTTACAGCATACTCTCCAATTTCAGCAGGATTACTGATGGTTGACGTCTCTTTCGCTCTTTCTAGGCTCCATTCTCCTCTTTCTCCATCTGTAGCTGTAAGATAAACAAATATACTGTGCAGAGCTAAGGTACACACAGCGGTGACGATAAAAGGAATCTTCGCTTTCTTTTTAAAAAAGTACATAGTAATACCAGTGAAACCACCTAACACTAAAACACTATACCCCATCATTCTAAAAAAAGGCCCCATATACATACCAACTGCGTAAATGGCAGAAACAGCACCTATTAAACATGCAAAGAGCAGTTTAGGCAATCCTCGTACAAATTTCCAAACTAGCACAGAGAGAAATACAGCTGTTGTCAAAGATAATAAGCCAACTCCAACTGTCAAAAGCACATCGATGTATTTTCCTGCACCAGTGTAAAAGAAAAACCCCATGAAAAATATGTAAATGCTAAGGTAGAAGCACAACCCAAAGACGATATACCTCCAACTACCCTTGATGAACGTACTATATTTTTCCATAATGTTCTGAAAAATTTTTTCCCACTTGTTCATTCTTTTTCACCTAGTCACATACGATTTTATTTTTAGATTAGGCTGTTTTCATCATGATGGTTGCTTTTAGCCAGAAAAAAGTCAGCTTTAGGATTTTTTTAATCTTCAGGTAAGCTAAATTGCCACATATTTATCTCTCCTTCTTCAAAAAGAGCACGACATCAACATGGTTTACGGGAGTCTTAAAAATACGTAGCAGCAACAAAGTTTGTGAAAACAGCCTTAGATTATGTAAGATACTCATCGATGATTTTGTTCTGTTCGTCCATACAATAGTGTTTACCAGCTAAGCTAAACCCTATATATGCTAAAAAGGATAATACGACCGGGATGACAACGCTATGCATACCAAATACATTTGGAGCATAGAGTGTAATTCCAATATACATCACCACACCTGTAATGATAGAGGCTAGTGCGCCCCATTTGTTACCCTGCTTCCAATAAAGCCCGAGGACAACTGGCCAAATAAAAGCCGCTTCTAAGCCGCCAAAAGCAAAAAGATTTAATGTAATCAAAAAGGCCGGTGGATGAATAGCCAAAAAAAACACGAGGATGCCTACAATGGTCGTTACTCCCATACTGATTCTTTTTATGCCTCTTTCTGATGCTTCAGGTTTTACATAATTTAAATATACATCCTTAACGATAGAGGAACTAACGATCAACAAGTTGGAATCCACAGTCGACATAATTGCTGCCATCGGTGCTGCTAATACAATCCCAGCTAACCATGGAGGTAAGACATGCAGCGCTAACAATGGCATTATAGTATCAGGGGTTTCAAGTCCTGGCAGTACTGCTCTTCCAAACACTCCCGCTAAATGCATACCAAGCATGATAAATCCAACCACAATGGTTCCAATAATCAAAGCCGCATGCATTGATTTAGTGTTACGATACGACATCGCTCTTATCGCTACCTGTGGCAAACCGACCACCCCTACTCCTACTAGTATCCAAAATGAGGATAGATATAACGGAGTAAGCGACTTGTCCGCACCAAATGGACTGATTAAATTAGGGTTTTCTGCAACGAGTTCAGTCATAATTGCAGGTACCCCTCCACCAGCAATGATCGTTCCTGCAAGAATGATGACCGTACCCACCACCATTACAATCCCTTGCATTCCATCTGTAATAGCAACTGCTCTGAATCCTCCAATGATTACATACACCAACACAGACAAAGCAAAAACAAATAAAGCAGCCGTGTAGGATAACCCTGTGACTGACTCTATCAGCCTAGCTCCACCAACCCATTGTGCTGCCATAGCCGAAAAGAGAAAGATGATAATACTACTAGCAGATAGCAAGACAACCCATTTACTTTTGTATCTTTCTTTAAGAAAGTCTATTAAGGTAATGGCCTTCATTTTCCTTGCGATGATGGCAAATTTCTTGCCTAAAATAGAAAGAACAAAATACCCTGTCACCACTTGAATCATCGCAAGCAAGACCCAGCCAAGACCTGTTTGATAGGCAATACCAGGTCCTCCAATAAAGCTTGAAGCACTTCCATAAGTAGCGACCATCGTCATGGCAAGCAATAGGCCGCCAAGTTCCCTTCCTCCAAGAAAATAATCTTGGACAAATGAGGATGAATCTCGCAGCTTTCTTGATGAGTATAAACCAATTAGAAAAATAAGAATTAAGAATACGAACAATGGAACAATAACTTGAAGATTCATGGCGAGTCCCCCTTTTCTTCCTCTTCTAGGGAGACATCCACAAACAAAAATTTCACCACAAGAACGACTAAGATCACCATGACGATAAATCCAAGCACACAGCTGTAAAAAAACCATGCGGGAAGTCCTAAAACATAGGAATACTCTAACACTGGACCAGAACCCAAACCATACGCAAACCCGTACCACCAAACAAATTGGAAAACTACGAGGGTTATTCCAATGAGTGCCTCCCGATGGGCAATACGATATCTACTATCTATTTTTTTCTTTTTCACTGTCATATTCCATTCACTTACCTTCATCACCAGAATCAAATGCCCTACTAGCAAAAAGATGGAGCGTTATTTCATCTGCTGGAGGATTATGCAGCCCTGCCCTAACATCTCGGTAGTATCGCTGCAGGGGGTGGTCGGCGTGAAGACTTTTCGCACCAACAATCCGCATAGCTTCATCGACCACCTTAATGCTTGCGTTTGTAGCCACTAATTTCGCTCCTGCCAAATCACTGATAAGCTCCTCTCTATCATCAGGATGCTCATCCCAATTCCTTGCTACACTATAAAGATAGTGCCGAGCGGAAGACAATTCTATATCCATATTCGCCACTCTGTCTCTTACTTTTGGCACATTCATTATCGGGTGAGGTAGGCTGTTCGGATGATAGGTCTTGGCAAAAGAAACTGCTTCATTTCTTGCAGCAATCGCAATGCCTAAATAACATGCTGGGATATGAAGCAACCACCCTTGAGGTTTAGGAGCCATTTTCTTTTTTATGTATAATAAAGCTTCTGAAGGTGCCACAACATTATCAATAAGTAGATCGTCACTTCTAGTTGCCCGCATACTCATGGAATTCCATGTTTCTTGTATGGATATTCCTTCCCACTCCCGCTTTAACAAGAATTCACCAACATCATCGGTGTCTTCTATAGACGCAGAAATAATGACATAATCAAGTGCTGGGGCAAGAGATGCGAAATTTTTTCTACCTTGTATTTTCCAGGTTCCATCTGAGAGCTGTTTTGCCATTGTTTCTGGTTTTCCCCCTCTAGCCGGACTTCCTGTTTTCGCCTCACTATGTGCACTATTAATGAGTTTTTTATATTGAATTACATCCTTACAAACCATTCTGTATGTAGCTTCAGGCCAACTATTATACACAGATACATTCATCATCATCCCGAGATGCCAACCTAGACTTAACGCAGTGGGGCCATCTCCTTGTGCAATGGTTTCTTGGAGTAGCAAAAAGTCATACAACCCTTTACCCTGTCCTCCAAACCTGGAGGGAATTGTAAAATCTAAAAACCCTGCATCCTTTAAATCCTGAAAATTCCGAAAAGGAAATTCAGCATTCTTGTCATAGTAAGCAGCTCGTTCTGAAAACGAAGCGGAAAGTTTTTTTGCTGTTGCCATAAACATTTTTTGTTGTTCTGTTTGGGCAAAATTTTTTATTGCATTCACGCATGTACCCACCTTTATGCAAGATATTCTTTATCTTATCATAATGAAAAACATAATCCATAAAAAAACAGCACCTTATTGAACTGCCCCGTAAAAATTAGATTAGTGTCTAACTTTATTGGGTCAGATCATATTGGCACTGTTTTATAAGACGTTTATTATCCTTTTAACATTTCATATACTTCATGATCGAGTTTTTTTGCAAGCTCCTCATCATATGTTTTCACATAATCAGGTTCCTGTGTAATCTTTCCGCCATAGAATATAACGTCTTCCACTGCTTCCACCTCTACCGTTACGATCCGATATTTCATTGTTTTATCAATGACATCAGAAACCGTTCCTTTTCCATTGATAGAATAGCAGCTTCCATCGCCATATACCCCAAGTATCAATTCTGGATTTTGCTGAATGTTAAAGGCGCTTTCCGCTTTGTGACCCAAGGCGAATTTAATCGTTTTACCGTCCTGATGGGCAACAAGCCAGGAAACAATACTTAAGTTTGGTTTATTTGTGTCTTTGTCTGAGGTGATAAGGGAAACGATTTTTTCTCCTTGTAATGCATCAATTAGTCCTTGATGGAGTTGTGTTTCTTTTTTTGGCATACCTATACCCCTCCTATTTTCTACCTATCTCCATTATATACAAATGCTGGACAAGAATCCAAATCTCAATAAACCTATACCCAAAGTATAAAAAAAATAACAGCATCCCATGCAAGGACGCTGTTATTTTAGCGATGAAAATTGCTTCTTTTTTGGTATCTTATGGAATTAGAAAAGCGTTCTTCTAGCTTTTTCCGCCTTTTCTTCTTTTGCTTCATGCTGATGATGAAAATAAATAGAAAAAGGCAAACAAAGATAAATACAATAAGGAGCATGTTACTTTTATTTTCAGTAGGTCTTTCTGCGCTCGCTACCGTCTCTGTTTTTGTGGAAGGAACCGGGCTTAGTTCATTCGTTTCCTTCTCCACGAGTACACCATCTTTTATTTGTTTCTCGTCACCCACTTGTACGACTAACTGCTTCTTCTCGTTCACTGCAAGCTGCACTTTGTCTTCTTCTTGCTTAGAAACATATACATGCTTTGCGAGCATATATTCTTTGCCCGATGCGTCTGCAATCATCTGACCTCTTTTTATTTTTTCTGAGGTAAAATATTGAAAGCCATAGTCCAAAATCGCCATGGTGTCATAATAACTGTAATATTTGGATGATGCCTTCAATGTCACTGCAATCAGGTCCATTCCATTTCGACTGGCTGAGGTAACTAAAGTATGACCAGATTCAGGAACATAGCCATTTTTCACACCAGTGGTGCCTTCGTAATCCCACAGTAAACGATGATGGTTATACAGAGTTGTTTCCCATCCTTCTCCAACCCAGTCCATGGTTTTTGTTCCGACTATTTCCATAAATATTTCGTTATTAAGAGCATATTGAGTAATTTTGGCCATGTCTTTCGCTGTGGTTACATGATCGGGATGGAATAAACCATGCGGGTTAGTAAAGTTCGTATTATCTACCCCAATCTGTTCTTTCACAAAGGTGTTCATTCTGTTTGCAAAAGCTGCTTCATTTCCGTCAAAATGTTCTGCTATCGCTGTTCCTGCATCGTTACCGGAGTTAATTAGCAATCCTTGGACAAGTTTTTTTAAGGATACCTTTTCTCCTTCAAGTAAGTAAACCCTTGAACCTTCTTGATTTCTGGCATTTTCACTTACCGTTACGGTCTCCTCCATATCTCCTTCTTCAATTGCAATAAGAGCGGTGACGATTTTTGTAATACTAGCAGGGTACATGACGCGTTCACTATCTTTCTCGTATAGTACTTCTCCAGATTTAGCATCTATTAAAATAGCAGATTCACTGAAAATTTCATTTATCGCTTCTGCCTGTATTGGTAGACTGTGACTAAGTAGGATAATCATTGTAAGAGGAATTATAAGAATGCATCTAAATATCATGTAAGGACAAACCTTTCTAAAACAAATCTTTTGGAAATCGACTAGAGTAAATTGTCATAAAAACTCGAAAACTCTCTACTAACCATTCTATATTAATTTCCGTGTATTTTCATAAGAAATTAATCATTTGTTAAAAAAGTCATAGATTTTTAATATTGAATGATCGTGTTCGTTTTATAGTTCTTTTTCCATTATAAATAAAGGTTTTTCACGATAAAATACCTTTCTCACCTTTTCAAACCCTAACTTCTTCCAATACAAAAGTCCCTTTTTATTTTCCTCTAAGCAGCCCAATCTAATTGTTTTTACATTCCTGCTTTTCATCATGCTCTCGTAATGGTCATATGCTTTTTTCGCCAGTCCCCTTCTCTCCCAATCGGAATGGATAATAAAAAGTCCCAACCAAGGATTGCCGTCTTTTGGATTTTTCATCGTAAAATCAATGATTCCTACGTAATTCTCTTCCCATCTAATGACGTATCTTTCCTTGTCGAGCTTTTCTTCTTTTTGTTCTTTTAGAATATCGTAGCGGGAAAGCGTTTCCTTTCCACTAGACAGCGCGTTATATGCTGGCTGCGAATTCATAATATCTACCTCTATTTGTAGTAAAGATTGTTGACTTTGTATGAACGTTATCATAAATTGGCCCCCCATGAACAAAAGCGCAATGCGCCCGTTTTGCGACGTACAAACTTTGTCTAGTTGCTGCGGCTAGCTCCTCGAGTCATAAGCCATCTTTTCTCCAGAGGCAAGAACAGCCTCCTGCAAAAAGCTGTCTTATGCTTGTCGGAGCTGAACGAGCCGCTTCACTTTTCGTGGCACTGAGCCGTATGAGATAAAGCAAACCCGAAGAGCGGATGCTTTTTCGTGTTGCCTTATCGTAAGGAGGTGAGGGAAGTTTGCTAGTCGCTGGCGCATGGAGCTGGACGCTGCTACTTTTGTTCCAGATATCCAAAGACATATTTTTTATAATTTCCTAAACAATAAAAAAGGTAAACAGAAGTTATCCCTCTGTTTACCCACTTCACCTAATATATCTCTTTTTCTGTTCGACAATATGATTTGACAAAATAGTCAGGGTTTAGTGGCTCCCCTGTTACTTTTTCAATCTTTTTGTTCCAATGGTAGCTTGCACCTGGAGCTAAAAATTCATCACGTATGAATGCTCCAACTCCTACATTGAAAAATTCTTTTGAGATGTGTGTGTGGATGTAATGGTATAGCTGAGCTGCTGTTAGTTCTCCTAACAAGTAATTCTGGTAATAAACCGGCGCAAGTGTAAAATGAATTTTTGCTGCCCAGTCGGGATTTGACTTGTCCTCTGGAGGGTTTAACAGCTGAATCTTTTCTACTGTTTCCCACCAGAGTGAAGGGAGATCTTGATCTGGATTTTCATATAATTTTCTTTCAAAGAAAACGAATGTAATAATCCAACGTGCAGAAACAAGCATTTTCAACTGCTCATGCTTTTCCAAGTCCGGCATAACCGACTCAAGTTTCGTTTCATCTAATTTTAGAAATTTCGAGAGCCATTCTCTATTCTCTGTCATTTTTCCAAAGAGCATGGCAATCGCTTCTGTTGTCAAAATGTGAGCAAAGCTTCGTAAAAGGTAAGGCAGATCTCGGTTTACATATTTATTATACGCCGCATGACCAAATTCATGGAGCATGGTACCCATCCAATATGTATTATCAAGGTTATTACAGAGCACTCTTATATCACCATCTCGGTTCATATCCATACAAAAAGCTGTTGGATTTTTCCCTTCTCTCGGGCTTAAGTCAGAAGAAGCATATAACCCGTCAATTGGCATATCCATAGAGTCAAACGTATCCGCAGTCAGCTGCTTTAAGTCTTTGCCTTTGAAGTAGCCGTCTAAGTTCGTCTTGTCATTGGCTGGCGCTTCTTGGAAAAAGGGATCAGCATAATGCCATGGTCTTAAGTCCTCTATATTTATAGAAAACTTGTGTGCTAACTCTTTGTCTAGTTCGTGTTTTAAAAGGCGAAATGTCTCTTCAGATTGGTCGAGAAGGTTCTCAAACATAGAAAATATCTCTTCTAGGTTTAACTCTTGATTAGCAAAAGCCATTTGATAATAATTATCATAACCAAGTGTGCGGGCAGCCTTGTTTCTTTTCTTAACAAGCTCTAACAATTTACTTGAAACGGCACCACCAACCTCTTTACTAGCTTTCCAAGCTTTTTCTCTTTCTACACAGTTTTTACTATTAAGTAAAATGTTTCGAATATCATTTGCAGATAGCTTCTTTCCATCAACTTCTGGTGTATATGTATTAAATATGTAGTTTAACTCAGAAGACAGAGCGGAAAGTTCTTCTATGGTTTTTTGATCTAATTGATTTTCTTTCATAGCCTTTTCTAATAATTCAAGCTGTCTTCTCTCGTCTTCTGAAAGAGTTGTGTCTTGCAAAAAAACTTTTACTTGCTCGTATTTTTGTTTATCCGAGTAGAATAAATTAA
The DNA here is from genome assembly GCF_009363695.1 of Bacillus sp. THAF10. Classification (NCBI taxonomy): domain Bacteria; kingdom Bacillati; phylum Bacillota; class Bacilli; order Caryophanales; family Bacillaceae; genus Bacillus; species Bacillus sp. THAF10. The sequence goes on along the minus strand of NZ_CP045403.1, from coordinate 1,527,596 downwards.
ATTGTGCAGAAGCCTTTCCAGCTTCCTCTGCCCACTTCTTTTCCCCTGTAGTTTGCGCCATCCAGCTCGCATGCGTTGATTCTTTTAATAGTCTTTGAAAATGATCGTTTTGATCTTGCAAAAAAGTTGAAATCTGCATTTATAACCCCTCCTGAAATTTTTTCCTTTTTTTAGCTTTTTTCTAAGATAGTTTAGTTTCGTTCAGGTACTGGTGATTTTATCGATTTTTTCATCCACACTTGCTCAATTTTATGTTCAAAGCCTTTTTCGAGAAGATACTGATACACGGGCATGTTGGACGGTTGAAAAAATGCAACCATACGTTGATAATTCGTGGCAGAATAAGGAAACAATTGGGAAAACATGCTCTCTAGCACTCGGTCATGATTCTCCATTTCGTTTTTGATGAAACAATGCGTGACAATAACTGCGTTGAGTGTACCATCCTCCGTATATTGCCGTTTGAACATAGCGTATGCCACTGTTTCTCCTTCATCAGAAAGCAACTGTAGCGTTTGTCCTTCTTTCATGCACCACCACTGACTTTGCCATGGGGTATCTGTTTGATAGAGTGAGAGATGAGGTGCGGCAGAAGCGGAATTATAAACCGTCATAAAAGGATAACTGTCGTTGAATTCTGGTTGTCCTTCTGTACTTAGATGAATGACTTTATCTACAACTTCATAGCCTTTTGCTTGATAGAGGGATATCGCCTTTTCATTCTCTCCTATTGCTTCTAAGGTAGACAGGGTCACCCCTTCAGCGGAATAGATCTCAAGCGCATGATCTAAAAGCAGCTTTCCAACACCCTTTCTTCTGTAGGCTGTTGCTACCCCCGTGCCACCATTCCATGCTACCTTGTTCTTGCCAATGGTTCTTACACCACTCAATAGCAAACCGATTGGATTTTCTCCATCAAAAGCGACTAGAGAGAAAGAGGCTGAGATATTTTCCATACCTAGTCTTGCGGAAAATCTGTCCACATCCATTTTAGCATCAAAAAAGTAACCCTCAAAACCCTTGTTCCATGCTTCAACGGCCTGATTTAATGTACATTCACTTAATCTTTTAATCTGATACATGTACATTCCTCACCTTTCGTATAGATGGAATTTCATAGTAATCATACAATAGATTAACAAATAAAAACAGCAGATTTAGAATATTTAAATTTTTGTTCTAATAAGTATCCCATGCCCAGCCCTACTGATTTCCGCAGAAGGCTATGTTTTCTGCAGGGCTCCTCGGTTTAGCCTGTGGGGTGTGAAGATTTTTTGCTTCATTCTAGAGAAGAGTCTTCGCCTTTTGCTCCAATCTGCAGCTAGAAATCAATTTTTTTACTATTCATCATTAAGATAAAAAAACAGCCTGCCCATTAAAGGCAAGGCTGCAGTTTTAAAAATTTAAAGCTCCAGGTCTTCATGAAAGAAATCCTTTTTTAAAATGGAAAACACATTTGCATCATGGTAGACTCCACCCTGGTAAAGATAGCCCCTAAGTAATCCCTCATGGGTAAAACCGACTTTTTCTAATACTTTTCTTGAAGAAATATTCTCTGGATACACATTAGCTCCAATGCGATTATACTTCATCGAATCAAAACCATAATGAATGATAGCTGTAATTGCTTCAGTTGCATACCCTTTACCCCAATAAGGCAAATCAATTTCATAGCCTATTTCTGCTCTGGCATGCTTGTCTGATATTGCATGAAATCCGCACGTTCCTATTAATTTCCCAGATTCCTTTTCGACGATTCCCCATCTGTAAAGATTGGTGTAGTCATCAAGGAAATCTTTAATAAATTTATCTGCGTCAAGCTTTGTTTGAAATGGCTCCATACCATAAAATCTTGTCATTTCTGGTTGAGAAAAATATGCGTAGATAGTGTCAGAATCTTTCATTGATAAGTTGCGCAACTGAAGTCTTTCTGTTCTCAGCATTGGCACTGGCTTCAACGATAATCACCTTACCCCTCTGTCATTTCAGCAATAATGTACTCACTTGTCCACATTTTAAGCATGATGACTAGACTCTCTTCTTCTTTTGTAAACAAAAAAGTAGATCCTAGTTGATCTTCAAGAACCCAACCATCCTCTTCTATATAAGACAAAAGTACTTGAAAGCCTTCTCCCTCATTTAATTTTGTCATCATTGTCTTTGTATCGTTTTCTGTAGATACTGTAACAATAGATTTGGTTGAAAAAGCAAGCTTTACTGCTCCCCTTACATGTTCGTTAAAGGATAGAAGAATTCCTGTTACAAAAAGAATTCCTACAACAATTGTTATCGCCCACTTTATTCTCATTCCATCCTCCTATAATTCTATTTTTTTCCCAAGAATAATGAGATCCCTTTTCGTACCGTCAAGCTCTGCAACCTCAGGAAGCAAGCCCCATTGTGCAAATCCGTATTTTTGAAAAAGTCTGATACTCGGTTGATTATGTGCAAAAATAAATGCCACAAGATTTTCTATGTTTAGTCCAGGGCATTCCTTAATAATGGAGGAGAGCAACTGCCCACCAAGCCCTTTTCCGCGAGTATTTTCATGAAGATAGACACTAATTTCTGCCGTTGCTTGATATGCTGGACGTCCATAAAAATCCTGAAAACTTATCCAGGCACAAATGGTTCCATTGTTTTCAACCACCCATAAAGGTCTTTTTTCATGATGATCATAAAACCAGTTTAGGCGCATTTCTACTCCTACGGGTTCTGTATCTGCAGTTACCATTCTGCTCTCCACAGTGGAATTATAGATATCTACAATGGCTTGTAAATCTTTTATTTCTGCTTTTCTAATTGTTAGAGGGATGTTTGTCATGCTGGTTCACCTTTCTAGCATTTTATGCTTTTCTTCTTTAATTAGTATATTATTTCAAAAAAAATATAGATAGAATAAAATGATAGTAATAATCTGTCTATACCAATCATCGTTTTATAAAAACCCATGTGCTATCACTAAATTGGTATATACAACTATACATTTTTTTGGTAACCTTTTATAAAGAAGGATACTCGCTGTTGATTGCCGCAAAATGGCTCCGCGTCCTGCGTGGCGATGTGTAAGCCTCCTGGGCTACGCCTGTTGAGTCTACAGTCCATCGCTTCATTCCCGCGGGAGTCTCCGCCTTTTGCTCCAATCAACAGTTGCCTGCTAATAGTTAATATTTTCAACAAATCTAAAAAGGAGCTTATAGATGAAAAGACCTCCAAACAGTTATGCACTAATTTCCGTTCGTGTTATCACAGAAAAAAATATACTTAATGACGCGTATATAAAATGGAAAGACGGTAGGATTGTTGAGTATGGCACAATGGAAACCTACCAAAATAATGAGTCACTTATGGAATGGAATATGGGAGGTAAATTTATTGCAGCTCCAGGTTTTATTGACCTTCATATTCATGGTTCAAACGGTGCAGATGTGATGGATTGTAACGAGCAAGCTCTTCAAACCATCTCGAGCTCACTTGTAAAAGAAGGGACAACTGCGTTTTTAGCAACTACCATAACAAATTCCAAAGAAAAAATTACAAGCGCCCTTAAAAGTGTAAATCAATATATAAATAAAACAGCAGATACCCAAATTGGAAGCCAATTGCTAGGTGTTCACCTTGAAGGACCGTTCATTAACTCCATTCGTGCAGGGGCGCAACCATTAGAACATATTTATTCTCCATGTTTAGACACCTTTCAACAGTTTCAACTTGCATCTGGAAACCATATTAAAATCGTTACCATGGCACCAGAAATGCCTAATGGCTATCTGTTAGTGAAAAAACTTTCAGAAAGTGGAATAATTGCTTCCATTGGTCATTCAGATGCGCTCTACGAGGAGATGATTCTTGCAATGGAGGCTGGAGCCAAGCATGTAACACACCTATATAATGGCATGCGTGGTAGTCACCATAGAGAACCTGGTGTGGTAGGTGCCTCCCTTGCACACCCTGAGTTAATGCTTGAGTTAATTGCGGATGGAATTCACGTTCATCCTGCTGTCATTAAAGCTACTTATTTAGCAAAAGGAGCTAACGGACTTATTCTAATCACAGATGCCATGCGAGCAAAATGGCTAGAAGATGGGGAGTATGAACTAGGAGGACAAAGAGTTTTTGTAAAAAATAACACCGCACGTCTCCAAGATGGAACGCTTGCCGGCAGTGTGATAAAAATGAATGTTGCCGTTACGAATATGATGGATTTTACAGGTTGTACATTACAAGAAGCAATAAGGATGGCTTCCATCAATCCAGCCCGCCAACTAAAATTAGATCATCAAAAAGGAAGTATCGCCCTCGGTAAAGATGCTGATATTGTCATCTTGGATACAGATTTAAATGTAAAAATGACCTTTATTAAAGGAGAACTAGTATACAAGGGGGATTAGGCTGATGGATATTATTACGACTGCATCATATAAAGAAATGAGCAAAGTAGCTTCATCCATTATCATTTCAAATCTTCGAGTAAAACAAAATCTCGTCCTTGGTCTTGCAACAGGTAGCACCCCAAAGGGTACGTATCAATACTTAGTAGAAGATTATAAACAAAACCGCACTGATTATAGCAAGGTGAAGGCCTTTAACCTTGATGAATATATCGGACTAGGATTAGACCATCGGAACAGTTATTATTCGTTTATGCAAAAAAATCTTTTTCAATCTATCAATATGAAATCAGAAAATACGTTTATTCCAAATGGAACAGCGAAGGATATTTTCAGTGAATGTCAATCTTACGAAAATAAACTTGCTCAACACGGACCAATTGATATTCAGCTACTTGGTTTAGGTCAAAACGGGCATATCGGCTTTAATGAGCCAGGAACTTCTTTTCAAAGCACCACCCATCTTGTCGAGTTAACTCATTCCACTATAAATGCTAATGCCCGTTTCTTTGAAAGCAGCGATGAGGTTCCTACACATGCCATTACAATGGGAATCCACACCATTATGCAGGCGAAAAAGATACTCCTTCTCATATCAGGGAAAAATAAACAAGATGCATTCCAAAAGCTTCTTTACGGAGAATTATCAGAAAAATTTCCAGCTTCCATCCTGCAAACACATCCTAATGTTACGATCATTGCAGATAAAGATGTGCTTCAAAATAATCGCACCATTGCATGAAAGGAGAATCGTATGATTAATAAAACCTCACCCATACCAATTTATTATCAACTTGAATCACATCTAAAAGAACAAATAAAAGCTGGATTACTTTTGCCAGGTGATACCATTCCTTCTGAAAGGGAATTTGCCGAAAAATATGAAATAAGCAGAATGACCGTAAGACAAGCCATCAACTCTCTAGTGAACGAAGGACTTCTTTACCGTAAAAAGGGAAGTGGTACCTTTGTGGCAGAAAAGAAGTTAGAGCAACCACTACAAGGATTAACCAGTTTTACGGAGGATATGAAAAAGCGAGGACTGACGCCAACAAGTAGACTCATTCACTTCGAAATCGTCCCAGCGAGTACCTTTGTTGCAGAAGAACTACAAATTCGTGAATATGCTCCTGTTTATGAAATTAAGAGGTTAAGAATGGCAGACGGGGAACCTATGGCACTCGAAACAAGCTACCTTTCCGCAAATCTAGTAAAAGGACTTACAGAACAAGACGTTAATGCCTCTATTTACGCATATATAGAAGAAAAGCTACAATTAAAAATTTCTCATGCTGATCAATCTATTGAATCAGTCAAAGCTTCATTAGAGGATGAAAAGCTCTTACAAATGGAAAGACAACAACCTGTTCTTGCAATACAAAGAAACACCTACCTCCTAAATGGAACACCATTAGAGCTTGTTAAATCCCTATATAGGGGAGACCGTTATAAATTTCATATCCAAATGAACAGAATAAACGCGTAATAGAAAAAAGAGGCTGGGACCTAAAAAAACCGAACTGGTTTGATCAAATACTCCAATCAGTTCGGTTTTTACTTAGTCTAAAACCCTTTTGTCACAGCCTCTTTTGGTTTAATTATTTTTTGCAAATGTAAGTTTAACAGCTTTTCAGCTTTCAATCGAGGTAAGCTTTCTGGTTCAACAAGACCATGAATTGCGAGGCCGTCTACAAGAGCATGAAGAATCTCTGCTTCCTCTTCTTTCTTTATTCCCTCCTGCAATAATCCGAAGTGCTCTAATAAATCAAACATTTTCAATATCGCAGTGAATATACCGTCATCATACTTTACATAGGTTTCTTTTTTATGTAGTGAGTGAAACATAAAAGCAAACCATACTTCCATTTCTATTCTAGTTTCCGATGATGTGGGTATCATTTCAAGCAAGAGCCTTAATACTTTTTCAACAGGATCTAGGTCTCCCATGGCTATTTTTTCCATTCTTTTCGCTGCGTTTTCTTTCACTAAATTCATGGAATATAGCAACAATTCTTCATGTGTGGAAAAATAATGCCTTAGTGCTCCTAGTGATAACCCAGCCTCCTTTGCAATATTTCGGACAGTTGCTCCTTCCATTCCTTCTTTTTGAATAACTCTCCACGTAGCTTCAGATATTAAAACTCTTCTTTTCTCATGATCAACAATTTTTGGCATAGCTTCATTGTATCAAGAAAAAAAGGGAAAAACAATTTTAAAAATACACTTGTATTAAATAAAACGAGGTGTTATAGTACCTTATATAGCACAAATGTATTAAAAAGGAGCCGTCAGTAATGAATATGATTGCGTGGATGATTGTTGCTTGTGAAATATTATTTTGGGTTGTTATCATTTCTGGACTTGTTTTTCGGTATGTTTTTAATAAAAAAAGAACAGGTATTTTCCTTCTAGCTTTAACACCTGTCGTGGATTTAATTCTAATAGCTATTACTGGCTTTGACCTATATAAAGGTGCCACTGCTACAATCGCTCACGGCGTAGCTGCTATTTACATTGGCATTTCCATTGCCTTTGGAAAATCAATGATTAACTGGGCAGATCAACAATTTAAATACTACGTTACAAGAAATGGAGAAAAACAAAAAAAGCGTTATGGCAAAGAGTTTGCTTTTCATTATGCAAAGGGATTTCTGAGACATATTACGGCATTTATTATTGGTGGTTGCATTTTAGCGGGAATGATTTACTTCATTAATCAACCTGAAAGAACAGAGGCACTGCTTCATCTTTTAAGGGTGTGGACATTAGTTCTAGGGGTAGATTTTCTTATAACGTGTAGTTATTTTATCTTTCCCAAACCGAAAAAACTGAATGTACAGAATTAGAAAAAGAGGCTTGGACAAAACTTAAAAATACAAACAAAAAGACGAACAATAATAATGCCGGCATTAAATACCGCTATTGATTTCCGTGCAAGACTTCGCTTTCCGCGGGTGACCCGTGAGCCTCCTCGGCTTCGCCTGCGGGGTCTCACTTTGGCCACTTCTTTAAGCAGGAGTCTACGTCTTGCACTCCAATCAACCGCTGGTGTCATCTAAGAAGTAAAAGCATAAAAAACCGAACTGATTAGATCAAATACTCCAATCAGTTCGGTTTTTACTTAGGCTAAAATACTTTAATCCCAGCCTCTTTATATTATCTAGTAATAAACATCTGAGTCCAATAATGGCCGTATTGGCCACCTTTTGCATAGCCCACACCAATTTCGGTGTACTGACTTGATAGGATATTTTTACGGTGACCTTCACTGTTCATCCACGCGTTCATCACCTCTTGAGGTGAGCTCTGACCTGCAGCGATGTTTTCACCTGCAGCGCGGTATGAAATCCCGAAATCTTTTATCATCTGAAAAGGAGATCCGTACGTTGGAGATGTATGACTAAAGTACCTTTTGTCTATCATATCCTGAGATTTATATCTTGCAACTCTTGATAACTCCCAATTCAACTTTAATGGCTTAAGCCCATATTTAGCACGCTCTTGATTCACTAAAGCTGCTACCTTTTCTTCCTGAGTTTGTCCTTCTCCTTTTTCTGGAATAGTAATTCGTTGACCTGGGTATATCAAGTCCGGATTATTAATGGAAGGATTTGCAGAAATTAACTCAGATACACCTACCTGATATTTAACCGCAATTTTCCACATGGTATCTCCGGATTTTACCGTATGAGTTGTTGCTGCAAATGCAGCCGTACTACCACCAAAAACAAGTGCGACAACCAACAAAGTTATGAGGTATTTCTGTAAAGTTTTCATACTATTACTCTAATATGTCAATCGAAAACCGTAAACAAGTAATTATTGTAAAATAACGAAATATACTGTTAATTGCATGTCATGAATGTAACGAGAAAGATTTACCAAGAGAGAAATACAACCGCCACACCTGCACCGATGGCAAAAGCTGTGAGGAAAGCTTCTGCCCCTTTAGACAACCCAGATACAAAATGACCTGCCATTAGATCCCGTACTGCATTTGTTATTAAAAGCCCTGGTACAAGTGGCATCACTGAGCCAATAATAATCTTGTCCAGCTCCTTACCAATTCCTAAATTAACCATAACTAATGTAACTATGCCTATAATAAAGGCAGCAAAAAATTCCGCGAAAAATTTCACTTTTGTATAATGTTGAATGAATAAGAGGCCACAATAACCTAATCCACCTGCAATAATAGCTGGTAAAAAATCTGTCCATCCACCTTTAAACATAATGAGAAAGGATCCACTTACAAGTGCCGCAGCTAAAATTTGCAAGCTAATTGGAAAAAGTAAATGCGACGCTTCCAAATCCTCAAACGCATCTTTCGCATCTTTTACAGTGAACTCTCCAGCTGCTATTCTTCGAGAAATTTGATTCACTCGCGCTACTTTTTCCAAATCGGTAGTCCGAACATTAATTCTCACAAGTTGAGAGGGATTATCTCCATTTAAAGACATAAAAATACCAGTTGGAGTTACAAAACAATGTGTTTCCTCCATGCCAAATGAAGCTGCAATTCTTGTCATTGTATCCTCTACACGATATGTTTCCGCTCCACCCTCCATCATAATTCTCCCAGCGAGAAGACAGATTTCCATTATTGTTTTTGTGTTTTCCACCGCCATTTATTTCACCTCCTGGTTTGGCAGGACATTTCTTTTTATCACTTTCATCACTAGCTGCATAATAACCTCAGCAAAAACTAGTCCCATAGCAATAGCTCCAGAAATCATAAATGCCTTAGCTGCCAAGGGAATCGCACCCAAATAATCATTTTCAGCAACATGCCGCATCGTATTATAAGCAAGTCCTCCCGGAACAAGCGGGATAATCCCAGCAACACTAAAAATGATCATGGGCATTCGATACCTTTTTGCCATAATATGCCCAACAAGTGCAACCATAAATGAACCCACAAAAGAGGCTAAAACAGGGTCTATACCTGAATCTGCCAAAAGTATGTAAAAAATCCACCCAATCATCCCAACGGTGCCGCATTGTAGCAGTGCCCTTCTAGGAGCATTAAAGAGAACTCCAAAGCCTGCTGCAGCAATAAAACTAAAGCCAAGCTGTGATAAGATATAAAGCATGCTTTCACCTCATTCAAATCTAGTAAAGCTTATTATATAGTATATACATTGTTTATTCCTAGGTTTGTCATTAATTCAGTAAACTTTGGCATCAACACGTACCTTTTGGCACTTCGTTCAAATGCAATGATAACTTAAAAAAAGGCTGCCTCAATCTTTAGGCAGCCTCTAGCATCAGAATCTCTTTATTTCATCTTTTATCTCTGTATCTCCTGACACAAGGTCAAAGGATTTTCGATAGGTGTTTTTAGCATCCAATACCTCTACCAATACTTTCGCTACATCCTCCCGCGAAATTGATCCTCTTTCCAGTTTTTCTCCAACCTTCACCTTCCCAGTGCCAGGGTCATTTAACAAGCCGCCTGGACGCACGATGGTATAATCAAGCTGGCTTTCTATCAGCATCTTATCAGCATAATGTTTTGCCACATAATAAGGACGAAGGGCTTCATTCCAATTTTCACGATTGTTTGCTTGAAGTGCACTTACCATGACGAATCTTTTTATCCCTGCTTGTTCCGCTGCTTCCATCGCTTTTACGGCACCATCCAAATCAATTAACAAGGTTTTATCTGAACCAGTACTTCCTCCCGAGCCTGCAGCAAACACAATCGCATCGGACCCGTTTACAGCCTCTTTTATCTCGTCTACCGTACCTTCTAAGTCAGCTACAACAGACTCCACTCCATCATTTGAGAATTCATCCGCTTGTTCTTGTTTTCTAATCATTGCTATCGGTGTGTGGCCTTCAGTTTTTAAAAAATGAACAAGCTGTTTGCCAATTTGTCCATTTGCACCTACAACTGTAACTTTCATAAATGACACCCTCCTTAACAATTATTATGGGTATTATCGCAAACGATTAGCACAAAATCAAAGAAACTGATTCGACTTAAGGGAGATGATTAGGAAAATCAAAAACAACGCTAATTCTATTACGAATCGCGTTGCTTCAATAAAGAATTTAGTGATGATCATGCTCACTATTTTCTTCCTCTTTATTCACTTTTTCTTTTTCTAAAATGGCTTGGATATCCTCTTCTGATAGTTCACCAACAACAATTTGTTTTGTTGGCATGACATGCAAATCACGCGCTGTAACATGTGACTGAACACGATACACTCCCTTTTCTCTGAAAGAATGATCAGCAACATACTGACCGTCACTTGTGTGAACTGCATCCAAAAGAGTACTTTCTTCCTTACCCTCTTCCACATTCCAAATTTCAAATTTAACTTCTTTTGCATCCTCTACATTTTCCTCACCCTGGGTTACGTGTGTTTGAATCGTGACGGACTCATTCTCACTAACCTTTTCTGGCATGGAAATTTCCACCTCTATAATTTCAGGTGACGTGTTTTTTTCTGGTGCACTCGTGCAGCCTACTAACAAGAATGCCAGAATAAACACTAGTAATAGCTTCTTCATAAATCTACCTCACCTTTCTAATGTAACCATTCCTTTAAACCAGGGATTTTCTCCACTACTAATTTATCCAATATTAGAACAAGGATGATGGATATCCCAACAAGAGGCATGATGATACCAAGTAGGAGCATCATGACGGTTACCGTTCTTTTTATTTTGATATCCACATCTTTTCCTGGAGCACCTAGTTTGTTTTTAGGTTTTCTTTTTCTCCACATGATGATGGAGCTGATCATCATCGCAATTAAACCGATACATAATAGTAGTCCAATCAATTGGTTAGCTAAGCCAAAAAGCTTACCTTCATGCAAAGCTATCCCAAGTGTAATGGCTTTCCCCATTAGCCCATAATCATCATATCGCACATCTGTTAATACTGCTCCACTGTATTGGTCAACGTGTAAAGTGGCATTATCAAATGGCTTTGAATGAGAAGTGGAAATCGTATAGACTCCTCTCTCATTTTGTGGCATGGAGATCGTATAAGGCTTCTCGATATGCTTACTCTCTGCAATACTATTAACATCATGTAAGCTTAAAGATACATATTGGCTGTTTGCTGATTTTGGTACCGGAACATTTTCCGCTGCCCATGGAACATTCTCTGCAACATCCTTTGCTACTGTTACAGATTCTGGTTTTGGTCCAAACCCAAAAGAAAATGCTGGATATCCAGTATTCGTAGCCGTTGCTAGCTTGTTGATTTGTTCCCCCATTACACCCGACCATGGTAAACCTGTTAAGACCAAAATTATTAGGCCTAATGAAAGCCAAAACCCTAATGTAGCGTGCATATCACGCCAAAAGGTTCGACCCTTACTCCGCAGCCTTGGTAAGATGGTACCCCAAATGGTCAAGCGATTTCGCGGCCACCAAATATAAAGTCCTGTAAGCAACAAAAGGATAGCCCAGCATGCTGCTAGCTCCACAAGCCGATTAGCGACGGTACCTCCAATCAGCAGTTCACTGTGAAGCTTAACAAAAAAGGTCATTAGCTCTTTCTCCGCTGGAAGATTCCCCAATACTTTACCAGAGTATGGATCAACAAAGACACTTACCCTCTCGCCATTTTGCATAGTAGAGAATTTTGTACTTCTTTCTGCCTCTTGAAAAAAAGTTACACCTGATATACTTGCTTCAGGATAGGCTTCCTTGACCATAGTCATCTGGTTATTAGTAGATATACTACTTTCTTTTGTTTCCTCCACATAGTATAAATCCTGATAAAGAAAGGATTCAATTTGTGGTTTAAATAAATACACCGCACCACTAAATGCTAGAATGATTAAGAAAGGAGCAAAAATAAGACCTGCATAAAAATGCCATCTCCACATAGTTTGGTAAATACCATTTCTTGTTTGCTTTTTGTTCTCTTCCTGATGTACCTTTTTCTCCATAAGCATACTCCTTCATGTAAAATCTAACGTATGCCTATAGTGTAGAAGTCATTTGTGAAAAAAGAATGAAGGCTTATTAAAATTCAAATAATGGTAACTTTACGATTGCAGTTGTTCCAAAACCTTCTTCAGATTTTATAGTGATGCTACCGTTGTGCTTCTTCACAATTTGTTGAACAATGGAAAGCCCTAGACCTGTTCCCCCGAGCTTACGAGTTCTGGCTTTTTCAACACGGTAAAAGCGTTCAAATATATAGGGAACATCCTTTTCTGGAATGCCTACCCCTTCATCCCTTACTTTCAAAACTCCTTCCTCTTTTTCTTGATAAATAGAAATAGAAATTGTTTTACTAACTTCCGTATACTTAATGCTATTGCTTAATAGATTTACGATTACTTGATCCATACGAACAGGATCCCCTATGATGACAACGTCCTCATTTAAGTTAAGCTCAACCTTTAAATTCTTTTCTTTTATTTCCAAGTAAAAACGCTCTAGTACTTCTCTTAATAACTCTGTCAATATCACAGGCTCTTTGCTCATAGGGTAGGAGTCGCCTTCTAGCTGAGCTAAATCAAGAAGATCATGGACAAGTCGATTCATCCGTTCTATTTCCACTTCTATTGTCTGCATATACCTATCAGGAGTAATGATTTTTTCCTTTAATGCTTCATTATATCCTTTTAAATAACTTATCGGTGTTCTTAACTCATGTGAGACATTCCCTAAGAATTCACGTCTTTTTTCATCTACAGCTTCTAAATTTGTAGACATAACATTAATGGAGGTCCCAAGGCTGGCTATCTCATCCCTCCCTTTTACAGATACCTTTTTAGAAAAGCTTCCTTGTGAAATCTCTCTGGCCACAACGTCCATCTCTTTTAATGGTCTAACGATTCTATTCGTCATCTTCGTGCCAACTATAACTAATAGGACAAGTACAATAGCAAAACCAACTAATAAAAAGGTTTTGATTGGCTGAAATATCTCTGCTATCGCTGTTAATGGGACATACATAAAGATCACAGCTTCAAGTCTGTCATTAGATAATAACGGAATCACAACCGCCCGTATCTCTTGCTCTAACCCTTTATGATATTTAGTAAAGATAAGTGTTTTCCCTAAGAGAAGCTCCTGACGTTCACTAAATGTGATTAAATTTTGGTCTTCAAGTGAGTCAAAAGGAGCTCCGCTAGCTAACTCCATAGGATCATTAGTGAAAATGATTTTGGACTCAGAAGTTTCCTCCATCCAATTCAAACGTTCCCTAAACACTTCAAGATTTTCCTTGTAAAAAAACGATTCCAAGTGGGAACCTTGTTTTAATAGAAGCTCTGTTTGTTTTTCTATATAAAGTGTTTGATACAAATAATAGGAAACGATGACAATTAGTCCTATTGCTACAACTGATACCGACAAAATGGTAAGCCAAATTTTATTGCGTATTGATAAAGGCTTCATGCTTCATGATCCTCAATTTTGTAGCCTATTCCCCAAACCGTTTTAATATAGGAACCAGCATTTTTCAGTTTAAATCTTAACGTTTTTATGTGGGTATCTACTGTTCGATATGTGCCTTTTTCCGCATCTATTCCCCAGACAACATCATGCAATTGTTCCCTTGAAAAGACTTGTCCTCTATGTTCTAGCAAAAACAATAACAGATCATATTCTCTTCTTGCTAAAACAACCTTCTGATCAGCAACAAAGACCTGGCGAGCGTTTTTTTGAATGTGAATGTCGCAAAAGGACAGCATGTCAAAAAATGCTTGGTTTGAGCGGCGTAATAAAGCCTCCACCCTTGCTAGTAACTCTTTTGGGCTAAACGGCTTCATCACATAATCATCAGCTCCAAGCTTTAATCCTTTTACTTTATCCCATTCATCCCCTTTTGCTGTAACCATCAAAATGGGAGTGATATATTTTTGTCGTATTTTTTTACATGTGGTAAACCCGTCCATTTCTGGCATCATGACATCCAAAATTATTAAGTCTATTTTATGTAAATAAAGTAGATCCAGGGCTTCATTTCCGTTTTCCGCAAAAATAACTTGATAGTTTTCTTTTTGAAGATACATGCCCAGTAGCTCTCTCATATTCGCCTCATCATCTACCACTAGAATCTTCATTTTTCCTCGCCTCCTTTAAAAAGCAAGTAAGGACCACTTTCTGTAGGATAACTACCTGTAATCTCAAAATCGTTTATGTTAATTTTCGTTAACTCATTTCCATCTAGACTTGTTACGAAGATTTCTTTATCATCTGCAATCATATTTGTCGGATTATCGCTTAAGGTTACCTTCTTTTCTACTTCATATGTTTTTGGATCAATCTTCGCTACGGTATGGTCACCATGGCTAAGTACATACATTGGACCATCTTTTTCGTATTGTTTGATTTGTATTGGCATGAGCCCTGTTTCTACTGAAAGTTTTTCCTCTCCTGTCTTGGGATCATATCCAAAAATCCTCTTATTAGTTTCTGCACCTTCTCCATGCCCTCCAGTCCAAACATAATTCCCATCAAAGAATAACCCTTCTGGACGAGGGTTGACATCAAAGGTGTTCAAGATACCTTTGGTAGCTTTATCGACAACGGCTATATTCTCACTTCCAGCTGCAAGTACAAAAAGCTTCTCATTATGTAAAAACAAATGGGAAGGATACGCCCCTACATCAATCTTTTCACTGACTTTTTTTTCCGAAATATCTATCACCAATACTTGATTTGTTTCTACATTTGCCAGATAAAGGGACTTTCCTTCTTTATCATATGCAAGGTCGAGAGCTCCTTTTTCTAAATCCATAAATGGTGTGATTTTTTGTTTTCTCACATCAATTTGATATAACTTATCGGATTCTTTTACGGTTGCTAAAAATAAACCTGGCTTTAGCTCTTCTATCGCTGAAAACACAAACGGCATCGATACGGATGCTTTTGTTCCGTTCGTTGCATCTATGGCTGACATGGTTTTTTCTTTAATATGACTAACAAAAATAGTATTTTCAATGCTTATTTGTTTAGGCATATCAATTGTATCATCCGTACACCCAGCTAGGATAAGTATAATCGCTAGAACACTCCAAAATTTCAACATGAAAAACACTCCTAAAAAAAATACAGATTTAAGGATAAGATAAAATTTATTTTATAGAATAATTGTGAATAAATTGTGTGGAGTAAAAAGGAAACATAATAATTATTATTTTACACTAACAGTCTTAAAATAAGCGCTTTTGGGAATGGCAGATACAGAAAAATCGAGGAATGGAATGAAGGGTAGAGTTGATACACTCTAAAAAAGAAGGTGAGTGTAGAGGGAAACAATCCACCTATTTCCCCCTTTTTTAATCGTCATGTCTTACGAGTAATACTAATTTTAACAAAGGATAAAGCACAATGGCCATAGAAAGCTGGACATATAGGACCATCTCCACGGAAATTTTCTCCATAATTAACAGCAGCACCGAACAAACCACACTTGTTGCCATTAATATGTAGGCAACATGTCCACTTTTTTGATTAATCTCAGCACGTTTTTTCTTAGTTGGTTGATAACGGCGTCTCATCACGGACCGAATAATTTCAGAAAGTCCTAAAAGAATAAAGACCACTGGAATGTATTTTAACTTTCCAGAGTTGTGTGCTTCCACTAGTAAAAACACCCCAAATACCATAATAAATATAGGCAAACCAAAGGCAATTAGTGGTGTGTCATATAGAGATTGCTCTTCTTTTTCCAAAAAAAATCCCTCCCTAGCAAAAGATACGAGTATGTATAGTGTAAAAATAATCCGTAACAGTTGGTGCATTCAAAAGACCAAAAGAAGAATCGTTACATTATATGCAACGATTGCTAGAAAAAATGATAGATTTCTTTTTTACTTGGGCTCTTTTCTATTTCACTATATAAGCAAATTAAAATTGCCATATCAATCGTTTGCGAAAGCAGCCTTTACATGAAGTCAAAATAGTAACGAATGACGTGAAAGAAAATCGGAGCTGAGTAAGCAAGGCTATCTACTCTGGTTAAATAGCTTTTTTTCAGCACAGATGCTTTTTCCCCATCCCCAATTAATAAATCTCTCTTTAGTACAGAAACGGCCAAGCTCCCTCCAAAACATGCCACACTTATTAAAAGACCAGACAATATTCCGAACAATTCATCCAGTGGAGTTAAATATGGGAACAAGTTGTAGGATACACCTGTGGTTACAAAGGTAGAGATAAGAAAGCCTTCCCAAGTAATATTTGGGTTGGAAGTTGGAATGACCTTCTTTTTGCCAATATAAAGAGAGACAAGATATTGCACTACATCATGTAGCTGTGTAAGGACTACGAGATATAATACCAGGTTGGCACCGTATTCAGGTGTTGCTGTTTGGTAAAAAGCTAAATGACTTAAACCAAAAACCATCAGCATTAGTCCCCATTGAGTAGAGCTGACAGAACGTAAAAAACCAACTGTTCCTTTGCCAAGAATCCGAGGTAGTGGTAAAAATAAGAAAACGTATACCGGAATAAAAACGATAAACATCCCATACCAGCCAATATAAATCCAATAAAATTGAATCGGAATGGACAAGTACGCCCATAGAAAAAGCTGTCGGTCTACCTTTCTTGTCTTTAAAATAGAGAAATACTCTTTTAATGAGAAAAAGCATAAAAACATAAGTGCAAATAAGGAAACGAGAGGATTGAATAATGTGGCAACACTAAAAACAAATAACATTCCCCACCAGGTTTTAACTTTCACTCCCAATTCACTAAAATCCTTGGAAGTAGAGTTTTTCTTAACAATTAAATAAACGATAGTAAAAACACTAAGCCCGGCTGCAATTACCATCAAGGTAATGACCGCTTCCATTTCAAACATATTTATCCCCCTTCCTCCTTATTATGAAATTAATGGTTAAATTTGGTCAAGATAAATTATATAATGAAACTAGAAACCTATTAATAATGATACGTTGGTGATGGAGATGACAGAAAGCTATGTCTATATTTTACTTACAGATACTGGTACATTATTTACAAAATCGATAAAAAAGTATACAGGAGCACCCTATAACCATGTTTCCCTTTCCTTCGATTCGAACCTTGTTGAAATGTATAGCTTTGGTAGAAAACGGCCGAGTAATCCATTTAATGGGGGCTTTGTAAGGGAGGATGTGGAGTACGGTACATACCGGAAATATCCCGAAACCACCTGCGTGTTGTACAAAATGAAGGTAACACCTAGAGAGGTAGAAAAAATCAGGAGAATAATTGGTGTTTTTCAAAACAAAGAAAGAAAATGGTTTTATAACCTATTAGGGGTAATTGGTGTTTCAATCAATGAACCTGTTGAAATTGATTCAAGTTATTTTTGTTCACAGTTTGTGTCTGATGTATTACATCGAGCTGGAATAAAGCTGTGGAATAAACTTCCCTCCCTTGTTACGCCTGATGATTTTAGAAGTAGTGATCGACTTGAATGGGTATATGAAGGCAGGCTTTATGATTATGAGCCAGTGAAAAAAAGAGTAAAATAAAAGGTGGAAGATTTCCCTCCCACCTTTCTTACTACTCTTCGTCTGATTCTTCCGTATCTGGAAGGGAAATTTCCGTTGCTGCATCGACAATTTCTTGTGGAACGACAATTTCATCTACATCATTGAAATTGGAATAATTTGATATGACCTCTTGTACAACGGTTACTACTCCGCCATCGGAATCCATTTCCATGTCCATAAATATGTCCATTTTTACTAGATGAAATGATTCCTTTTCAATATGTATTTGGTAGTGAAACTGATTAACCGTAACCTCTTCATCTGGTAGATTACTATTTGTGATCCCATTAACCAATTTAATCAGTTCTGTTGCCTTCTCCCCTTCACTTTCAAAAGTCAACACATAGGAACCATTCTCTTCTGTAAGGACAAAATCTTCTGAGTAAGCTTTCAGCATCGATATCTCATCAAACATCTTTCCTTGCATATCCTTAAAACCATCCATCTGTAACGCATATTCTCTTGGTATACGAAGCCAATTTTCTTCAAAAGCATCATAATAATAGGCTCCATCATTTGCGATATATATCTCAATATCCACCTCTTCTGATGCTCCTGTATCATCTTCTAACACGGTAGAGGTAAGTTGATAAAGGGAAAATGGATTTTGAGTCACTTCTACTTCCATGGTGGAAGCAGATAACATCATTCCTTCTGTTGCAGAATTTATTTCTTGATTAATTTCAAATTCCATGGAATAACTAGACATATTATTCATTATCTCAGTAGACTTCTCCAATATTTCTCCTGCAGTCTGTTCTTTTTCTTTCTCTTCTGTAGTACTACCTTCTGCATTATTTCCATCTTTAGAGACTTCCCCTTCGCCTTTTCCATTAACAGAACTACCTGTTTGGCCACACCCCACTAGAAGCATGAATGAAAACAAAATAACTAGCAATAATTTAATACCTTTCACTTATTTCTCCCCTTTCCTTCTGGAAAATTCTACTCACTTAACATAACATTCTAATAATAACAGAATTTTCATATTTTTACGATTGTTGTAATATTTTTCTCAAAAAAAAGCTATGTTAAAAATTCTGTTGATAAAATGAGTTTCTAGCAGTTGATTGGAGCAGATGGCGGAGAATCTTCTCGGGAATGTTGCGAAGCTATGCAGGGCAAGCCAGAGAAGGCTTACAAATCGCCCCATGGACAAGGAGCAAATTTGCGGAAATCAACCGTGAAGTGTAAAAAAGCAAAAAAAAAAAAGAGAAACATTAAGTTCTCTTTTTTTCAAATGCAGCTATTTGTTTTTCATATATTTCTGTTAATCCTATATCGTCTAACCCTTTTAAGAGCATTTCTTTGCGATACGAATCGGTTGTGAACGGAAAAACACGTTCTCCTACCTGCAGCTCCTGAAACTCCAAATCAACATCTGCTTCTAAAACGTTTTTATCAGACAGAAAAAAAAGTTCTTCTACCTCTTCTTCTTTTAATATAATGGGCAAAATCCCGTTTTTGAAACAGTTGTTATAAAAAATATCTGCAAAGGACGAAGAGATGACTATTTTGATTCCATAGTCTAGTAGTGACCATGGTGCATGCTCCCTGGAAGAGCCGCAACCAAAATTCTTTCTAGCAAGTAGAATGGAAGCGCCACGATACTGAGGATTGTTTAAAATAAATTCTTCCTTTTCTCTGCCTTCTTCGTCAAATCGCCAGTCATAAAACAAGAATTGCCCAAACCCGGTCCGTTCAATCCGTTTTAAAAACTGCTTCGGGATAATCTGGTCTGTATCCACATTGGCTTTGTCTAAAGGAATAACCTTTCCTCTATGTGTGATAAGAGCTTCCATTAGACCACCTCCTCTGCTTTCAAGCCCCATTCATTCACATTAACAAAGTGACCCTTAATTGCCGCTGCAGCTGCCATGGCCGGGCTGACTAGATGCGTTCTTGCTCCTCTTCCTTGCCGGCCTTCGAAGTTGCGGTTTGAGGTTGAGGCACATCGTTTACCTGAGGGAACAACATCCGGGTTCATACTTAAACACATGCTACAGCCAGCGTCTCGCCACTCGAAGCCTGCTTCAAGAAAAACGTCATGCAGCCCTTCTTCCTCTGCCTGTTTTTTCACTTGTTTAGAGCCTGGCACCACTAGTGCAGTCACTCTAGATGATACATTTTTCCCTTTTACCACTTGTGCTGCCTGTCTTAAATCTTCTATTCTTGAATTGGTACAAGAACCAATAAATACATAATCAATCTCGATATCTGAAATTTTCATCCCCGGCGTTAGCCCCATGTACTCAATCGCTTGAGAAATGGAACGTCTATCTGATTCATCTTCTATGGCTTTAGGGTCTGGTACCCTCCCACTTATCTTCGTTCCCATTGATGGATTTGTGCCCCATGTTACCTGGGGCTCCAGATTGGTTATATCAAATTCTATCACTCTATCGTATACTGCTCCTTCATCTGAACGAAGTGCATACCATTCTACTTCTGCTCTATCACGATCTTCTCCTACTGGTGCATACTTTCTTCCATTTAAATAAGAGAAAGTTGTTTCATCTGGAGCAACTAACCCAGCTTTTGCCCCTGCTTCAATCGCCATGTTACAGATGGTCATTCGCTCTTCCATTGACATTTTTTCCATAACATCTCCTGTAAACTCTAGAACATACCCTGTCCCAAAATCCGTACCATGAGTGGCAATCAATGCAAGTATGATATCCTTAGCGGATACACCAAGTGGTCTTAAGCCTTTAAAATCAATTTTTAAGGTTTTAGGCTTGGTTTGCCATAGGCATTGAGTGGCCAATACATGTTCCACTTCGCTTGTTCCAATTCCAAAAGCTAGGGCTCCAAATGCCCCGTGAGTCGAGGTATGGCTATCTCCACAAACGATGGTTTTTCCTGGTTGCGTAAGGCCTAACTCTGGTCCGATAACGTGAACAATTCCTTGTTCGGAGCTGTGAAGATCTGCAAGCTTTATTCCAAACTCTTGACAGTTTTCCTCTAGAGTAGTCATTTGTTTTGACGCAATTTCGTCTGTTACATGAAAAGGATTGATGGTCGGAACGTTATGATCCATTGTTGCATAAGTCAGATCTGGCCGTCTTACTTTTCTTCCGGTTAATCTCAAGCCCTCAAAAGCCTGCGGAGACGTAACTTCATGGACCAAATGCAGGTCAATGTATAACAGATTTGGTTTGTTATTTTCTTTTACAACTGTGTGCCTATCCCAAATCTTCTCAAACAGAGTTCTAGGTTGCATGTCATTCACCTTCCTCATCCTATTTATCCATTCTGTATAGGTGTCCTTAGGTACCTTCTTACCGCTTCACCCATTTGAGCTGTTGTAAGAACTCCTTCCCAATCGGATGCAATATCACTTGTACGATTACCAGCTTCAAGCGCTGTATGAACCGCTGCCTCTAGAAATGCTGCCTCTTGTTCAAGTTTTAGAGAATGCCTAAAAAGCATGGCTACTGAAAGGATGGTTGCGAGCGGATTTGCCTTTTCTTGCCCAGCAATATCTGGAGCTGAACCGTGGATTGGTTCATAAAGTCCTAATCCAGTTTCTCCAATGCTTGCCGATGGGAGCAGACCAAGTGAACCAGTTAGCATGGAAGCTTCATCACTTAAAATGTCTCCAAACATATTTTCCGTCACTATTACGTCAAATTTTCTTGGATCTCTAATTAACTGCATGGCAGCATTATCAACAAGCATGTGGTCAAGCTCTACATCCGGAAATTCTTCTGCTAGGCGGTTTGCTACCTCTCTCCAAAGTCGGCTGCTTTCAAGGACATTAGCCTTGTCTACAGACGTGAGCTTTCCCCTTCTACTTTGTGCCACTTCAAAACCTTTACGAATAATTCTTTCTATTTCCTTTTCCGTATAAGATAAAGTGTCAATAGCCTCCAGCCCTTCTTCCCCATTTCTTCTCTCCCGTGGGGTGCCAAAATAGATCCCTCCTGTAAGCTCTCTGACAATGACAATATCTGTACCAATGACATTTTCGCTTTTCAATGGGGAGGCTTGCACAAGAGCATCATAGAGTTTTGCGGGTCGGATATTTGCGTAGAGGTTAAGAGCTTTCCTGATTCCGAGTAAGCCTGCTTCTGGCCTTTTTTCAGGCGGAAGATCATCCCACATTGGTCCACCTACTGCCCCTAAAAGAATGGCATCACTTTTTTGACACAATTCAACCGTTTCTGATGGAAGAGGAGTTCCCGTCTTGTCGACAGCAACTCCTCCAATGAGACCATACTGAATTTGAAATGTATGGCGAAAATGCTTGGCAACCTCTTCTAGTACCAGCACTGCCTCTCTTGTTACTTCCGGTCCTATTCCATCTCCTGGTAACACTGCTAACTTGAAATGACTCACCCTACCTCGACTCCTTTGGTTGCGTATCTTGAAAATTTTTCTTTAATGGATAGACGATTTACTGCATCTAAATAAGCTTTAGCTGAAGCTTCTAGCACATCATGCTCTACTCCTCTTCCATTAGATACATGACCATCGCAATTAATTTTCACATAAACCTCCGCTAACGCATCACTGCCGTTGGTGGTAGATTGAATGCGATAGTCTAATAAGGAAATTTCTTTGTCAAGAATGCGAGAAATAGTGTTATAAACAGACTCCACACTTCCCTTGCCAGTGGCAGATTCCTGCAAGATACTACCATCTTCCGTTTTTATAGCAATGGTGGTGGTTGGAATAATGTTGGAACCATAAGAAATCTGTAGGGTTTCCATTCGGTAATGAGGAAACAGTCCTTTAACAGAAGAATCCATCATTAATGCAAAAATATCATCCTCTGTAACTTCCTTTTTCTTCACCGTTAAATCCTTAAAGGCCTTAAAGAGCTTTTTGCCTTCTTCTTCTTTTAAAAACAATCCAAGTTCCTCACATCTCTGTTTAAAAGCATGGCTTCCTGAATGTTTTCCAAGAACCATCTTATTGGAATGAAGGCCTACCATTTCAGGATTAATCACTTCATAGGTGCTTTTGTTTTTCAATACACCATCTTGATGAATACCTGATTCATGGGCAAAGGCATTTGCCCCTACCACTGCTTTATTTTGTGGAACCATCATTCCTGTTAATTTACTGACAAGGTTGCTCGTTCGAACAGTTTGAGCTAAATCAATATTTGTTTCTACTCCATAAACATCTTTTCTGATTTGGAGAGCAACGATAATTTCCTCTAGTGACGCATTTCCTGCCCGTTCTCCAATCCCATTGATGGTTCCTTCGATTTGATCGACTCCACTTTTTATTGCCGACAATGAGTTGGATACCGCCATGCCTAAGTCATCATGACAATGAGCAGAAAGCTTCACTTTATGAATGTTCGGTACATGCCCTTTGATGTAAGTGATTAAACGAGCATATTCCTCAGGAGTGGTGTAGCCTACAGTATCAGGTAGGTTGACCACCTTCGCTCCTGCGTCAATTACTTTTTCGATGATATGGGCCAAAAACGGCCATTCACTTCTTGTGGCATCTTCTGCAGACCATTGCACATGATCGAAAAGCTTAGAAGCATATTCTACTGCTTTTACAGCTGTATCCACTACTTCTTTTGGTTTTTTCTTTAATTTATGTTCCATATGAATAGGAGAAGTAGCTAAAAACACATGCACACCATTCATTTCTGCATCCTTCACAGCTTCATAGACTGCGTCAATATCAGATTTCATCGATCTAGCAAGTCCTACAACCCGCGTGCGCTTGACTGCTTTTGCAATTTGTTGTACCGCTTGAAAATCTCCATAGGAGGAGGCAGGAAAACCTGCCTCCATAATATCTACTCCATATCTTTCAAGCTGCAGGGCAATCTCAAGCTTTTCATGAGGATGAAGGTTTACTCCAGCTGACTGTTCTCCGTCTCTTAGGGTTGTATCAAAAATGTCAACCTTTCGCACTGCCAACCACTCCTTTCTTTTTCGATTGAATGAATGGCATTTTGCTGCGGAGCTCCCTTCCTACCACCTCGAGTGGGTGTTGATTTTCCTGCTCATTGATGCTGTGGAACATTGGGCGATTTGCCTGATTTTCAAGAACCCAGCCCTTGGCAAATTGACCTGATTGGATTTCTGAAAGAATTTTTTGCATTTCTTTTTTCGTATCTTCATTTACGACTCTAGGTCCTGCAGTAAAATCTCCCCATTGTGCAGTATCAGAAATGGAATAGCGCATTCCCTCTAAACCGGATTCATATAAAAGATCCACAATGAGCTTTAATTCATGCAAGCATTCAAAGTAGGCAACTTCTGGTTGATAGCCCGCTTCCACCAGGGTTTCAAAACCTGCTTTTACGAGTGAAGTTGTTCCTCCACATAACACTGCCTGCTCTCCGAATAAATCTGTTTCTGTTTCTTCTTTAAAGGAGGTTTCCATTACAGCCGCTCTCCCAGCTCCCACTGCTTTCGTGTAAGCGAGAGCTACCGCTTTTGCTGTTCCCGTTGCATCTTGATGAACAGCAAACAACGCCGGAACACCGCCACCTTCTTCATAAACTCTTCTGACAAGATGTCCTGGACCTTTTGGTGCTACAAGGAATACATCCACATCTTCTGGGGGGACAACTTGATGAAAATGAACATTAAATCCATGTGCAAAAGCAAGGGCTTTTCCTGTGGTTAAATGAGGCTCTATTTCTTGTTTAAATACCTCTGGCTGTCTCTCATCTGGAAGAAGAACCATGATAACATCGGCTTGTGCTACTGCTTCTCCTACTGAGAAAACTGAAAATCCGTCTGCTTTTGCCTTTTCCCATGAACTACCTGGCCGAACACCCACGACAACCTCCACGCCACTATCTCTTAAATTTTGTGCATGAGCATGCCCTTGTGACCCATAACCGACAACTGCCACCTTTTTATCGTTTAATGCCGCTTGTGAGATATCATCGTTATAGTACATTTTTGCTCCCATTAATGCTCCTCCTTTTAATTGAAGATTCTGTCAATTTGTCATAGCAATTTGTTCGGATATATCAGTAATTTGTATCACATCGATTTGTTTATCAAGTTGTAGCTTTATTTTTTCTACCTCCTGCTCCTCTACTACCTTTACGACAATGGTCATCATGGAAATAGAAGATTCATTTACTGGAGCAACTGCAAGGCTTTCAATGTTCATTCCTTTCCGTAAAAACAAATTGGTCAACCTATTTAACACACCAAGCTGATTGTTGACTAATAGTGACAGTGTCCGCTTCATGGCTTCACACCTTCCATTTCTTGAATTCCCTTACCAGGAGCAATCATTGGGTAAACATTTTCCAGTTGTGTAACTCTGCAATCTATCAGGAAAGCTTCATCCAAAGAGAGAGCTTCCGCAAATGCTGCACGGAATTCTGCTTCATTGTGTACAAGTGCTGCTTTAATCCCAAAGGCATCTGATAGCTTAATATAATCAGGTTGATTAGGCAGCAAAGATTCTGAGTAACGCTCCTGATAGAATAGCTGTTGCCATTGTCGTACCATTCCCATAGATTGATTGTTTACGAGCACCACTTTAACGGGGAGCTTATATTCTTTTAATACGGCAAGTTCCTGTAAGGTCATTTGAAAACCAGCATCTCCTAGAATGGCAACAACTACTGCATCCTGCTCTGCCACTTGTGCACCAATTGCAGCAGGAAGCCCAAATCCCATCGTTCCAAGGCCTCCAGAAGTGACCCATTTGTTTGGTTTTTGAAAGCCGTGAAATTGAGCCGTCCACATCTGGTGCTGACCAACATCTGTTGTGACAATAGCCTCTCCCTTTGTCATCTCGTGGACTAATTCCACTAGTTTTTGAGGTTTAAAGGTTTGGTCATCCTCTTTGTACCATAAAGGGTATTCTTCTTTTAAACAGAAAAGCCTCTCTAGCCACTCTCCTGTTTCTCCACTTTCAGAAAGCTCCGTTAAGAGAAGCTCTATAGACTTTCTTGCATCCCCAATGACGGGATAATCTGTTGGAACATTTTTTCCAATCTCAGAAGGATCAATATCAAAATGAACAACTTGGGCAAACTTTGCAAATTCTTGTAGGTTGCCTGTAAGTCGATCATCAAACCTTGCTCCAATATTTATTATTAAATCAGCTTCGTATAAGGCAATGTTCGCCGTGTAGGTCCCATGCATTCCTGCCATTCCAAGAAACAAAGGGTGATCACTAGGAAAGCATCCCAGTCCAAGCAAAGTGTTCACTACAGGAATGGTAGTTTTAGCGACAAGGTTTTTTAAAACTTCTGTCGCTTTACTATGGAGCACGCCTGCTCCAGCTAAAATTACCGGTTTTTTCGCCTGTTTTATGGCGGTGGCTACTTTCCGAACTGCTTTCCCATCAGGCTCTATTTGTAACTTATAGCCCGGAAGATGAACTTCCTTTGTGTAATCAAAAATACCAGATACAGCTGTCACATCCTTTGGAATGTCAATCAGTACTGGTCCTGGTCTGCCGGTAGCTGCGATATGAAAAGCTTCTTTAAAGATTCGCGGTAGCTCTTTCACGTCCTGCACCTGAAAATTATGCTTAGTAATCGGCATGGAAATACCAAGTGTCGGCGCCTCTTGGAAGGCATCAGATCCGAGTACCTGAGAATTCACCTGGCCCGTGATGACTACTAAGGGAAGGGAATCCATCATTGCATCTGCAAGACCTGTCACAATATTTGTCGCACCTGGACCAGAAGTCGCAATAACCACACCGGGCTTGCCAGTTATTCTTGCATATCCTTCTGCTGCATGAATGGCTCCTTGCTCGTGTCTTGTTAATAGATGAGGAATGCCCCCGTCGTATAAGGCATCATAAATATTGAGCACTGCTCCCCCTGGATAACCAAAAATCACTTCCACTGCTTCTTCTTTGAGAGCTTCTACTATCATTCTTGATCCCGTCATAAGTCTATGTGCTACTTTCGTGCCATTGTGGTCACCCTTAGTCAATTGTTCTCCACCTCCTCATTTTTGTTTATACTTTTAAAACGCCTCCTGTATTGGCAGAGGTAACGAGTGCGGAATATCTGGCCAGATATCCACTTTTCACCTTAGGCTCAGGCTGTTTCCAGTTTTCTTTTCGTTTTTCCAGCTCTTCCTTTTCCACTAAAAGATGGATGCTACGCGCAGTTAAATCAATTTGAATCACATCCCCATTTTTCACAAAAGCGATGGGTCCTCCTTCTGCAGCTTCTGGTGAGATATGTCCAATTGAAATGCCTCTAGTAGCGCCGGAAAATCTTCCATCCGTGATCAGTGCAACCTTTGTAGACAATCCACGTCCAGCAATGGAGGAGGTGGGAGCTAGCATCTCTGGCATACCCGGTCCGCCTTTTGGACCTTCATAGCGGATAACCACCACATGACCTTCTTTAACTTCTCCGCTGTCAATGCCTTGTTGCGCTTCTTCCTGTGATTCATAAATAATTGCTTCTCCAGTAAAGGTTTTTATAGAAGGGTCAACAGCACCAACTTTAATGACGCCGCCATTTGGTGCCAGGTTACCAAAGAGAATACTTAATCCACCAACAGGGCTATACGGATTATCTTGTTTTCGAATAACCTCACTATTTACAATTTCAGCTTGTGCTACTACCTCCCCGATTGGTTTACCTGAAATCGTGAGTCGTTCTGGATGGATCGCGCCTTCAATCTGACATAATTCTTTAATGATGGCACTAACTCCACCTGCCTCATGAACATCTTGCATCGAATAATCTGAAGCAGGGCTGACCTTGCACAAGTATGGAACCCGTTCTGCAATTTTATTAACATCTTCTAGCTTATAATCAATGCCAGCCTCATACGCGATTGCAAGGGTATGTAAGACTGTATTCGTCGAACCCCCCATTGCCATATCAAGAGCAAATGCATCATCAATTGCTTCCTTGGTGATTATATCCCTCGGTCTGACATCATCCTCTATTTGACGAATTAAATGCTTGGCAGCTTCCTTGATTAGATTGTGACGTTCATTAGATGTTGCCACCATGGTACCGTTACCAGGTAGAGCAACTCCAAGCATTTCCATTAACGTATTCATGGAGTTTGCTGTGAACATTCCCGAGCAAGACCCACAAGTTGGACAAGCACTGGATTCGATTTCAAGTAGCTCTTCTCGAGACATTTTTCCAGAAAGTACACTTCCAACACCTTCAAAAACAGAAACAAGCGAAAGTGGCCTTCCGTCCTTTGTCCTTCCTGCTTCCATCGGTCCACCGGATACGAATACAGCCGGCACATTCGTTCTTGCCGCAGCCATTAGCATCCCAGGGGTAATTTTGTCACAGTTTGGAATATAAAACACACCATCAAACCAATGCGCATTAATGACGGTCTCTGCCGAATCTGCAATAAGTTCTCTGCTTGGTAACGAATACCTCATTCCAATATGTCCCATGGCTATTCCATCATCAACACCAATGGTATTAAATTCAAATGGTACCCCACCTGCTTCGCGAATCGCTTCCTTTACTACTTCGGCAAATTTATTCAGATGCATATGTCCTGGAATGATATCCACATAAGAATTACAGACACCAATAAATGGTTTATCCATATCTTCCGGTTTAACTCCCGCTGCATGTAACAAGCTGCGATGAGGCGCTCTATCAATACCCCGTTTGATTGTATTACTTCTCATAGGCTGTGACTCTCCTTTATAGGTGGCCGTTTATTTGCGGCCACCTTACTACTTTTTTAGATGTTTTTAATGGTTTAATGCTTCTCCTAAAAGCACTCCACCGCTAATTTCCCACCCGACCTTCGACTCTTCTGGATATACTTTATAGCCATCCTCCACTACCATTTGGCGGAAACGGTCTAAGATTTTATGTGTTTCTTTACCTGGTGTTCCATCTGCAATCTCTCTTCCATCTAAAGAAATTACTGGAATTACTTCAGCAGCAGTACCAGTAAGAAATACCTCATCAGCTACATACACATCATGTCTAGTAAAGGGCTGCTCCTGTACGTCATATCCCATTTCCCCAGCAAGTTCGATGATTGCGTTTCTTGTAATTCCTTCAAGCGCGCCTACGTAGCTTGGTGGGGTAAGAAGCTTATTGCCTTTAAGAATGAAAATATTTTGTCCAGAGCCTTCTGCAACGTACCCTTCTGTGTTTAATGTGAGGGCCTCATCAGCTCCGGCCATATTTGCTTCGGCTTTGACCATGATATTGTTCAAATAATTTAGGGATTTCACTTTTGGACTTAAAATATCTGGGCGATTTCTTCTTGTAGGAACCGTCACCATTCTAATTCCTACGTCATAAAGCTCTTTTGGGAATAATGCCAGCTGCTCAGCAATGACAATTAAGTTTGGAGTTTTGCATTTAGTGGGATCTAAACCGAGATCGCCGACTCCTCTTGATAGGACCAAACGAATATACGCGGTATCGTGCAATTCATTTTTCCTTAAGGTCTCCGCAATAATTTCCTCGAGTTCAGACATGGTGTAGGGGACATTCAAAAGCACAGATCTTGCTGAATCATAAAGTCTTTCCAAATGCTCTTTTAGGCGGAACACATTTCCGTTATACATTCGGATTCCTTCAAAAACACCGTCGCCATATAAGAATCCGTGATCATATACAGATACAACTGCCTTTTCTTTTTCTACTAGCTCACCATTCATATAGATGTATCTACACATTGTAATCTCCTCTTTTCTGTTTTTTGTTTTTTGAATATTCTGACACTTACAGGTTAAAAAGTTGCCTCTTGGCCAGGTTGAAAGAACGACATGCGTCCATCAGAACCTATCCGCAGAGGCTTTTTTCCTCACGGTGTACACGAATTCTAAATTGAATTGTGCTGGTATCGCTCGGACCAGACATGCTTTGAGCACCGGAACCCTAGACACCCTCCTGATATGAAAAAGGTTATTTCAGTTATCAATATTTCCTTGAGTTGTTGTTATTTTAATACCGTCCACACAGGAGGTCAACACTTAATTTCAGATAATTCTAATTTTACAGATAACATTAAAACGCTTTCATAATTACTGTTATAACAAAGAAACCGCTTACAAAAGTTTGTCAATTTTTTTTACAGGGCTCATTTTTCATTCAAAATAAAAAAAGACTGTTTTCGTAAACTTTATTGCTACAGGGGTATAGTTAATCAATACGTGATCGACGTTGCTGAAGTGCTCGTGGAGGAAATTTTATATAATCGGTTGGAAAAAGTCTTAAAGCCGACTTTTTCTTATGTTTTTAGCAACAAGCTTTTAGAAAAGAGCTTAAAAAAAAGAACGAGAATTCCTCGTCCTTCTTATACCGGTATTAAAAAGCTATATCAATAAATTAAACAGCTGCTTATCTTTATTGATTTCAATGTAGGCAAAACCTTTTCTATCCATTCGATCAATCAAGGAAAAATAGTCGTCAGGTTCTCTAAGCTCCACTCCAACCAGCACAGGTCCTTTATCTCGATTATTTTTCTTTGTGTATTCAAAACGGGTTATATCGTCCGTTTCTCCTAGGACATCTTCCATAAATTCTCTTAAGGCGCCGGCACGTTGTGGAAAATTTACGATAAAATAATGCTTTAGGCCTTCATAGATAAGAGACCGTTCTTTCATCTCTTGCATTCGGTCCAAATCATTATTTCCTCCACTCAAAATACAAACGACAGACTTTCCTTTAATTTGCTCTTTGTAAAAATCTAGAGCTGCAATAGGCATAGCGCCGGCTGGTTCAGCAATTATGGCATTTTCATTGTATAAATCAAGAATAGTAGTACATACCTTCCCTTCAGGTACAACAATGATATCATCAATGAGTTCCTTTGCTAGCTCAAACGGAAGATCACCCACTTTTTTTACAGCTGCACCATCAACGAAACTATCAATCTCTTGAAGGGCTACTACCTGATTTTCAGCTAATGATTGTTTCATACTTGGTGCTCCAAATGGCTCGACACCCACCATTTTCACTTCTGGTCTTTTTTCTTTAAAGTAGGAACCCACTCCTGAAATAAGACCACCACCGCCAATACTCATAAATACATGAGAACACTCTTCTGTCAGCTGCTCCTCTATTTCAAGCCCGACAGTTCCCTGTCCAGTTATCGTCAGCTTATCGTCAAATGGATGAATAAACTTCATTTCTTGCTCCTCACAAACCTTTCTAGCATGGTGATAGGAGTCGTCATATGTGTCGCCAATGAGAATAACTTCTGTGAATTCCCCTCCAAAAAATTCGACTTTTGATACTTTTTGTCTTGGAGTGGTAGTTGGCATAAATATTTTTCCTCTTATTTCTAGCTTTTTACACGCATACGCTACACCTTGAGCATGGTTGCCGGCGCTAGCACACACTACTCCTTTTTCACGTTGTTTTTCAGTTAAACTTTGAACAAGATAAAAGGCTCCTCTTAATTTAAAGGACCTGACAACTTGTTGATCCTCTCTTTTTAGATAGACTTTACAGTTATAACGCTCTGATAAAATCGGGTCAAGCTGAAGCGGTGTTTTGATAACTACGTCTTTTAGCACCTCATATGCTTGTTGAATTTCCATTGCTGATACCCTATCTTGCAATACTTTCGTCATGGAAGTCGCTCCTTTCGCAGGAATCATTACCTTATTTTTACAAATAACAAAATGAATATTGTGAATTATTGTACAACATGTAAATATTCGTTGTCACTATACAATTTGCCAAAAAAAAATAGCACACCGCAACTTTATCCAGTTGTAGTGTGCTTTTCCATTACTTCATGAAATTTTTTCTCACGCTCTGTTTTCTTCATTTTTGGACAAGTATAGCAAAAATGTCCTCCTTTGGTTTGGTAAGCAAGACAACACGATGGTTTTAATGGCAGTGGATCTTGTATATCCCATGGATTATCAATAAATATTAATTTTTTTGTATACGGATTTTTCTTGGTAGAAGCACCGAACAATTCCGGGAGAGCATCGTTCTTAAAGGTTTCCAATGCTTGTTCATAACTCACAAAAGTTTTTTGGTTAAGAGGTTTGGTCGAATGTATCATACGATGAGAGATCCAATAAAGACTGTGTGTAGCTTGATACCACATATGTTGTAAATTTGTATCAAATTGTTCACTCATTTTTATATACAAAGGAGTCATCACACTTTCATAAAAAGAGAATAGTACATTTGCATTCGTTAAAGGGACCAAATGTTTCTCATTGATAGTGAAAGAGAGCAGCATGGTGCCTTTAGCTGTTCTGTAAAGCTGAACAGTTATGTAAGATGGTTGTATATACTGAGATTGACTTTGCAAAAAATGCATCCAGCCACATAAATATCCAAACCAGCCAGCCAAATACATAGACGTTACACTATGATTGTCTGCCCTGATTCCCTCTCCATATAGTGTTATCAATTTATGTAGATTATCTTCGTTAATGATATCTGTTAAACTACATTCCCAGACAAGATTCGCTTTATTCTCCTTGGAAATGTAAAAATAGTGTTCCATCTGCTTCCAATCCCATTTTCTGTTGTCCAAGTTCCATTTCACCCTCCATTCCATGTTAATAAAAGGCTGACAAACTTCGTCAGCCTTTTCAGTAGAGTACTCTTCCATTTTCGTTTCAATTAATGATTTCCACTAATATTATAGATGGAGATATGCTAGATAGCTATGCACTTTTTCGACTATTCACATGGACTTTTTTGAACAAATTGGGTAGTTATGTTGTATTGGAAGTTATAATCCTTTATCAAATTTCTCTTGCGCGCTTGCGGTACGTTTGGCATAAGGAATTGCTTCTAAGCGTTCATAGGGAATCTCTTCCCCTGTATCCACGCAAATACCAAATGTGCCTTCTTCCAATCGTTCCAGTGCATCCTCAATTTCTTCAAGTAATCGTTCATCTATTTGTTCAAAGGTTTGCTCCTGTTCTCTTTCTACTCGCTCTGCATTCCCTTCTGCCAAATGATTACCTATCCCTGAAGTGATTTCGCCAGTTGACTCTTTTAATGATTGTTCCCGTACACTCTGCCCTTGTTTTGACTCTATATTTTCTTTCATCTTTTCTAATTTCTCTTTAAAGTGTTTTTTTTCATCCGTAGTTAGATTCATGAAATCTTCTCCTTTCTCCTAATGGAGGTATTCCCCAAAAGAAGTGGAGTAAAACAATCTTATATTCTATGAAATAATCTCTTTAAGAGCTTCTTCAATTGTAGGATATCGAAAGGTAAAGCCATTTTGAAGCAATCTCTCCGGCACTACCCACCTGCTTTTTAAGATTAATTCCGTTTCCGTTCTAATAACGACTGCTCCTAGCTCTAACATCCATGTTGGTGAGGGTAAACCTAATTTTCTATTCATTTTCAAACGCAACACCTTCATAAATTCTTTATTCGAAATAGGATTAGGTGCAGAACAATTAAATACTCCAGAAAGATCTTTTCTTGCTTTTAGATATAAAATGATTTGGTAAACATCTTCAATATGTATCCAGCTAAACATTTGGGTTCCTGGTCCCTGAACACCTCCAAGCCCAAACTTTACTAAATTCTTAAAAGGCGTCATCACACCTCCATCATTACCAAGTACTATGGCGATCCTTAGAGCAACCTGCCTTGTTTCTGCTAAGTCAAAATCAAAAAATGACTTTTCCCATGCTTTGGCAACTTCTACAGAAAATCCTTTCCCGATTTCTCCTGTTTCCTCTGTCATCGGGTGATCTTCTGCGTGCCGATAGATTGTTGCTGTGCTTGAATTGATCCATAGTTCCGGTTGGACCTTTGCAGCCGTTATTGCCTCTCCTAAAATTTTTGTTGTTTCGGTGCGCGAGTCGAAAATTTCTTGTTTGTTTTTTTCGTTGTAACGGCAATCGACGGATTTTCCTGCTAAATTTATCACCATTTCTGCTCCATTCACGGCTTCTGAAATCGCTTGTTTATTAGTCCAGGAAATATGCTGTTCTTGCCTTGAAATTATCAGGACCTGATATCCCTCGTTTTTAAATTTTTCTTCTAAGTAACGCCCAATAAACCCCGTTCCTCCAGCTAATACGACTTTCTTCATCGTGATCCCCCATTTTTTCCAACAGTTGCCTATATTTTACCACTATTAAGGACAAAAAACAGGACTCCCTTTTACAGAAGTCCTGTTTTTTATTAGGCTCTTTCTAAAAAATTGTTGTTATTTACCAGGAAAAGTCTGGTTTAAGACTTTTCCAATCTTTATGAAAAAATAATAGGAACATATTTAAATCTCCCGCAAAAAAAGCAGGTCAACAATGTTGCTAATGGGAAAAATTAATATGCACAACAGAAACAAAGTTAGCGAAAAAAAGCCTTTTATTATTCGACTGTGCTTTTCATTTCTTTTTCCACGATATCTCTAAGCGCTCTCTTTAAAAATTTCCCCACGGACGTTTTTGGAATTTCTTCCATGAAAATCACTTCATCGGGTAGCCACCATTTGGCAAATTGAGGAGCGATGAAATCTATTATTTCTCTTTTTTCCACTTTCCCCTTATAGGCATCCTTCAGAACCACACACGCAACAGGTCGTTCCTGCCATTCCTCGTGGGGGAGAGCAACTACACTTGCTTCAAATACTGCTTCGTGCGCCATAATCGCATTTTCAAGATCTACAGAGGAAATCCATTCTCCCCCACTTTTTATCAAATCCTTTGTTCGGTCCACAATTTTTACTACGCCTTCAGGATCAATCGTGACCACATCTCCTGTATGAAGCCAACCATCCACAAAAGCATCAGCTGAGCGCTCATCCTTATAATATTCATCGGCAATCCAAGGGCCTCGCAAGCATAGCTCACCCATTTCCGCCCCATTCCATTCTACTTCTCCTTCTGCACCAATGACCTTCATTTCTAAGCCTGGAACTAATAATCCCTGCATGGAACGGATATCAAGCATTTTCTCTTCGTCAAGCTCCGTTTGATGACTCTTAAGCCTAGACACTGTTGCAAGAGGGGTTGTTTCTGTCATGCCATACGCATGAAGGAATGGAATGCCATACTTCGTTTCAAATGCTTTAATCATTCCTCTTGGTGCAGCTGAACCTCCACATAATATGGCACGTAAACTAGAGGTATCATAAGAGCCTTTCTCCAGTTCATTTAATAAGCCTAGCCAAATGGTTGGTACTCCTGCGGTTACGGTTACTTTCTCCTTTTCGATCATTTCAGCCAGCAATTGTGGAGTGAATTGTGGGCCTGGTAGAACTTGAGTGGTACCAAACCAAGTAGCCGCAAAAGGCAAACCCCAAGCATTAGCATGAAACATCGGAACTACCGGCATGCATACGTCATATTCAGAAAGCGCAGCCGTATCAGCTAAACCAAGGGCAAAGCTATGAAGAACAAGTGAACGGTGAGAATACACTACTCCTTTTGGATTACCAGTTGTTGCAGAGGTATAGCAGATACCAGCTGGGTCATTTTCATCTATGTCTTTTACAAAAGCGTAATTAGGATCGGCTGTTTCTAATAGATCTTCGTAAGAAAAAACCGGATGCAAAGAGGTGGTAGGTATCTTTTCTTTATCTGTCATGATGATGAATGCTTTGACTGTTGAAAGTTGGTCTTTTACTCTTTCTATTAACGGGAGGAGATCTTCATCCACTAGCAATACAGAGTCCTCTGCATGATTGACAATATAGGTGACATGCTCTGGCGCTAACCGAATATTAATCGTATGCAGCACAGCGCCCATACCTGGGATACCAAAATAAGCTTCTAAATGTCTGTGGTGATTCCATGCAAACGTTCCAACCCTATCGCCTTTTTGTACTCCAATTTTCTCCAATGCACTGGATAGCCTCCGTGTTCTTTCGCCAATTTTACGATAAGACAGCCTTTGGACACCAGTTAACGTTCTAGAAACAACCTCTTTGTTTGGAAAGAATCTCTCCGCTCTTTCCAGCATCGAACTAACTGTCATTGGTACATTCATCATCATACATTACCCCTTTCAAAATTTTTCACATTTTGATAATAAGGAAATTGTGCGAGCTCTCCCACTTCTAAAACAGGAGTGAGACAGCAGTCTACATTCAAGCTAAATTGCATCCATTCTGAAAAACTTTTACTCCAAAAGAGTTGTTCCATCTCTTTAGAGAAAAGATTACTTTCATGTCGAGCGGAAAAATGTGCAGAGATCCACTCTTCTCTGTTAACGGCTTTACAAAAATTACTCCAAAACTTTTCCTCTAAAGCACCTAATGCCATAAACCGAGCATCCTTCGTTTTGTATAGCCCATAGCAAACTAGGTTCCCATTTAACTCTTTTATTCCATCTTCCTCTCCAGTTAGCTGATGAATCATGGTATGTACTCCCATAATGGATGTCATACAATCTGTGAGAGATATAGCATGATAGCCTCCTATTCCTGTTCGTTCTTTTTGAACTAATGCAGCGAGGATTTTTTCACAGGCTGCCATGCTCCCAAAATAATCAGCAAATGTGATGGAAGGATGAACCGGTTTCCCTTTATCATCCTTAAGTTGTGCCAACACACCACTTAGAGCCATATAATTAATGTCGTGACTGCCCAATAAAGACCACGGTTCTTCATTACGATAGCCATAAATCGAGCAATACACCATGTTAGGGTTTATTTTTTGAATATCTTCATAGCTTAAACCAAACCTTCCCATTACTCCTGGCCGGAAGCTTTCCACCATCACGTCAGAGGAAGAAAGATAATATTTCAATTCATGTTTGGCATCTGCTTCTTTTAAATTAATAAAAATGCTTTTCTTACCAGCGTTATTTGCTAAATAGACAACACTAGTTCCATCTTTTTTCACACCTGTATGACGGGCTGGGTCACCTAATGGAGGTTCCACCTTAATGACCTCCGCACCGAGCTCACTTAAACGTTGTGTGGCAAATGGCCCTGGTAGGTAGTTCGTAAAATCAAGAATCTTTACTCCCTCTAGCATTTTCTGCACCATGGTTAAGAAGCTCCTTATAATTTAGGAATCTAGTCTTTCTATAATTGTTGCATTTGCCATGCCATGTCCTTCACACATCGTCTGCAGGCCATATTTGCCTCCTGTTCTTTCCAGCTCATGCATCATACTAATCATGATCCTAGCACCACTTGCACCCAGTGGATGACCGAGCGCTATTGCACCACCATTAGGATTCAATTTGGCTGGATCTGCCCCGGTTTCTTTTAGCCAAGCCATCGGAACAGGAGCAAAGGCTTCATTTACCTCAAATACATCGATGTCTTCCAATGACAAACCCGATTTTTTTAGTACCTTTTCTGTTGCAGGAATAGGACCTGTCAACATTAAGGTTGGGTCAGATCCGACCACCACACGTGTGTGAACCTTAAAACGGGGCTTGAGTCCGAGTTCCTGAGCCTTTTCTTTTGTCATAAGTAATAATGCCGCTGCTCCGTCACTAATTTGACTAGCGTTGCCTGCATGTATGACTCCATTCTCTTTAAAAACGGTTTTCAACGTACCTAATGCTTCCACAGAAGTTTCTTTTCTCGGTCCAGAATCTTCCTTCATGATAAACTTGCTGCCATCCTCTAAAATAAGCTCCAACGGCATAATCTCTCGTTCAAAATAACCCGCTGCTTGTGCATTTAAAGCTTTTTGATGACTATGATAGGAGAAAGTATCCAATTCTTCTCTTGTAAATCCGTATTTCTCTGCAATTCTTTCTGCAGATAGACCTTGATTAATCATTTCGTATTTTTCCTGAAGCTTGTCACTGAATGGGGCCTTTTGGTAATTAGATCCCATCGGTACTCTTGTCATGTTTTCTACTCCACCGGCAATGACAATATCCATATCCCCTGCTAGAATTGCTTGAGCTGCAAAGTGCACTGCCTGCTGGGAGGATCCACATTGTCGGTCAAGAGTGGTACCGGGTACCTCGATTGGAAAGCCAGCAATCAGCGCTGCTACTCTAGCAATATCGCCTGCCTGCTCACCAGATTGAGTGACACACCCAAAGATAACATCCTCCACAAGAGCTGCATCAATTCCAACACGTGTCACAAGCTCCTTTAACACAACTCCTGCTAAATCATCGGGACGGTAATCTTTTAACAAGCCCTTCCTTCTTCCAACAGGTGTTCGTACTCCTTCCACAATGACAACTTCTCTCATGCTGCAAAGCTCCCTTCTATTACAATCCTAAGTTTTTGGCAATTATTGTTTTCATAATATCGTTTGTTCCAGCGTAAATACTAGCTACCGGAATATCTCGATATCTTCTGGCAATCTTATATTCTTCCATAAAGCCGTATCCACCATGTAGCTGCATGCATTGAGTGGCTATGTTTCTTGCAATCTCTGTAAGCTTCCATTTCGCCATGGATACTTTTGTGACTACATTCTCCCCTGCCATATGATCAGCAATAAGCTGGTCAAGAAATGCTCGTCCCATTTCCACTTCTGTTGCCATTTCAGCAATTTTGAACTGAGTATTTTGGAATTGACTAACTCTTTGACCAAAAGCTTCTCTGCTTTTCACATAGTCAATGGTAGAATGAAGCATATCCTCCGAGGCAATTTGAGCTCCAATGGCAACGAGCAATCTCTCCTGTTGAAGCTTGTCCATAAGGTAAAGAAAGCCCTTCCCTTCCTCCCCTAATAGATTCTCCTTTGGAACGATGCAATCTTCAAAAAACAACTCTGCTGTATCTTGAGAATGAAGTCCTACTTTATCTAGCTTTCTTCCCCTTGAAAATCCTGGATTATCTCGCTCAATCACTAAAAGACTAACTCCCTTATGCTGGGGCCTTATCTCTGTATCTGTTTTTACTGCGACTACAACAAGGTCTGCATGTATTCCGTTTGTGATGAACGTTTTTGTCCCATTAACGACATAGTGGTCCCCTTTAAGACGAGCAGTAGTCTTAATATTCGCAAGGTCTGAACCTGTCCCTGGCTCAGTCATGGCAATGGCCGTGATTGTTTTACCAGTTGTACATGAAGGCAACCAGCGATTTTTCTGCTCCTCTGTTCCGAAGGAGGTAATATAAGGAACCACAATATCATTATGAAGCGCAACTCCTATTAACCCTGTTCCAACTCTTTCCAATTCCTCATTAATAATAACGGAATAAGCCCAGTCTGTTTCACTACCGCCAAAACGTTCTTCAATATCTGGACAAAGATAACCCTGCTCACCCATTTTCGACCAAAAGGATCGGGGAATAATGCGATCCTCCTCCCACTGCTCATAATAAGGGAGGGCTTCTTTTTCAAGGAATTTGCGGAACGTCTTTCTGAATTGATGATGCTCTTCTGTTAAATATGGATGCTCTCGTTGCTTCTGTTTGTTTGAAAGCGATTTCAAATCTATCCACCTCTTTTCCATTTATTTCAGTAGGTCTATGCATGTAATATCTCACTTCTTCAAATGAGCCCGAATTCCCTCTTTCTAGCAGAAATTATTTTGGCTGCATTCGAATGGCCCCATCAAGTCTAATGGTTTCTCCATTTAACATTGGGTTTTCCAAAATACTTTGTACTAATTGAGCATATTCTTCTGGATAGCCTAACCTAGAAGGAAATGGCACCATTTTCCCTAATGAATCTCTCGCTTCCTTTGGAAGTGAGTCGAACATCGGTGTATGAAATAAACCAGGAGCAATAGTCATCACACGGACTCCAAACGCTGCAAACTCACGGGCGATTGGAAGTGTCATGCCTACAACGCCACCCTTTGATGCCGAATAGGCGGCCTGTCCTATTTGCCCTTCAAAGGCAGCAACAGAAGCTGTATTAATAATGACGCCACGCTCCCCTTTATCGTTAGGCTCGTTCTCTTTCATTTTTTCAGCTGTAAGTCGGATAACATTAAACGTACCAATCAGATTAATAGAGATCACTTTCGAAAAATCTTCGAGAGAATGTGGTCCGTTTCTGGTTAATACTTTTTGCGCAACACCTACACCCGCACAATTAACCAATGCATTTATATATCCAAATTTTCGTTCTGCCGCACTTAATGCCGCTTTTATTTCTTCATCTTTCGTTACATCTGCTCTTACATATATTACTGTATCTGCCAATTCCTCTTGAAGCATCCTCCCTCTATCCTCCGAGAGATCCACTATGATGGCCCTTCCGCCTTTGGCTACCACATTTCTCACCGTAGCCTCTCCTAGACCTGATGCACCACCTGTCACTAGTGCAACAACGTTTTGCATATTCATATACCTTACCTCCCTATTCTTTTCTCTATTACCTTTCGACAAATATCTAATTAATCCTCGAAAACTAGTCCTTAAATTTCAAAAAAGTGATTATTATCTGATAATATAGTGGTATCACTCTAAAAAGGAGATTGGACGTAGATGTCGAACAGACTTTTGCTCATTACACATAATATTGGAGAAAATTACTTAAAAGGTATGGAAACACTCCTTCCTAATTGGACCATTATCGCTGGAAAAGAAAAAGAAGTATGGTCTCCTCATATTAAAGATGCCGAAATTATTGTAGGGTGGAAAAAAGAGCTTGAAGCTTATGTTTTGAATAAAGACGCAAAACTTCGTTGGCTACAATCTTGGAGTGCTGGTGTAAATAGCATGCCATTAGCTAAAATGGCAGAGAAAGAGATTCTTTTAACAAGCGCCAATGGTGTTCACGCCTATCCCATTTCTGAAACAATTTTTGCATTAATGCTTAGTATGACAAGAAAAATACATACCTACGTCAATCAGCAACGTGAAAAAAAATGGCATCATGCCCATATGAGTATGGAGTTGCATGAAAAAACAATCGGAATAATTGGAGTCGGAGCAATTGGTCAGGAAACAGCCCGTATTGCCAAAGCATTTCGAATGAAGGTTCTAGGTGTCAGACATTCTGGACAGCCTGCTGAGAATGTAGATGAAATGTTCACTCCAAATCAGCTTGACGATATATTGCCACATTGCGATTATGTTGTCTTAACTTTACCTTTAACACCGGAAACAAAAGGATTATTTGATCAAAAAGCCTTTCAACTAATGAAAAATTCAGCCTTCTTCATTAATATTGGTCGCGGAGAAGTAGTGGAAGAGGAAGCTTTGATAAGAGCCCTTCAAACAAAAGAGATAGCTGGTGCGGGCTTGGATGTGTTTGTTACAGAACCACTGGAACAAGAAAATCCATTATGGGAAATGGAAAATGTCATCATCACTCCACATACAGCAGGCTCCACAGAGAACTATACAAAAAGAGTAATGGAGGAACTGTTTTTTCCAAATTTAAAAAAGTACCTTCAACACGATTTTGAGTTAAAAAATATTGTAGATTATAAAAAAGGGTATTAACAAAGGTTTACTATCATTGTATTTTGGGTATTATTCAACAGTTAGGGGGTATGGACATGCATCGAAACAGGGATTTGCATGACTATTTATTAAATAAGGCAAAGGTATTAACAGAAGAATGGTATGAATCACTGGATAAAAAAAATTCTTCGGGAGTATATGCTGCAACAAACCCGGAGATTATTAAAACGCTAAAGAGACAAAATTATGAGTTTCATTTACAGCTTTGCAAAGTATTTGTTGAAGAAGAAGAGAAATTTTTCAAAGACTTTGAGGTCTGGATTTTATCCATTGCACAAGACGAGCAACATCAAAGAACACCTATTCATCAAATACTAAGTGAATTTTTTCGAGTTAGAGAACAGTATCATTCCTTTATCACTGAATTTGTTCGGGAACAAGGGGAAACTAAAGAAAATGAACTCATATGGAAGGCTGTCGTTACGAGAGCATTTGATAAAGTTGTATTAAAGTTTGTAGAAGAAAATCAAAAGTATTCCACAAACCGTCTAGAAGCTCAACAAGCGATGATTCAGGAACTAAGTTCACCTGTAATTGCGTTGGATAATAAACGTGCGCTCCTTCCTCTTATCGGTGATATTGACACCACACGAGCGAAATTTATTCTTGAGCATACTCTTGAGCAGTGCGGAGAAAAAGGAATCCATCATTTATTTATTGACCTCTCAGGCGTTGTCATGATTGATACGCATGTGGCAGATCAAATCTTCAATCTTATAAAGTCGTTAAGCCTAATTGGTGTAAAAACGACACTATCTGGCATCAGACCGGAGATTGCGCAAACTACCGTCCAATTTGGTATATCCTTTAATGACGTCTCCATTAAACCTACTTTAGCAGGCGCATTGACACCTCCAACAAAAAATAAACGATAAACATAGAAAAAACTGAACGGTGGTTGAATCCGCTCAGTTTTTTTTATAAAAATTTCATTGTAATCATTGTTTGTTCACCAATTGATAGATGGTGTAGTTTAAAATGGATATCTTATCATGATGGAAGATTCGAATTATATAGTGGAACGAATCCTTTAAGCGGATGATGAAAGAACGTTCGTAGGGTTTCTTCCTAAAGAGGTAGCGGTCGAAGATAAACTTTAATTTCATATGGCATTTGGTTTTCGTGTTGTGCTTTTTTTAATCGATGATACATTGCTTTACTGCCAACCGAGTTTGCGGAATGAATTGTAATCCGATCCGCATACAGCTCGTACTCAACCATTTTTTCTACGAGAAGCAGACCATTTCTATACTTGTTTACCAAGTCATGGTCCAAAGAGAGATGCGCAATGGCATGATTCTCTAACAAGGCGAGGCATTGGTCAATGTCTTCTGCGAGGATATACCCTTCAGGACATTTGCGACTATCATCAAGAAAAACATTGATTTTCAAGATGACACCTCCAATATGCGACTTACCTTTAGTGTAACATATCTTTGGCTTTTTTAGTTGCTATCGACGTGGTATGAACGAAAAGCACTCTCAAAAGAGCTAAGACTGTGCTGAAAAACGGGATAGGCAATCTTACAATTTTACAGTAGAATAAAAGCAAAAGCCTCGGAGGTTGTAATTGAATGGGAATTTTAATTGATGTGCTAGTAATAGTAGTCTTTTCTCTCGTTTTTTTTGGTGTATACAAATACGTGATGAAAACACTTCGAAAATATTAAAAACGTTTGGGGCATTATCGCTCCAAACGTTTTTTGTTTTCAGCAGTTATCTTACTCTTTACATAAATTGGTAAATATAACAGGAAGAAGATTAGCAAAACGACCAATTCCAGCGTTAAAATATACCAAGGGTATGGCCCAAGTAAATCAATCAAACTCGCATTCGAGGGCTTTCTTGCGAGAAACATATAATTCCCACCTGTTGCCATGTTGATAAAAAAAACAATAAGCGCGATGATTTGTAACACCCCAAAAGCTTTCCATAAGGATTTTAAATTAATATGATATTTCTCCACCCAGAGCATGTAAAAGACCGCTAGGATAATGGCAATATGGGCAATGAAAAAGTGAAGAAAGCGAAAGTGCGGAAAATCATAGAACAATTCTGGCGTTATCATAGCCTGTAATGCTCCACCAAATCCGAGAAAATAAGCAATTTCAAAAGACCATTTTTGTTTACTCCAGATCATCCAAGTACATAAATAGATGCTGATGGAACAAAGTTGAAATGGAAGAGTAAAGCGAATGTCCCACATCCCTGTTACAAAGTACCAATAATTTAACCACAACTCTGATCCAATAAGGGCAATTAGGATTAACAGCCTGCCATTTGTTTTCATCCATTGTTTGTTTTTGAAAATGTACAGCAGCGCAATTAAGATGAAAAAGATACAAATTGCACTTAAATGCGAGCCAGAAAATAATAACGTTCCTTCCATATAAGCTTCTGGATCTGTATATGATTGAAGCACCCTATTCCCCTCCTAATCTTGTTATCTTTTGTTTTAACTATTTTCTCAAACTTAATTGTTACTTGCGTATAGTTATGACACCCGTGATTAACGCTACTGTCGTACTCTTTTCGTGGAGGAAGATTTAAACATGTGGCAATTTTATTTCGCATCATCATTAGAAAAAGTCTTAAAGCGGACGTTTTCAAGATGAATAGCAACAATCTTTTAGAAAAGAGCCTTTATATTCTATTCACAAAATAGTAAGAATTTGCAGGTTGAGTAATGTGCTCTTGAGCGTGTATACTTGAATTTGCAAGTTTTTTTTGTAGAATATTCGGGTATTAAAATGTTAATTTGAAAACGTTTATAAGTGAGGACCAATATGTATTATAAAACTCTAACATCTCCAAATTCGACAGAGTGGGTTGTCTTTTTTCATGGCTTTGGCGGAAATTCTTCTATTTTTTATAAGCAACTAAAAGCTTTTCGCTCTGAATATAATTTGCTTCTCTTGGATTTACCAGGACATGGGAAGTCTCCATATCCTAAAGGTGTGGACCTTTTTGAATATTCAGCTGAAAAAACGATGGAAATATTAAAACAGCTCAACATAAAAACGGCTCACTTTGTAGGTGTATCATTAGGCACCATCATCAT
Source organism: Bacillus sp. THAF10 (assembly GCF_009363695.1). Lineage (NCBI taxonomy): Bacteria > Bacillati > Bacillota > Bacilli > Caryophanales > Bacillaceae > Bacillus > Bacillus sp. THAF10. The sequence goes on along the minus strand of NZ_CP045403.1, from coordinate 1,483,450 downwards.
GCAAGAAATTGCTCTTCGCAAACCCACCATCATTAAATCTATGGTTTTAGGTGGAGCTACCCCTAAGCTAAAAAAATGGGGTGAATTCCTTTGCCGTCTTTCGGTATTTTATCCACTAAGGAAAACGCTTCCTCATATGGTTCCGTACCGGATTTTTGCTAGGGTTCTTTTACCAAAGAAAAACCATTCTGATTCTAGAAAGGCCTTTATTAAGGAAGCCTACAAGCTCTCTAAAGAAACCTACCTTAGCTGGGTATTGGCAGGATTAAACGGCTATACCACTTATGACCGGTTAAAGGAGACGAAAAATAAAATTCCAAAGCTCTACATCTCTGGATCGGAAGACCATATGTTTTTACAGAACACGGAGGTTTATGCAAATCAAGAAGAAAATGCGGCGATGGAAATTATCCCAAAATGCGGTCATGTTTGTAACATTGAAGAGAGTGATAGATTTAACACCCTTTCCATTAGCTTTATGAAAAAGATAGATAAGATAAGTATCACTGCCTAACAGTTCGTACTTATCCCTAAGTTTAACATAGGAAAAAGCAGCTTTCCCTCGGAAGAGCTGCTTTTTTCATTAAGGCTCTTTTCTAAAGGCTCTTTTCTAAAAGATTGTTGCTAAAAACTTATGAGAAAGTCGGCTTTAAGACTTTTTCCAATCTTTAAGCGAGAAAAATTGTCATAAACTTAACATTTTTTCTATGAAAAGAGCACGACAACGACGAATATTGCGTGTTTCATATCTAGAAGCAGTAGCCACAAAGTCTGCGAAAACGGCCTTCATTCATTATTTTTTCTACTGTCACGAGCGTTGGATGAGATTTTTTTCCACTTTTGCTTCTCTGCTAGTTTCGCCTGCTTATCATTTTTTCGCTCAATGAAAGCAAGTTCTTTTTGCAGTTTTTGATAGCTTTGAAATCTTGAATGTTGAAGTTCTCCGTTATCAATCGCATTTCTAACAGCACAGTTTGGTTCTCCCTTATGTTTGCAATCACGAAAGTAGCATTGCTCCGCCAATATCTCAACATCTTGAAAGCTTTGACTTAATGCCGAATCTGCTTCCCACAACTGTAGCTCTCTCATCCCTGGTGTATCTAAAATTAAACCGCCTTGTGGTAATAAGTAGAGCTCCCGATAGGTTGTTGTATGACGGCCCTTGTCATCATCTGAACGTATTTCCTGAATAACTTGTTTGTCTTCATCAATCAAATAATTGGTCAGGGTTGATTTGCCTGTACCTGAGGAGCCTAACAACGCAACTGTCTTTCCTTCTTCAAAATATTGCCTAAGCTCTTCTGTTCCCATTTCTTCTTTGACACTGATCACATGCACTGGCAGGCCCATTGCAATCGTTTCTACAAGCGCTAGTTTTGACTCAACATCTTCACATAAATCTGCCTTGGTTAGTACAATGACAGGATTTGCTCCACTTTCCCAAGCCATAATTAGATATCTTTCTAGTCTTCTGGCATTGAAATCATCATTTAATGATTGCACTAAAAATACCGTATCCACATTTGCAGCAACAATCTGCTCTTCTGTCACTAACCCTGCTGCTTTTCTGGAAAATTTACTGAATCTAGGCAATGTTGCATGAATCGTCGCTTTTTTCTCAAGAGGCCTTTCAGAGATTACAACCCAATCACCCACAGCAGGGAAATCTTCTTTCGCGACAGCACTGTATCGGTATTTCCCTGAAATTTCAGCTAACCACTCTCCATTTTCTGCAGCAACTCTATACATTCTTTTATGCTCTAGCATGACTCTCCCAACGGCAAAGCCCAATGCTTCATAACTCTTATATTCTTGATTTAAATAATCATTCCATCCTAGCTTTGTTTTGTTCAAATTTGTTTCCTCCTAATGGAAAATAGATTTTTTTGGCATAACAAAAAGACCGCTCGCACGGTCTTTAATTTACATCATATAACCATGGGCAAAGTTACACAGCCCTGGAACAAATCTAATTTCCTTTAGAAAGATTAAAGTTTTCCACGCAAGGGCTGTGTGTTGATATTAAATTGATTTATTTTCATGATAGTAAATGTGCTCATACAACATCCCTCGCTTTCTTGTTTTCTTGAATATTCTTAATATATGCTAATTTCGGTAGAAAGTAAATAGATTTTTTTGCTACGAACCAAAACTCTTCAAAAAACAGGGATTAACCTTTAAAAGTAGAATACGTTATGTATTCAATTCTTTCAGGAGGCATGCAGATGAAAATTCTAATGATAGGCGGAACTCGTTTTTTAGGACGATTTATTGTCGAAGAAGCTTTAAAGCAAGGACATGAGGTGACGCTTTTTAATCGTGGCAATCATCCAGAAGTTTTCCCTCATGTAGAAACCATTGTTGGTGACCGTAATAAGGATCTGTCTCTTTTGGAAAGTGGAAAATGGGATGTGGCTATTGATACTTGTGGATATACTCCAACGGCTTTAGCTGAATCAACAAGAATTTTAGCAGATAAAGTGGATCATTATACCTTTGTTTCTAGTATTTCCGTTTATAAGGATTGGATACCTGACAAGATAACAGAAGATTATCCTGTACAAACTTTAACTCAAGAGAAGATAGAGCAAATTGGCTATGGAACGCAAGAAGAAATCTACGCTCATTATGGAGCGTTAAAAGCGGAATGTGAAAAAGCAGCAGAGCAACATATGTCAGATAAAATTCTCCACGTTCGCTCTGGTTTGCTTGTTGGTCCTTATGATTTAACTGACAGGTTCGCCTATTGGGTCAACAGAGTTGCACAAGGTGGAGAAATACTTGCACCCGGACGTAAAGAAAGGAACATCCAATTTATTGATGCTAGAGATTTGGCAAGCTGGATCCTCAAGATGGCTGATGAGAAAGTAACCGGTACATTTAATGTAACAGGGCCAACAACAAGCATTACGATGGAAGAATTCCTACACACATGTAAAGCGGTTACCGATTCCAACGCTACATTTATTTGGGCTGATGAAACCTTTTTATTAAATCAAAAGATAGCACCTTGGACAGAGATGCCCCTTTGGATACCAGAGGAATTTCCGTTAATAGAAGGTGGAGAGCCATGGCAAGGAGCAGGGACCATTAGCATTGAAAAAGCAATACAGCACAAGCTCTCTGTTAGACCACTCGAGGATACGATACAAGATATATGGAAATGGGAAGAGACACGGACAAGTGATGAAAGAAAAGCCGGGTTACATACCGACAAGGAACAAAAAGCACTAACTGACTGGAAAGTAAGAGATTAACCAAGAAAAACCTGGAGACATTCCAGGTTTTTTTAAATTAAGGCTGTTATCGCAAACTTTGTTGCTATTTTGTATAGATATGAAACACGCAATGATGGTTGCCGTCGAGCTCTTTTCGTGGAAAAAAGTTTTAAATATAGGTTGGCAATTTTCTTGATTGTATCACGGAAAAAAAACCTAATCGATTTTTTACTAGTTAATAGCAACAATCTTTTAGAAAAGAGCCTAATAAAAATGGGCTTCTTTATTTTCTATAGACAAGCGACGAAATACGATGCCAAACGTCAAATCTTATGTAGAAAAAAATACTAGGAGTGTACAACATGAAAAAACATCAAAAGCTAGCTTTGGCATTAGCTCTAACGCTAGGAATTTCAACAAGTATCGGTCTTTCCTCTCATGAAAATGCTGATGCTGCTCATATTTCATCTGAAGTAATTACGATAAAAAAAGGTGACACCCTTTATAGTCTTTCGAAAAAGTATCATATTTCTGTTGAGGATCTTAAAAAAAGGAATGATTTATCATCATCAAAAATTATTGCTGGTGACACATTAGTGATTCCTGAAATTCTCAAATCCACCGTAGAAAAAAGTGACACTCTTTATTCCCTTTCTAAAACATATGGCATAACGGTGAACGAATTAAAAACATGGAATAAGCTTACTCACGATACCATATACAAGGGGCAGTTATTATTAGTCAAGGAACCAAAAATCGTTAAGATAAAGAAGGGCGATACATTATACGCTCTTGCAAAAAAACACAACACGACCGTTAAGAAACTAAAGCAATGGAATGAGCTTACTTCCAATCTTATAATAACTGGAGAAATGCTCTATGTATCTCCTGCCCCAGAAAGCTTTACCATTACTGTGGCAAAAGGAAATACGTTGTATTCACTTGCAAAAAAATATGGAATAACAGTGAAGATTTTAAAAGACTTAAATAATCTCCAATCTGACACAATAAAGATCGGACAAAAATTAAAGCTAACCTAAAAGATTTAGAAAGAAACTGGGACAAAACTTAAAAACACATAAAAAAAGACGAACAATATTAATGACGGCATTAAATACCGCTATTGATTTCCCTGCAAGACTTCGCTTTCCGCGGGTGACCCGTGAGCCTCCTCTGCTTGGCCTGTGGGGTCCACTTCTCCCACAGGAGTCTACGTCTTGCACTCTAATCAACCGCTGGTGTCATCTAAGAAGTAGAAGCATAAAAAACCGAACTGATTTGATCAAATACTCCAATCAGTTCGGTTTTTACTTAGGCTAAAACACTTTTGTCCCAGCCTCTTTTTTTCATCCTATTTCCCGTTTTAATTTCATCAATGACTTCAACTCGTTATCTATCTCCAAATATTCTTTACTATCTTTATTCACAAGTGAGATTTTTCCTAGAAGTTCGGTAATCTTATTTTCCAAAATAGAAAGCCTTTCTTGCATTTCTTGTTTAGAAGGCTCCCAAGATTTTCTTCTATTTGCATCAAACTCTGTTAGTCCCGTTTCCACTCGGTGAATTTGATTCTGTTCAATAAGTAGGAGCTTATCACAAAGCCTTTCAATAAAGTATCGATCATGAGAGATGACAATCAGGGTTCCTTGAAAATTTGCCAAAGTATTCTCCAATTGTTCTCTGCTAGGTAAATCCAAATGATTCGTTGGCTCATCAAGGACTAACACATCATATTTCTTCATAATAATTTGAACAAGCTTTACTCGTGTTTTTTCTCCTAAGCTTAGGACCTGTAACAAATTATTCAACTTCTCCGTTGACATTCCCATGTTTGCAAACAACGTCCTTGCCTTCGTGATATTTTCCCAGCCCTGCAAATCCAGATAGTCCATTACCGTAATATTGTCAGGCATATCACTCACTTCTTGACTTAAATAAGCAACTTTTATAGAGGAGCTGACCCAAAGTGATCCTTTTGTAATTTCTTCTTCACCAAGCAACATTTTTACAAACGTTGTTTTACCTGTGCCGTTATCGCCAAGAAGCCCCATTTTCTCTCCATGTAATACATAGAAATTACTATCATGAAAAATAGTCCGTTCTCCGTAACATTTGGATAAAGCTTTTGCTTCTAAAATTCTTTTCCCTCTTTTTCCACTGTGTTCAAAATCAAATAAAATTTCCTGCTCCTCTTTAGGTTTCTCTATTTTATTTTGTTGAAGTTCCAATTCCAATCTTTTTGTTTTCGACTTAATTTGATTATCTTTCTTTTTTGCCTTGACGCGTTCATATTCCTTTAAGCCCATTTGCTTCCTTTCGCCAGGATTATCTCTTTTTCCAGCGTCCCGATGCGCTTTTTCTGACCACTGCTTTAGCGTAGCAATCTGATTTTCAATTTTATTTATTTTTCTTTGCTGCTTTTCATAGTCTCTTGCTTGTTGATCCATTCTCCTTTGTTTCTCTAAACGGTAATCTGTATAGTTTCCTTCAAAAATGGTCAGCTCCCCATTCTCCACTTCAAAGATTTTTGTTACCGTTTGATCTAAGAAGAATCTATCATGAGAAATGATAAGCGCGGCCCCCTGAAAACTTTTCATCTCTGAAACAAGCCAGCTTACCCCTTTCATATCTAAATGATTCGTTGGCTCATCTAGACATAACATTTGAGGAAGGTCCGCCCATATTTTTGCCAATGATAATTTTAAACGCTCGCCACCACTTAATCCGTTTTCTTGAATGGTTAGGACCTTTGTATTTAATCCCAGCTCACTTGCAGTACGCAAATAGTCTCTTTCCTTATCAAAAGGTAATGTATTCTTCAAGAGTTCATATTCGGTTGATTGCGGAAGATATCCTATTTTCAATGTAGGGTTTTTCCGAGAAATACTACCAACATCTGCCGTTATTTTTCCTATCATCAGCTTCATAAGCGTTGTTTTACCCGCTCCATTAATACCAACTAACCCAATTTTCTCTCCGTTTCTTATTTCAAGGGAAATATCCTTTAATACATCTCTATCTCCAAAGCTTTTACCGACCTGTTTTGCTTGTATTAATATGGTCATACCTAGCACCTCATTTTCTTTTTCTATTTTTTATGAATAATGAGCAGCTAAATTAATCATTAAAAAAACCTCCCTAGAATCCCTAGAGAGGTGGTAGTATGACAAGTCTGTTACTAGCATAAAAAAGCCAACAGCAAAAAACACATAGAGATAGTGTTTAATTTGTTGAATTTATGATAGGTAAAAAATGGGCAGACTAATCCAATTCTCTGGGATTCCTCATTTTATTAATAGCATGAGTACACTCCTAAAAATTAGATTAATTCCACATCGCACCGTTTACCTTCCTTTATCAATATTCTCTCTTAGTATATTTTCCCTTTTACAATGTGTCAATCCATATCGTGTTACTTTCTGAATTTTTTCTAAATTTTATGCTATACTATAGGAGAGAGATGTAAAATATTTTATTGGAGGTTTTGCAGTACATGGAATCTTTTTTTCCAGTGATTGCGCTTTTTCTGTTGGCAATTCTTGTACTTTCTGGTAGTGGTATCATGACTTATCTTAATCATAAAGTTCCTTTTGTTTTCGTAATCCTAACAATGGCCTCGTTTGGTATTCTTTACAGTATGCTGGCAAAAATCACAAGCCTTCTTCCAGTAATTATCACAATATCCACCATCCTCTCTCTGACTGGCATGTGGCTAGTGATTCATTACCGCTCCTATAGAGGGGGAAAACGATTAGAAAAACAAACGCCATAACATAAAAAACCCACTCACCTTTTATGGTGAGTGGGTTTGGTTTACCCATTTTTTATCGAAAGAGTTTCTTTTAAAAATCCAAAAGGTGCCGCTATTACCTTCACTACATATTTATTACCTGTTGCGACGGTAACAATAATACTTAATAACAGTAAAAACATATATCCTTCAGCAGAATTTATCGTTTGACCAATGACTGTTTCAAAGAACCATTTGATGATAAACCCGTGCAGAATATATACATAAAAGGATCTTCTTCCTATTCCTGTGAAAATATTTTTTTGCTTAGGAACTAGTGCAAAAAATGCAAAGGTTACCAGTAAGCTGCCACCATAAATACCAATACGTAGGAACATGTCAGCTGCTGATTCGAAAGTATACGTTCCATAAAGAATACTTGCACCATCAATTCCGCCTAGCAAGATGTAGATTGCTACAAACACAGTCACCAAAAAGCCTGCAGCATACCAACGATAAGCACCATCTTTTAAGCGTTCAAACAAATTTGTTCTAGTAAGAAAATATCCTATTAAAAAGAAAGGAAAGAAATAAAAAGTTCGATCAAGACTTAAAAACCTCTCTGGGATATCGATAAATCCAATACCAACACCAAGTAAAATGGCAATTGGAATGCTATACTGTGCTTTAAAACGAGCAAATAATGGCAATAAAAGCTTCCAAGCAATCATACTTAATAGAAACCACATTGCCCATCTTGGAGTGAAATATTCTAATGTCATAGATGGATCAGCATATAGCTTATTATAATACAGCGTAAATAGTGTTTGTAAAATTAAATAAGGTATTAAGAGCCTTGTAATTATTTTTACGTAATATCCTCTTTTGCGAAAGTTTGTACTAAAATGACCTGCAAGCAAAATGAAAGCAGGCATATGAAATATAAAGATAAAATGATAAATAGACACTAGCCACTCATCATCTGTGCGGTATGGTGAAATTAAATGACCAAAAACCACAAGGAAGATTAAAATAAACTTCGCATTATCAAAGAAGGAATCGCGGTTTTTCATGATGTTCTCCTCCATTTCTAGTTATACGAAGGTTTTTACCCAAGAATAATAGCATCATAAACCTGTTACATGTATATATTCGATGAGTATACCATGAACTTGTCCGTTCTCAAATGTAAAGTTTTCCTTTTGTAAAGGCTGTTTTCCAAGCCTTTAGAAAAGAGCTTAAATAAAAAATGCAGGAGAATATGTTATTCACCTGCAGCGATTTCAAAGAGGTTCTTCCCCTTTTAATATTCTAGAAAGGCACTCAACAGCTTCTTTCTCATCGGTTCCTTCTGCTTTTATTGTTACAACATTCCCATCTGTAATCCCAAGTGATAAGAACCCCATTAAACTTTTCGCGTTTATTGTCTTTTGGTGACGCACAATTTTTATGTCAGATACAAATTGACCTGCCATCTGAACGAATGCTTGATAAAACTGAGAATGAAGGCTATTTTCAATAACTACTGTAATCTGTTTGGAAACCATCACAAATCCCCCACATTACCATTAAATTTATATATGGTATGTGAGGGATAATCAATCCATGAATAATTTTTCTAAAATAGTACATTTGCCTAGTCACATGATTTTCATATCAATTCCAGGACCAAATGGTATACCTGCCAGAGCAAAGACGAGGAGCATGATTATCCAAAGTCCTAAGAAGATAAGACTATAAGGTAACATCAAGGAAATCAATGTTCCTAACCCTGCCTTCTTGTCATAATCCTTCATAAATGCCAATACAACCACCATATAGGGATTCAATGGAGTAATAATATTTGTAGATGAATCCGCAATACGAAAAGCTGCCTGAATAAATGCCGGGTGATAGTCAAGCATCCAAAACATTGGAATAAAAATTGGTGCCATTAAAGCCCATTGAGCAGATCCACTAAAAATGATTAGATTTAACACAGCAGCAAGAAGAACAAAGCCAATCACACCTGGAATGCCTGTCAGATTCATACTTTCTAATAAATCAGCTCCATTAACTGCAATCCACACTCCTAAATTGGACCAGTTAAAATAGGCAATAAACTGTGCCGCTGCGAAAATCAAAACGATATAGCCAGCCATATCTTTCATTGACTCCGCCATAAATTTTGGAACATCGCTAGTATTCTTAATTTTGCCGACTGTAGCCCCGTATGTTACACCTACAATGATAAAGAAAAATAAGGTTATGGGGACAATTGCTTCTAGAAACAATGAAGGAACAAGGCCTCCATCTTCATTACGTAAAATAGACTCTGGCCAGAAAACCGCAAGCGCTAAGAGTACAATATAGACAACTCCCGCAATAAGCGCATTTTTCAACCCTTTACTTTCTAACGGATTAGGCGCTTCAAGCTCTTTATCTACCTTGCCTTTGTAAATCCCTAACCGTGGTTCTATGATTTTCTCTGTAATTAACGCACCTGCTATCGCGAGGATAAAAACAGAAGTAACCATAAAATAGTAGTTATCCACAGGTGTAACGACCAACGTATCATCGAATGGCTTTATTGCCTCTGTTGCAATCCCTGATAAAAGTGCATCTGTTCCTGCCACAATGACGTTTGCCGTAAAACCAGCTCCTACTCCGGCAAAGCCTGCTGCCAAACCAGCAAGAGGATGGCGACCAATGGTATAGAAAATCATGGCCGCAAGAGGTGGCACAATGACAAAAGCTGCATCAGAAGCGAGGTTGCCTAGTATCCCAGTGAATACAATCGCATAGGTAACAATCGCTTTTGGCGCATTTAATATCGTTTTTTTAATCCCTGCTTCAATCAGTCCTACTTTGTCGGCAAGTCCGATTCCTAACATCATCGCAAGCACTAAGCCTAAAGGAGCAAAGCCAGTAAAGTTAGTCAGCATGGATGTGAGGATAAACTCTATCCCTTCAGCAGATAATAAGCTTTTGATCGGTAGCTCTTCCCCTGTCCCTGGATGCTCGACCGTTACCCCGAATTGTTTTACCATAAAAGAAAGTCCGACAATAAAAAGAGCTAAATAGACAAAGAGCATAAATGGGTCAGGAAGCTTGTTTCCTACTCGTTCCACTCCACCTAGTATTCGATCTAGAACAGAGGTCGATGTATCCTGCTTTGTTTGAAGTTGACTCATATTCCTCACTCCTTTTTTGGAAATGTTCCAAAATACTTCCTAAAATTGTTAGATTCATAATAAATTAAATTTTCAATCATTTCAGCAGTTTTTGATAAATGGAATATTTCTCCCTAAATCCCCATTTATTAAGGTATACTAACTAAACTTATGAATTTAAGAAACTTAATTCATATATCTTTCTAGGTCTTCCTCTATGACCTGATTGTTCTTCCCCAGAAACTTTGACGAGACCTGAGCGCTCCATTTCCATTAAAATTCTACGTGCATTACGCTCTGTGCTTTTCAACCATTTTGCGAGTTCTTGGGAAGTAATCACTTCTTTTTGATAATAGTGTGCTAATGATTTTATTTTCGAGACGATTGTTGGACTTATTTGAAGATCCTTAAATCTCTCTTCCCATTCCCTACCAAGAGAACGTGAGTGAAAAGATAACTTATCGGTTGAATGTGTAAATTCGGTAACTTCCCTATCCTCGTTTACACATACAAGCGTGGAGGATTGTTGCCTCGCATGGTGAAATGCTTGTCTAACATTTTCTTCTGCTGAAAGGACGGTTTCTCCAAACCCTAATCCTAATCTGACATCCAAATTACTTTGTACTCGAATATCTTCCATCAGTTCTAGCAGGGAACCCCCTTCAAGATGCCATTCCAATTCCCCTCTTGTAGTAAATAACAAGAACAGACCATCACCAAATTGCACAAAAGAGCCATTTACATCTTCTGCAAATCGTAGCATGAGCCGTTTGAGCTCCAATTCTTTTATTTTCATTTTATGTGAATAGTGCATTTCTTCCAGAGAAGCCGTAGTATGAATCACCTCAACGCCTAAAATGGCAATTTGTGATTTTCGATATCTTAGTGAGCGTGCCCGTTCAATGATTACTTCTAACGTGGATAATATTGCAAGGTCGGATGGAATCACGCGATAGCAAGGAATATTTGCTTCAGATAATGCTTGATATACCTTTTGAATACAAGTGAATGCTACCTCTATCTCCCCTTTTTCAAATAAGTTTTTATGAAAGGCGATAAGCTCTTCAGCTGGAACATACCCTTCATAAGAAAACGAATGAAACCTCATGGAATCAAGAGAAAAAAACGCTTTATTCATATCGATTCTATCCTGTCTGATGGTATCAAGACTTACTTGCTGAAAAATTTTTTGCTCCCTCACATGAGCTTCCAGAAGTGTCCCTAGGAAACTCGAACCAAAAAGCTCAGGGTAGTTTCCTTCCCTTTTTTTTATCAATTTTTTTGCAAGTGCATAGGAATAGGGAACTTGTCCAGAAAACATCCATTGCTCCACTATATTTTTATTTTGTTGGAAAATTTCGTCTATTTCTTCTAAAGCTTTATAAGGAAAAGATAAGAATTCAACATTACTAAACTCTTTTCCTACCGCTAAAATACGCTCAATTGAATCAGCTGGACCGATAATTCCAATTTTAATTTTCATAGCTCACCTCACGAAAAGTGTAGCAATTTTAGTTGTTATGAAGATATAGGATAGTGGAAAGATAAACGTCAAGTGCAACTTCTAAAACATCTTCATCAAAATCAAACTTTGGATGATGATGTCCCTTTGGCAAAGGCGTGCCAAAGACAAAGTAAGTTGCTTTTGCTCCATTCCTTCTCACATGATTGAGCATATAGGCGACGTCTTCTGATGCTTTTAAGGGTACCGTTTCAATCACCTTTTTTACTCTCGTGCTATTTTTAGTAGCATCTTCTACAATTTCTCTCCAGCCATTTTCACAAGCAGCTTCCACCCCTTTACCTACAAGCTGAATATCCGCAGATACTCCATATAGGTTGGCGGTACTTTCCAGTATTCTAACAGCTTCATCTTCCATGTATTGATTTAATAATGAGGTTTCCCCACGAGTTTCTAATGTCATAACTGCGTGATCTGCAATTACATTCCTCCCACTTCCTGCATGCAAAGTACCTACATTCACCCTTGTCACCCCATCAGAATGTCTCGGAATTGCATGAAGATGCAAGGATGAAGATGCTGCTGCTAGCAACGCGTTTTTACCAACTTGAGGCTCAACTCCTGCATGTGCTGCGCTTCCAATAAAGTTGACATCGATTTTAGAGGTGGCAAGGAATCCATGAGCAGATGCTACTACCTCACCCACTCTCATGGAAGAAATTCCAATATGACCACTTAAAAACAAATCCACTTCATCCAGCCAGCCTTTTGCAACCATCGACTTTGCGCCGCGGCTTCCTTCTTCAGCAGGTTGAAACATGAGGGTATATTTCCCTGTTAGTTTATCTTGATGACGGGAAAGATAGGTTGCAACGCCCAATCCTATTGCTGTATGACCATCATGTGCACATGCATGCATCACTCCTCTATTACATGAGGAAAAAGAGTGGGTGGAAGGAAAATGCTCTTCTTGCTGCTCTTTATTTTCCTCGATAGGTAAGGCATCAATATCAAAGCGAAGAGCCACATGCTTACCAGCTTTGTTTGTATCTAATGTTGCTACCAGTCCTGTATGGCCATCTTTCATTAACTGCAACCATTCCTCTGGTACACCCTTCTCTCTTGAGGTAGCCTCTTTGATTTTAAGTGTTACATCAGAAGGCACTCCCATTCTTTCCTCTGATACTAATGCATCCTTTCCAACAGCAAGAGAAAAACCCAACTCCTCTAAGATAGATCCTATAAAATAGGTTGTCTCATACTCTAGCCATCCAAGTTCAGGATTCTTATGAAGATGTCTTCTCCACGATAGTAAAGATGGAGATATTTCGGTTACAAAATCTGAGACGTTCTCCAACATGCCTCGCTCCTTTCCTCCAATCTAACGAGAATCTTTTATTTACTGAGTTTATCTAACGCTTTTAAGGTTACTTCAACAAACATATTTACCCCAAGAGGCAAGGCCAATTCATTAAATTCAAAGCTTGGATCATGTAGTGGTTTTTGATGCTCTCTTCCCTCTACAGCACATCCTAGCCAAAAGAACGCTCCTGGATATTTTTTCAGAAACCGAGAAAAATCTTCTCCTCCTAAGGAAGGATCTACGTCCGGAGTTGCTTTCTTTGAATGTAACAAATTCTGAGCAGTTTCTCGTACTAGCTGTGCCCACTTTGGGGTGTTAATGGTTGCTTCATATCCATCGATATATTCTATTTCAGCCCTTGCTCCCATAGCCTTTGCAGCATGGTCCACAATTTCATGAAACCTTTTTTTCACTACTTGTTTAATAGATTTTTTATATGTCCGAATAGAGCCTTCTATCACAACTGAGTCTGCTATACAATTGTATCTATATCCACCTTCTATTCGCCCAATTGTCACTACTGCTGCTTCTAAAGGATTGACGTTTCTACTGACAATTGTTTGCAGCATGGTGACTACATAATTCGCTGCGATAATCGCGTCATTCGTTTGATGTGGCATACTTGCATGTCCACCGTCTCCGTGAATCATCACCTTAAACCGATCTGTTGCACCCATCATTTCAAAATCTCGAATCCCCACTTGTCCAACCGGCAGATCCGGCCATACGTGCTGGCCAAATATAACATCAGGCTCATACTCTGAAAAAACTCCATCGTTCATCATCGGTTCCGCCCCTCCAGTAGGGGAAGCTTCTTCTGCTGGCTGAAAAACAAGTAATATGGTGCCAGCAATTTCTGATTTTTTTTCATTAAGGAGAATGCCTGCTCCTAACAACATGGCTGTATGAGCATCATGTCCACAAGCATGCATTTTTCCCTTTACTTTGGATGCGAATGGGACAGTTGCCTTTTCCGTAATTGGCAGAGCATCAATGTCGGCTCTAAGGGCAATCGTCGGACCTGGCCTCTCCCCTTTGATCATTCCCAGAATCCCTGTCTTTGCATATCCTGTTTGGTAAGGGATACCATTCTTCTTTAGCTGTGCTGCGATTTTCTTTGCCGTTTCATATTCTTCTCCACTTACTTCTGGGTATTGATGAAGATCTCTCCTAAAATCAATAAGCTCTCGATGGAGTGTTTCGTTTAACGTAGGTAATGATGATATCATCATTGGTATGTAACACTTCCCTTCGTGTGAATGCTAATTATGTCTTTAAAGGAAATAGTCCTTTTTTGTTCCGTAATTACATGTTAACATAGACAATTTCAATTTCAATAAACAATTTTTTATTTTCAGTTAATTTATCTCTTTGGTCACGTTCCTTATTTTTTTCGAATACTGTACACTAAAGGGTTACGTCGAAACGGGGATTGGAGGTAGCACATGCCAGTATCCATTATTTTCAATCAAATAAATGTTAACAGTATCAGTCAAAGCTCGGCCGTTGCCACAGGGCAAAACAACCAGCCCGATTGGACTACTCAAGGAAAATTAAATATGGGAAATGGAATTGAAATCGGTATCGTTGCCGTGACAAATGTTTGTAATGTTGTATTTGATCCTGATGGGGTTGATACTCCTATTGCTAACCCAGAGATTAACAATCCGCAGCCAACTGCTCAATTCTAGAAGGAGGTCTTTCTATGAAAAAGAAGGCTGCCTCTCCTATTCATATTTTGCTTGATAAAATAGAAGTAATGACAATCATGAATAACTCTGGGATTTTTACTGGAGATAATCTTCAAGCTAACTGGAGGACTTACCAAAAAACAAATATGGGTTTTGGATTAGTGGTTGGGGAAGACAATCATTCTAACTCTAACGTCAATATTGTCCATGATCCTGATGTAATGGATATGCCAATCCGTAGTACATCTAGTAATTAGTGTGTTTTCTCAAGTCTCTTTTATTTTCTTTTCACTTATTAGCTCCTGCAACCATTGTGGGAGCTCTTTATTTTCTGACAGCTCTAACATGTCAATGACGGAAGTATCACTAACTTGACTTTTCGTTCCATGAATTTCATGTTGTTCCCCGCTTATATTGCCAATGCCTTGATTATGTTTTTTGTTACTTTGAAAGTTTGCAGGATAATTGTTACCGAAATTAATGCATGAAGCGCTCTCCACTACACCAATTCTAATATTTCCAATAAAAAAATTAGGAGAATAGCTACTCATTTCCTCTTCCCCCTTGTATCGAAGGTAATGGTATACCCTCTTTTTTGTTCTGTTAACGTAATGCCATCTTTATCGGTTGATGTAATTTTAGTTGGTTTCGATTTCTTTATTTGTTTTTCGTGGATTAGTTTTTTTAAAGAATCCATTTGCCCCTTAGGACGATGACTCGGATTCTCAAAATTATTGCCAATGTTTAGGGTACCTGACAGCTGTTCAATATCAATATTATCAAGGTGATAATTGAATTTGTCTATGTGTGCTTCTTTAATCTCTAAATGTTTGATATGGTAGTGTAACTCTTGGGTTTTGTCTTCTTTTTTTGTTAAATAGTCTAACAGAAGATGTAATTGTTTTTCTAAAGCAACTAATCTCTTTTCCATATCTTGATTTTCCGTCATCTTAATCACAACCATTTAGTATGATTCTGTTCCAGCCTCTTCTGACTTAGCTAGTACTTTTTGTTCTGAGTAGCTAATATTGTTTTTCTCGCCAGAAATAATTCCAAATCCTTGGTTTTCTTTTTTCGTTGCTTTTGCTCCATAAATGATGTTTTCCCCATGATTAACAGAAGAAGAATTCATCAGCACATCCACTTTAAATTTATCGATTTGAAATTTCATTTCAACTTCTTGCCTCCTTTTTCATTCAGAGAAATCGATTTCTACTGTCATATCCTCTGTGTTTTTTTGAAAGGTAACATAGAGGATACCATTTTTGTATAATGCCTGAAGCTTTTGAGGAATGACGGAAAAGGGCAACGGAATGGCTCTTTTAAATTCTCCAAAAAAACGTTCACTCTGAATGAGATTTTCTTTTGAAATGGGATAGGGGTATGGGATCTTGCCTTTTATTAATAGTTGATTGTTTTTCACTTGTAGCCCAATATCTTCAGTGGAGGCTAATCCAGGCAATTCAAGGACAACCGTACCTTCTAATTCTGTTTCAAAAATATCCATCAATGGAATCCTTCTTGGTAATACTGGGAGCATATCCTTCCAAAATTTATCACCAAGAACTTCATCCAATTTTTCATTCATTGATTCCCATGGATTCTCATTCTTTTTCTTCATTCGCCTCCTCCCCATAAAAAATAGGATACTACCATGTATATGTGGGACATCTCTTTATTTATTCAGTGTAACGAGAAAAAGAGAAACCATGTCGTTTCTCTTTTCTCGAATGTTTATGCTTCTCTTTTGTACGGGACCTTTAGTGTTACGAGCATCCCTATCAAGGCAAGGATGATAAGGGATCCTAGAGCGGTTCTGCTTGCTAGATTACCATAATCAGCGAGCATCAAAGTGATCGTCCCGTATAATAGGGGGCCTACAATGGAAGACACTTTTCCAGAAAACGCGAAGAGTCCAAAGAACTGCCCCCTTTTCCCCTCAGGAGTTAGTTCAATAATAAACGTACGGGATGTTACCCAAGTAGCACCAAGGGCAACTCCAAATAAACTACCTGCTACCCAAAGCATCCAAGGCTGAACAGAAAATACCGCAAAGCACAGGGCCAAAATCAACAAACCTGCAACCGATGCAACAGCAAACTTTGATCCAATTGCTCTTGCGATATAGCCATAAACAAAGGAACCAATAATACTGGAAACGGTCGAGACTAAATACAATAAAATGAATTCTGATGCCGAAAAACCACCAATAGCCCTAGCATAAATCGCCATCATTGCTATGGCAGTTGCTATTGCATCGTTAATGAAAAAGTAAGCAATCATAAACAGGAAAACTGGTCGATAAAGTTTCATTTCTTTAAAGGTCGAATAAATTTCTTTATATCCACTAAAAAAGGACTTTTTTTCTATAACTTTCTTCGGCTTTTCTTTGAAAAAGAAAAACAACGGGAGGGAAAACAATAGGAATAATATCCCTGTTGGAATAAATGCCTTGTGAAACCCACTATCTCCTACATACAAATATACCGTTAATCCTAGAAGGGTTCCCATATAACCTACAGCTATGCCAAAACCTGAAATTAGCGGTAGTTCTTTTTTTGATCCTAAATCGGGTAGCATTGTGTCATAAAACACAAGGGAAGAATGAAAGAAGAATTTTGCAATCACAAACAAAATCAGAACAAGGATAAAGTTTATCTGCAGCCCCGCAAATGTTTGACTAGTTTGAAGTGAAGCAAACACTCCCATAAAGATGGTAGAAAAAACGGCAATGAAGGTAAATGGAATGATAAAACCCTTTCTTTTTCCTGTTCTATCAATTAACACACCGAATAAGGGAGAAAACATCACAAGGAAAAAACTTGCTGTTGCATTTGCATAGGATAAAAAAGTGCTAGCTATTTGATCCATTCGTTCGTTTGTACCGATTACTTCTTGAAGATAAAACGGGAAAAAGATGGTAATGATGTTAGAAGAAAAAATAGTATTTGCAAAATCATAAAGTGCCCACGATAAAATAGGTAGAGAAAAATATAATGCAAAAGGTGACCGAGGTTTTGGTTGATGATTTATTTTCGTACCGTTCTCCAGATTAGCCATCCTGCTTCCCCCATTTAGATATCTTTTATGAAGACAATTCTCTAATAATCCTTTTACTCCTCCTTTTTTATAAATATTCACAAAAAATTATTATAGAGAAGAACGAATGAATATTTTTCATTTATTTCATACTAAGGGATAAAAATAGGATGTGAGTAAATTTAATGAGTAAAATGTGTATTCTTCTTTCATGCATGCTTTTAGCTTTAACAGCCTGCACTAGTCCTGAGAGTTTAAAAAACACTGGTGATCAAGGGATTACGAATACAAAAAACCACGAGCTTTTAAGCGATGAAGAGCTAATTAATAATTCAAGAAATGAAGTCGTTTTAAACATTGAAAACAGACGGTTCACAAAAGAGGAAGCAAAAGCCCTTCTAAAAAATCATTTGAATTTATCTAATCATGATAAAACGGATCTTTCATATGAAGGAATAGACGGTGGCGAATATGTGTTTCACGCAACAGACCTTGTTCATTTTTCAAATCACCCAGAAAAATTATCAAGAGGATGGTATAAAGTGAATAGTTCAACAGGGAAAGTG
Source organism: Bacillus sp. THAF10 (assembly GCF_009363695.1). Lineage (NCBI taxonomy): Bacteria > Bacillati > Bacillota > Bacilli > Caryophanales > Bacillaceae > Bacillus > Bacillus sp. THAF10. The sequence continues at coordinate 1,465,229 of NZ_CP045403.1, read as the reverse complement.
TCCAAATGGAACAAATAAAAAAAAGCAGGATGGGTACTATGCCAATCCTGCTTACTTTATGTTGTTTTTCGAACAGTAGGTAACGTTACACTTACCCTTGTCCCAATATGTTCTTTGCTTTCATATTGAATTTTCCCCTTCATCTCATGAATAAGTCGGTTCGTTATCATACTTCCTAATCCAGTTCCTCTTGATTTCGTAGTATAATAAGGCAAGCCAATTTTCGCTAACTGGTCTTCTGACATCCCAATTCCATTATCAATGAAGGTTAATTGAACCGTGCCTCTATTCTCACCAGGCATTTTCTTTATTTTTAACAACCCACCCTGTTCTTCATCGATCGCTTCAATCCCATTTTTAATAATATTCATTATCGCTTGTTTTAAATGTTGTTCATCACTAAAAATATAATGTTCTCCGGCAAGTTCAAGATCAATGGAAACATTTCTGTATGACCCAAACGGTCGTAATAATTCTACAGAATCCTTTAACACCTTATTAATATCAACATAAGACAAGGTAAAATCTGTCGGCTTAGCCACTGTTAAATAATTTGTGATAATTTTATTCGTTCTATCAAGCTCATCGAGAATTAATGGCGCAAATTGTTTTAAGCTTTCATCCTTTGTATTCGAATTGATAAATTGGATAAACCCTCTAACAGTTGTAATCGGATTTCTAATTTCATGTGCAAACGCTGCCGCCATCTGTCCAACAGTTGAAAGCTTATCAAGATAAAGTGTCTCATCAAACTGTTGGTTGGCAATTATAAGTCGTTCTACCGTGTAGACTAAAGCAATGAACGTAATACCGAATGAGAGAAAATATACAATGTAGAAGTTCAAGTTCAAAAAGGAGACAGTGCTATACAATATAAAAATGTAGACCAGATAGTAAAACGAAATCACTATCATTCCATAAAGGATTTTATTAGCACTTCGAAGAAAAACGGATCGTAATAACAAACCAACTACTAATGCTAAGACAGAAACGGCGATACCAACATATACATATTCTCCTCCAATGAAAAAGCGTAAGCTAACCACAATGGATGCACAAAGAACACCTGGATACCAGCCCCCATATAAGGTAACAATCAAAATGGGAATCATCCGAAAGTCAAAGTGAGTATCCTCAAGCGTTTCAATAGGATACAGCATGCATAGCATGGCAGAAAAAGAACTAAAAAGTCCAAAAATCGTCATCTGTCTAAATGTTAGTGGTTTTCGTTTGCTAAACGGAAAAAACAAATTGACGTTAAAGAGCAAGGAGAAAATGATGGTAATATTCACAATCAACGGTTTGATAAGATACAGCATTTACATTAGAGCCTCCGATAGATTACACACTATATTGGTTACTTAACCCAGAATTTTGGTGACTTTTTGAAACAAAGACAATTTTTACACTCTCCCTATTATAAGGATGTTCCTTTATCCAGTCTAGAGTGGAGATAAAAATACAGGACTCTTTTCTAAAAAATTGTTTCATTCCATATAGAAAAAGTTGGATTTAAAACTTTTACCAATCGTGACGCGAAGAAAAAATGTCACATATTAAATCTTCCTCTACGAAAAGAGCACCATATCAACGTTGATTACGGGTGTCCTATCTTTATGCAGTAGCAATATAAAAACAGCCAAAAACAATGATGTTTTTCCTATCAAAATTATGGGTATATTCTTACCAAGCAATCAAATCAGAAAAACTGACACACATTGACATCATTTCCAGTATTTTTTCTGATATATCTAAATTTTCTAAAAAAACCTTCACAAATCAGCAAAAATATCAGATAATAGGAAAAAGGATGAGCAACACTCCCATCCTTTTCATGATTCACCCATCTTCAACCATTCAAAAATTAGCACAGGGGGTAGTAATTATGAATAAGCATTTTTCTTTTCAACCTGAACAATCTGTTTCATCTTCATTTAAAAGCTTAGAAATGACAAAAGAGGAAAAAGTAGCTCAAATCATCGTTGACTCTTCTGTATATCAATTTCATAAAAATAGGCTAATGAATGAAATAGATGAAGCACTTAGCAGTGGGAACCGAAAACAGTTTAAACTTTTATCAAGACAATATATTAAATTAAATAATGACTTTTCTCATTTGCAGTAAAAAGAAGCGGACTATTCCGCTTCTTCCTTACTGTCGGGAAAATTATTTTCTTTTACCGCTTCTTGTTTTTGTTTTTGACAACAAGAACAACCTCTTTTATTTATCTCTTTTTCCTGCTTGTACAAATACGCAAGCACCCCGACTAGTAAAAATGAAAAGACCCCAGATGATTCATTCTGAAAAAAAAGCTGCTCAGCATATTTCTCTAACAACCTTACCCAGATGTGAAGCACAATATCCATTACACATCCCCCTTTCAGACGGAATCCAACAGACATCAACTCCAGCAAATCAAAGGTGAAAGGAGCCAATATTGCGGCAATGGAACAGCAAGGTATTTTGTGAGAATATTCTGTGTTTATAATAATTATAGTTGATATGTAAGTAATTTCCTATCCTACTTGATACATATTTTTATAGGTCTTCACACGTATCCTCTTGACCAAACAGGTGTTTCCCTTTCTTTTATAGGTACCAAGATACCCCACTTCCTACCTAGAAAAAATCACTCGATAATACTTGGACAACTTACACAAAGTCAGTTAAAATGACAGAAAAAGTATCGTTTGTAAAAGGAGTATTTCGATGGAACATCTAATTAATCCGCAAGTCCGCACGATTGAAATATCAGGCATCCGGAAATTTTTTAATCTCGTAGCACAATATGAGGATGTTCTTTCATTAACCATTGGACAACCTGATTTCCCTACCCCCTCTCATGTAAAAACAGCCGGACAAAAAGCAATTGATGAAAATAAAACCGTCTATACACATAATGCAGGTATAATTGAGCTTCGAAAGGCTGCAGGTCAATTTGTTCAAAGTAAATATGGCCTTTCGTATAACGCAGAAAATGAAATTATTGTTTCTGTTGGTGCAAGTCAGGGTATTGATATTGCCTTTCGCACTATCCTTGAGCCAGGCTGCGAGGTGATTCTACCTGGACCAGTGTATCCTGGATATGAACCTATCATAAAATTATGCGGTGCCACTCCTGTTCATGTCGATACACGAGATACAAGTTTCCAGTTAACAGCTGAATTGATTGAAAAAAACATCAATGAAAAAACGAGATGTATCATTCTTCCATACCCTTCAAATCCCACAGGTGTGACATTGCCTATGGAAGAATTAGAAAAAATTGCGGAGGTACTAGCTGATAAGGAAATTTTCGTACTATCAGATGAAATATATAGCGAACTTGTTTTTAAAGGAAAGCATCATTCCATTGCAACCCTTCCTGGCATGAAGGAAAAAACGATCGTTATTAATGGTGTTTCTAAGTCCCATTCCATGACAGGTTGGAGAATTGGATTAGTACTTGGACCAGAATATGTGATGAAACAAATGCTTAAGGTACATCAATACAATGTATCGTGTGCCAGTTCTGTTTCACAATATGCTGCACTGGATGCGTTAACTACAGGAATACATGATGGAGAACAGATGAATGTAGAATATAAGGCTAGAATGGAGTATGTTTACGACCGTTTAGAGAACATGGGACTAGAGGTAGTAAAGCCTAACGGTGCCTTTTATCTCTTTCCATCGATTGAAAAGTTCGGCTTGTCTTCCTTTGATTTTGCATTAAAACTTGTTGAAGAAGCTGGAGTTGCCGTTGTTCCTGGAAGTGCCTTTTCACCCTTAGGAGAAGGATATGTCCGGTTATCTTATGCTTATAATATGGAAACTTTAGAAAAAGCGATGGACCGAATGGAGAGTTTTATTAAAAGGCTGTTTTCGTAATCTTTGTTGCTACTGCGCATAGTTAAGCAACACGTTATTGACGTTGCTGTCGTGCTCTTTTCGTGCAGGAAGTTTTAAATATATAGCAACTTTTCTTCGAATAAGGAATGGAGTAAAAGCAGACTTTTTCCTGGTTATAGCAACAATCATTTAGAAAAGAGCTTATTAAAAACATAAAATAATATAAGCATGGGGGAGTGTGTCATCACACACTTCTCCATGCTTTTTATTCTGAAGTTGCTAGAACAAAGCTTATTAATGCGGTTATATTACTTGAATTACATAAGAAATGCAAAATGCCTGCCCCAAAGTAGTGGGTACAGGCATTTTTACATTTTTCTTATTGAAGAGCTGCTTCTAGATTAATGACACCGTTTCCGTAATTGAAGGCGGACCCTAGATTTGTTGCAGTATCTCTTAATCTCTCACGAACTTGAACGTTTGTTAGGTTCGGATTTTGAGAGAGTAAGATAGCTGCTGCTCCGGCAACATGTGGAGAAGCCATGGAAGTTCCATTTAACTCACCATATTGATTGCCAGGTAGCGTACTATTAATGGAAACACCTGGAGCCATTACTTCCAGTTCATTACCAACACTAGAGAAAGAAGCACGCTTGTTATTTGCATCTACCGCACCGACCGCAATAACTGAATCGTATTTTGCCGGATAGCCGATAGTATTAACCAATCCAAAAAATGATCCACTGTTTCCTGCAGCTGCAACCACCACTACTCCACTATTGTAGGCATTATCACACGCTTGCTTTAAGGTTGTGGAGCCAGTGCTACCTCCTAAGCTCATATTGATAACATCGATGTTATTGTCGATGGCCCACTCAATTCCTTGAGCGATACCAGCAAGCGTTCCACTTCCATCTGCACCCAATACTTTGACTGCATAAAGATCAACATTGTATGCTACACCAAGTACACCTGTAGTATTGTTTAAACCAGCAATGGTACCTGCTACATGTGTTCCATGGCCATTTCCATCTGATAATGCATCTGGTTCACCAGAAACAAAGCTTTTTCCACCTACTACCTTTAAATCCTCATGACTAGCATCAATTCCCGTATCCAACACCGCTACTTTTACTCCAGAACCAGTAACATTCTGTGCGTGAGCAACATCTGCTTTTATGTGTGGAATTCCGTATGGTACAGTTTGAGCCGTTGCTTGCATTTTTACATTTTCTTCTACATAGTCTACAAGTGGACTTTTTTCAAGTGCTGCTGCAGCAACTTCTGGCAATGTAATATGTAAAACATTCATATGCTTGAAGCTATGTTCGACAGAGCCACCTAGTGTAGATACTAACGTACTGGTTTTTTTAGAAAGTGCGCCTGTGTTCAATCCAACTAAATATTCCTTCATAATTGGTTTAGCACTTACTTTTGCACTTGCATTGGATGGTGTTAGTGAAAAGGATAATACCATCACAGCCGCCATTACCAATACAGCAATTCGCCTTAACGTCTTGTTCATCTGTTCATCACACTCCGACTATTTTTTTCTAAATAATCTTACTATTTAGATACTTATGATATTAGCATAATACATCGGAGGATGTTATTGGGAAAATAAGAGAAAGGATCGTGAATGATACCGTCATTTCATTGGTCATTTTCCCAATGGTGCATCATGGAATAATTACTAAACTAAATACCTATTACTTTTCCCTTATGTTAGTATAATAAAAAATGCATCGGACACATTTTCCGTGTCCGATGCAAAATATATTTTAAAGGGGGAATTACCTATTGCAATGCACTTTCCACGTTGATTAAACCTTTACCATAATAAAATGAACTTCCAAGGTTAGTTGCTGTATTCTTAAGCCTGTCACGAACTTGAACATTGGTCATGCTAGGATTCTTAGCAAGAATTAGGGCCGCCGCACCAGCAACATGTGGAGATGCCATAGAAGTTCCATTATAAGATGCATAGTTGTTACCAGGTGTAGTGCTAAGGATACTCACACCAGGTGCCATTACTTCTAACTCATTACCAACACTAGAAAAGCTTGCCCGTTTATTATTTGAATCCACAGCACCAACAGCAATAACGGAACTGTATCGTGCAGGATAACCGATCGTATTTTGCTTTCCTCTCGTTCCTGAGTTACCAGCTGCAGCGACTACCACCACACCACTTGCATACGCATTATCACAAGCTTGTTTTAATGCCGTAGAACCAGAGCTTGCACCAAGACTCATATTGATAACATCCATGCCATTTGCAATAGACCACTCGATTCCTTGCGCAATGCCACTTATCGTGCCACTGCCTGAGGCACCTAGTACTTTAACAGCATAAAGGTCTGCATTATAAGCAACACCTAAAACGCCTGTTGTATTATTAAGTGCGGCCACCGTTCCGGCAACATGAGTGCCATGCCCATTCCCATCTTGATAAGGATTTGATTCACCAGAAACAAAGCTTGCTCCGCCTTTTACATTTAAGTCGGAATGATTAGCATCAATTCCTGTATCTAAAATCGCTACTTTCACACCACTTCCTGTTACACCCTGAGCATGTGCTTTATCAGCTTTAATATGAGGAACGCCCCATGGTACCGTTTGTGCAGTAGCAAAAACTTTAACATTTTCTTCTACAAAAGCAATATTTGGATTCTTCGCTAAAGCTTCGGCAGCCTTAACTGGTAGGGTTACTTCAACAACCTCCATGTATTGGAATGTATGTTGAATATCCCCCCCAACAGAAGTAAGAAGATTTTGTGCTGATTGGGCTTTTACTTTATTACCTTTTGCAAATCCCACTAAGTATTCTTTCTTCTCTAGCTTCGAGACATGAGTTTCGGCTTGTGCAGATCCAAAAGCCAAAGAGAAAGCAAGTATTGCAATAAGTATTACCGAAAAACCTTTCATCCACTTTTTCATTACATTCACTCCTTCATCCAATTTTCAGGTTCACAACAAATGAAAAAAAATGAAAATTCTCATTATTAAGAACCTTCATGAAAATTCTACCACCACAATGGTTTAAATCCTATTGGGAAAAGAAAGGAAAAAAAACGAAATCATTTCATCTATTCATTGACGTTTTCCCAATGGTAATAAATCCCATAAAAAAATACACCGGACAAATATCCGGTGTAAAGAAGAACATTATTTACTTGTCAAAAACCCCGAGAGACTGTAAAAACACAAGGAGAATTCCTCCTGGTATCACATATCTCATGAGAAAATACCACGTCTGGAAAAGTCCTTTTTTCACGGGGGATCCTTGGAAAAATTCATCTTCTAAGATGCTTTTCGGTACTCTATAGCCGACAAATATGGAAATCAATAATGCCCCTAGTGGAAGCCCAATATTACTTACCAAGAAGTCTGCAGCGTCAAACAGCAAAAGATCTCTAACTGTAATATGGGAAAGGACTCCAAATGATAAGGCAGACGGAATACCAAGGACAAAGATAATTAATCCTGTAATAAATGCAATTTTTCTTCTTTTTTCCTGGTTATCCTTAACAATAACCGCAACAATAATCTCTAATATTGAAAAAGCAGATGTTAATGTTGCAAACAATAGAAGAATTAAAAACATGGTCAAAAACATTGCCCCAAAAGGAAGTTGATCAAATACCGCTGGTAAAACGACAAACACTAATCCTGGCCCCTCATCTGGTTGTAAACCTAAGGCAAATACTGCTGGGAAGATAACAAGCCCGGACAACAGCGATATGATGATATTCAAACTAACAACAGACCCTGCAGATTTTACGAGGTCTTCCCCTTTTTCTAGGTACGAGCTGTATGTAACCATAATCGATATTCCGACACTAAGTGAAAACAGGGCCTGTCCAAGTGCCATCAAAAAGGTGTTCGGTGTAATAAGAGAAGGATCTGGTTTTAGAAAATATAATATTCCTTCTGACGCACCTTCTAACGTTAACGATCGAGCCAGTAATACAATAAAGATAACAAATAATAATGGCATTAAAATTTTGCTGGCTTTTTCTATCCCACTTTGGACCCCAGCCTGTACGACCCAAATGGTAATACCAAGGAAAATTATTTGGGCAATCAAAGCTTGTGATGGATTGGCAATGGTCTGTTCAAATAGACCTGTATATTCCTCCAAAGAAAATTGCGACAAGCCACCTGAAACACTTTTCCACAGATAGGTTAAAATCCAACCTCCTACTACGCTGTAAAAGGATAAAAGAATAAAGGAAGCAATAACCCCTAAAACACCTATGTAATACCATTTAGAATTTTTGGCGAGTTTTTTATAGGCGGTAACTGCATCTTTTTGTGTGGATCTTCCGATAATAAACTCTGCTAAAAGCATCGGTGCCCCTATAATTAGGGTGAAAAGAATAAATAAGAGAAAGAAAATCCCTCCACCATTTGTTCCAGCCATATACGGAAATTTCCATATTGCTCCAATGCCTATAGCAGACCCAGCTGCTGCTAAAATAAATCCTAGTTTTGACGTCCATTGCTCATGCTGTTTCATTTTTTAATACTCCTATTTTTCAGATTAGTCTCCTATCATACTATCCTTTAGAAAAAATGTATAGGGAATTTTCTGTCAAATACTACAGTAGTTTTTGGCAACTATTACATTGTAAGGATTCTCACTTTGGTGGTAAGATATTCTTTTTCTTATCTGTTTTCTATAATATTGTTGCTTTAAACTAGGAAAAAGTCAGCTTTACGACTCTTTTCAATCTTCAAACTAAGATAGAAAAATTGGTACGTGTGTAAAACTCCTCCACGAAAAAGAGCACAATAGCATGATGGGTGTCTTCACTATTCGCAGTAGCAACAAACAGGCCTTTACTTACGTTTATATTTTCGGAAAGCGAACTTCGATGATAGTTCCCTCTCCAACCTTACTTGAAACATGTACAGTTCCTTCATGGTTTTTAATAATGTTAAAGGTAATCATCAATCCAAGACCCGTGCCTGTTTCTTTCGTTGTAAAAAATGGGTCACCTAATCTAGATAGAATTTCTTCTGGAATCCCATCCCCTTCGTCTTGTACTTGAATTACCACTTCCTCGCCCTCTTCTTTTGAATGGATAAAGATTGTTCCTCCATTGGGCATCGCTTCGATTCCGTTTTTTAATAAGTTAATAAATACCTGCTTAATCTGATTTTGGTCGCATTTGATGGATGGGCTTGCAGCTTGAAATTTCATATTAAACCAGACATTGTTCATGATTGCCTGTGTCTCTAATAGGGTTGTAACATCATTAAGGAGGGAATGAAGGCTTACTGGATGTACGTAAGTTTGATGTGGTTTTGCAAGTAGTAATAATTCACTAAGAATCAACTCGATTCGATTAAGCTCGGATTCAATAATTTCAAAGTACTCTTTTCTGTCTTCTCTCTCCCGTTCCAAAAGCTTAAAAAAACCTTTTATTGCGGTTAAAGGATTTCGTATTTCATGGGCTATTCCAGCAGCTAATTGCCCTGCAACCGAAAGCTTTTCTGACTGCAGCATGATGGCTTCTGCTTGTTTTTTTTCTGTAATATCCCTGATAATTACTTGCAATGCGTCGTTGCCAAGATAGGTTGTTGGGATTGCCACAATTTCCGTATAAATCCGTTTTCCTTTCATTGTGGTCCATGCTTGTTCAAAAGTGGGAAGTTTCGCTCCACTCTTTTGACTAAATACCTCACTCCAAATTTTTACAAACTCACATCTATCTATATTGGTGTAAACACTTTTACCAAAAACATCACCATAATTTTCTACTTCGAGCATTTCAAGCCCAGATTCATTGATGAAGGTCCATTTTTCATCACAAATTACACCGATTGTATCGATAGAATTTTGCACAAGCTTTCGAAACCGCTCCCGGCTGTTTTGTAGTATTTTATGAAAATTCTTCCGATGAGAAATATCCACCAGCATCACAAAGGAAGCGGGATGGCCTTTATAGGAAGTTTGATTGGATACTACTTCCAAATCGATTGCCCTTCCATCAAAACGAATCCACCGTTGCTCCATCTGCCCGACTCTTAATCCCTCTTGTACTGATTTAATGCGCTTTTCTACAATTTCATGATAGTTTTCTTCTATGTATGTATACACAGAGGTTTCTAGTAATTGCTCCTTATGACAAGCTCCGAGCATGTTTGTTGCTGCTTCGTTCACAAACTTAATGATTCCGTCTGCAACAATTAACAACCCATTTGGTAAGTGTTCAATTAAATCATAAGCGGAATAATTCTCCTTGGCAGCATCAACAATCTTTGTGCGGTTTAATGTAGAGTTAATAGAAGCATTTTTAATCTCTACATGAGAGAATTCTCCAATATCTGAGATTGGTGAGAGCATGAGGACTATTTCCTTTATCCGATCTCCTGATGATTGCACCTCTGAAAGAAATGCCTCAAACCAAAGAAAGGTATGGTCTTTTTTTTGTATTCGAAAATAGCAATGTGTTTCTTGAGAAGGTTGATAAATTAGACTTTCAATTAAGTATAGATCTTCAGAATTAATCCACCTTTCTAATTTTGTTTCTAAAAGCTCATTCTTAGAAAAGCCAAGCAACGATTGACACGCAGAGGAGACATATTGAATTTCTCCTTCATCAGAAACCACCATAATCAACTGAATTTTTGAGGCAGACTCGTTCAATGGAGCTTTTTCCTTTTTAGCTAGAGAATCCTGGGTGTTCATCGTCTATTCCCCCCCTTTATGAATTATCTATAAGAAGCTATGATGGATATGACTTTTTTTCACTTTTCAATATTCCCTATTATACTACAATTTTCTTAATTTTTCTAAATATTAAAACTAATAACTCTTTGCAAATCTAGTGGTTTCTAAACATGTTTGTATGATGTAGAACATTATATAATGATAGAATACAAATAATTGATATTATCTAGATAAACTCTGTATAACACAGCAGTTGATTTCCGCAATTGACTAAGCGTTCTGCGGGGCGATTTGTAAGTTTTCTCAGGCTTTGCGCCTGTGGGACTCCAGTCTCTCGCTTTACTCCCGCGAGAGTCTCCGTATTTGCTTCCATCAATAGCAAGGAACGGCTTTCAATCAATATTCAGTTTTCATTACATAATGGAGAGGAAGTAGAGTATGAACACGATGAAAAAAATAGGTTTTATTGGAACAGGTGTGATGGGGAATAGTATGGCTCATCATCTACTAGCGATGGGATATGAAGTTCGTGTGTATACAAGAACTAAGGAAAAGGCTAGCTCTTTAATCGAAAAAGGAGCGAGCTGGGTAAATACACCAGGGGAAGCAACATATGGTGCAGATGCTGTTATTACGATGGTTGGATATCCAAAGGATGTGGAAGGAATATACTTCCATGAGGATGGTATTCTTGCTCATGCAACTACCGGGACCATGTTGATAGATATGACCACTTCCACACCAACTCTAGCCAGAAAAATCTATCTATCTGCAAAAGAGAAAGGGATCTATAGCTTAGATGCTCCTGTCTCAGGAGGGGATATTGGAGCAAGAGAGGCGAAACTAACTATTATGGTTGGAGGAGATAAGGAGGCCTTTGAACAATGTCTTCCTATTTTCAAAGCACTTGGTAGCAATATTATCCACCAAGGCGATGCTGGTGCTGGTCAGCATACAAAAATGTGCAACCAAATAGCAATTGCCACAAATATGATTGGTGTCTGTGAAGCGCTAGCCTATGCGGAAGCGGCTGGCCTTGATCCGGAGAATGTGTTAAAAAGTATCTCAAGTGGTGCAGCAGGAAGCTGGTCGCTGACAAATTTAGCTCCACGTATTATTGCTGGAAACTACGAGCCTGGTTTCTTCGTAAAGCATTTTATAAAGGATATGGAAATTGCCTTAGACGAGGCAGAACGAATGGGGCTGGAAGTACCTGGATTATCATTAGCAAGGGAAATGTATGTGAAGCTATCTTCTACTGGTGAAGAAAACAGCGGAACTCAAGCTCTGTATAAGCTCTTTGCAGAAAAAAAATAATAAAAAATGTAGAAGGCTGGGACAAAAGTGTTTTAGCCTAAGTAAAAACCGAACTGATTGGAGTAATTGATCTAATCAGTTCGGTTTTTTTAGTATTAAAATATGCTTTTACTTTTTAGATGACACCAGCGGTTGATTGGAGTGCAAGACGTAGACTCCTGCTTAGAGAAGTGGCCAATGTGAGACCCCCCAGGCGAAGCCGAGGAGGCTCACGGGTCACCCGCGGAAAGCGAAGTCTTGCACGGAAATCAATAGCGGTATTGAATTCCGGCATTATTATTGTTCGTCTTTTTGTTTGTGTTTTTAAGTTTTTTCCCTGATTCCTCTTTATTTTTTTCCTCTTAAAAATTCTAATAAACAATGAACGGCTACTCTGCTGGTCATGTCACGGATGTCAATCGTCGGATCTATTTCTACAATATCAAGACCACATACTAGGGGTTCTTTTCCAAGCTCAAAAATAGCTTCGAGAAGCTGTTCGCTTGTCATGCCACCTGGTCCAATTGCAGGACATCCTGGAGCAAATGCCTGATCAAGCACATCCATATCAATGGAAACATAGAGATGGTCCACTTTTTCTTTCAGTTGTTGCACAGCAGAAGCTAGTATCCTGTTTATCCCTTGCTTCCGTACATCAGCCATCGAATAAACCGTCACACCATGCTGTTTAGCATATTGATGATAGTAACTGCTGTTAGAGTAATTTCTAATTCCAATCTGCACAAGATGCTGTCCCTGGATCACGCCTCCCTCTATTAGGCGCCTGAATGGTGTCCCATTAGTTGGACCACCATCATCTGTATTTCTCAGATCATGATGTGCATCAAATTGAATGATTCCTATTTTTCCAGATTTAGATGCGGTTAACCCTTTAATAGTAGAATACGTTATGGAGTGATCACCACCAATAAAAAGTGGCAGGCAGTCTGGGTGCTTCCCTGTTATTTGTGCAACAGAGTTTTCAATGCGATGATAGGATTCCTCCACTTTTGTAGCATGCATATAAATATCTCCTGCATCATGTAGAACGTTGCATTCTCGTAAATCCAACTCATCCTCAAGTGCATAGGAAGAATATGAATGAAGAAGTTTTCTCACAACAGTTGGAGTAAAGCTTGCACCAGAATGACTGATAGATGGCTTGGATAGCGGTACACCAATAAGGGTGGGACCGCTCATTTCGGTAGTCCCATCCCAGTTTTTTAGAAGTTCAGCAGCCTTTGGGTATTGATGATCAATGAATCCAGGGCTCCCAGCCTGGACTAAAAATTCTGGTCTATGCAAAGGATGCGCCTCCTTTAGCCACTTCTTTGCCTTGTACATACACTGTATGTGCATGATTGACACCATAATGATAAGGCACATATTGATAATTTGGCGCGTTCCAAATGACTACATCTGCTCTACGGCCTACTTTAAGTCGACCTGCTTCCCCTTCTTTATGAATCGCTTTTGCAGCATTTACCGTAACCGCATTCCATATTTCCTCACACGTCATTTTCAGCTTGAGCATTGCTAGGTTCATGATAAACTGAATATTTTCTGTTGGAGAGCTCCCAGGGTTAAAGTCTGTTGCAAGCGAAACCGCTCCACCTGCAGCAATGATTTCCCTCGCCTTTGCAAATCCATCCTTATTTAAATAAAAGGTGGTTCCTGGCAACAATACAGCAACTGTATCTGATTGCCCAAACTTGGCGATTGCTTCATCTGATGCTGCGATGAGATGATCTGCCGATGCAGCTTGCAAATCAATGGCAAGCTCCGTACCACCAAGCGAGACGATTTCATCAGCATGTATTTTTACGGCAAAACCTGCTTCTTTCGCTTTTATTAAAAAATTGCGGGATTGTTCAATGGTGAAAACTCCCTCTTCACAAAAGATATCGACGAACTCTGCTAACTTTTCTTCTTTAATTTCTGCGAACATAGCCTCCATTTCCTCTAAAAAAGCATCAGGGTTCTGCTGAAATTCTTTAGGAATAGCATGTGCTCCTAAAAACGTAGAGGCAATAGTAACATTGTTATTTTTTTGCAATTCTTTTACCACTCTGAGCTGTTTTAGTTCTGTTTCCTTCTCTAAACCATACCCACTTTTCGCCTCGAGAGTTGTTACCCCAAAGCTAATTAAGCGGTTCAAGTGAAATTGGGCTTTGTGAACAAGCTCCTCAAAGGATGCTTCCCTTGTACTTTTTACAGTAGAATGAATGCCGCCACCTTGTTTTAAGATATCAAGGTATGGTACTCCCTGTTGTTTTAAGGCAATTTCGTGTTCTCTTGACCCACCGAAAACCAGATGGGTATGAGGGTCGACAAGGCCTGGGGTGACCAGACGATCCTCACAATCAACGGTGTTCTCTGCTTGATGAACGGTTGCTTCTTCTGTTGTTCCAATAAAAGCAATGATCCCATCCTTAAAGCCAATTGCTCCGTTTTCAATGTGTGGCAGGATAGTCATACTTTCCCCTTTTACCATGTCTGTCTCGTGGTCCATTGTTAATAATTGGCCGCAGTTGATTAATAAAGTATCTAATTTCATGGTTTAGTCACGCTCCTTCAAAAGAGGAATGTGCACGCCTTTTTCCTTTGCTACTTTTTTCGCAAGATCATAGCCTGCATCGGCATGGCGAACTACACCCATTCCAGGGTCTGATGTTAGCACACGCTCTAGTCTCTTAGCTGCAGCCTCGGTCCCGTCAGCGACAATCACCATTCCTGCGTGTAATGAATAGCCCATACCAACTCCTCCACCATGATGAACAGAAACCCAGCTAGCCCCGTTTACACCATTGATAAGTGCGTTTAGAATCGGCCAATCTGCTACAGCATCGCTTCCGTCAAGCATGGCTTCTGTTTCTCTGTTTGGAGATGCCACCGATCCACAATCGAGGTGATCACGTCCAATGACAATCGGTGCGGAAAGTTCCCCATTTGCTACCATTTCGTTAATAATCTTACCGAATTTTGCACGTTCTCCATACCCTAACCAGCAGATGCGGGATGGCAAGCCTTGAAAGGCCACTTTTTCTCTCGCCATGCGAATCCAATTGCATAAATGTGTATTGTCGGCAAACTCACGTAAAATTACTTCATCTGTTTTATAAATATCTTCTGGATCTCCTGATAATGCTACCCAACGGAAAGGGCCTTTACCTTCACAAAATTGCGGACGAATAAAGGCTGGAACAAATCCTGGGAAATCAAATGCATTCGTTACCCCTTCATCAAAGGCAACTTGCCTGATATTGTTACCGTAATCAAAGGTGATAGCACCTTTCTTTTGAAGTGTTAGCATCGCTTTCACATGCTCTGCCATACTCTCTTTTGCCAGTTTTACATATTGTGCCTGCTCATTTTTTCTTAGATTATTTGCCTCTGCAAGCGAGAACCCAACTGGAATATACCCATTTAAAGGGTCATGCGCGGATGTTTGGTCTGTTAATAAGTCAGGTGTAAAACCAAGTTCCACCAGCTGAGGAAGAATTTCCGCTGCATTTCCTAATAGTCCAATAGATAGAGGCTTTCCAAGTTTTTTAGCTTCTTCTGCTTTTTCTAGCGCCTCTTTGACACTGGTGACTTTCACATCACAATATCTCGTCTCTAAACGGCGGTCAATCCGGTGCTCATCTACTTCAATGGCTATACACACTCCACCATTCATCGTGACAGCTAACGGCTGAGCCCCTCCCATTCCACCTAAACCTGCAGTAAGTGTAATCGTCCCTTTCAGGCTGTTATGAAAATATTGCTTGGCTGCCTCTGCAAATGTTTCATAGGTTCCTTGCAAAATGCCTTGTGTTCCAATATAAATCCAGCTACCAGCTGTCATTTGGCCATACATCATAAGACCTTTTTGATCTAGTTCATGAAAGTGATCCCAATTTGCCCATTTTGGTACAAGATTGGAATTGGCCAAAAGAACTCGTGGTGCATCAGCATGACTCTTGAATACCGCGACAGGCTTACCTGATTGAACAAGTAAGGTTTCATCTTCCTCAAGATTTTTTAGTGATTCCACAATGGCGTCGAAGCTTCCCCAATTGCGGGCGGCTTTTCCAATTCCGCCATAAACGACAAGCTCTTCTGGAATCTCCGCAACTTCAGGGTCCAGGTTATTCATCAACATTCTAAGTGCTGCTTCCTGTACCCAGCCTTTTGTATTCAATTTGCTTCCTCTAGGTGCTTTTATCACTTTCACTTGTTCGTTTGCCATGTTCTTCATCCCCTTATATGTTAGTTACTTTCTTTCATCCATGAGGCAAGTGCTTCAATATCCTTAGAAAATACACGATCCTCTGAAATGGTCTCCACAATATTTCTGCCCTTTTGATACCATGCTTTCATCTCTTTAGAGGATAGGAATACACCTCTGTATTCCACTGCCTGCAAGGAGCAAATCCATTCAATTGCCAGCACTCTTCTGACATTTGCGATTATCTGATAAGCATGCCTTGCTCCAATGGTACCCATGCTCACATGATCCTCTTGGTTAGCAGAAGAAGGAATGGAATCTACACTAGCTGGATGGGCAAGTGTTTTGTTTTCCGACACTAGAGAGGCGGCACAATACTGCATGATCATCGCACCAGATTGGAGCCCTGGCTTAGGACTTAAAAACGGTGGTAAATCATTCAACTGCGGATTCACCAGTCGCTCTATTCGTCTTTCCGAAATATTTGCAAGCTCTGCCATTCCCATTTTTAGAAAGTCCATCGCAAAGGCAATCGGCTGGCCATGAAAATTCCCTCCGGAGATGACCTTGTCTCCATCATCAAATATTAATGGGTTATCGGTTGCAGCATTAATTTCAATCTCAAGCTTTTCCTTTACATAACCAAGCACTTGCCAGCTAGCACCATGAACCTGGGGAATGCACCTTAGCGAGTAGGCATCCTGCACACGTTTTTCCCCTTGCTTTGTAACAAGCTGACTTCCTTCAAGAAGCTTTCTCATTCTTTGAGCTACCTCAACTTGCTCTTTATAACCTCTAGCTATATGCACATCTTCATCAAGCGCATCGACAATTCCTTCTAGCCCTTCAAAGGTCATAGCGGCAATTCGTTCTGCTTGATAGGCCAGTTTCTCAGCCTCAAGGTAGGCAACCACCCCCACTGCTGTCATGGCTTGCGTACCATTAATTAAGGCGAGTCCTTCCTTTGCTTTTAACTCAAGGGGAATGATATTTTTTTCTGCTAACACACTAGCTGTATCCCGCTTTTCTCCCTTGTAAAAAACTTCTCCCTCTCCTAAGAGGGTTAATACTAGATGGGAAAGGGGTGCCAAGTCTCCACTAGCTCCAAGTGAGCCTTGTTGAGGGATGACAGGGTGAATACCTTCATTCACATAATCTAAAAGTCTTTCAATTAATATAGGCCTAACTCCTGAAAATCCCTTTAATAAGGCATTTGCTCTCAGAACAAGCATGGCACGAGCAATCCTTTCTGAGAATGGTTCACCTACTCCACAAGCATGAGAGAGAATTAAGTTACGTTGAAGTGCAGCCGTTTCCTCTACTGGTATTAGCACATCACTGAATTTCCCAAAGCCTGTGGTAATTCCGTATACCACTTTTCCGTCTAAGACTATTTTTTCAACAGCACCGCGACTAGCTGTTACTCGAACCATGGCATCTTTGCATGGTGTTACTTTTGCATTTTCAAACAAAATTTTGTTCAATTGTTCTAATGTCAAGGATCCTCCGTCTAAGGTTATCATTGCAACACTCCCCTTTTCCTTGTGTTTCTCCATTTACAAATCCCCCTTTTACACACAAAAAGAGGCCATACTTTAATTAGGTATCTAATCAAAGTACAGCCCCCTATTTTCTAAACAACTATGGGCATTGCTATTTTTTTGTTCTATTAAATATGATTGATGCCAAGGCCGATGGTTTCGTGCTCGGAGCCTCTAACAGGAGCGCCAATTGTGCCGTACAATGCAACAGCAATCCAATCGCCTTCTTCCATATCCTCATATGGATTTCCTCTGACAACGGCAAAGCGCAGGCCTACGGTTCTCATGACAGGACCTAATTGCACTTGCCCCCTTGTGACACCGCTAAGGGCATCCATTATCGCGTGATATAGCGCATGTGTTTCACGATAGCCGTCAGATTTAATAATTCCTTCTCGTTTGGCTGCCGTTTCAATCGCTGCAACTACCTTCTGAGAATCCATGGAACCTACTTTTCCAAGACAACTATTCCATTGAGATGGGATGCTAATACCCTCATCTTCCTGCTCCATCATAGCAAGTAAGATGGCATGCTTCCCTATTCTTCTATCCACTGCTAATACCATATGCATTTTCCTCAATACTGTAAATTTTCTAATAACTAATGTCTACTACAAGTGTATGATTGTTCAAGCTTCCTTGTCAAGGTGATTCTTTAGGTAAAGCTCTTTTCTAAAAGATTGTTGCTTTTATAGGAAAAAGTCGATTTTAAGACTTTTTCCAATCTTCAAGCTAAGAAAAATTGCCACATGTTTAATACTTTCTCCACGAAAAGAGCACAACAGCAACGTTGAATACGGGTGTCTAAACTATCCGCAGTAGCACCAAACTTTGCGAAAACAGCTTTAAGTTAAGTGCTCAAACTCTTTGTACAGCATGTAATATTGCAAGCCTTTCGTAACAGAAAGTACTTCCTGTCTTTTTTGTTTGGCAAGCGCAATGTCTTTCTTTTTTTGAGCTATCTCCAGCTGCATTGCGAGCTTCATCCAGTCTTTAGGCAAAAGAGCGATGAGATCTTCTGCTTGTTTGAACCTCTTCTCCTCTATAAGAATTCCCGCTTGAATGTAGGTTCTAATATCTGTTTGCTCTACCTTTTCTACTATTTCTTTTGCTTTCTCTAAGTTTTTTGCTTTCAAATGATACTGAGCCCAGAAAACAGCGGTTTTTTTCCCTTTCCATTTCCGTTCTAACTCTTCTAGTTCATTTTTTGCTTTACCTAGATCTCCATTTGCAAGCTCTAAAACAAAGCCGTAATACGGTTCTCTTCGCTTCTTTTCTAAATATTTTTCAATCTTTTCAACATCCCTTGATAGAAACATATAGCGGATATCACGGTAAGAAAAGGCGAAAAAAGCCAAAATAAGCAGGACAACAAAGCCCCAAAAATGAAATTGAATATCTAAAAATGCCAAAATGATACCGATGGCAAAACCACCAACAATAAGAAATAAGATGTTTTTCATTCTAGTAGTATTCCTCCACTATCTTCCTGTTAAATTGATTTAACCATTCCGCCATCTACAAGAAACGAGCTTCCTGTCATATAGCTATTTGCATCAGAAACTAAAAACGTCACAACCTTTGCAAACTCCTCCGGCTCACCGTAGCGGCCTAGCGGAATACCTGATTTCACCTTTTTCTCCATTTCTTCCTTTGTAATTCCTTGTTTTCCAGCATTAACTTCATCTAAAAAGGCAACTCGGTCGGTAGCAATACGACCTGGTGCGACGGTATTAATCAGGATGTTGTCACTTGCAAGCTCACCGGCAAGTGTTTTTGTCAAACCAACAATTCCCGTCCGAAACGTATTAGATAAAAGGAGTCCAGCAATCGGCTCTTTAATGGAGGAGGAAGCAATATTAATGATTTTTCCACCATTCTTTTTCAGATGTGGAAGAGCTTCGCGGATCATGCGAATGTAACTTAACAGATTCAGTTCAAAAGCGGACTGCCACTGTTCATCGGTAATTTGTTCAAAGCTGCCTGCTGGTGGACCACCTGCATTATTAATAAGCACATCAAGCTGCCCGAAAATATCGATCGTATGCTTGACTGCCTGTTTGATATCCTCAGGCTTTGTAATATCGGTTGTTATGTAAGTAACATGACCATGGTGCTTCATGGTTAACTCATCTTGAAACTTTTGAAGTTTCTCCTCATTTCTGCTTGCAAGGACGACGTTCATTCCTTCTTTTACGAAGGATTCTGCGATTGCTTTCCCGAGTCCTTGACTTGAAGCTAACACGAGTGCTGTTTTTCCTTTTAAGTTCAATTCCACAATCAACACGACCTTTTCGTTAAGATAGTTTTATTATAACGCAAAACGGCCCGATAGAAGGACCGTTTTGCACTGTTAGTTTAATGGAATGCGATGCTCGTTCTCTTTGAAAATATAATTATTTAGGATGATACCGGACTGGATGAACAAGGAGGATGATGGTGGACCTTGAGGAACTAAGCTCAAGTTAAAAAAAGTGACATTTTCCTCCACACCATTATCATCATACCTTGCCTTGTCTTCTGGATAAATTCTTGTACCAGTGTCATCATGGTATTCCCAATAAAAGTCCCTTGTTAAATTATATTGTGTTTTTCTCCCAGAAAGGATAACATCCAACCAGCCATATTCATTTCTATTAACAGTTAATGTCTCCGTCTTGTAGCCACCAAGGTCTATTTCAAACGGTTCATTTTCCACTTCCTTTAATGGAACAGTAAAGGAATGAAAGCCAGGTTCCATATACTGCAAATAACGAATCTCTGTTGAATAAGTTGAGTCTGGTGAATCCTCACCCTTGTATTCAGAGTAATCCCTATCTGCTGTAAGAGTGGAAAAAATCATTTCATATGGGCTTTTCTTATTAAAAGCACTATATGAAGGATATGGAATAGGGACAAGGTATTCGTTTTGATTATTTACGAGTGTGAGTCCACCTGTGATACGATGGAAGCTATCTAAAAAGGCTTTTTCGTAGTGAGCATCGGTTTGTTTCAGCTTTCGATCAATCCTACTAACTTCTTCCTCTTTCAAGCGCATATCATAGACGATTTTACTGCCATACTTCCCTTTTTCAAAGGTGAGGATTTCGACTTCAATCTTGTCATCTATAACCACTGTTTCATTCACGGTAACTAGCTCTGTTTTCCCCATGCCTTTTTTATACTGAAGGGGCACCTTTATATTCCAGACACCAGCCCAGCCATTTACGTTTCTAAATTTCACATGGAGGGTAAACTCAGGTGGCAGTGACCCGCTGTTCAGCGGTTTTACGTAAAGCTTCCTTTCTCTATTCTGTTCATAGAGTTCGGTTTCTTCATGTAATCCCTGTTGATTCATCTGCTCCAAATAATTTGGGGAGTACTCCATAGAATGCTTTTTCCCGTCCTCATCTACTGCTTCTACAAACACAGTGTCCAATCCATTTCTACTCATTAACTCCTTGTTATCACTATCCACCTTATAAGTGATTACCATATGAATAGGGTCAACTTCTATACTTGTAATGTCCACGGTGATCTCATTGTCGGTAACAGCATAGGACCCTTCATCCCATACATTATAAAAGCTTCCGTGTGCAAGATAGTTCCCAACCAATTTTGTATATGGTTTAATCGTTTGTACAAGCGGAAAAGTAATGCCAAATATGAATATCAATGCTCCAACAATGAGGAGCTGAAATTTCCATGTACGGTGTGCTGTTTTTTTCGCTGAATACGGAGTCAGACCTTTCATAACCTCTTCATTGAAGTCGTTGTTTAAAGCCGGCAAATGAATCAAGTCGTTCATTATTTTTTCTTCACTTTCTAACGCTTTTATTACATCCCTGCAAGGAGGACAGAATTCCAGGTGATCGATCATCTCTTGCCGCTTATCTTTAGATAGCTTTTCATCCTTATAGTCTTGAAGCTGCCACAGTTCATAGCAATTTTCTAATGGTTTTGGGATGGTTTCGTGCAGATACTTCCTTATGCTATTTTTTGCTAGCTTGATAGCTTCTTGGTATTCTATTAGCTCCATCTTACACAGATTAGCTTTATCTGCTTCAGACAACCCCACATTTAAATACGAGAGGATGAATGCTCTCTTTCTTCCATCTGGAAGCACACGTAACTCTCTTTCAAGCACTTCTTCACGTGGCTTAAGTGCGCGGAGCCACGGGTCGTCTACTTGCGTCTTAGCAGGTACTTCAGCAAGAACCATTTCCAATATCAAGAAGGAAATATTCCCTTCTATATATGGAAGCTGTTGATAAACTTTCACTAGAATGTCTTTTGTGTACTTTTTTGCCATCTCTTCATGTTGAATCAACCTTAGTGTGAGTTGAAAGATAGGATTCTTGTACTCGTCTATGAAATGATGATAAGCGTCGATTTTTCCACTTATCACATCTTTCATTATTTTTGTTTCCATCACTCGTTATCTCCCGTTTTCGTATCTATAAAGAGCGGAAACCTTCTCCCAGCATGTTCATTGAATTGAGTGTAAACAGAATCAACCCTGATTTTTAACGTTTCAAGATTATCTCGATTAGTTAAAATCTCGCCATGAAATAATTTTTTCACTCCTTGTTTACTCGATTCTTCGTAATGATACCAACCTTCCATTGGTAGATACTCTCCTTGTTGATCTTCAAATTGCCAACCAATTTCACGTAGATTCTCACCAGAGTCATGCGTATTCCCACGAATAATAAGCTCATATTTATTTTCGTTTTCTTCCATTTGTTTAATTTGATAATCTATGAGCTCAATTCCATTAATCCATTGATTTATGCTGGTGCTTTCCGTTTCTTCAAATGGTACTTCTATAGAGAATAAAGCAGGTTCGCTATAATGACTTCCGAATATTTCAGCATAAAGCTTTCCATTTAAACTATCTAACTCTCCTTTTACTTCATGGTAATCTTGATCCATATAGTAGGTGGACACGTGCATTTCTATTGGTTTAGTTTGGTCATAGTCGTATATCTCATTCATAAAGAAAAAGGGCACTAAGTGTTTTTTATCTTCTGTCATGACAGCTATGCCTACATGGTGATTTGTCGTAAACTCTTCCAGCCTATGCTCTTGGCCATGCTCTTTTAAATAAGCATTGATTCTTTTCTTCTCTTCTTCCGTTTGCGTCACCTGATAGCGAAATTTCGCACCGTGTTTTCCATAGGTAATATCAAGCAATTCAAGTTCCAGCTTGTCTTTAAAAGATAGCTTTTCATTTAAATCGACTTTTACAAGAGAGCTCTCTATCTTATCGTAGTGAATGGGAATGTCCACATCCCAATTCCCATATTGCCCCTTGAGCTTTGAAAGTTCAACTTTGATAAAAAACCGATCTGGTAAATTCTCCTGTTCTTTTGGATGGATGATAATATATGGTTGATAATTTTCCTTTACTTCCTTGGCAACCTGTCCATGGTTCAAATATTCAGGATGTCCTAATTGAATAGGGTATTCCTTTCCTTGTTCATCTACAATTTTTATTGGGTAATACGAGTAAAAATCAAAGTCCTCATATTGATTGATTGTTACACTCTTTCCTTCCCGTTTCACATCATAATAAAGGAGCATATGCAGGGGATCAACGTCTATTTTTGTCACTTCAAACGTAAGTTCTTTATCGGTGACAGCATACGTCCCCTCCGCCCAAACATTATAGATGGTTCCATGCTCTAAGTAGGTTTTTACGGTTGCAGAAAACGACTCAATATTTGGGTAGATCAAACTAATGGCAAAAACGACTGCACCAATCATACCTAATGTCCGCAGCTGGTACTTCCATGTTTTATGTTTTGGTTTTTTTGGTTTGAAAGCTGGAAGATGAGCAAGGATTTCTTGGCTAAAGTCTTCCTTTATTGTTGGATTGAAAAGGACTTCATCTAATAAATCCTCTTCTCTTTGCAACCCTGCTAAGAGATTTCTGCAATGTGGACAAAATTCTAAGTGTTCTTCTAGCTTTACCGTTTCGTTTTCTCCGAGTTGTTTTTCTTTGTATTGGTTTAATTCAGTCAGCAAGTGACATTCCCCACCTTCAGAAATTCTATTCTCTAAAGGATTCTTCTTATTTCTGATCGTTTCCATGGCTTTGCTGTAATAAGCTTCCATTTCCTCTATCTCAAGGTTGCTTGTCCTAGAAATTTGCTGTGGAGTTAATTCCAGTATTCTGAAGTAGAGTAGAATACTCTTTTCTTGTAATGGCAATTCGAGGATACCTTCTTCTATTTCAATAAGACGGGGATTATGAAAGGAAGAGTGATCAGCATATTTACTGACATGAAAATCCGAAGGTATCCCTTCAGAGATATATTGCTGGTATAACCAATCAGAAAAAAGAACGGTATCATTGTATTGAGGAAGTGCTGCATATATCTTCTGAAAAAATGAGGAAACAATACTTTCTGCCTTCTCTTTCTCGCCAGTGATGTAATAAGAAACAGAAAATAACCTATTTTTATATTGATCAATAATTTCTTGATATCTTTCCTTTCTGCCCGAAAGTATTTCTTGAATTATTGCTGCTTCATCCTTCAAGTTTCTTTCCACCTTTTGTATGTAATGAACGGAATTTACTTAATTATACCATTTTTCTACAAGAATTTTCTAAATTGATATAATTTTTTGCATTCAATAAATAAAAAAAAAGAAAGTTGCACTCTTTCTGCAACTTCCTTTAGTAGCGGTATGGTAAATCACTTTTGAGAAAAATTTCTCTTCTTTTTTCATCGATTGACATACCCTGTTTGATTTTCACTTTTTTACTTCCAAATAAAATGGTTAGCATTGTTTTCATCCTCCATCATCCTTTTAATTCGTTCTCATCTACAGTATAGATTTTTTAGCGTTTATGGATAACAAACTCGAGAACGGTTTTTTTTCATTCTTTTACCTACAGTCATTTCCAGCTTTATACCGATTAATACTACGTCTTGAGGAGGATGGAAAAATGCCCATGAAAAAAAGAGATGTAAACACATCTCTTAGCCAATTGTCATTCCTTACATACCTGCAGATCTTTGAAGTCTTTTCGCAATCTCCATAAACTCTTCTTGTGAGATGCCTGGTGCAAATTCTTCTGGCAGGTTTTCAAGGTCAGGAACAGGTGCACCAGGTGGAGAGCCTTGGATAACCTCGAGTTTCCCTCCATCTTCCGGATGGCTACCTTTCCATATCATCGCGACATCTTTAAAATCATTTGGACTAAACGTATAAAGCTTTCTATGGACGCCTTCTGCTTCAAATTTTCTTGTCGTTTCAAATGCTCTATTCTCTAAGCTAGGTATTGGAACAAGCTTCGTTATATCCACTCCTGTAGCAATTTCTAACGCTTTTGCATATGCCACTACGTGAACTCCTCCACGAACGAGTAAATAACCAATCATTTCTCTAGCTACAGGATTATCCGTCATTTGATACACTCTCATCTTATGTGTTCTTGCTCCACATTCGAGGAAGAAGTTATGAAGCAAATCAAGCACAAGATTTCCACTATTAAATACATTATCCCCTGTCCACGCTCTCCCCATGGAGTCTCCAGCAAGTGCCGTTTGTGCATTAACAATATAATGATAGCTATTTCGAAAATCCTTCGTATGGCCAAGTGGTGTATCATCTGGTGGGGCTGGATAAGTTACTCCCTCTAGCATAAGGTTGATGGTGGTTGTGACTAATTCCACATGTCCTAATTCCTCTGCCGTTATGCTAGCAACTAAATCATAAAAAGGCTTTAATTTTCGTTTGTTTCGGAAATTGTTTGATTGAAACATATAATTGTTTAATGTAGACATTTCTCCAAACTTCCCGCCTAACAGCTCTTGAACAGCTGCTGCTCCATTTGGGTCTGGATTTTTTGGTTTGGGCAAATGAATTAATAACCGATTTGATCTTGTATACACCGCTCTCCCTCCTATGCATGCAAACAACTCTTATACATGTATGAAAGAAATAATCTGTCCTATGACAAAGAAATATGGGAACTGGGTATTCGCCCAATCCATCTGGGTGTTTGTAACATAAAGTAAAGTATCAGTATGAAAACAAAGGAGAGACGAGTACATGACTAGAGAAGCAGGCTGTGGTTCGGGATTTACTCTTTTCATCATATTATTTATTCTTTTAATCATTATTGGATCAGCATATATTTGTTAACTGAAAGCAAATGGAAAAAACGTAGGGAGATTGTGTTCCCTACGTTTTTGCGTTTTCACACGAACATAACATATTTTATTTTCAAATGGTCAAGCTAACATTAGAGTAATGGCAGGAGGAAAGATAATGAATCGACTCAGAGTATCCCTAATAATTGAAGGTATCTATTTAGATGAACAATTCAATTGAACGCTTATTATGGAGCATTGCCTTGCCAGGATTCGGTCAATTACTCAACAAGAAATATGTGAAAGGAATTACGTTTATCCTCTTGGAATTTATTATTAATGTTCAAGCAAACTTCAATTCCATCATCATGTACAGCTTTCAGGGTGAAATTAATTTAGCTGCAACGGAAGCAAATTACCAGTGGCTAATGTTTTATCCTTGTTTATACTTTTTTGCGATGTGGGATGCCTTTAAAGATGCAGGCGGGGGACAAGCTTCATTTGCTTATTTGCCTTTTGTGAGCTGCGCGTACTTTGTAACGGTTGGACTGATGCTTTCAAGTAAAATAAAAATATTTGGATACATGATTGGACCCGTTTGGCTGCCAATGCTTTTTGTGGTTCCAGGTCTTGTATTTGGTTTTTTTGTAAGGTTTGTTCTTAATTATATGAATCATAAATGGTCATGGAGATGAACGGATGGGATATATAACAACACATGATAATGTAAAAATTTTTTATCGTCTAGTAGGGTCAGGATCGACAACACTTTTATTTATTCACCCACCAGGTATGGGTCATATCACCTTCAAGCAGCAATTACCATTATCACGAAATTTTCGATTATTATACATAGATCTTAGAGGGAATGGACGAAGTGAACGAAACGATACTCCAATCTCCTTTCATTTATTGTGCAATGATATTGCGGAAGTTTGTAAAACGCTTCAAATTGAAAATGTAATTGCATGTGGATATTCAAATGGAAGCTCGATTGCATTAGAAACGGCTCTTACTCATCCACACTTGATTAAAGGATTGGTATTAGCAGGCGCATTTCCAAAAGTAAATTCCTTCACTTTATATATGGAGTTTTTATTAGGAATTTTAACTTCAAAAATGAATGGCATATCCCTTATTGCAAAGTCTATCAGCCATGCTCATGCATATACTAAAGGATTTGAGAAAGAAATGGAAAACTATTTTTTAATGACCAATTCTCAAACACTGCACGAGATGTATCAGGAAGGTTTAAGGTATGACTGCACTGCTAGATTACATAAAATATCTGCACCAATTCAACTAGTATACGGACAAAACGACCACTATGTTCATCACTATATAAATGAGTTTTTAGCTTATTTACCTCAGTCAAAAATTACGTTTATTGGAGGAGCGAAGCATCATTTACCAACAAAACATTTCAATGAATTTAATACCATCATTTCCGACTTTGCCTTAAAGGTCAAAAGTTTAGATTAGTTTGAAATTGTTTTCGTATTACCTTTCTGGATCAACGGGGTATTCTTGGTGGCATAAACACAGTTACGAGCTATTTTCATCCTACTTAAACTCGTTTTCAATGCCTCGTTTACATCCTTTTCACGATTTAAGTGAATATTTGTCATATCAATCATGGCACGAGCAACGTTTTCAAATGCTATCTTTAGCTCTGCTTCTTTCATTTTCCCTCCATCTTTAACCATCATTTTTACTAATTCATTAGCATAAAGATTCATTTTTTCTACCGCTTGATTTTTTCCACTCATCTAACCAGCTCCTTTTCTATAGAAAGATATGTTTTTATTCTACGCTTTACTTTTACTTTCCTTCATTATGACAAAAATAGAAAAACAATGAGGTTATTCGACTTCTACAAACATGCACCTAAAATCCTTCTTTTCGATTTACGAAGTTTTCCACGATAATACCTACTTTTTACACCAATCCTATTTTCTTACATTCCATAATCGACTATAATAGAGAAAATCCTTTTACGGGAGTGATTAAGATGAAAATTCAGGAGTTTGAATTAGAACAAAAACGGATTCAAATGGTGAAATCCGCTTTTAAAACAGGATTAACTTCTGAAGAAACTGTTAAGCTCAGTCAGGAGCTTGATGAAATGTTGAATGTCTTGATTCCCCCAAATAAAAAACAAAGCCATAACCACCTATTAAAATCCACTCTTAAAAAATAACTGCCATTTTACATGTTCCTATTTCTTATTCTACTAAAAGCTTGACACGTGATAGAGTCGAGCTTTTTCTTGTCTTTAACACCAGTAAATAACATGAATATCACTTTTCTCTCATATATATAAGTATCTAACAAATAGGGGGGATGCCTTTGAAATGGCTAGTGCTTATTCATGTGTTGGTGGCAATCATTGGAATTGGTCCCACGTTTTTTGGAAATATTCTATTGCGCAAACAGCAAACCATCTCAGACCTTCGGCACAATATTCTCCTTCAACACAAACTAGATTATTTCCCAAAGATTGGTGGGACACTCGCTGTTATTACTGGCATCCTCCTTGTTCTCTTCGGAAATTATGGCTCCTTCTTGCAAATATGGCTTTTTGGTTCCTTGTTGCTGTATCTTGTGATTCAAGTCCTTGTGATTGGCTTCATTTCACCAGCCCTAAGCGAACTTCAGCGGTGGCTATTACATCCTGAAAATCGCTCTACAACTCAACTGCCTTCTTCTCAAATTTTGCTTCATCATAAAATTTGGAATTTATACTTGATTGCTTCTTTTTTAGGATTTATTATTCTTGTGCTGATGATTTTAAAACCATCATAAGAAGCTCAAGCATTATGCTTGAGCTTCTCTTTGTTTCGGCTTTTTCGTTTCAAGTACACACTTTCTTTTCCCAAATAGCTATTAAAGAGGAGTTCCATTTTTTCTAAATCCTCAGAAGTTACCACAGAGTCCCTCTCATCCCAATGGATATCTGATATAAAATAATAATTTTTCACAGGCGAAAAAACGACTTTTGAATACGGAAATCGATCAAAGAAACCTAAAATTTTTCCTTTTTTCAAGTAGGAAATATTCAATAGTTCCATCCTAATCACCTGCCTTGTGGGATTTATATTGCTTTCTATACTTATACCCCCAAGTTAAAAAAGCTAACGAACGATTATCCTTCTAATTTCTTTATGTTTTGTTGCGATAGGAAGAATATTACTATTGCTACTAGCGTGAAAACAGCCAGTAAAGGAAGGGAAAATGTAGACATGGTCACACCAAGAGAAATCTCACTATACTGTTCATTGTTCAGAATTACTGTAGTTCCTATGCTCACAGCTTTAAAACTACCGAACTTTTGGAAGTATTGAAAAAGTGGACTTGTAACAAACAGCTCATGCAAGGAAATGAAAAGAAACAACAGCAACACATTTAGTCCGTATCTTCCAATTTTAAGATTTTTAGAATTGGCAACAGCAAATAGCGACCAGAAATAAATAGCCCATAAACCTAAATAAATAGCCATCCCCATTATGGTGGTTATCAAAGCTAGTGCATCTGTAAAGCTTTTCTCTTGAAGCACAGGCTCATTTACTAGTAAACTAGCAATGATGTATAGGAAGATACACGCCGTAATAGACAATAAACAATTAATGAACGAAATGAAAAATTTACTTGCTAACAACACTTTTGAGGATAAAGGTGAATGAAACCAAAGCTTAACTTTTACTTCTTTACTCAAGCTAAAAAACATGTCTGTTCCTATATAAAAAATATGAACGACAATTAATGTGATACTAATTGTTAATAAAATTTCGGACATATCAAAATATAAGGTGCAGATTAATCCTATTAGCCATAAAATAGCTAAAGAAAGATAGTTATGCAGCTGGGTTCTTATGGAAACCTTCCAATCCTTCCAAAGCAAACCATTCACACTGTTCATATTTATCCCATCCTATTCATCAAAATTTGAAACCATCCATTCCTTCACAGACAGTCCATTATTCGCTCTAATTTCTTCAACATTTTGCTTAGCAACAAATTCTCCATTTTTTAACACAACAACTTCATCAAGTAGGGATTCAATTTCAGCAATTTCATGAGTAGCAATGATGAGGGTTTGTTTACCAAACTCCACATAGTGTAAAAGGCCTTTCACAATGGAAACTCTAACCATCGGATCGAGTCCAGAAAAAGGTTCATCTAGCAATATATATTCAGCATTTCGAGAAAGTGCCAGAACTAGCTTGAGTCTTCCTCTGTTCCCTTTTGAAAGGTTTTTTATTTTCTTTCTTTTATCAAGTTTCATAAAAGCCAATAACTTTTCAGCCTTTTCCATTTGAAAATCTGCAAATTGAGATTGATAGAACTTCATCATATCCCAAACAGTAAATGCATCATAGAACACATCCTGTTCTGTTAAGTAAGCTACCTTTCTCGCAATTTGTCGGTCCACTTTATCACCATCAATAATAACTTTTCCTTTATCTGGTAAAACAAGTCCAGCCATTAATTTCAGGCTCGTAGATTTCCCGCTTCCATTTGGACCTAATAGACCAATAATTTTCCCTTTTTCAAAGGTAATGGTTTCGTTTTTTAGTGCGATAGATTTGCCATACTTCTTAGCAACATTTTCAAATTTAATCATTCTTGCTCTCCCCTTTTAACAAGAATTTCTGCACACTTGCTACCATATCTGTCTCCGTTGCACCTATTTCTCTCATATTTTGCACAAAGCTTTCCACTAATTTCGACTCAACATCCTTTTTTAACTGAACTAATATCTCCTGATTTTCTGTCACAAATGTCCCCTGCCCTCGTTTTGTTTCCACGATCTCCATTCTTTCCATTTCGCTATATGTTCGTTGAATCGTGTTTGGATTTACTTCCGAAATAATGGCCATTTCTCTAACAGAAGGAAGCTTATCACCAAGCTTTAAGTCTCCTCTAACAATTTCTCTCCTTATTCGTTCAATTATTTGAAGGTAGATGGGTTTATCTGTATCGTATTTTGCTGTCATTTTGCTTCCACCGCCTTATTTAATAACCATGAAGACAAATAAAAAAGACCTATCGCTTCTATGACGGACAGTACGACACCAACACAATGGAACAAAAACATATTCTTGCTTACTAGCCTTTCTTTCTTAAAAAGCCCCCTACATGCCACAATAGTCATTTCTTCACTCCGTTTCGTATTAGTGTTCTATTTAGATAGTACACTAGTACAAATTAACAATACAAGGTTTTTTTCACATTTTTTGTAAAAAATTTTATTTTAATTATACTAATAAAGTAATTGCTAACTTCACTATTTACAGGTAAAATGCTACTATCATTCATTTTTTTAGTTTTTTTTACAAAATTCTACTTTAATCTTTATTATTTGTTAGAATATTTTGTATAATATACATACAGATTTTTCGTGTAAGTAGAGGTGTAGTGATGGATACAAGAGCAAGGAGAATTGTCCGAAACAACAAAAAAAGCCGTTTTCATTATGTTCATGTATTGAAAGATTTTTTAAGTTCTTTTATTCTTCATATGGTTTCACTTGTCATTGTGGCTGCATTCTTAATATGGGCATTAGAATGGGTTTAAAGGAAAACAAAAAAGCGAGAAGGGACAAAAAAGTCCGTTCTCGCTTCATTTTTATCTCGTTATTTATTTAACGATTGATGCTTTGCTTTATGATACCGCACTTTCGTTGCAGAATATAAAACGCCTATTGTTGCTAATAGCAACACAGATATTACCTGTACCCACCTATTATGAATTCCAGCAACAGCACTGAAGGAGTACACAAGAATAATGGGAATCATCACTGTATACAAAGAAAGGATAAATCGAAACTTTTCATCGACCTCATAAACCGTTTCACATCTCTTGCAGCTAATCGGACGATAGCCAAAAAACACGGAAAAAAGCTTGGTTTTATAATGGACATTTTCTTTACAGTTTGGACATTGATGAAATGACATGGTTACTTCTCCCTCTATTTCATAACATTCTTATTATTCTATCATATCAAAACAGCTCCAAAGGTAGAAGAGAAACCTGAAATAAAAAAGCGAGGCTGGGACAAAACACTTTTGTCCCAGCCTCGTACTATTTTAATGCATCTTTTGATTCTTTAACATTTCTCAATAGATTGATGACGAAAACGAGTGATGGAAGACTGGATTCACTATTCATATTCCGGGAGAGAAGAAGTCATTACTTCCATAAAGTTTTCGGTGAACGCACCGTTGTCAAATTCAAGTGCAATCGTGAGCGTATTACCCTCTTCATCAGGCTTTGGCCTAAAGTCAGCCATGCTTACCCCACGAAGATTGCCTTGATCCTGACCAACCTTCACAACTTTTTCCACATATTTAAAAGCCTGAGGCATCGTTACTGCAAACAGCGTCATAACGTCATGAAGAGGACCCCCTTCAATTCCTGGAACTAATTTTTGATAAGCTTTAAAATAGTAGTCAAAGATTTCTCTCATTAATGGCTGATAAGGATTATTATGTTCTGAAGTAATTTGTTCAATCATTTCAGGAGTGATAATAGCATCATTGGTGACGTTAAGCGGATAAAGAATTCCGTTTTTAACCGTAGCCATGACAACTTCTGCCGCGAGGGGATCACCGTAAAAATTCGCCTCAGCTCCAGCAGTTACATTTCCAGGTATTAAAAAAGCTCCCCCCATTAAGAAAAAGCCTTTCACACGATTAACAAGCTCTTCTCCACCAAGATTAAAAGCTATTGCTAAGGAAGTAGCTCTGCCAACATCTACAATAACTAAATCCTCACCATACCTTTCAATCACTTGAAAAATGGCATCAAAGTTAAGCAGCTCTCCTTTGATGGTGGCAGGTGGCCTAATAGGACCTAGCCCCTGCTCGCCGTGAATTTCTGGATAAAAGGGAGAAAACTCTCCTGAAAGTGGGGTTTTCGCTCCTCCAATTAGTAAGACACCTTTTCTATTAGCAAGCTCTAGTAAATATGCAACATTTTGAGTTGCTTGTTTTTGCCTTACGTTCCCATAGCTCGTTACAACAGCAACTAATTCGAGTTCAGGGTTTAATAAGCTGTAAATAATAGCCAATGAATCATCAATTCCTGGATCACAAAACAACATAATTTTTTGAGGCATGTTATGTCCTCCTCTAAACAGCTTTGTTTTACCAGTATATTCATATGTCCTACATATTTGACTACTCTGTAACTCCTGTACTTACAATTCTAACCTTTGCTGTAACGGAAACCTTTAATTCAGGATACAATTGATCTTTCCATTTTTTCATGTCAAAGCCTCTTTTTCGGGATTTTACTTCATATCCAAACCCGATGGGATCTACTCCTCTTTTTATAAACTCTTGAATCATAGAATCAGATTCGGCGACAATCTTATCCTCCAAAATCTTTTGGAATTTATTTATTTCCTTAGGTGTAACTTTATTCCCAGTAAATTCTCTCAGCATGCCATCCACCTTTACTTCAATTTCAATCGTAGGCACATCATTTTTCCACTTCACA
Source organism: Bacillus sp. THAF10 (assembly GCF_009363695.1). NCBI lineage: Bacteria > Bacillati > Bacillota > Bacilli > Caryophanales > Bacillaceae > Bacillus > Bacillus sp. THAF10. Next base: position 1,432,078 of record NZ_CP045403.1, on the reverse strand, counting down.
TCGATATTTTTATCCGTTTTTATGCTTCTCACAGAAACATATTCTTTTTTGTCTGGAAGTTTAAAATTGACTGTTCCATCTGAATACCTATCCACTAGTGTCTTAAAGTAAAACAGTCGATCATCAGGAATCATCATTTCAAATTTATCCTCTTTTAAAACAGCGACTCCCACTATCTCCACTTTATCCTCCTTTTTTTTGAGCATTGGTAGATTCGGATCTTTTCCCTTTTGATAATAATCTGAGAGAAAGATGTGCATATTTGTATTTGGAACGTCTCTTTGCTCTATGTTATGTTTAAGCAGGTTAAATAAATGGTCCCCTGTTCCTCTCGTGCCCATGTTTTGCTCCAGAATTTCTTTTGTTTGTCCTTCTACAATTGCAAAATATAATCCTGTTCCAATACTTGCATCCCGTTGCAATCCATCAGCTACCTGAATAATTCCTTTTTTGGCAAGGTCCATATTGAACAAGACTACTTCTAAGCTTCCATTTACAATCGGTGAGGAAGACTCCTTTTGCACACTTCTTAAAATGTCCTTATTTTGCTCTGCTACTGCTGTAAACCTTTCATTTACGATCGTTTTATCTGCCTTATAAATTGGAACAACAAAGGTACCCATTATCTCATTTTCACTTATCAGATCAAAGCCTTCCGCAGATTCTATATTTACATCATCCACAATCTCTTTTTGCAGACAGCCTGTAAGAAGCAACAGTAAACAAATAGTACTTAAAACCTTAAGAAGAGGCATTTTCTTTTTTCCCCTTTCTCCAACGCGCAAATATAACCAATAAAAACAGTAATGGAATATAAACATATAACATGTAGAACCCTACTTGACCTATATAATCGTTTAATTTATTTATCAGTTTTCTATCCTCAAATTGATTCATAAGGATAAAGACGATAATGGTTAAAAGAAGTAGGGTTGTTCTATGCTTTAAGTTTGTCATTCTTTTGGCAAGGCGACTAGCACACCAGAGAAATATACAAACATTTGGTAAAATAATTAAGCACCAGTTCGCAATCCCGATATATTCTACACGCTCTACAAAGGGAAGCTCGATAATTTTCCAAATAGAGAGTGTTGCCCAAATGTTCTTTGCCAGCTTTCCTTCACTAAAGTAAGAAAATGTTACAAGAGCAAAAGTAACATAAACAAAAGTAGTTACAAATACACCTAAATGAGCCCACTTCTTTGATTTTTCAGGATTCTTTAGAAATGGGTAATAAATAAGTAATGTTTCAAAGCCTAACATGCTTAATGTCATATCTTTACTTGCAAGAAAAATATCCTTAAAGGAATGATCAAAGATAGGCAGAATGTTACGGAAGTTGGCATATTCCAGTGGAATGATCATCATCACATATAGATAAGAGGGCAGGATTACTCCTAAAAAGGCAATTCCTGTTATTACTCTAAAACCCCCTGTAATGATGTAATACACTAATAAAAGAAAAAACAGTGAAAAAAACCATGTTTTGAAATCTGGAAATAACCATACTTGAATCACTTCAATATAGGTTCTTAATACATTCACCGTTGAAGCTATGAAATAGAGGATGAAAAAGAGATTAAATCCTTGTCCTATCCACTTTCCATACACAAGCCTATGCGCGCTTGCCAAGTCACCTTTGCTTTTCTCACATATCTTGTACATCATATACACAACGATATGTGTAAAAATTCCTATAAGTATAATACCAATCCAGGCATCATAACCGGCTGACATTGCAATAATACGCTGGTATCCAAGTGCCCCAACTCCAAACTGTGTACTGTGAATTAAATAAAACACTAGAAAAGGTGAAACCTGAAACCGCTGTGGTATTGTTTGCAATGTCAAACCTCCCTTCTGTTTTTATTCATCTATATCCTTCTTCTTCTTCAGTCTCTGCTTAGAGCCCCGAATCGGATTTTGTGTTCGCAATTGTTCTGGTCTTTCTGTTTGCATGGAAAATGGTAATCTTAACAATGCATCCTTCATATCTTTCACTCTTGGAGGATATATTGGTTCTAGATACGGACGTCCGAGAGAAGTCAGCCTTAAAAGGTGTGCTGCAAGAACACTAAAGCAAAAAACAATTCCAAGTAAGCCCCATAATTCAGCAAACAATAAAAAAGGAAAACGCAGTAATCGGATGGTGTTACCCATTTTGTAAACAGGAGTGGTAAAGGAGGCAAGCGCTGCAAGTGCAACAATAATCAAAAGAACATTACTAGTCAGTCCTGCTTCTACTGAAGCTGTCCCGATTACAATTCCTCCTACGATACCAATTGTTTGACCTACTTTTGTCGGAAGTCTTGCTCCGGCCTCTCGTAAAAGCTCAATGGTCAATTCAAGAAATACCGCCTCAAGAATTGGTGGAAGCGGAACCTCTCTCCTAGAGGAAATCAATGTGCTAAGTAAATCTTTAGGAATTAATTCATAATGGAAGCTTAAAACAGCCACATAAATTGGTGTAACTAGAATAGAAAAAGCCACCCCAAACAAACGAATTAATCTAAAAAATGAGGAGAGCCAGTAACTAATATAATAATCTTCAAAGGAGGAGAAAAATTCTACCAATGTAGTTGGGCCAATAAGTCCATGAGGTGACCCATCGACCATGATGACGACCTTCCCCTCTGCAAGGGCAGATACAACCCGGTCTGGCCTTTCTGAATCAAGCAATAATGGAAAGATGGTATTCCCATTATCTGAAATTAATTGTCCGATATAGGAGCTATCATTAATATGGTCGAACTCAACCTCATCTAGCCTTTGTCTAACCGTATTTACATTCTCCATATTGACAATTCCATCCATATACATAACAGCAATTCTTGTTCTAGACATGGTCCCTAGCTTTTTTTGTTCGATAGTAAGCATGGGAGTGCTCATTCTTCGTCTAATTAAATTTATATTGGAATCAATATTTTCAATAAACGATTCTTTCGGTCCTATAACACTAAATTCAACTTCAGGTAATGACACTGCCCTTGCTTGGACAAATTCAGATCGCACTAATAGACCCTTTTTATCATTCTCACCTAACTGAATAAAAACAAAGCCACTCAGCATCTTTTCAAGGATTTCTTTTGGATCATCGCTAATGGTCACTACTTCAATGGGTAGCAGGTTTTTAATATCTTGAATGCTTGACCACGGTATGGTGGTAATGGGCTTTAAAATGTCTCGATGTAAATAATCTGTATCAATTAACGTGTAGTAATAATTTACCCACACCTTCTTACTTCCATCATTTGTATAATCGGAGAATCTAAGAAAGTCTATCGATTTTTTCATCTGCAAAAGCAGGTCTGTCACTGTCATCTCTTCCACCTTTGTTGATGGTGAGTTTTTTCCGCCTTTAAACAATTTTTTCAATAGGTTTTTCACCGTGTCCCCCCCTTTCGTTTGACACTTATCCGAAGAAAATTCTTTCTTATTTTCCCTAGAAAGAATAGGAATATACTTCTTTGTTCTTTTGAAAAGGCTGTTTTCGCAAAGTTTGTTGCTACTGCGTATCGTTAAAACACCCGTCATCAACGTTGTTGTCGTGCTCTTTTCGTGGAGGAAATTGAAACACGTGTCAATTTTTCTTAGCTCGAAGATTGGAAAAAGTCTTAAAGCCGACTTTTTCTTAGGTTTTAGCAACAATCTTTTAGAAAAGAGCTTTTGAAAAAAATGATTCATGAAGAAAGGAATAAAAAAAAGAGCCCTCTATTAGGACTCCCCTACTCAATTATTTAAATGGTCTTCTGATAATCTCCATCACATCAAAAATGCGAATATGATAAATGTTTTTATCTAAATCCTTAATTGTCAGCTTGTTAGCCGTATAACGAAAAGATTGTATGCGCCCTGTTATTTGGATTACATCTCCTTCAAACCAGATCGACATTTTAAAAATCTCTTTTTCTAAGTACATATGTCTTAAGAGCTTTTTTATATATTTAATATCAGGTATGTTATCTGGGACCATTAAAAACCCTTGTACCGTCTGATCCTTGTCATTCTTCCAAAGGAACATAGATTGATTAGCCAATTTATTTTCTTTTTTATATTCCATCGAAAAAACCCCTTTATACGTATATTAACTGTTCTACTTAGGAGAACATTTTGCGTATGATGTATTCTACTTGAAGGTTTGCATTATTTTCCCTTAATGCAAATGAATATATGATACAAACAAACATGTGAAGATTCTTTAAAACCTTCTTATCATTAATTTACCGGTAATAAGAGAGAAGCTAGCTTTTCGTTAGGATCTGCCAATTGCAAGCACCCTTTGAAGAAATCCACCAACAATATACTCCCATGATACACCATATCATAAAAACATTGAACATCCATAGTGATAAGGAACTTTATTTTCATGAAGCATCTGTCGCTCTTTGGGAAGCCACTCTCACATTTAAATGTCATAAAGGAGCGTTTTCTTCTTATGCATATTCCTGCATGAGAGGAAAAGTACTAAATCTCCTCAAAAAAGAAATAAAAAGAAGCTCAACAGAGATTTGTACTCTGTCACTTCCTGAACAACCTATCTTTTTAACCAATGCCATGATCGAGATAAATATAAAAAATCTAACACCCAAACAAAAGATTTGGGTAATAGAATATGTAATCAACGGAAAAAAGCTGAATGAAATTGCGAAGGAAAATGAAGTGACGGTTAGCGCAGTAAAATCATGGAGAAAAGAAGCCATTAAAAAACTAAAAAAAGAAATGAAATATTGATAAAAAGTAGCGGCAGCTTTTTACCAAGCTCCGCTACTTAACTTCTTGCAGTTTGCAAATATTGATAGATAACTTCCCCACCATGTCTGGCAATTCCACGGAAATGTTTAAAATCATCTCGTTGAACGAGCACGGTACGAAACGTCATAAATTCTTCCTTACCAACTCTATATTCACTTAATTCTCCACTTCTCAATTTCTCTAATATGTCTTGTGCTAAAGCTTCATTCATTTCACTCACCCTTTCATTCTAGGCTTTATTTTATCACTAAACTTTTCTTTTGCACACCGAAAAAACCCCTTCTAAGTTAGATGGGGTTCAATGGGGGATAAGGAATAAAATGAATGGGGCAATATGAATAGCCCTGAATTATCATATGAACAACAAGGAGCATTTGTTCCTTCAATTGCTCCTTATACAAATTTGAAATTAAATGAAAATTTAAAAAATATCCCTTCAAACTATTTACGTTTTTGCAAAAATAATGCAAAATGTATGTAATACTTTTTATCCACTACTATAGAAAGGCTTGTCCTTAATTGGAACTTGCTAACAACAATTTCAAGGGGGAAGAATAATGAAAAAGGCGGAAGTAGGTAACATTATCGAGTTTCGAGAAGGGTTAAAGGGGATCGTAGAAAAAGTCAATGAAAACTCTGTAATTGTAGATCTCACGTATATGGATAATTACCGTGATCTTGAATTAGAACAAAGAACTGTGGTTAACCATAAAAATTATAAGATTGTAAAAAACCTTTAAATACAAAAGGCTGACAAGCTTTGCTTGTCAGCTCTTTTGTTTCCTAACCTGTTTGTTCATCAATAATCTCTAGAACAACAGCCGATTTCTCTTTATCCAGCATGACAGAAAAGTGAGTCTCCTCATTAATATTTAAATTTCGTCTAATTTCAATCGGGATGTTAACTTTTCCATTGTTTGACACGATGGATTCATTAAAAACATGCTCTTGTTCTATTGGTTTCATCATTAGACCTAAAGGCTGTTCCATAATCATCAAAACATCTCCATCAGTAATTTGCAGTTGGTCTCGAATAGATTTTGGAATGGTTAAATGGCCAGATTTGCGGATTCGTCTAAATTCCTTCGTTAGGCTCATAAATTACACTCCTCTATTTTTTATTCATATTCCCTGCATTTCTAAAATGAAAACGACTAAGATTTTATGATGGCTCTTTTCTAAAAGATGGTTGTTATATACTAGGGAAAAGTGGGCTTTATAACTTTTTTTCCAATTTTCAAGCCAAGGAAAATGGATATATCCACGATAAGAGCCCGACAACAACCTTCATTACGGGTATCTTAAATATTCGCAGAAGTAACAAAGGTTGCGAAAGCAGCCTTTAAGAAAAGAGCTTTTTGATTAAATCTGACTCAACGATATGAACACCATCTCTTGCATCCTTCAAAAACCTAATCATTGCTTTTGCCACTGCTTTTCCATGAACAGCTTGATATTTTCTCCACTTTCCTTTTAATACTGGATTTAACAGCCAAGCGACCTGTTCTCCAATCTTTTCACCAAATCTAAATTCCTTACGATCACCTAGCAGTAGAGATGGACGGAAAAAGTAAGTTGACCTAATTCCTATTTCTTTAACTGCAGACTCCATTTTCCCCTTCACATTATTGTAAAAAACCGAGGAGTTTTCATTTGCACCAAGGGCAGAAACAATGGCGATTCTCGTTACACCTGAAGATTTCGCCAGTTTTGCTGATTCTACCACAAGATCAAAATCCACCTTTTTAAAATTTTCTTTGGAACCTGCTTTTTTTCTTGTGGTACCGAGGGCAATAAAAACATCATCTACCTGAAAGTGATCAAGATATTGGGCTAGTTCATCAAAGGATACAACCACTTCCTTTAGTTTTGGGTGTGATTGATTTGTCGGTGTCCTAACAAAGGTCGTAAGTTGTTCGTAATCTGAATTTTCCAAAATTTCTTCCTGCAAATAGGAACCAATTAAGCCTGTTGCGCCAATTAATAGCGCCTTTCGCTTCGTATCCATCTTTTGTATCCAATCCTCTCTGTTTTTCTACCTTCTTTATACCAAAATTATCTCACATTAACAACTTTTGTGTGTTATTTTGTCAGAAAGAAGCATACAAAAAAACACAGCGTTTTGCTGTGTTTTTTTTTGTAGTTATCTGTTATCAATCGTCTCTGGATACATGTCATGATTCATTAAACGATAGTGTGCCATCTCTTCATACTTCGTTCCAGGCTTTCCATAGTTCGTGTAAGGGTCAATCGAAATTCCACCTCGAGGCGTGAATTTGCCCCAAACCTCAATATAACGTGGATCCATTAATTCGATAAGGTCGTTCATGATGATATTCATGCAATCTTCGTGAAAATCACCGTGATTTCTGAAGCTGAATAAGTAAAGCTTTAAAGATTTGCTCTCTACCATCAGTTTATCAGGAATATAACTAATATATATGGTAGCAAAGTCTGGTTGATTCGTTTTTGGACAGAGACTTGTAAACTCAGGACAATTGAATTTCACAAAATAATCACGGTTAGGATGTTTGTTTTCGAATGTTTCTAATACATCCGGTGAGTAATTGAATAAATAATTGGTGCCTTGATTTCCTAGAAGGGTTACCCCTTCTAGCTCAGAATCGTTTCTTCCTGACATCATGTTCTCTCCTTTTTTATACTCCGCGTTTATTTCCCCAGACAAGCGTATGAAGCTGAGGTAAAACACGGACATTATTCATATTTTCGTCTTTCATCACTTGTTCTATTAACCATTCATATTGACACAGTAAGGTTTTCACTAAGCTTTCATCATTTTCAGTTGTTGTATCCTCATTGCCTACCTGAACATAAAACGCAACTTCAGGGTACCGCATATGAACTTGTTTAGCGTATGCAAGATCTTCAGAATTGAAGACAACTACCTTCAATGAGGTTTTCGCCACTTCTACCTTACTGATAATATTATCAAGTATGTCAAAGTTTGTTTCCATCTTTGAGCTAGGGGGTTTGGGTGAAATCGTTAAATCATCTATCTCTAATAGCCAATCTTGCCATTTGCTTCCTTGTGTTTCTAAAGCAACCTTTATCCCCTCAAAATGTAGAATATGAATAAGCTCTGCAATATTTTTTATTAAAGCAGGATTTCCACCTGAAATGGTAACGTGGTTGAAAGCATTGCCGCCTAGCTCCTTCAATCTTTCATAAATAGCAGAAGGCGTCATCATCACAATACTCTCTTTGGCACTACCGTCCCATGTAAATGCAGAATCACACCAAGCACAGCTATAGTCACATCCGGCAGTACGAACAAACATCGTTTTTTGGCCAATGACCATCCCTTCTCCTTGGATGGTCGGACCAAAAATCTCTAATACAGGAATAGTTTTGTTCATGATGATTTCCCGCCTTTTTTTGGCCTGTAGATACAATAGCTTGTTGGCGTTTCTCTTACAAACACCTGCAAACAGGTAGGCTTAGATGGCAGCTGTTTTAAATGATTCTCAATTGTTTCCCACATTACTCTTGCCACGACTTCTGTTGTAGGAAAATAGTATGGATTATGATCATTAAAAACATCCTCATGATCATTTAACGTTGTATGGTCAAATTTATCATGCAATAGTTTTTTTAATAATTGAAAGTTTACTAAGAAACCCGCATCATCTAAATTGTCACCAGCCACCGTCACATTGACAAAATAGGTATGTCCGTGCAATTGCTTACACTTACCTGCCGCATCTGTTGGAACGTAATGTGCTGCCGCTATTTGCATATCTTTGTTTAATTCATAGTTGTAATCATGGCTTACTTGTGGGTAAATTTGCTGAATCATCTTGATTCAACTCCTTTGTTCCTAGATGTCATATAGTCATCAAGCCCCCGCTTTCTAAGCTTACAAGCGGGACATTCTCCACACCCATCTGAAATTACTCCGTTATAACACGTCAGCGTCTTTTCACGAACAAAATCAAGTGCATTCAGATTATCTGCCAACTCCCATGTTTCCGCTTTGTTTAACCACATTAAAGGAGTATGAATAACAAAAGGATAGTCCATTGAAAGGTTTAACGTAACGTTAAGTGATTTAATAAAAACGTCTCGACAATCCGGATATCCGCTGAAATCTGTTTCGCAAACTCCTGTTACAATATGCTTTGCGCCTATTTGTTTCGCAGCCACAGCAGCAAAGGACATAAAGAGTAAGTTTCTGCCGTCTACAAATGTACTCGGAAGCTCTCCCTCTTTTTCTTCTATTTCAATATCACTTCTTGTCAAAGCATTAGGAGTTAACTGTCCAAGTAAGGACATATCTAGAATCCGATGCACCACTCCTAGCTCTTTTGCAATACTTTTCGCACATTCAATTTCTAATTCATGCCGCTGTCCATAGTGAAATGTTACAGCTTCTACTTCATCAAAGCGTTCTAGTGCCCAGAGTAAACAGGTAGTGCTATCCTGTCCGCCACTAAACACCACCATTGCTTTCTCTTTTTGTTTCATTAGAATCTCTCCTTTATTACAACTATATATAAACAAAAAACGCTAACCAAAAGGATGGGCTAGCGCATAACTTAAAGAAAATAAAAAAAACTATACCCTAAGGAATATAGTTGATTGTTTGTCCTTAGTTTTTTATAGAGGGTATTCGCTAGAACCTCTCCTTGCATCCCAATTGGATGAAGATTTTATTCAATTTAACTTTGTTACTATAACATAATTCTATCACCGATTCTACAAAAAAATAAACTTTTCATCTTAAGGAAGTGCAAATATGGCAAAATCAGCACGCATGTTACGTTTAAAAACAAGCTTTTGGTATTTACCATCCTTTTATGGGCTTTTAGCATTTGGTCTGTCTGTTCTAACATTAATCCTGGATCATTTTTTATTATCATCCAATACATTGAAGGGGCTTATCCCTTCCATCTTCTTAGCAGATATAAATCTATCACAAACGATTCTAAGCTCTATTGCTTCATCATTATTGACCATGACCACCATCACTTTTTCTACCATCTTAGTTGTCCTAACCACCTATTTATCTCAATTCTCTCCTAGGGCATTGCAAAACTTCATTACAGATCATGCAACGCAAAGGGTTTTGGGGATATTCACGGGTGGCTTTATCTATAGTATTATCCTACTGCTTTTCTTAAAAGAATCACATGAGAGTCAGCTTTTTCTTGTACCTTCCTTTGCAGTAGCAATAGCGATCCTTTGTTTAATTGTATTCATCTTTTTCATCCATCATGTTACAACATGGATTCAAGTGAGTAATCTTTTACATAATATTACGATAGAAACGTTAGATAATATGAAAGAGTTGTTTGAAGATAGTGACGCTTCTATTCATGATTCGCCTTGGGACAATTGGGAAAGTGAAGAAATTATCACAAAAAAAGCTATCACAATAACGAGTAAGGAACCTGGATACATTCAATATATCGATATTGAAGCGCTTGTAAACTTGGGGTCAGAGACAGATTCCATTATCAGAGTAGAAAGACATCAGGGTGATTACATCAATGAACATACACCCGTCCTTTCTGTTTGGCCTTCTGAATCAAAAATAATGAAAGAACATTTTTTAGAGCATGTGACGGTATCATTATTTAGGGCACCACTAGAAGATGTTGAATTTGGAATTAGAAAGGTTACTGAGATTGGTGTCAGAGCCTTATCTCCAGGTATTAACGACCCAAGCACAGCCGTTCATTGTGTAGAGCAATTAGGCACGATTATTTCTAAGCTTGCTTCCATCCAAGGTCCTGCTCCATATTTTAATGACACCCACAAGAATTTACGGGTAATTGTAAAGACACCACAGTTCTTTGACTATTTGACGATTGCTTTTTCACCTGTCATTCGATATGGAAAAAATGACATTGATGTTATCTGTTCTGTTCTTAACGAGTTGAAATTTATCGCAGATCACTCACTACCCTTCAGAAAGGACGAAATTTGGAATTTCACCTTGCACATACTTGAGTCCACTAAAGAGGAAAAATACCTTACTTTAGAAACGAAAAGATTAAACGATAAATATAAAGAACTGTCTTACTCTTTAGGACGCCACAAAGAATTACTCAAGCTACTCGACTATTGATAAAGCGCAGCAAAAAACCCTTCAATTTTTTGAAGGGTTTTTATCTGTCCACAGTTCCGACTCCAAGAACAAGATTGTTCCAAAGAATATCTTCAATTTTATCCTGCTTTTCTAATGGACAATGAATCATTATAATGACATCGGCATCTGATTCTCTTTTTCTCATGCTTTTTTCACCTTTTTTAGTAAAATAATAATCAATCAGAAATCCAACAATAAACCCAAATAGCAATCCAAACAATCCCCATAGTATAGGTCCAAGATAAAAAACATAACCGTAAATTACACCAAGAAGCATAAAAATAATACCAAAAATTGCAGCCAAATCAACTAAACTTCTTCCATCTGTTCGATGCATCGAGTCAATTGTTTTCGTTTGGTATTTCACTTTATCAAGCGGAACAACTAAAATTTGGTCCTTTCTAAGACCTAGCTCTTCCAACTCTCGTAATGTAAGTTCCATTTCCATGTTATATTTAAAGGTTGCGAAAATGTACATTACTTCCCAGCTCTTTTCTATATTGGCATTTTATAATGTGGATCTTGATATTTATTCTTTAACTCTCTACCAAGGTACTTATCAATAAATTTATTCAACTCTACCGCAGTGACATAAGAGTCATAGGCAGCAAAGCAATAGATAGAAGGGATAAACAAAAACCACTGCGGAACGAGAATTTTTGTTGCCGATTGGAAATCTCCCACTAGCGTGTAATGAATGGCTGGAAAGACATTGGCTTCATATGTAATTACGAGCCACCAGGTCAATACAAATATGACAGATAAGACCCTTGTAACATATAAGTTTCCAAGGCCAGGAGTTATAAGGGACCAAACTACCGCAAGCACCGGATTTTTCTTATCAAGAACATTAATCTCAAACAAGGACGTATTGGTGATTTGATATGGAAAACCCTCATAGTATGCAAGAGAATAATGCTTGTTCAATTCAATGGTGAGACGATAGCTGTCCCAAATAGAAAACACATACATACAAATATATAAAATTATCCAATGCTCATCTAATACTGCGATTGCCTCATCAAATTTCCCTATCATCGTTAAAAAGATTGCTTCGTTTAAATGTGCAAGGTTGTTTATGATAACTTCCCAAGAAATTAGGATAAAAGCTGTCAAGTATTTGGAAAGCATGAAATGACCAAAGCCAGGAAAAGCAGCTCCCCACCAAGCGATAACAAAAGGTTTTCTGTAATGTAGCAAGCTAGTTGTATATGGGCTTACGATGGCCACATACCGCTTCTTCTCCTGGTGGTTCCCCAAAGCTACCTCCTCCTCAACCTGTAATTTCTTCCCATAGTATGCTTTTAAACACCCTTCAATATACCCAAAAAGCTTTTCCTACAAATAATGAAGGAGTTGGGTGTTCGGTATAATTTAATATGGAGGAGGTCCATGGTAAAAAGAGAGACAGAACGTTTGTGGGACAACTGCTTTAAGGTCCCTATCTTGGTTGTCGCGATTAGATGCTTTGCTCAACCAACCAAACAAAATAATTGCCCAGAAAGCTTGTTACCTAACGCTTCCTGGGCTCTCCATATTGAGATTCAATTAAGGTTATTTTCCTTTTCGATCAGCTAATTCTTCAAAGCTCTTCACTTTGCCATGCTGATTTTGGGATTCTTTTCTTACTCTTCTTTGCCTTTCCTGTTGGCTTTTTGATTGTGTCATCTTCTCGCTCCTTTCATCGTTCCCTCCTTCTTAGTATGGTCGTTTCCTGATTTGCATTTTACTGTTAAAATAAGGTTGCAAGGAGTGGAGGGAAACGTTTTGAGAAGCTTGCAATTTGTATTAATCTTTTGGATCTTAGCCTGTACAATGATTAGCTGGAGTTTTTTATCTCCTGACTATTTTTGGATATTATTTCCTTTATCTCTTTTTGTACTAGCTTGTTTTAGTATATATAAGGAGCATAAAAAGGCATTGTTTACTTTATCTAAGTCGACTTTTGTAATAGCTTTGCTTAGTGGAATTGGGATTTATCTTTTCTTCCTTTTAACTTATCTTTTCATAAAACAGGTACCTTACCCAATAATTGTGTATGTAACTGATTTGTATAATTTGGTAGGACCAAAGGAGTGGTGGCATTATGTATTACTTGTCTTTGTTATCATACCTGGTGAAGAATTGTTTTGGAGGGGATTTATCCAAAAGCAACTTAAAGAGTTGGGGCCACTGAGGAGTGTATTAATAGCTGCAGCCTTATACTCATTAGCACATGCGTGGACAGGAAATCCAATGTTAATGGCAGCAGCCTTTACAGGTGGCTCAGCATGGGGGTTTTTATTTTTAAGGACTGGATCATTATCTGTTGTGATTATATCCCATCTGGTATTTGATTTATTACTTTTAGTGCTAGTTCCATTAACATTTTGAGTTTATTTTCTTACAATTAATAACAGCAGAAATGCCATACTAACATAGCCAAAGAAGGGGTATAAATGTTCAATCAGGCTGCCATAGCCTATTTGACTAATCATATAAATGATGGTGACCAACACGAAAGTTATCAGATATTTAGATATCCCCAACATACTTTCCAACTGACGCTGCAATCCAAAGATATCGCTAACTACAGAAGTAAAGATTTCACCATATATTACGAATACATAGATGCCGAAAAAGGACAGCATTCCAAACTTCACCACTTCAGCCATCGGTATCTCAAACGTATGAAAATTTGGTAAGGATGCAATGGAAATATGACAGGAAATTAATATAAAGCACAGGATTAATCCTCCTAGAAATCCCCCACGTTTTATGACCCATTCATCCTTTGCTTCCTTTGCTAACGGAACAAGTACTGGCTGTGCCATGGCAAGATTAAAAGCAACATACATAAACGGTGCCAGCCAACCTTTCATTCCTTCTGAGACCGGCTTTAGAGTCATAAAAGTTAGACCATCCTCAAAAATTGCATGACAAGCGATGAGCAAGCTAAATAAAATCATTACAGGTACTACGATAATATTTACCCCAACAAGCCCTTTGACCCCTCCTATTACAACGGCTACTGCAAGAAACACAGTTAACAAAAGCCCAAGTTGATAGGACCAGCCAAGCTGTTCTTCAAAAACTGCTCCAGCACCAGACAACATCACAGCACCAACTGAAATTAATATTACTAGCATAAACAGATTAACAAATGCACCTGCGGATTTTCCAAATAAGTATTGATTGAATTCATTATAGGAATTAGCTTTTATTCGGCTTGCCATTAGCATCATTTTTGTTCCAAGCCATATAAATAATATCCCACTCATTAAAATCGTAATAAAACCAATCCAACCGTACTGAGTGAAAAACTGAACAATTTCTTTTCCTGTAGCGAATCCTGCACCTACGATTGTCCCTATATAAACAGCACCAATTTGACAAGCACTTAGCCAACTTCTTTTCACCGTTGCCCCACCTTCCGCCGAACTCCAAAATAAAAACCTGCTTGTCTATATATATGAAACAAGCAGGTAGGAAAGAAGGGATATCCTAAATTCAAGTATTATCTTTTTCGATGAGGTTTTTAATGGTGTCTCCCCATTTTTCAAATTCAACTAAAAAGCCATCATGTCCAAACATCGTTTCTACTTCAAGGTGGGTCGAATCCTTGTTTATAGATTGAAGGTACGCTACAGCTTTACTAACCAACGAACCCGGATAAAGCAAGTCTCCTTTAAAGGATATAAAACAAACGGTGGCTGAAATTTCTTTTAACGCATTTTTCCAGCCCTTTCGGTTGTCTCCAATATCAAATTTATCCATGGCATTTAACAATCGTAAGTAGCTATTTGCATCAAATCGACGAGAAAATTTCTGTCCTTGGTACTTTAAATAGGAGTCCACTTGAAATTCATGCTCTTGTTTTTTTTCTCTTTTAAATCGTTCATTAAAGAGTGTATCTGAACGATAGGTAACAAGACCAACCATTCTAGCAATTTCAAGCCCTTTAATCACTGCTCCTTCTTGATAATGGCCATTATCGAACTCTGGATCGTTTATGATTGCTTGCCTTCCAATTACATTATAAGCAAGGGCATAATCAGTAAAATAGGGTGTAACTGCTATTGGAACAATGATTTCAGCAAAATCAGGGTAAAGAATTCCCCATTCCAACACTTGCATACCGCCAAGGGAACCACCGATAATGGCTTTTACATTTTTCACGCCTAAAGTTATTAGTCCTTGATACTGAGCATGCACCATATCACGGATGGTAATGACAGGAAAATCACTACCATATGGTTTTCTTGTCGCAGGATTTATCGATGTAGGTCCTGTTGTTCCATTACAACCCCCGATTACATTCATCGTGATTACTTGAAATTTGTCTGTATCTACATATAGCCCTGATCCAATAAAATCTCCCCACCATCCCGGGTTATCTTGATTCCCAACTGAAACATGATTTCCTGTTAATGCATGACACACAAGAATGGTACCCAGCGTAGGAGTTCCTACTTTTTCATAAGCAATTACTACATCAGAAAGCTCTTCCCCACTTTCTGTTTTAAATTTACCGATGGAGACTGTTCTAATTTCTTTTTGAATGTCTTTTATACTCACATCATTTCCTCTCATTTCTATACATTTTTACATCACATCATACAAATAAAAAAACTCCCTTCCGATAGGAAGAGAGTTTTTTTATCTCCTCTTATCTTTCAGACATACTAGTCTGCAGGATGTAGCACCTTCTCAAGAAATTATTTTTCTTGAAGGGTTGCCGGACGTCTTCGGGCCTGTTCCCTCAGTCACTCTGGATAAGAGTTATACAATTATATTTAGACAGTGTGTTGTGTTAGCTTTTTGCAATTATAGCAATCCCCTTTAAAGAAAGTCAATACCATCTTCCTTCATTCGAAGCCACCGAAAGCCCCTGCTTTTGAATTCAGGTATTAGTTGTGATTTCTTCTTTGGAAATTCCTTTTTAGGGGATTTATGGATGAATTTCACCGAGTTTTTTATTGATTTATGTGCAAATTCAGCTTCTGCCACAATACGTTCTTCAAACTTCTCATTTGCCTTCTCTACTTTGTTTTTTGACTGACAAGCTGAAACGTTAAACAATAGAACAATGGAAAATAGACAATGAAAAATACAGGTCACGATTATTTACCTCCCAAATTTATCGTCACCTGTAGCACATTGAATATGCGCTTCTTCTTCATTTGTTACAGAACTGTAAAACTACTTTAATCTATATTCATGTAAATGAACAAATTGGAAACCTAAATTTATTAATTCTAAAACAGCTTCCTTTACACCGTCTGCGGTTTCGCTTTCAGGGTGATTCATGTGCAAAATAATAACGGAGCCTGCGGTGGCACTTTTCATGGAATCGACTACTTGTTCTTTTGAAAATGTCGCTCCTGCGTCTCCAATCACATCAAAGTTCACCACTTCCAAATGAAGATCTTCTGCAATTTTTACTGCAACATCGTCATAAAAGGCAGTTCCAGAACGATAATATTGCGGGAACTTCCCTGTCAGCTCAAAAATTTTTAACTGATTTCCCATGATTTCTTCTACAATTTCCTCTTTACTAGTAGTACTTTCTATCCCCCATGCGCTACGTCTAGAAACGGCAAGAGGTTTATGTTCGGTTCCATGATTTTGAATGGTAAACAAAGGATTTGCTGCGAGCTCTAGAAAAATGTCGCGGTTTGCATCTATCCATCTTGCATTAATAAACAAATCAGCCTTAATGTTATGTGTGATAAGGAAATGAATTAGCTCTTCGTCAAAGCCGCTGCCTGTCTCCCCGCCACAAGCATCCAGGGTAAGAGCAATTACCTTATCTTTTGTATCCAATTTTGTTTTTACACCACTAACGTATTCCGAGAATTCTGTCGGTTCTGCATACACTTGTCCAGAGACCTCATGCGCTCGCTGTGTCCATTCATTTCTTACCGTTACATTATGTTGATCTAACCAATAAAACTCTTTCCTTGCTTTACCTCTCTCTAATAAAGGTGCTTCTTCGACTATGGTTACTGCCTGATCTGTCTGTTTTGCACAACCAACTACAATCATGAAAATAATGAAAAAGATAAGGGTTTTTTTCAACAAGAAGCTTCCATCCTTTGTGTTTTTTACAAAAATATTTCTATACCAACGTTGCTGTCGTGTTCTTTTCGTGGAGAAAGTTTTAACCAAGTGGTTTAAAATGGCTTAAAGTGTTAATTGCCAACAATCTTTTAAATCAGATACAAAAAAGAAGACTAGCTGTTGGTTCACGTATTTGTGAACCAACCTTCTAGTCAGTAAATAGTTCCAATCATCTATGTTGTAGGTATTTTATCTGTTAATGGGAAGGCTTTTACTGCATTTAACGTGATTTCTTTTTCATCAAACGGGACTACTTCTTTTCCAACTAACTGATAATTTTCATGTCCCTTTCCTGCTATAAGGATAACATCACCACTCCCTGCAAGTTCAACCGCTCGGGTAATGGCTTCTTCTCTATCAGGAATACATTCATAGTTGTCATGAACGGAGCCAGCTGCCATCATCTCGACGATTTCTTCTCCAGGCTCATCAAGCGGGTTATCTGTTGTATAAATGACAAAGTCTGACTTCTCTGTTGCAATTCTCCCCATTTTAGGGCGCTTGTCTTTATCTCTTCCACCACCTGTGCCAATAATGGAGATAATCTTATTGGTCGTAAACATCCGAATGCTGTCTAATACTTTCCCAATTGCATCTTCCGTGTGAGCATAATCAATGATTACATTTCTGCTATCTCCAGTTGGGAATGTTTCCATCCTACCACTAGGAGGTGTCGTTTCATTTACGTGTTTTAGAATCCGCTCAAATGGCATACCTTTGTCCCAGAGCACGCAAATGACAGAGAGAATATTGTAGACGTTGAATTCTCCAAGGAATGGGATTTCCAGTTCAAATTCGCCAAAGTTTGTTATCAGAGTAAAGCTTGTTTTGCTTTGTTCAAAACGAATATTTTCTGCTTTGAAATCGGCATCGTTTTTTATGCCATAGGTAATAATTCTTGCGCCTGTCATATCCGAATAATCTTTCGTTGTCTCATCATCAGCATTTAGGATGGCTGCTTTATCTTTTCTAAGGTCCTGTCCAAGCTGTGCGAAAAGAAGCCCTTTTGCATTCTTATAGTGTTCCATTGTCCCGTGGAAATCAAGATGATCCTGAGTCAAGTTGGTAAACACGCCATTTTGGAATTCGATACCTGTAAGCCTTCCTAACACTAAACCGTGTGAGGACACTTCCATCACCACATCCGTGACACCCGCTTCCACCATGTCTTTTAACATTCTTTGCATGGTCAGTACATCACTTGTGGTATTTTTACTCTCAAATTTTTCTCCATCTATATCAATTTCAATTGTTCCGCTCAAACCTGTTTTATACCCCTCTTTTCGCATGATATTGTTTATCACGCTTGAGACGGTGGTTTTGCCATTTGTACCTGTAACTCCTACAATTCTGAGCTTTGTAGATGGATAATCAAAAAATTTGTTCGCTAAATGACCTAACGCCCTTTCGGTATCTCGAACATGAACATAGCAAATTCCATTTTGCAATTCATTCGGTAGATCTTCAACGACTATAACAGACGCTCCTTTGTTAATGGCTGAATCTATGTAGTTATGTCCATCAACGGTATAACCCTTTATACAGACAAAAACTGAATCGGGTGTTACTTGTCTGGAATCAGAAAAAATATTGGAAACCGATAAAGGAAACTCTCCATATACTTTACGTATGGACAGATGGGAAAACAGTGAATTTGTTTTCATGGATGCCACTTCCTTACTGTTACATTTTATGTGTTAATTTTAGTATTTTCATTATTGTATCTTTATCCCTTACCTAATATTGGTAGAATTATTATGGGTTAAAAAAATGAGAATGGATAAACTATATACCCTTTATTCTACAAAATCAACATCAAAAGGGAAAGGATAATCTATTGTTAAATCTAGATGGAAAAAGCTGCCGTAAGTACGACAGCTTCTCGATTTTCCTTATAATGCTTTATCGTCAATATTGTTGAGATAAGCTTCAATTTCACCTACTACCGATTCCACACAACCTTCTTCAAATGGAGACCGAAGACCTGCTACTTTAACTAGTTGAGTAAATGATTTGCTTCCCCCTTGTTTGCATAGCTCTAGATAAGACTCCCATGCCTGTTCTTGATTTTCTTGTGCAAGCTTCCAATATTGCAGGGCACAAATTTGAGCAAGAGTATAATCAATGTAGTAAAACGGAGAGCGGTAAATATGTCCTTGACGCTGCCAGAACCCTCCAGCTTCTAGATAAGTATTTCCATCATAGTCTCTTTCCGGCAAATACTTTTTCTCGATATTTCTCCAAGCTTGGTTTCTTTCTTCCGGTGTTGCTTCTGGATTTTCATACACAAAATGTTGAAATTCATCTACTGCCACCCCATAAGGTAAGAATGAAATGGCTCCGCTTAAATGAGAAAATTTATATTTATCTGTGTCCTCAAGGAAAAACTTATTCATCCATGGCCATGTAAAGAATTCCATACTCATCGAGTGAATTTCACATGCTTCATATGTTGGCCAGTTGTATTCAGGCACTTCATAACCGCGGCTCATATAAACTTGAAACGCATGGCCCGCCTCATGTGTTAGTACATCAATGTCGCCACTAGTCCCATTAAAATTAGAAAAGATATATGGTGACTTGTAATTAGAGATATACGTACAATAACCACCAGCTTCCTTGCCTTTCTTTGCAACAAGGTCCATGAGGTTATTATCAATCATGAATTGGAAAAATTCTTTTGTTTCTGGGGAAAGCTCCTCATACATTTCTTTGCCATTTTCGATAATCCATTCAGGAGAACCTTTTGGCTTTGCATTTCCAGATTTGTATTTAAATCCTTCATCATAATATTTCAAAGCCTCTACACCAATTCTCTCTTGCTGTTTCTCAGAAAGTTTTGATACAAGAGGTACAATGCTATCCTTAACCTGATCTCTGAATTTCGCTACCATTTCGGCATTGTAGTCTGTTCGGGTCATTCTTGCATACCCAAGCTCGACAAAATTACTGTAGCCGAGTTTCTTTGCCATTTTTGTCCGGACTTTTACAAGCTGATCAAATATCTCATCAAATTCAGCTTGATTTTCTTGGAAGAATCCAAATTTTGCTTCACTTGCTTTTTTTCTAATGTCTCGATCTTCTGATTCTGTGTAAGGATCAAGCTGGGCTAGGGTCAATTCTTCTCCATTAAATGAAATTTTAGCAGAAGCAACGAGCTTGGAATATTTCGTTGAAAGCTTGTTTTCCAATTGAAGATCTTCAATGATGGAATCATCAAACGTCTTAAGTTCACATTCTGCAAGCGCGAATAATTGATTTCCCCATTTTGCCTCTAACTCACTTCTAAAAGGTGATTGTACCAGGGCTTTATAAAATTTTGTCTCCAAAGATTTTGTGATTGGTTCTACTTCATCAAGAAAATCCTGTTCGCCCTTATAGAATTCATCATTGGTGTCGATGGAGTGACGAATATACACAAGATTAAAATCTGTACTAAGGTTGTTGCGGATTTCATTAATCTCTTTCATCGCTTCTTCTTGCTGCTCTAAAGTTTTGGCATTTTCAAATGTTTCTAGGGCACTTAAGAAAGCTTTTTCTACTTCATCCATATTAGGACGATTATAAACAAACTCTTCAAATCTCATTATGTAAATTCCCCTTTTTATAGACTTTTTACGATGTATAAATTCGACAAAAACTAGGGTATTCCTCTATTATTTATCCTTTTCTTTCACTTATCGAAAAAAAAGGCTGTTTTTGTAAATTTTGTTGCTACTGCGTTTGGATAAGGCAGCTGTCGGGGGTTTTTCGTGGAGGAAGATAAAGCAGCGGCAATTTGACTCAACATAAAAATTGGAAATAGATCACTTTAGACAAGTTACTAGCAACAATCTTTTAGAAAAGAGCCCAAAAAAAAGCAACCTTTCCTATGAAAGGTCGCTTTTGGTTTGGGCGTTGAGTCCAAGTTTTTTTATAAGGTCAATGGCATGTTCTTTTTCATTCTGTGAAAGGCCTTCTAAGAGCTGATGAATGTGCTCTTCGTGTTTAGGGAAGATTTTTGCGAGCAACTCTTTACCCTCTTCCGTAATTTGGGCATAGGTTACCCTTCTGTCTTTCGGGCAAGCTTTTCGGTTAAGTAAGCCCTTGCTCTCTAATTTGTCTACAACATAGGTTATGCTTCCACTTGCAAGCAAGATTTTACCACCGATTTGCTGAAGTGGCTGTTCACCCTTATGGTAAAGAAGCTCTAACACAGCAAATTCAGTTGGATTCAATTGAAAAGATTGTATGGACTTGTTCGCTTGGTCATTAATTGCTCTAAATGCACGCGAAAGCACGATAAATAATTTAAGAGAAGTATCTAATTCATGTCTTTGGGCCATCATTTTCATTCCTTTTTAATATCTTGAATTAAAACTAATTTTAATGCAACTTAGTTGGATAGTCAATGACCTTCTAAGAGTAAAAGAAAGAGCTGATCTAAAAGACCAACCCTTAAAAAAATTATACGATTCTTTTTCTGATGGATGAAGATAGGAAATCAATTACTCTAACAACAATAATTATAACAAATAGAATTAACCCCATCTCTTCCCAGTTGCGGTTCATTTGTGAAATTTGAATCAACGTACCATTCAGGAATGATGAGGGACGTCATTCCTGAAGGCTCAATAAAATGTGGATACAATTTGAATAAAATATCAGAACAAAAGCGCAATGCGCCCGTTTTGCGACGTACAAACTTTGTCTAGTTGCAGCGGCTAGCTCCTCGAGTCATAAGCCATCTTTCCTCCGGAGGCAAGATCAGCCTCCTGCAAAAAGCTGACTTATGCTTGTCGGAGCTGAACGAGCCGCTTCACTTTTCGTGGCACTGAGCCGTATGAGATAAAGAAAACACGAAGAGCGAAAGCGATTCGATGTTGCCTTATCGTAAGGAGGCGAGGGAAGTTTGCTAGTCGCTGGCGCATGGAGCTGGACGCTGCTACCCATGAGTATCCTAAAATTCAAAAGCGCAATTCGACCGTTTTGCGACGTATAAACTTTGTCTAGTTGCAGCGGCTAGCTCCTCGAGTCATAAGCCATCTTTCCTCCGGAGGCAAGATCAGCCTCCTGCAAAAAGCTGTCTTATGCTTGTCGGAGCTGAACGAGCCGCTTCACTTTTCGTGGCACTGAGTCGTATGAGATAAAGAAAACACGAAGAGCGTTAGCTTTTTCGTGTTGCCTTATCGTAAGGAGGCGAGGGAAGTTTGCTAGTCGCTGGCGCATGGGACTGGACGTTGCTACTTTTGTTCCAGATATCCACAGACGTATTTTTTATAATTTCCTAAACAATGATAAAAGGTGAGGCTGTTATTTCTAACAGGCACTCACCCTATAAACGTAAGGAAAATTAAAAAAGAAAGGAATTTCTATTATATGAAAGAAGCGATGATTGGGAGTGCTTTGGCAGCATTGTCGACAGGTGTTGGCGCACTGCCAATATTGTTCCTTAAAAATACACTTACACATAGATGGAGAGATACACTTCTTGCACTAACGGCTGGCATTATGATGGCAGCAGCTACCTTAAGTTTAATTCCTGAATCGTTATCATACGGAGGGTTCTTGCCCTTAAGTGTTGGGTTGCTTCTTGGTGTAATTACATTAACTGTTTTGGAAAAATCAATACCTCATATTGATTTAGAGCATACAAGGAGTGGCATTGCGTTTGATAAGAAGGCGATGTTGATTGTGGCCGCCATCACCTTACATAATATTCCTGAAGGTTTATCTGTTGGAGTAAGCTATGCATCCGATGCGTTAGAAACAGGAAAATTAATTGCCTTTGCGATCGGTTTACAAAATGCACCGGAAGGATTTCTTGTGGCGTTATTCTTAATGAACCAAAAAATTTCAAAAGGCAAAGCCTTTGTAGTGGCAACGTTAACTGGTGCAATTGAAATCCCTATGGCAATGCTTGGTTTTTATCTCACTTCCATTGTCTCTTCTCTAGTACCCTATGGATTAGCTTTTGCTGCAGGAGCAATGCTATATATCATCTATAAGGAATTGATTCCTGAAAGCCATGGGGATGGTCATGAAACTTCCTCCACCTACGCCTTTATCATCGGTATGTTGTTTATGGTCCTTCTTATACAGATTTTTTAGCCCTCAGTTTAGAAGGCTTCCAAGATTTTTCTAGTTTTTCTTTTCAAAAATTATTTCCTGATATTGATAAATCAACTTGTCCAAATCTTGGCTGCATTTTACAGTTTGTTCGCTAACATAGCCTGTCTTGTTAGCAACCGCTATCATGTTATCTCTTTTCTCTTTTATCATCAATAATAACTGATCTACATACCCTTCATACGACAAAATGATTCTCTCCTTCACTCAAAATAGTCACATTTGTAAGTATTACAATAATTTGAAAAATTGTAAATAGATTCGCAAAGTTAGACATATTTTTTAATGAATTATTTTTTAGCGGATTACAAACAATAGGATGAAGTACCTAGAGCGAGTAAGGATTTCATAATAATATAGGGAAAGAAAATTGCGAAAAATGTCGTCATTTAGCGAAAAAATAGGCAGGTGTAACTATGAGAATCGTACAAATCATTTCTATTTTTGTTATTTTTTCTTCATTCTTATTACCAGATGGTGTTAGCGCAAATGAACATACTTCAACAAAAGTCGCTATTGTTATTGATGATTTGGGGAACAACATGAAAGGAACAGAAGAAATACTCTCTCTTCCTGTAACACTAACCGTTGCCGTCATGCCTTTCCTTTCAACAACAGAAAAGGATGCAAAAATGGCCTACAAAATGGGGCATGAAGTGATTTTGCATTTGCCCATGGAGCCAATCAAAGGAAAAAGCAGCTGGCTTGGTCCTGGTGCGATTACCTCAGGTCTATCTAATGAAGAAGTCTATAAAAGGGTTAATGATGCAATTGATTCTGTTCCACATGCAGTAGGTATTAATAATCATATGGGGTCTAAAATAACTGCAGATGAACGTATCATGAAAATTATTCTTGAAATATGTAAAGAACGGAACCTTTACTACCTTGATAGTAAAACTTCTAAAAAAAGCGTAGTAGCACCTATTGCAAAAGAACTTGGTGTTCCATTTTTAGAGAATGAGATGTTTTTCGATGAAGTGATGACTACCAATCATATTGTTAAACAGACCAACCATTTGATAAAAAAAACAGAGGTGGATGATTCCATTATTGCTATCGGGCATGTGGGAATTGCAGGTGAAAAAACGGCTAGTGTTCTTAAAGAATACATTCCCATGATCCAAAAGCATGCTCAAATTGTAACACTATCCAATCTCTTGGTAGAAAAAGAACTTTTGCACGAATAAAAAATGGCCACTTTCTCTATGGAGAGTGGCCATTTCCATCTTATTTTGTTACATCAATTTGATCCACATGCGTCACTCTGAATTCTTTTTCTCCAAGCTTTTTGACAAGCTTATCTAATTTTTCTTGAGATAGCGATGCTGGGAGGTTGACGATAACCCTCCTCAAATATTTCTCACCATTATCTAGTGTTAACATTCCATCTATGTTAATATCCTTCATCATAGACACAAGGTCCTTTATTGCTCCCTTATGCTCAATGGTTGCTATTGTTAGAGTATATCCACCTGTCTTCATGCCAAATGAATCTGCTAAAACATCCATTACATTAGCGTGGGTAAGGATACCTAGAAACTCATTTTCCTCATTTAAAACTGCGATAAAAGGTAAGCGTTTAATTGTAAAAAATGCTGTAAAAAACGAGTCTTCCTCGTAGATAAAAGCATCTTTATTTTGAATAAGCACTTCAATCGAATCAGTCTCGCTGCCTTTTCCTTCATATAAATAATCTAGTAAATGCACCTTATACACAAGGCCTAAAAATGCATGTCCATCATTTGATAAGACGGGGATACATCTAAAGCCTGTATCTTTTATTTTTTCATAAGCCTCTTTCACTGTGTAACTTGGTTCACAGTATTGGACATTGATTTTCGGCACAAAATTGTAACGTACTTTCACGCAACTCACTCTCCAATCGTTTTCTCTCTATACTATGTAATCGATAAAACTACTATTACCATAGCATAATCCCTTAACAAGGTAAAGAAAATTCATAATATTATAATAAATCATTTCGCCGCATTAGCGGCAACTTGCACGGCATCCCATACAGTAGCATAAGGAGGTGCATAGCTCAAATCAAGCATGGCAATTTGCTCAGTTGTCATACCATTCGTAATAGCTACAGCAAATACGTCTGCTCTTTTTGCTATACTTGGGTCTTTACTAAGCATTTGGACCCCCAAGACTGTTTTGGCGTCTTTTTCATAGACAAGTTTTATATGAATTGTTTCCGCATCAGGGTAGTAAGAAGCATGACTGCCCGCTTCCACCATTACCGACTCATACGCAATCTTTTCTTTCTCCGCTTCCTTTTCCGTTAAGCCTGTCATCGCAGCGGTCCACTCCATTACTTTTACAACATTAGTACCTAAAATACCGGGAAACTCTTTGGAATTTCCGGCAATATTTTCTGCCGCTACTCTTCCATGTTTATTAGCGGTTGTACCAAGCGCAATATTGACAGGCTTATTCAAAAGCAAATGCATACTTGTAGCACAATCTCCTGCAGCAAAAATGTTCTCGACGCTTGTTCTCTGCTTTTTATCCACAATAATTGCTCCATTATCAAGCATGTTTAATCCGATGTCACTGACAATATCGGTATTTGGTTTGATGCCAACATTAATTACTACTGCATCTACCTCATAGCTTCCTTTATCAGTAAGGATATGTGTTACTTGATTTCTTGATACTTTTAACTCTTTCACTTCTTCACCTGTTCGAATCAACGCTCGTTCTTGTAGCGACTTAGCTAATATATCTGCCACGTCTTTATCATAATTTGGGAGAATTTGATCTTGAAGCTCAATGACAACTACTTCTTTTTTAAGCTCAAGCATTGTTTCCACCAATTCCATGCCTATGTACCCTGCACCAATAATTCCAACTTTTTTAATCTTCTCTTCTTTAAAATATTCTTTCATTCTTATACCATCTTCAAGCGTTTTTAATGTATAGATGTTACTTGCTTCTTTTGGGACGAATGGAGGCACAACTGGAATGGCTCCTGTTGCAATCAACAATTGATCATAAGCAGCGATGAATTGTTTTCCTGTTTGAAGGTTTATAACATGCACTTCTTTTTTTAATGGATCCACCTTAGTGACTTCATGATTTATATGAACACGTATCTCTCTTTCTTCAAAATCCTCCACGGTTCTTGCTAGTAGTTCTTCATGAGATGGCGTGACTCCTGATATATAGTAAGGAAGACCACAGGCACCATAGGAGATATGGGAATCCTTTTCAAAAACAGTAATCTTTATATCACCATTTAATCTTCTTAACTTAGATGCTGCACTCATTCCCCCAGCAATTCCACCAATGATGATGACATGTTCCATCTTAGCGCCTCCTATATTGTTTTCTCTCTTTATATTCCCACACGCCTCACTTAGTAGTCATATATCTAAAAAAGACCTCCTTAAGTGGAGGTCTTCAGCTTGTAGAGAAACCCTATGTTTTTCTCTACAAGCTTTTTTATTTTGGTGGACCATGTGATATTATCTTGCATCACACTTGAGAGAAAAAGGTTCCCACACACCTAGCCTAGCCGGGCTAGGTGTGTGGCAATCTTCTTCATGTTTTGGCAGGCTGCTGTGAGTAACACTTGTTCACTCACATTGCCTTCTCCCCTCAACCTACAGTAGCGAAGCCCATGCAGTTCTTTTGAATCTGCAAAGCTTCGCTCCACTTTTTCTTTCCTGTATTTATAAAGCATTTTTCCAGACTTAGAAAGCCTGTTTAATCGAACCTGTTCTTTATGATCTTCCCATACGTGACGGGTGACCACTTTTTGATGATTTTTGGATTGTGTACACTGATCAAGTAAAGGACAAACCTTACATTTCGAAGGATCCGATTTATACTCTCGATAGCCTTCGCGCGTGGTGGTTCGATAGGTTAAGACATCTCCGTTTGGGCAAATGTATTGATTGTTCTCTGGTTGATAGGTGAATTTCCATTTTGGAAAGAGACCTTTGATAGGGTGAAACCTTCTATGTGCGATTACTCCAAAGATGTTCCTATCCGATAATCCCTTACAAATGGGATTGGTAAGATAACCAGAGTCAAGTGCCACAGCTTCCACTTTAAATTCAAAGCGTTCCATTTGGCGGTCTATACGTGAGAGATAAGGAACAGAGTCATGAACGTTTCCAGGAGTCACAAAGGCATCAGTAATGATGTTAAATTTCATATCCGTCGTACGATGGTCAAGGTAACAGAACATTTCTTGCTTTTGATCTCGTGACATAAAGCCACAATCCGGATCCGTTAAACTTTTGCGGATTTCTTTGGTCTCTTTCACCTCCTCCCGTTCTTTTAGAGCTTTTTTCCGTTCTTTTCTCGATCCTCGCTGATAGCTTGATTTAATTCTTCTATGTATTCTCGTGTCTCTACTTCAACGGTTTTTCTTGTGAACTTATGCTTATTGGCGTTTGCTTTTAAATGGGTAGAATCCGTAAACAATACGCGTCCACCAACCATTTTGTGGTTCATGGCTTGAAGGACGATTTCATCGAATATCTCTTGGAAAATATTCGTCTTGTTAAAACGTTTGCGTCGATTCCAACTAATTGTGGAGTGGTGAGGAACAGGGTCGGTTAAACGTAATCCTAAAAACCAACGGTACGCGATGTTCATTTGAATTTCTTTTTCAAGTTGTCTTTCGGAGCGAATTCCATAAAAGTAGCCAATAAACATCATTTTGAAAAGTACGAGAGGGTCTAAAGAGGGACGTCCATTATCTTCAGAGTAGTAGGGGCGAACGCGTTCTAGGATGAAGGAAAAATCAATGTACTTATCAATTTTCCTGAGTAGATGATCTTGGGGAACGAGGTCTTCAATTGAGACAAACTCAACTTCATTTTGCGTTGTATTTCTTGTATTAAACAATAGAATCACCGCCTATATGTATTAACTATATTATAACATATTAACGCGGTAATTTGTTGAAGTTATTGAATATAAAAATGGCTGTCGAGACTTTCTCGACAGCCTGAAGACCTCCTTAAGTGGAGGTCTTTTTACTTAATTTTTCACTTCTTCTTTTTCGTAAATCGGAACCCATCCTTCTGTTGTAACAAAAATGCGAATGGCTACCACTTTTCTGTCTTCCATTAAGGTAAAATAATGACGTACATTTGGTGGAACAGATATAAGATCCCCAGGCTCTAATTCTACATCAAAAAAAGAGCCGTCCTTACCCTGGATAATAAAAATACCGTGTCCACTCACAATGAATCGAACTTCGTCATCAGTGTGGTGATGCTCTTGCTGGAAGTTTTTCAATAGTTGTTCCAAGTTTGGGGTTGTTTCAGATAACGAAATAACATCTTGTGATTTATAGCCTCTTTTTAGAGAAATGGCCGCAATTTCTTCCTTAAACACTTCTAGAATTTCCTCTTTGTTTTCATCGGTTAAAGTAAAATTTTCTTGGAGGTGCCCAGGCAATTTTGCAATTTCCCAGTTTTCATAAATAACCTCATTCCTGCTTAGAAATGCTTCTACCTGCTCCTTGCCACTTATTCTCTCACCAGTGTTATGTACTCTTATTTCTGCCATTAGTAATTCCTCCTTCTATTAAATTGATATTTTAGTTGGTAACAAGTTTTGGAGACTTAGTAGCTTTAATTGGTAGGAAAATAAAAACTCCCATGCCTCCAACTGTTTTTTCGCCTCAAATGCTGTTTTTCCCCACACCGTAATGCCATGATTTCTTATTAAAACAGCCCCATTATCCTTGTTTACATAACTTGTAAAAGCTAAAGCTAGCTTAGGGATATCGGCATAATTTTCAATAATAGGAATGGTGATTTCTCCATCCTCATCCCAAATTCCAAAAGCTTTAATTATCTCTTGCCCCTTAAATGTAATTTTCCCTCGGTCACCATACAGTTCTGATATCACATTATTGTCTACTGTATGAACATGCAGGGAGCAACCTGCATTTGTATGTTGATACACTTCTAAATGAAGCAGTGTTTCAGCAGATGGCTTTAACGTACTTGTTTCAATTGCCTTTCCATGCTCATCAACTAATAAAAAATCCTCCACTGTTCGTTTCCGTTTATCCTTCCCGCTTGAAGATACCAAAAAACGTAAGGGGTCATCTGATACCTTGATTGACAAATTTCCACTTGTACCCATAAACCAATCTCTTTGGGCAAGCTCTGCTTTTACCTCACTAAGCTCATTCCATTTTTGAATGAAGGTGCTCATGCCCTCACCTCGCTCTTTTTAAGGATTTCCATCACATCAAAAAACGTTTCAAAGCTAGAAAAAGGAATGCCCAAGTTTTTGCATTTGTCTGCTAGAAAGTCTCTGGCAATTACTTGATCTGCAAGCCTTGCAGCCTCTAAGTCTGTAATCGAATCGCCGATTACAATGATACGGTCATTTTCCTTACATAGACTTCTTATGATAGTTGGCTTACAGCACCCACAATCGTTTTCACAACTATTATCACAGGTGTGCGGCCAAACGATGCTAATTTGATTTTGTGAGAAATCAGAGCTGTTACAATAGATGTCCTCACTACTGATATAGCTGGCTAAAATGGGTTCTACAAAAAAATCGATTCCACCTGAGACAACGTACAAAGGAATATTCTTTTCCTTTGCATAAGAAACAAATTCAGCAAAGCCTTCTCTTATTTCCGCATGTTTCATAATAAAATTCTTAATGTCCTGTTTCTTAGAGGAAGGCAGTAAAGCAAACATCTTGCCAACTCCCTCTTTTATGGAGACTTCTTGGGCTAACACTTGATTCTTAATACCGTCCCATTCTGGGGGAGCAAACTCTTTCATAATGGCAATAATATTGTCACTGTTAGTAATTGTCCCATCAAAGTCACAAAAAATGATTGGTTGCTTGGTTGTCATTGTGCGACCTCAACATTACCCCATTGTTCAAGGGCAATTTTCAATTCCTCATGAGTAGAGGCATAGTTTTCTAACAGCTCACCAGCTAACACCGCTTCTACAGCTTGACGGAATGCTTTTCCTCCTGAAGCTGCACCAAGCTTATGTCCATGAATTCCTCCGCCTGCATTTATAATGGCATCCTTCCCAAAGTCTTGATATAAAAGAGGTACAAGACCCGGATGGATTCCTGCAGATGGTACTGGAATTGTCTTTTTCACATGTGCCTCCTCCAAGGTTAGGGCATCACGAATTCCTAAAGCCTGTTCTTTCGGTAGTGCGACACTTCCATATGGGGACGGAAATAACGAAAAATCTGCACCTGCGTACCTCAAAAGCTTTCCTAGTAGCAATTCATTTGAAATTCCATAAAATTCAGATGGAGTAAGGGCCCCACTTACAGCAGGATGAGCCATGATTGGAATAGAAATTTCCTTTTCCTCTACAAGCGCTTGTAGAGTGTCTAAACCATAGGAAAAAACATTAAACAAAAGTGCATCTGCCCCAAGCTCAGCTGCGCGCTTTGCTTTTTCTTTTAACTCAAATGTTCTACCGGTTAAATTAACGGCGTATCTTGCCCTGTGACCTGTTTCTTCGTAAACTTCCTCAAGCGCAATTTTCCCTTCTGTTATTCTTTTTTCAAATGGAGTGAAGTCGTTTTCAAAAAGAATCTCATCATCCTTAATAAAATCTACTCCTCCTTTTGCTTGCTCCTTTAACTGGTGGATAAGATAGTTCATATCTCTGCCAATGACACCTTTAAAAATACTCATGACAAACGGCCGATGAAAAACGCCAGTTAATTCTCTAAGACCAGTAATGCCAAGCTTTGGCCCTGGAAATGCTTGTTTTAGTTGCTCGTTAAACGTTAAGTCTATCAGCTTTATCTCCCCATCCAAGGAAAGCTTTCCGAAAACTGTCGTTAGAATTGCTGGAAGATCATTACTAAAGTTCCAAGCAGGGTAAGCAATTTGGATAATTCCTCTCGTGATGTTCTTATGCAAATAGCTGTTAACGACTTCGCTCGGTTCTAGCTCTTTTACACTTACCACTTTTCCTTTATGTTTTTTTAATTGTTCTTTTTCAAGCTGCGGTAAATCGGTCCAAGATCCGATTGTTAAGCCAAGCGCGATACCTTCTGCCTTTTTTTCAAGGTTTCCTTTATGATCATGAATCAGGTAAGTTGCGATTATTTCACTCATGTTCTTCATCCTTTCAACATGCTCTATAAAAAACAAAAAACCCCTTCGCTAAAGAAGAGGTTAGGTTATCTAACATCCTCTTATCTATCAGCGATTTGCTGCAAGAATTAGCACCGTGCTTGTAAAAAGTCGGTTGCCGGGTTTCATAGGGCTAGTCCCTCCACCTGCTCTTGATAAGATTGAATTAGGTTTTGATCATTTTTTTATAAAATCTAGTTGCGATTATGCCATCATTTCACGTGGATGTCAACAGAAATTTCAGAATATCTTCAACTCTCTGATTCTTTTTATTGCTTCTTTCAGCCTTTCCTCTTCTGTAAGCAATCCCACTCGGACGTACCCTTCTCCGTACTTCCCAAATCCAACTCCAGGTGCAACTACAACATGCGCCTCATGTAAAAGCTTGTCTGCAAAGGTAACAGATGTGTACCCATCAGGAACCTTTAACCAAGCGAAAAAAGATCCCTTAGGAGCTGTAACTTCCCAACCAAGTTGTTGAAGACCTTCGATTAGGATATTTCTTCTTTTCTCATACAAATTCACTAAATCCATCACACATTTTTGTGAATCTAATAGCGCTGTTGCTGCCGCCTCTTGAACTGCTCCAAATAAACTCACATAAAGGTGATCTTGCAAAAGATTTATGCTTGAAATAACATTTTCGTTTCCAATTGCGAAACCTACACGCCACCCTGCCATATTAAAAGTTTTAGATAGTGTATAGATTTCAATCCCCACTTCTTTTGCACCTTCTGTTTGTAAAAAGCTAATTGGCTTTTCTCCATCAAAGCCTATGGCACCATAAGCAAAATCATGAACCACACAAATATTATGCTTGGTGGCAAGCTCCACAGTTTGTTCAAAGAATTGTTTGTTCGCAACCGCTCCTGTTGGATTGTTTGGATAGTTAAGAAACATGAGTTTTGCTTTTTCTAAAACATCTGCCTCTAACTCTTCATAGTTTGGTAAAAAATGATATACTTCTTGTAACGGCATATATTCCATTTTTGCCTTTGCAAGCGCGACACCAGACCAATAATCAGGATAACCTGGGTCAGGAACAAGGACGGTATCCCCTTCATTTAACAAGCATAAAGGGATTTCCACTAGGCCTGCTTTCCCCCCAAAAAGAACTGCCACTTCCTTTTCTGGATCAAGATCCACGTCATATTCCCTTTTGTAGAATGACGCGATGGCTTCTTTCAAAAATGAGTGCCCTCTAAACGGGGAATATTTATGGTGATGTGGCTTTTGAACAGCGTTCTGTAAGGAGTTTACAATATGTTCAGGCGTTGGCTGGTCAGGATTTCCCTGTCCTAGATTAATAACATCATGACCCTGAGCCATTACTTTTCCCACTTTTTTCACTAAAGAGGCAAAAAACTGTACCGGAAGGGAATCTAAAAGTTCAGATTGTTGGAAATTCTTCATTTAGTCCACCTACTTAAAAAATTCTTGAAATCCTAGTCACAAATCATATATTGTTAGAATCAACTTGTAAAGCATTTTTTTCTATAAGGGAGGAAAGATTATGAGCTGGAAAATTGCTTGTATTCAATTTGATATAGCTTTTGGAGATCCTGAAAAAAACATTGATAAAGTGTGTGAATTAATAAAGAAAGCTGGGGAAGAACACCCTGATATAATCGTGCTTCCTGAGCTATGGTCGACAGGCTATGATTTAGAACGACTTGATAAAATAGCGGACTCTGGTGGTTTCGTAACAACAAAGTTACTCAAATCAGCTGCAAAAGAAGTTGGTGCACATATTGTTGGGGGCTCTGTTGCCAAAAAAACAAATAAGGGAATTTATAATACGATGTTAACAGTAAATAAAGACGGAGAAGTGGTCGGAGAATATAGCAAGCTTCACTTGTTCAGACTCATGGATGAACACCACTTTTTACAACCCGGAAAAACAGACGGGCTTTTTGAGCTAGATGGCGAAGCTTGTGCAGGCTTCATCTGCTATGATATAAGATTTCCTGAATGGATTCGCGCCCATACAACGAAACAGGCAAAAGCGATTTTCGTCGTTGCAGAATGGCCACTTGCGCGCGTGGAACACTGGCGAACGTTACTAATTGCACGAGCAATTGAAAATCAATGTTATGTGATTGCTTGCAACCGTTCAGGCGCAGATCCGAAAAACACCTTCGCAGGGCATTCCATGATTATTGATCCTTGGGGAGAAATTTTGGCTGAAGCAGGTGAAGAAGAAGAAATTATTACAGCCACTGTAGACTTAGCAAAAGTCGATGAAGTACGAAAAAAAATTCCAATCTTTGAAGATAGAAGACCACAATACTATTAATATCAAAAGCGAAATGCGCCCGTTTTGCGACGTACAATCTTTGTCTAGTTGCAGCGGCTGAACAAGCCGCTTCACTTTTTGTCGCACTGAGCCGTATGAGATAAAGAAAACACGAAGAGCACGAGCGTCGATGTTGCCTTATCGTAAGGAGGCGAGGGAAGTTTGCTAGTCGCAGGCGCATGGAGCTTGATGTATCAAAAGCGAAATGCGCCCGTTTTGCGACGTACAAACTTTGTCTAGTTGCAGCGGCTGAACAAGCCGCTTCACTTTTCGTGGCACTGAACCGTATGAGATAAAGAAAACACGAAGAGCTCGAGCGTCGATGTTGCCTTATCGTAAGGAGGCGAGGGAAGTTTGCTAGTCGCAGGCGCATGGAGCTTGTCGTATTAAAATCGAAAAATTGAACAAAAAATAAAAGGACCCTATCACTAGGGTCCTTTCTATTTGGCTAGCATTATTTTGTAACGTTAGCAGCTTGAGGTCCACGAGCACCTTCAACGATTTCGAAAGAAACTTCTTGACCTTCTTCTAAAGTTTTGAAGCCGTCGCCTTGGATAGCGGAGAAGTGTACGAATACATCGTCTTGACCTTCAACTTCGATGAATCCAAAACCTTTTTCTGCATTAAACCATTTTACTTTACCTTGTAACATGTTTGTTCCTCCTTGTGGTTAACCCACGTAAATATTACTATTCTTGCTCTTTCAAACATTTCAAGACGAAAACTTTGTTTCTGACTTTCCATATTCACGAACAAAAATAATAGTTTAATAATAACAGGTACTTATGTTTTTTTCAAGGTTAAATCCAAATTATTCATATTATCTTTTGTTATTTTTCAAAATAATCAGATTGCAAAAAGATGTTGACATTTTTCCAAGTGCCTTGTTATTATTTTCAACAAGTGATAATTTTCTAAATAATCAGCTTTGTTGAACAACGCTGTTGATTTTCGCAAATTGCTTCGCGTCCGCGGGGCGATACTGGAGCCTCCTCGGCTACGCCTGTGGGCTCTCCAGTCACTCGCTTCAATCCCGCTGGAGTCTACGCATTTGCTACAATCACCAGCTAGAAACTTCTTTAAATCACCGTTCATCATTAACAAAGCCAACTAATTAAATATGTTGTTTTACTCTTATCAAGAGCAGGTGGAGGGACTGGCCCTATGAAACCCGGCAACCGACTTTTTCAAGCACGGTGCTAATTCTTGCAGAAATTTTTCTGACAGATAAGAGGGGAGAAGTTAACTTCAAGCCTCTTTCTTGTGGAAAGGGGCTTTTATTATTGTAATAGCCCCGCTGTATTTTATTTCAATATAGGGGGAGAAAACCATGACAGTTACTTTAGCGAAAGACTATGAACCACTAACAGAGGCAACCGCTGTTACACTTGCCAAGGAGCTAAATTTTTTTAAAGAAGGATCATTATTGGCCTGCCGAGAAATTGGAGACGGAAATCTAAATTTAGTTTTTCATATTACAGATGAAAATAACACAGGAATTATCGTAAAACAGGCACTTCCCTATGCTAAGGTTGTAGGTGAAAGCTGGCCTCTTACTCTACACAGAGCGACGATTGAGGGAAATTATTTAAAGAATGCTGCTACCTTTGTGCCTAATCTTGTTCCAAAGGTTTACTATACGAATGAAACACTGGCAATTACGATAATGGAGGACTTATCACATTTAGAAATTGTCCGACATGGCTTTATTTCTGGCAAGGCATTCCCTCTTGTGTCCTCACATATTGGAGAATATCTAGCCAAAACGTTATTTTACACATCAGATTTTGGAATGAATCAACAAGAAAAGAAAAAGCTTCAACAGCTTTTTAGCAATCCAGAGCTTTGTAAAATCACCGAGGATTTGGTGTTTACAGACCCTTTCTTTGATAGTGAAACAAATGATTATGAGCCAGAACTCCTTAACTCTGTAGAAGATATTTGGAGCAATGATAAATTAAAATTGGAAGTAGCGAAGCTAAAGCAATCGTTTTTAACTAGTGGAGAAGCGCTGCTTCATGGAGATCTGCATACTGGAAGTATCTTTGCCAGTGAGATTGATACAAAAGTCATTGATCCAGAATTTGCTTTTTTTGGCCCAATTG
This sequence comes from Bacillus sp. THAF10, assembly GCF_009363695.1. NCBI lineage: Bacteria > Bacillati > Bacillota > Bacilli > Caryophanales > Bacillaceae > Bacillus > Bacillus sp. THAF10. Next base: position 1,396,487 of record NZ_CP045403.1, on the reverse strand, counting down.
GCTTTGATATCGGGCAGTTTTTTGCAAATATTTTATTGCAGGCCATCACTCGGGACGAAGATTCCAGAGGGGATATTACTAGACACATTCATCATGTGTGGGAAAGCTTCTCTCAAGTTTTTCGTTCACTTTGGGACAAGGAAAGTGTAGAAAAATTCACAACAACACCTCACTATTTCGAACATGTTTTAGAGAAAATTTTTAAAGATGCTATTGGATTTGCAGGTTGTGAGATAATCCGGAGAACAATCGGTCTTGCTCATGTCGCGGACCTTGATTCTATACAACCTGATGCCAAAAGGATTAACATCAAAAAACAGGCGCTTTCTCTTGGTAAGGCGCTTATTATAGATAGAGAATTGATTTCTTCCACTTCAGCGCTTGAAGAATTAATTAATATGAAGGAGTTGAAAGAATCATGACATTTACCTCTACCCTTCCTGTTTCCATCGAATGGAAGGAAACCTATATAAAGCTATTAGATCAGCAACGGCTACCTCAAGAAACAGTATTTTTAAACCTTTACACTTTAGACGAAGTGTATGATGCAATATCCTCCCTAAAGGTTCGAGGGGCGCCTGCCATTGGAATAACAGCAGCATATGGCCTTGCTCTTGCTGCAAAGTCATATCAAACAAAAAGCCTGGACGAATTTATTGAAAAACTAACAGAGGATAAAAATTATCTGGCGGGTTCACGACCCACTGCAGTTAACCTATGTTGGGCATTAGATCGATTATATCATTCCGCCCTTAAGGCAGTTACAATAAATGAAGCGAAGACAAACTTACTTCATCATGCAATACAGATTCAGCAAGAAGATGAAGCTACCTGCAAACAAATTGGCGAACATGCCTTAACTCTGTTTAAGAAAAATGATCATATCTTAACAATATGTAATGCAGGCTCTATTGCTACTGCTCGGTATGGCACTGCACTCGCTCCCTTCTACCTTGCAAAAGAGAGAAATTTCCCTTTAAAAGTATTTGCTTGTGAAACAAGACCTGTATTACAAGGTGCAAGACTAACTGCTTGGGAGCTGCAAAATGCAGGAGTGGATGTAACCCTTATTACAGACAATATGGCAGCACATACCATAAAGAAAAAAAATATAAGTGCTATCATCGTCGGAGCGGACAGAATCACTGCAAACGGAGATACCGCAAACAAAATTGGAACATACGGACTTGCTATTTTGGCAAAGGCTTTTGGTATACCCTTCTATGTAGCTGCTCCCTTGTCCACATTTGATATTTCAATAGCAACTGGAGATTCGATTATCATTGAAGAAAGAAATCCTGATGAAGTCACTCATATTGGGAACAAGAGGATAGCACCAGAAAATATCGACGTATTTAATCCGGCATTTGATGTAACTCCAAATGAGCTTATCACAGCCATCATTACCGAAGAAGGTGTTATTAAAGGTAATTTTACCGAATCGATTTTTTCTCTTTTCTCACAAAAGGATCTGTCGTAATAGACAGATCCTCCTTGTTTTATTTAGCTCTTTTCTAAAAGCTTGTTGCTATAAACTAAAAAAAATGCCACTTGTTTAAAACTCCTCCACGAAAAGAGCACGACAACAAGGAGATAACGAGTGTCTTAAAGATACGCAGTAGCCACAAACTTTACGAAAACAGCCTTTTATTTTAACCACATTTCTTTTGGATTCATTTCATAAATTCCAGCTTCACGATACATAAAATGGTTGATAATAAACTCTCTTCTAATCGTTGCATAGTCTTCATGGAATTGTTTGATATGCTCGTTTATTTCTTTTTCGGTATATTTCACGCCCATTTCTAAGTCCTTCATAATATGTTGAAAAATTATCAGCTTTTTCTTTCTCTGAGCTGGGATATTTTTTAATCTTCCGTCCTTTGTTAAAAAGTTTTGCAGAATTTCTTCTCTTTCTTTTTGTTCCATTATGGAAGCCTCCCCCTTTTTACTACGATTTAAAATATGATGAAGTCCTTCATGATACTGTGTTATGGATTTTTGATTAAGAAAATAAAAGACAGTGTTTTTTTCTCTTCTCTCGTATACAGCACTTATTTCTTTTAACTTACTTATGTGATGAGATACCGTTGGAGGCTTAATACCTAGTCGTTCTGCAAGTTCTTGCCCATTTAAAGGTTCCTCTGAAGAAAGTAGTACTAGCAATTTGATTCTTGTTTGATCTCCCATAACCTTATAAAAATTAACGAGTTTATCTAATTGCATGTTAAATCCCTCCCCTCTCTAATTAGATTTACATCTAATTAGAGAATAATCTAATTAGTGAGGGAATTCAATCTTTTTTACTTTCATTTTTCAATATTTGATTTTTTTCGTTATTATTAATGATTTGTAACTTTTCAACTATGTGTGTATAAAAAATTAATTTATTTACCCTTCCCATCATAATCGACTCCTGTTTTTTTGACTTAGGGAAACTTTTTTAGTCTTAGTAAATTATATGAGCCTAAGTAAAAAAATGACAAAGTTCTTTGCCTATTCTGTAAAAAAAAAAACGATAGAGTTTGTCACTCTATCGTTTTTGAAGTGTAGCCTATACAATGGCCCCTTCTAACTTTAGTAATTTTTCCTTAATATCAATTTTAGTTCCCGCATACCCTGTTAAGGCATTATTTTTTCCAATCACACGGTGGCACGGAATAATAATGGGAATTGGATTCCTTCTATTCGCTTGCCCTATTGCTCTAACTGCAAGTGGGCGATTAATTTCCATAGCTATGTCTTGGTAGCATTTCAATGTCCCATAGGAAATCCCATTTAATGCCTCCCACACTTGCATTTGAAAATCAGTTCCTTTTATTCTTAGTGGAATTTCAAAGTTTTTCCGTTCCCCAGCAAAGTACTCGCGCAATTGCTTTATTACCAATTGGCAAATTGGGTGTTCAGGAGCATATTGGTAGATAGGTGTGGATGAATCGATGTGTTTATTAAAGTCATCCTGAAAACCTACTTTTAATAAATAATTGTCATCACATACGACAAATAAATTTCCTACAGAAGTTTGTATCGTATCATAATAAAACATAAAGCTCCCTCTCTTTCATTATTTCTAGGCAGTTGGCGAGCCTACTGGAAGGTGAATATGAAAGGTTGTACCTCTCCCTACTTCACTCATTACTTCAATGCATCCGTTGTGTTCTTCTACAATTTTATAGCTTACCATAAGACCTAACCCTGTTCCACGTTCTTTTGTGGTATAGAATGGTTCACCTAGCTTTTTAAGCTTGTCATCTGGTATCCCAATTCCTTCATCTATTATGGAAATTAATATAAAATCATCTTTTTCTTTTTCTTTCTCAATGAAAACGGTAACTTTACCACCTTTTGGCATGACTTCTATTGCATTTTTCAAAATATTAATAAACACCTGTTTTAATTGGTTTGGCTCACAATATATATCTGGAACATTTTCTTCAAAGAAACTCGCAAATTGGATATTTTCTAACGAAGCCTGCGCACTTAAGAGATCCAGCGTTTCTTTCATGATCACAGTTGCATTTTTTCTTTGGTAGGAAATTGCTTGAGGTTTAGCTAAGACGAGAAATTCAGTGATAATCGACTCTATTCTTTTAAGCTCTGAGGTAATGACATCAAAATACATCGTATGCTGATTGTCCTCCATGCTATTTTGGAGGAGTTGAATAAACCCTTTTAAAGCGGTCATTGGATTCCTTATTTCATGAGCAATTCCTGCAGCAAGCTCTCCAACCACGGTCAACGTATCGGACTTTCTGAGTTGTTCCTCCATCTCCCTCTTTTCGGTTATGTTTCGGAAAATGGTCATATGCAGACCTTCAATGACATTCTTTTTAGCAGAGTATTCAATAATTTGAATTGAACCATCATTCTCATAACTAATTTCTCCACTTAGTTCATCACTGTCAGGACTTTGCTTCCACCTCTCTTTAATAGAATCAATTTGTTCTCTGTTAATAAATGATGACAGATAATTATTTATTAATTCTTCCTTTGAAAATCCTAGTATTTTGCTTGCATTAGGATTGGCGTCAATAATATTTCCAACTTCATCCCATAGAATGATACCATCCATTGCATTATCAAAAATCTTTCTGAATTTCTGTTCACTTTCTCTTAAGTCCTTTTCCATCTTTCTCCGTTCACTAACATTACGGAAAATAATCATGTTGTAGCCATCAATAATACCTTTATTTGCGGTAAACTCTAAAAGCTTTATTTGACCGTTAGGCATGTGGAATTCCAGCTCTTCGCGAATTTCGCCTTTTGCTCCAAATTGCTTCATAATCGAAAAGACTTTTTTGTTTTTCTTTGGAACAAAGTCATGAAGCTTTGACTGTATTAAATTTTCAAGTGGTAATTCAAAGGCTCTGCTTGCTGCTGGATTCGCTCTCATTATCTTCCCGTTATTATCGACAAGTACAATGGCATCAAGCGCATGCTGAAACATTTCCCTAAAACGTTTTTCACTTTTTTCAAGTTGAAGCTCCATGTTTCGTTTTTCCGTGACATCCCGCATAATAGCCAAATAATAGTCATCATATATGTTTGCTGTAATCGTAACTTCAAAAGTTTTCCTTTCTCCATTTTGGAGAGAAACAGGCAATTCTCCTCGTACTCTACCGTGCTTTTCGAGCAGATTCCATATCTTCTTCATCTTGATTTTAGAATCTGACTCAACAAAGTCATCTAGCTTTGACTGAAGAAGATCCATTTTTGGGAGCGCAAAATTGGAACAGAATGCTGGATTTACGTCAATAAAGTATCCATCTCTATCGAAAACGACAATACCATCTACTGCTCTATTTATCACGTCATGATACATTTGCTTATTTTTGCTTGTTTCTTTTTCCATCTGTTTCTTTAGGGTAATATCTCTAATGATACAAATATCTAAACCGCTCTCATCCGGATTTCGAACAGCAGAATATTCAATAAACTTAACTTTCCCACTATCCAAGCGGACGATTAATTCATTTTTCGATTCACCTAGTTCTTCTAATTGTGCTTCTTGATACTCTATTTCTTCCTTTGACATTAATTCTAGAAAATCATGAAGCTTTCTTTTTAGCAATTCCTCTTTTGGCAATTCAAAAAGATCACATGCTTTTTGATTTACTTGGAAAAACTCTAAATTCTCATTAAACAAGATTATGGAATCATTGGCATGTTCGAATGTAAGCTGAAGAAACCTATTTTCTTTTTCAAGCCGTTGAATTTGAGCAGTGAGTGTTCCTATTTCTGCCTCCAACTTTTTGGTTTCCTCTTTCACCATGTGTTGGATCATTGTACTTCCTCCACTTTTCAATTATTTCGCAGCAACGCTAATATCACATCTAATCCATATTCTTCTACGTTCCTCCTTAAAATTCCTTTGTTAGTCATATAACGCAATAAAAAAGTCATTTCAGAAATCATTTTGTAATATTTAATGCTATTGTGTAGATAATGGAAGAAAGAGCGTGTTACGTATAAATAGTAAGTATGATAAAATAGTTAAGTTAAACATTCTAGTATTATAGGAGATTGATGGATCTACCATGAAAATTATTGCTACAACCTTAAACGCAAAGTATATCCATACTAACCTTGCCATCCGCTTTTTAAAAGCTTATGCTGAGCCGGAGTATAAGATAGATATTACGGAATATACGATAAAAGATCCTGTGATGAATATAGTTTCAGATCTTATCCAACAAAAACCTGATGTTATCGGTTTTAGCTGCTATATTTGGAACATTGAAGAAACCATAAAAGTGATTAGCATGTTAAAGAAAATAAATCCTCATTTAGTCATCGTCCTTGGGGGGCCTGAGGTTACTTATGATGTTTCCTATTGGCTTGAACGCTTAAAGGATGTGGATTTCATTGTCCTTGGAGAAGGAGAAATTACCTTCAAGCAATTATTAAAAGAGCTCGAAGGAGACGGAGATTTTTCTAGCATTAGTGGGCTTGCCTACCGCCTTAACGAGGAAAATAAAATCTCTCCACAGCGTAATAAAGTCGATTTAAAAGAGCTGCCCTCCCCATATCGTTTCGAGGAAGATCTTCAAGCGCTGTCAAAGCGTGTCACGTATTTTGAAACAAGCAGAGGATGTCCCTTCAGCTGTCAATTTTGCCTCTCTTCCATTGAAGTCGGAGTAAGATACTTTGATCGGGAGAAAGTGAAAGAAGATATCCGTTTTCTTATGAAAAACGGAGCTAAAACGATTAAGTTTGTAGACCGAACATTTAATATTAGTCGTAGCTATGCCATGGAGATGTTTCGCTTTCTAATTGACGAGCATCTACCAGGAACCGTGTTTCAATTTGAAATCACTGCTGACATCATGCGTCCAGAGGTTATCGATTTTTTAAACAAGGAAGCACCAAAAGGGCTTTTCCGCTTTGAAATTGGTGTTCAATCCACCAATGATGCTACTAATGAGCTGGTGATGAGGAAACAAAACTTCTCTAAGCTTTCACGTACCGTCACGATGGTAAAGGATGGTGGGAAAATAGATCAGCATCTAGACCTTATCGCTGGCTTACCTGAAGAGGATTATCATTCCTTTAAGAAAACATTTAATGATGTCTTTGAAATGCGCCCTGAGGAGCTTCAGCTTGGATTCCTTAAAATGCTTCGTGGAACTGGATTAAGAATTCGTTCTGAAGATCATCATTATGTATATATGGATCAAGCACCATACGAGATATTAGGAAATAATGTGCTCTCCTTTGATGACATTATCCGAATTAAACAAGTAGAGGACGTTTTAGAAAAGTATTGGAATGATCATCGAATGGATGTAACGGTGGAATATTTAGTTACCAACGTGTTTGACACACCATTTGATTTCTTCCAACAGTTCGGGTCCTACTGGGATAAAGAGGGTTGGTCAAGAATTGGCCACCAATTGGAGGATTTGTTCAAACGCCTGGAAGCATTTTTACATTCGGTATCTCCCGAGGCGCTTTCTCTTGTAGAAAACCTAATGAAGTATGATTACTTGTTACATCAAAAATTTAAGCCTCGTAAACCGTGGTGGGAAAATAGAGTAGAGAAAGAAACAAGAACCAAGCTCTACAAAGAAATCTCTCAACAACCAGGTATTCTTGGTACCAGCTTTTCCGACCTGCAATTAACCGAAAAAGATCTTTACAAGCATACCATGATTGAATCCCTTCATTTTGACTTAGATCTTTATCGAAAAACAGGCAAGATAAAGAAAGAGGAAGGCTATGTGCTTGTGTATTTCAATCAATCGGAAAACAAAACAGTAATATATCCAATTAATAACATATCCAAAAAAAATGCTAGCTAATTCAGCTAGCATTTTTCCTTTTTATTCTTTTGTGTTTTAGCCTCTATCGCATTTTCAAAGGCTTTTGCTGCGTTGGGATCACCAAATTCTGGCCCAAACTCTTCATTCAAACTGTCTTGTGAAATAGCATGCTCCTCTTTATGAGCTTGCTTTTGTTTCTTATGTGTCATCTTAAATCCCCCTTATTTACCTTGTCTGCCTTTTTTTGAATTTCGGTTTGCTCCACGAATCATATCTTCCTTATCATATGCAGCAGAGAATTCTGTGTCTGGCAAGCTTTCCTTAGGAGTTTTATTGTTATTTTTGGCTGCATCATGTGCGACTTTCCTTTTTTCCACTACCTTCACCCCCATACTGTTAGAATGCCCAGCTCTTATTTTTCACATTCTTCATAAGCAATTAAAACGATATGCTCCCCAAGTTCCTCTTGAAGCTGTTTTTCAAATAGCGTAATTTTCGTTAAATTATCTTCTGACAGGTTTGCTAATTCAAATTCTTTCTGCAATTCATTCACCCCCTTTGGATTCTTTGTACATACTTATTTATTTTATAGAAAAGCTAAAAATATACCTTTAATGGGAGGTGAACAGGTATGACGGACAATAAAAAATCAAAAGACGTTCCATATTTAGAGGAAACAATGCCCCACCAAATCAATTCTCCAAGTTTTAAGGGAAGTAAAATTACCATGCAGCCACCGTTCATTAATGAACATGGAATTGTGATTGGAGATAGCTTATATAATTCTGATGATTCACCGTTAAACAATTGGAGTGACGAGGTAGATCCAGCCATCATGGCAGGAGATCATTGGGTGCATCCCACAAATGATATCGGTTGGAATTCTGCTGAAAACAGGGAGCTTATTGAAAAATCGAAGGCTCCTCAAGGTGTCCCATTTACTCACCCGGACAAAGACGTGAGCTATGATAGAGATTAAAAAACAGGGCTTAACTTTCCGCCCTGTTTTTGTCATTTTCCGGATGAATTCCTTTCATGGATATAAACAATGCAAGAGCACAAACTCCTGACAACACATAAAACATTAAAGTGTCCTCACCTTTTATCAACAGTGCAACTATTGGCGGTCCAAGTGCAACACCTATAAATCTCATGGAACTATATATAGATGTAATAGTTCCTCTTTCTTCTTTTTCGATTCCTTCTGTAATGAGAGCATCTAAACTAGGAAGTGCTACCCCTATTCCCAGTCCACCTACGGAAAACAGCGCCATCGTCATCCAAACACCCTCAAAAAAACTATTCGCAAACACACTGATCCCTAAAACCGTCACACTGAAGACAATAAGCCATTTCATTAGCACTTTGTTTTTTTGAATTTTTTTACCTGTAAAAAACGATGCGATGCATAAGGTAGCTAAAGGGACAGCTAAAAACACACCTTTTTTCACTCCCTCGATACCATGCTTCTTTTCCAATAAGTCAGACAAATAAAATAACACTCCAAATAAGACAAACATCAGGATGCAACCCACGAAGAAAATCGCAAACAGCCATTTGGAATCTTTGTGAAATATACCTTTTACAGCTAATAGAAATTCCTTAAACGGCAATGCTTTTTCTTTCTTCTTTGGACTTTTTACTAAAAAAAGCATGAGTACAATGGAAATAAGACAAAATACAGGGATAGAAAAAAAAGGAAGATACCAAACAATCCCCGCTAATAAGGCACCTAATACTGGACTAAGTACTTTTCCAAGCGTATTGGAAGTCTCAATAATTCCTAAGTTTTCACTAACTTCACTTTCACTCTTAAACATATCACCTACTAGTGGCATGACAATGGGAGCGGCTCCTGCAGCACCAATTCCTTGGAGTGTTCTCCCAACAAGTATAATCGAATAAGGATCTTCCATTTTCCAACCTGCCCAACCAGAAATAATACCACCAATTGCAGTAATAATTAGACTAGGAAGAATAACCGCCTTTCTACCGATTCTGTCTGATAAATAGCCTGCTATAGGAATAAGAATAATTGCTACGATGGAGTACACGGTAATAATCATACTAACCTGGAAAGAAGAAATATCGAGTTTCTTTTCAATCGTTGGAAGAACAGGTATTAACATCGAATTTCCTAAAGTCATTACAAGTGGAATCGATGCCAATGATACGATTGCCCATCTTTTTTCATGCTCCATCAATAGGACCTACTTTCATCATTTTCGTCTCTATTAATATGAATCCAAATGCTCTAAAATATTTACTCTAATAAAAGCTTTCAAAACAAGAAAAAGAGGCCCTATTCAAGGCCTCATTTTCTATCCAATTATGACACGCTCCACTGGATAGTGGTATTTAGGTGGTTTCTGTTTACTCTCCATAATGAAGAGAAAAGTAATCAGTCCTACACGTCCAATAAACATTAAGCAAATAATAACAAGCTTGCCAAAGGAGGATAAGTCAGGGGTAATTCCCATGGATAATCCTGTCGTACCAAAAGCAGAACACACTTCAAAAATAATTTGAATTAAGGCAAAATCCTCTGTAATAGACAAAATAATGATAGAGCTAAAACAAATGGTAATGGCGAGGATTAGCACCACTAAAGACTTGATAATATCCTCTTCGTGAATTTCTCTTCCAAACAATTTTATATTGCGATTCCCTCTAGCGAAATGATATAAAAACAAAATATTTAAGGCAAAGGTCGTCGTACGTATCCCGCCTCCAACAGAACTTGGAGACGCACCTATAAACATAAGACCGCTCATGACAAGAAGAGTTGGTAAGGTAAACTCGCTAACATCCATGGTAGCAAGGCCACCACTTCTCGTAGTTACAGATTGAAACATGGCATAAAACAGGCTTTCATGCCATGTCATACCCTTGAAATACTCATCAAACTCCAAAATGATGATGGCGATTGTCCCAAAGGTAATTAAAAAAGCAAATGTAATGCTGGTGATTTTCGTAAACAAAGAAAAACGGAATTTTCCATTCTTATGGACAATAAATTCTTTCACTTCCACTAGAACTGGAAAGCCAATCGCACCAGCAATAATTAGGATAATCACGATAAATTGGACAAAATAATCATTTGCAAATGGAACAAGAGAAGAGCCAGTTATGTCGAAACCACCATTTGTTGTGGCGCTTACTGCTGCGAAAAAACCTTGAAAATAAGCTTCCTGCCATGAATCGAAATAAGACAGAAAGTAAGTACCAAGAATGAAAGCCCCCACAAGTTCAATTGTAAGAATAAGCACAAGGATTTGCTTAACAAGCTTTACAATACCTGATAAATTTGATTGATTTTGATCAAGCATCATTAATCGACGTTCACGAAGGCCAATTTTTCTACCTAGTAACAGCCAAATGAATGTGCCTACCGCCATTACCCCTACACCACCAAATTGCAAAACGAAAGCAAGAATAAATACACCCGGAGTGGTAAATGTTTCTGCTGTACTAACAACAGTAAGTCCAGTAACACTTACAGCGCTCACAGCAGTAAACAAAGCGTTGATAAAACTCCATTCTGCTTCTTCATATCTCGCAATGGGTAAACTTAGAAGGCTAACAGCTACCAGCACAGCAATGAAATAAAAACTTACAATTAACTGCGCTGGAGATAAATTATGTACTTTCTCACTAAAAATAGCTTTAAATTTAATCATAACTTCCCTTTCAACAAACAGCATATATAAACAATATTAGTCTCATGGTAATCCACACCTATATTACAGTATTTGTCTAATACTTTCCAGTATGAATTAATTTGCAACAACAATACTAACGGTACAACTAATAATCCAAAAAATATTATTTAGTTGAACAAAAAAGGAGTGATAAAAATGGCACGACGTAATAAACTTCTCGTACCTGGAATTGAACAAGCATTAGATCAAATCAAATACGAAATTGCACAAGAATTTGGTGTATCACTTGGTTCTGACACAGTTTCACGCTCCAATGGTTCTGTAGGTGGAGAGATCACTAAGCGCTTAGTAGCTCAAGCTCAATCACAACTTAAAGGTAAATAACCATGGATAAAACCCAGAGATACAACTCTCTGGGTTCATTTATTATGTATAATCTAGATGGTAGAATAATTGTAAATAATTGCTGCTTAATGATGCCAGAGTTCTTTTTCCAGCTTGATGTTTTGTCTTACTTCATTTTCTTTTTTCTTCAAGTCTTTTTTACGCTCATTTATAATATGCTCTCTATCTTCTTTTCGATCTTGTCGACGTTCTTTTCTTTCCGCTTTGCGCTCTTCTTTCTTTTCTTTCCGTTCCGCTTTGCGCTCTTCTTTCTTTTCGTTCCGCTCCGTTTTACGCTCTTCTTTCTTTTCGTTCCGCTCCGTTTTACGTTCTTCTTTCTTTTCGTTCCGCTCCATTTTACGCTCTGCTTTCTTTTCGTTCCGCTCGGTTTTGCGTTTTGCTTTTTCATTTACCCGTGCTTCTTTTCGATCTTTCTTCTTTTCCTTTTGTTCTGCTTTTAGAGCTTTTTCAGCGCCTGCTTTCGAGACTATTTCAGATGTTTTTTCTGATTTAGGCGCATCAATGTTAACACCTGATGGCTTTGCCTTCACCTGTGTTGTTGGAATAACCTCCCGCTTTGAGGTATCTACACTATCCACAGTCTCCTGTTCTTTTTCTTTTTGAATAAACTTACCAGGAGAAAGTCCTTCTTTTAAGGCATCTGTTCTTTTATTTAAAGTGGATTCCATCGTAGTTATATTAACGTTTTCCGTTTTAATGGTTTCAGATAATGCGGTGATTTTCCCTTGCATTTCCGTTTTCCAACTCGATTTTGTTTCATTATTGATAAGAGAAGCGATTAATACCTCTCTGTTCTCTTTGAAATACCCTTGTTGCCGGATAACATCAAACAAGTCCGTTGTAACCTTCGAAATATCTTGTTTCTTCCATTCAACAAGTTGTTCAATGATTTTCCTGCCTTCATCATTATAAGCTTCCATAGAGATAACTTCCATTTTTTTATTGACCCCTAATTCAATACTTGGGTTTACATCCACTGATATATAAGCATAAACCTGGTTACTCACATATCTTGGATAAAATGAAAGTGCGAGGATAATAATTGCTGCTGCTACAATCATTGTCCATCTTGAAATTAAAATAGAATGAACTTTTTTCATTCTGCTTTTCTCTGTTTGATGAAGTGGGAAAAACGTTATTTCTTCCCCTATATCGACATGCCCCTTTTGTTTTCTTGATTTTAAAAATTCGCCCTCAGGGGTCAGAATAGTGACATCTTCGTCATGAACTTCGAGCACAATCCCTTTTTTCACTCGTAATCGCCCCTTTTAAATAATCTTTCAAATATATATAATCCCCCGATAATATAATCGAAACAGCGATGATATATTTACGGTTGCGCTCAATTGTTTTTCTGCTAACGTCAACCATCCCTTCTAACTGCTTCATTGGTATCATCTTTTTTTCAAATAGATGATTTTTTAATTCCGTTTCTTGAATAAGGGTATTGGCAACCTCAATAGCATTTTGCCTAGCATCTGCATGTTTTGGAGAGCACTCAATAAGGTCTGCAAAACTTAATCCAAAATCCTTTAAAACAGTTTGATAATACCGAATCTCTTCTCTGCGTTGCTCTTGTTCGATTTGCTTATTAAATTCTTCCACAGACAAAGTTGCCTCAATGCGATTGGAGGCATAATCATCTTGTTCCACGTCCTGCTCTGACATCGTAATGGTTGCATTCTTACTCTCTTTACGAATATAGTCAATCACTCTTCGTTTAATAATTAAGTCTGCAAAAGAAATAAGCGAGCTCCCTTTATCTTTAGAGTACTTTTCAATGGCTTCATTAAAAGCAATCAAACCAATACTGAATTCGTCGTCTGCTTCACTAATATATCGTTTACACACAGTTGATACACTTTTCGCAATAAAGGGTTTGTATTTATCAATCAATTTATTTTGTAAGTTTATATTGCCAGCTTGTATTTCCAGCACTTCATCTTCAAGAGTCTTTGTGCGTTGTTTGCCAAATTTAAAAAGTAGGCTCAGCACCGGCTTCACCTCTCCTCTTGCTTATATATAAAAAAATTCAAGTAATATAAGCATGTATTAAGAAGGAGGCTTTTTCATGCATAGAAAAAGTCACCTATCTATATATAAAGGTGTACTTTTATCTATAAAATGTCAATGTAAAAACCTGTTAAGGCTTGTGTGGATGTAAAAAAATTACAAATATTAATAAAAGGATTTCATTGAAGTAAATTTAGTGAATCAGAATTTGCTTGAAAAACATGTTTATTTAGGTGAATTTATTAATCCTCCCTTACTTTTTGTCCCTTTGTTATTGACTAGTCACTTAAATGTTACGTGAATGTTTCAATTTTTGCGGGGGAGAGTCAAAAAATAATTTTAGAATACTTCTAATTACCCAATTCATCATGCTCCACTAATTCTTTAGTAACCCTAAAAAAAGTTAGCTTATATGAATATGCTTTACGTTATCATCCTTATGTTCTACATAATATTTAACCATCGTTTCCGCCGTATCTATAAAACGAGGACAAACAATTCCTCCATCCTTTAGGATATTCTGTGCTTCAGAACAATCAAAGCTTCCCCTCCAAGTAAAATAATCTAATGCCTCTTTTTCCACTCTCAACCACTTTCGTGCACTTGGTACCTGTAAAAACAATTTAGCCATTTGCAATGGAAGAGAACCTCTCGGAGCTCGTTTTAACAGTTTTTCCATCAGAACACTATAAGCCTCTCTCATAGTAATAGGATGGGGATTCGTTAGATGCAACGTTTTTCCTAGTGCTGCCTCAGAATGGGTAAGATAGCACGTACTTTTTACAATATAATCAATCGGTACCACATTAAACTCTGCTTCTCCCTTCCCAAGATGCGGAATGACAGGAAGAAACCGTAAATGATCTAAAAAATTCAACATCAGGTATGGTCCATCGAACTTAATAGTCGCTCCTGTGAGGCTATGTCCTTTTACTATGCCAGGTCGGATAATCGTTACAGGGAGGTTATTCTTTGCTTGATTAACAATTATTTCCGCTAAATATTTCGTTTCTTCATAATGATTTTTAAAGCCTTCTTGATGAACAAGTTCACGTTCAAAAATCGTTCCTCCTCTCTTTCCTGCAACGTACGCTGTACTAAAATACACAAATCGTTTTAGATAAGGCAATGATGGCAGTAAATTTACTACTTGTTGGGTACCATTAACATTTACATGGGTAGCAATTTCTTTTTTTACTGCTAAATCATAAATAGCGGCCAAATGGAAAACATATTGAACGTTTTCGCGTATCAGCAAATGATCCTCGTTATTTAAGTTTAAATTTTGCTTGGTAATATCTCCTTCTATAAGGTGAAAGCTAGTATTTGGATAGGCACTTTTTAACTTTTGAATAAGCGAAGCGGAGATATTTTTTTGTGTAGGAAGTACCAAAAGAAAAAGATGATGAATATCCTTTCTTGTCTCTAACAATTCATGCACTAACTGTTGACAAATAAAACCAGGAAAACCCGTAAAGAAATAACCATTCACCCTTACCACTCCTTTTCTAACATACACTTTTAACTTTCCAAAAATAGTAATGCTTAACTTTTACATTAAGGATAAACTACAAACAAGCTGCTGAACAGAGGCTTTTATTATACTATTTAGAAAATTCAGGTGATATAACATGCACACAATGTGGAAGGGTTCCATCAGCTTTGGACTTGTGAATATACCAATCAAAATGTTCTCGGCAACTGAGGACAAGGACATTAAGTTACGTACACTTCATAAAGAATGCCACAGTCCTATTAAATATGAAAAAATCTGTCCAAACTGTGATAAAGAAGTAAAACAGGAAGATCTCGTAAAAGGGATCGAATATATAAAGGGAAAATTTGTCATTCTTGACGAAAAAGAATTAAAAGAACTTAAAGAAGAGCACGAGGATAAAAGTGTTAAAATCATTGATTTTGTCAAGCTAGAGGATATAGATCCTATTTACTTTAACCGCTCTTATTTTTTGGGACCAGGTGAGAATGGCAGTAAGGCGTATTCTTTACTTCGAGAAGCATTAGAAAGTTCTAACAAGATTGGAGTAGCGGAAATCACCATTCGCTCCAAGCAACAGCTAGCAATTGTTCGGGTGTACAAAGATTGTTTAGTAATGGAGACTGTTCACTATCCTGATGAAGTAAGAAGCACCACAGATGTCCCTGGTGTTCCGGAAAGAAAAAAAGTAGCAGAAAAAGAATTACAAACAGCCATCACGCTAATTGATCAACTTACAACTGAGTTTGACCCAGAGAAATATCATGATGACTATCGGGAAGCAGTCCTCCGTTTAGTTCATGAAAAAGTGAATAGAAAAGAAGGAACGACCACTCCAACAGAAAAGGCAGACAATGATAATATTGTGGATTTAATGAGTGCGCTCCAAGCTAGTATTGAACGAACGAAAGATCAAGGCCAAAAAACTGTAAAGAAAAAAAATGCTCAAGAAAAAGGTCAACCAAAGGAAAAAGCAGCTTCTTCAGCAACACCAAAAAAGAAAACCACAAAGAAAAAGAAAGCATCTAGCTAATTTGGTTAGATGTTTTCTGCGATTTATTAATTAAAGATTGGGAGGATTGAAAATGATCAAGCCGATGCTTGCCACTCAGCACCAGCAAGCACCAGAAGGTAGTGAATGGCTACATGAAGTGAAGTATGATGGGTATCGTTGTATTGCTATTATCACTGAAGCAAACATCCTTTTACAAAGCAGGAACGGAAGATCATTAAACCAAACATTTCCAGAAGTGGTTGACTTTCTAAATAACCTGAAACCAACTCTAAAGCATCGTCTCCCTATAATACTCGATGGAGAATTAACCATTCTTTTGTCCTCAAAGAAAGCTGATTTTGAAACACTTCAAAAACGGGGGAAAACCAAAACGGCTAATAAAATCACAGAACTTTCCTTGACAGCCCCAGCAACTCTATTAGTGTTTGACCTTCTTGAAGATGCAGGGAATTCAACAGTAGAGCAATCCTACGTAAAACGAAAAGAACATTTACGAAGGCTCTTAAGCGATTCTGACTTACCACTTAAACCTTCCCCTACATCAGAGTTAAGAGTGCAGTATCTTCCATATTATGATGAGGTAGAATTTTTATGGAATAGCGTGCAAAGTATGAATGGAGAGGGTTTGGTATCTAAAAGAAAAAACAGTACGTATCATTTCGGAAAACGCTCGGGAGAATGGATTAAAGTGAAAAATTTTAAAGTAGCAACTTGCTTCATTACTTCTTATGAAAAAGGAAATGGTTATTTTCATGTTGGAGTGTTTAATGAGGAAGGCACCATCATAAATGTGGGATTGTTTTCACATGGGCTTTCTTCAGAAGAGAGAAAGGCTCTTTTAAAGGTGATCAGAAACAATAGGATGAAGGAGGATACAAACTTTCTTTATCTCTCGCCTGGAATATGTGTCGATCTCAATTACTTAGAGCTCTATCAAGGTAAATTAAGACATCCAGAATTTAAACAATTTCGTTTTGACTTTAACGTAGGAGAGTGTTTGTTTTCTTCATTGTTTTTGCAGGAATTACCTCCAAATGTTGTCATTACTAATCCAAAAAAGCCGCTTTGGGACAAGCCACTCGTCACAAAGCAGGATTACCTGCATTTTCTTTTAGAATGCTCTCCCCTTCTGCTTCCTTTTATTAAAAATAGGCACTTGACCGTTATTCGCTTTCCACATGGAATGAATGGAGAAAGCTTTTATCAAAAAAACACTCCAGATTATGCACCTTCCTTTGTTCAAACGGATGAGTATGAGGGGAACCTCTATACTCTATGCAATAATTTAGACACGTTGATTTGGCTCGGCAATCAGCTCGCACTAGAATTTCACGTACCATATCAAACGATAGACTTTACGAATCCATCAGAAATTGTCTTTGATCTTGATCCACCTTCTCAAGATTACTTTTCTCTTGCCGTTATCGGGGCACTAAAAATGAAAGAGATTTTTGACACCCTAAAGCTTTCCTCATTTGTGAAAACTTCTGGTAGAAAAGGTCTCCAGGTATATATCCCTCTTCCTGAAAACAAATTTACGTATGAGGAAACCCGTAGATTCACAGAGTTTATCGCTTCCTATCTTGTAAAAAGTTACCCAGAGCAATTTACAATCGAGCGCTTAAAGAAAAACAGGGGAAAAAGAGTGTATTTAGACTATATCCAGCATGCAGCAGGAAAAACCATCGTTGCGCCTTATTCCTTGCGAGAAAATGTCTTACCTACAGTGGCAACCCCTTTGTATTGGGAAGAAGTAAAAGAGGAGTTACTTCCTGAGGCATTTACGATCTTTTCTGTGATGGATCGAATAAATAACAAAATGAATCCCTTCAGAGATTATTGGACTGTCGCTAATGCTCAAACATTTCGTGATGTACTCACTTTTTTGAATGGGAAAGATAAGGTATAGATTCATACATGATTGGGAAGGATGGACGTAAAAAAGAAAGGTGATGGATGTGCAAGCCTTTGTCATCGTCCCTCCAATTGTTGAAATGGAAGATAGCATTATCATTGAATTTATGGATGAAACAGAACCTGCTGAATTTAGGAAATATCGGTTGTTTTTACAAAAACATTCTTTGGATGTCGCAAAAATGATTGTATACCGACCAAATCTTTCATCTTGGCAAGACATTAGTAGTATGATTTCCCCTTTCTATCTTGCAAGTCTAAAAAATACCCTGCTTCTTCAAGCGAAAGAACATGCCTTTTTAGATAAGCAAGATATTTCTTAAATTAATGACCTCCCCATATACTCTTGTCCACTGCACTTTCCCTCTACTTACATACAATAGCAGTAGAATGGAGGTGAAAGTATGGCCCTTCAATTAATGAAATTGCATATTGTTGCAAACTCGACTGTTGGAGTAGATCCTACTATTACTAGGTTTTTTTATGTAACGACTGCTGACACAACTGCAGGTAATACCTTATCTATCGATACAGGTGATTTCTTTGATGATACAGGTGCTGCGGCTACCGCTCTTCCAGTACTAACGACAAATAATAGCTACTTTAATGTCTATGTTAATGGGGTGTTGCAAATGGAAGCTGTATCAACCTATACTCCTGGCGCACCACTTACGGGATCTTTAGATATTGCTGTACCTGCAGGGTCTGATCCGATTTTAAGTAATACTCCAATCGTACTAGAAGTTGCTAACTACAGTCCATCAGTGAATACAACGATAACCACATAAAGTAACATAAGGGTTCTTCACCAACAACAAGGGAGAACCCTTTTTTACTTGTTGTTATAAATGGTAATAAATTGAATGATAATCGGAGAGCCTGGGAGTGGGACGTCCTCTGTTTTCAGTTCTAGCTTATCTTTTTCAAGAGCATAGGTGACACACGGTTGTAAAACACCATTGACAAAGAGATTTGCATAGGAATATTCCTCTGAACTAAGAATACCTTTAGAACCATATTCCGTTAACTCATCTTTACTTGTATATATCCTTTTTTCACCTGCTGCAATGGCATTATATTGATACGTCTCTACATCTGCTATTTTTCTTTCAACAGTCACTGGTACTTGAATTTGGATACCTGTCGTCACATGTCGTTTATCAAACACCTTCTTTGTATGAATGACATGTTTGTTCTTATCGTTCTCCACACGCATCCCCTCTTTAAAGAAATTCATTTTCTATGTATAACTATATTTTTCTCCCTCCTTTGTTATTCATTGAATTATTATCTATTCCATAGTAATATTATGTTTTATGATGGCTGTTATCACAAAGTTTGTTGCTACTGCGTATCTTTAAGACACCCGTCATCAACGTTGGTGTCGTGCTCTTTCTTGGAGAAGTTTTATACACGTGGTAATTTTTCTTAGCTCTAAGATTGGAAAAAGTCATAAAGCGGACTTTTCTGGTTAAAAGCAACAATCTTTTTGAAAAGAGCTTTTATGATAGAATTCACTGCTCATAGGAGGTTTCCATTTTGAATGATATTATAAATGGGTTCATGGATTTTGCTACTGCAGATTTTTGGACAGACATGGGCTTTTGGATTGACCTTGGAGGAGCACTGGTTATTCTCCTGTTATTCCTGTTATGGAGAAAACTCTTTACGAAGTATTTTTTCAAAGGAATTTTGGCAATTTCTCAAAAGACACCGACTGACTTATTTACGTATATTGTTCTTTCTTTTAACAAACCTGTTCGGATGTTTTTTGTTATTCTAGGTTTATTCTTTGCTTTAAAAGCAGCACCTTTTTCCATAATGGAGCCTGTAACATTAGGTAGAATTATGCGCTCTGTTGTCATTGGATTGGTTTCTTGGGGTTTATATAACTTTATTCCTTATTCATCCAATTTATTTTCTAACCTTACACATCGTCTCGAAGTAGAAGTGGACAAAATCGTCATGCCTTTTGTTACTAAAGTGCTGCGGTTTATCCTCCTTGCACTATCTATTAGTATAATCCTTAGTGTGTGGGAATACGATGTTGGTGGAATTGTTGCTGGGTTGGGGCTTGGAGGTTTAGCGTTTGCTTTGGCTGCTCAGGAATCCATCAAGAATTTGTTAGGTGGAGTCATTATTGTTACCGAAAAGCCATTTACTATTGGAGATTGGATTAAAACACCTAGTGTAGAAGGGGTTGTTGAGGATATTACCTTCCGAAGCACGCAAATTCGCACTTTCGCACAGGCCGTCGTAACCGTTCCGAATTCCACGCTTTCTAACGAACCGATTACGAACTGGTCAAAAATGGGGAAACGACAAATCACATTTAAACTTGGAGTGCAATATGATACATCAAGGGCAAGCCTGGAGAGAGTTGTTCGCAGAATCGAAAATCTCCTCCGCAGTCATGTTGATATTGACCAAGAAACCATCATGGTTCGCTTTGATACCTTTGGTGCTAGCAGCTTAGATATATTTTTATATTTCTTCACAAAATCTGTAATGTGGAGCGAGTATCTTCAAGTGAAAGAGGATATTAACTTCAAAATCATGGAAATACTAGAAGAAGAAAATGTCGTTGTGGCATTCCCAACACGTACATTGCATTTTGAAAATAGCAAAGATGAAGAAAAAGTAAAAGAATATAGTGGATCAAGAGAACGTGAGAGAGCATAACCCTAGCAAAAGGGTTGTGCTTTTTTTTTGAGCCTTTTGATGGGCAAAACATTACCCAGTAAATGAATAATTACCACCTACCTAAAGGAGAATAAAGCTTAGAAGAGGAGGTGTATGTTTCATGGATAAAGAGACCTTAGTTTTTACAAATAGCTTAGAAGAAAATCTCTTACAGCTTAGGGAGGTATTTGTTTATTCTGAGGACTTTATCATAGACTATACACCAATTAACGGAGAAGACGCATTCTTAGTATACATAGAATCTATTGTTGATAAGAAGACAATAGAACAACGCGTGATTAAACCTCTTCACATAATGAATAGCTCTGATGAAAAAAGTAAAAGGACAGAAACCTTCGTCACTGAATCTAATAGTGTGAAAGAAATTACTAGTCGCCTATTAAACGGAAACTGTGTGTTACTTAAGAGGGGAACTGATTTACTCTTAGTGTTTGAGGCTGCCGCTTTTGAATCGCGAAGCATAAAAGAACCAGCATCTGAGGGGGTAATTCGTGGTTCTCATGATGGTTTTATTGAGTCACTTTCCACTAACATTTCTCTTATTCGCAAGCGGCTCCAAAACCCTAAACTAAAGATAAAGTACTTTACAATAGGGACAGAATCCAACACAAAAGTTGCAATGATTTATTTAGACCATATTGCTAATACATCGACCGTACAAAAAATCCAGGAGAAGTTATTGAGTATAGATATAGACTATGTGATGGCCCCTGGGCATTTAGAAGAATTTATCAGTTCAAATACTTCCATATTTCCAACCATGTTAAGCACAGAACGTGCAGATCGAACAGCTGCCAATCTTATGGATGGGAGAGTGGCCATCATAGCTGATAGTAGCCCAGGTGCATTGATTGCCCCATCCACCTTCTTTACCTTTTTTCAATCACCTGATGATTATAACAACAGGCCCTACTTCGGATCATTCATTCGTTTTCTTCGTATTTTTGGTTTTTTAATTACTGTCATGCTACCAGCACTATATATTGCAATTGTATCTTTTCACTATGAAATTTTACCAACAGAAATAGTATTTTCCATTAAGTCATCACTTGAATATGTGCCTTATCCACCTTTAATTGAGGCTTTTGCCATGCAAATCACGCTTGAAATATTAAGAGAGGCATCATTAAGACTTCCAAGTCGGATTTCACAAACGATTGGTGTGGTTGGTGGTCTTGTAATCGGGACAGCCGTAGTAGAAGCGAATCTTGTATCTAATACAATGATTATTGTTGTCGCTATAACTGCTATCTCCTCTTTTATTGTTCCTATAACGGAAATGGGATCTGCCATAAGGCTTCTCGGCTTTCCTTTCATGTTGCTTGCATCAATGCTTGGTTTTATTGGAATCAGCTTCTTTTTAATGTATGTACTAATTCATTTGTGCAAACTGGAATCGTTTGGAACCCCTTATTTCTCGCCACTTAGTACTTTGTCATGGAATGAATTAAAAGACACAATAATCAGGGCACCTGCTCCAACATTTACTCTCAGACCAAGAGATACGCAACCAAAGAAGAGACGAAAAACGAAAGGATAACGGGACTAAACGATGCAAAAGGTAATGGAAAGAAGTATCAGTCAAGGACAACTATTTTTCCTTATAATTCAAACACAAATTGGAGTTGGAGTCCTTTCCTTACCTTTTGCTGTCCATACTACTGCAAAAGGAGACGGATGGATATCCACTATACTTGCAGGGTTTGTTTTACAAATATGGATTTTCATCATAGTAAAACTTGCGCGCATGTTCCCAGAAAAAAATCTTTTTCAAACATTACGTGCTTTACTGGGTAAGTTTGTTGGTAATATACTCACCCTTGCCTACATTCTTTATTTTACAGCCCTAGCAAGCCTTGTAGCTGTTTTACAAACTGAATTAATAACCAAGTGGATATTACCTCTCACGCCTTATTGGGTAATCTATTTGTTCATTATTATCGTTGCAGTTTATTTAGCCACTGATAATATTTTGATGATTGCCCGTTTTTTCAGCCTATCTACAGGGATTATCATCTTCTTTATTATTCTTGTACTGACTGTTTACCAAGACGTAAATATCAACTATATTCTCCCGATAAAGCAAACGAGTTGGTTGGATATTTTTATTGGCATGAAAGAAGTCTTAATTGCTTTGGCCGGTTTTGAAGTGCTTCTTGTTATTTATTTTTGCGTATCGGACAAAAAGAAGACACTAAAAACGATGAGTTTAGCAAACCTAACCACCATGGCTATTTATACGTTTCTTGTATTTACAAGCCTCATATATTTTAGTCCAGAAGAATTGCCTCTTGTTCCAGAGCCTGTTCTCTATATGTTAAAGGCCATCTCCTTTGAAGTATTAGAGCGCCTTGACTTGATTTTTCTTTCCATATGGGTGATACCGATGACCAATACTTTTATCATCTACCTTTTTCAGGCTAGTGTAGGCCTTAAAGAGCTTTTTAAACGAGATACCCACTCCCCATTTGTGTTTATCATTGTTATCCCAATATTTTTATCTAGCTTCTTTTTACGTGACCAATTTTTAGTAGACGAAATCGGACAAGTGTTTCAAAATGTTGTCCTTTGGTTTGCTTTTGGTTTACCATTACTCCTCTTACTTATTGGCATGATTAGAAAATTAGTTAGGAAGGAGAAGGATCATAATGTCTCACCGTCGTAAGCTTTATTGTTTCATGATGACTATTCTTTCTGTGGTTTTGTTGACTGGATGCTGGGATCAAAGACTGTTAAAGGACTTAAAACTAGTTTTTACCATTGGCTTTGATAAAGGAAACAATGGAGAAGTTGTTTCTCATATCGCCGTAAGAGAAACGAAAAAACTTAGTATCGGTGGAAAACCAGGAGAGGCAACAATTGCAGTAATTAAAGGAGAAGGCGTTACATTGAGAGATACGAGATTATCTCTAGATAGAAGAATTCCGGGTGAATTTTCACCTAGTAAAACAAGGGCATTTATGATGGGAGCTGATTTGGCAAAAGAGGACATTTATTCTATTCTCGATATCATGTACCGCGATCCCAAGTCTCCCCTAGGAGCAATGTTAATGATAACGGACGGAAAATCAGAGGATATTATTAAAATGAAAACAGTAAAAGAAACGCTCTTAACAGAAGCAATCACAGATATTCTTCAAACCGCTGAAAACAACACGATTGTGGAAAACCACTCCATTCAAACGGTTTGCCCTATTATGTTTGATCCAGATGTCGACTTTTCCTTGCCGGTTATAAAAAAAATTGAGTCGAATGATATTGAAGTTTTAGGCATGGGTTTATTTAAAGAGAAGGCATATACAGGGGTACAGCTAGATGAAGAACAATCCATGTCACTACTGATGTTAATGAACAAAAAGGGGAAAATAGCAGAGGTAAATTTGTTGATACATCCAGAAGAAGAAAACATAAGAAACCGTTATTTGGCACTAAGAATAAATAAAGTTAAAAGAGAGATTAACACTACAGTACTTTCTCCAACTGATATTACAGTAGACATCACGCTTCATTTTTCTACTTCGATGGTAGAATACCCTAGGGATGGCGTAGTGGATAAAAAGGAAATTAAAGGGTTAGAAGAAAAAGCGGCAAAGCAACTAGAGGATAAAGCGAAAGAGGTTATTAGGCTTATACAAGATGCAGAGAGCGATGTGCTAGGGATTGGGCAAGAATTAAGAGTACACAACTATAAAGATTGGAAAAAAATAAAGTGGAGAGAAGTGTATCCATCTGTAAAAATAAATCCATCCGTTAGTGTGAAAATTATTGGTACCGGAATAATAAATTAGAAAAAGAGGAGCCTTAAAAGCTCCTCACAATCATTTCTGCGATCCTATCCCACTGCTCTTCTTTTGAAACTTTCGCTTCATTATCTCCCTTTTGAAGGCCATAATCCCCAAATTGCGAATGATTTCCCCCTTGGATGATGATCGTATTTGTTTGAACTGGCAAGCGTTCAAAGGCGTCGGTTAGATACTCCTTTTCAATTACACCATCAAGCTGTCCCTCAAGAGTAAGGACCTCTCCTTTAAAATCGCTCAAATCATCCTCTTCGGAAGGATAGGCAGCCATCAAAATAAGCCCAGCAACCTTATCAGGATTTTTCTTAACATATCGAGCTGCCATTGCCCCGCCTAGGGAATGACCAGCTAGGACCCATTCTCTGTCATCGAACTGTTTAAAAATCTTGTCAGCTTTATTAGAGCTTAAAACTGCAAGATGTAAGGGCATTTTTGCAATGATAAATGGTACCCCTTTCTCCGCAACCCTCATTCCTATCGGTGCGTATGCAGCTGCTTCCACTCTTCCGCCGGGATAAAAAATCACCCCGGCTTCATCTGTATCCTCTTTTGGATAAAATGTAATCCAGCCGCTGTTTTCACTCACTGAAACTTTGTCATTTGATTCCAAGCTTTCCTTATTCACTAATTTGTAAGGCGTTGCCCATAAAATTAAACAAGCAACTGCTACAACACTAAAAACGATACCAATCGTAACAAGACTGTATTTTTGCCACTTTTTCATTTTCATCCCTCATCTGTGTGGATTAGGTCTATTTTATGAAAACGAGAGAAAGAAAGCAAATTTTGGCAGTTACTTTAACAAGACTGCCCGAACAGGACTACCATCTGAGCCACTTATTTTAAGCGGAAGTGCCACTAATTGATACATCCCCTCTTCTACATGTGCGAGTTGGAGCCCTTCTAAAATAAATATACTCGCTTCATGCAGGGTATGGTGAATGAGTAAATCCTTACTGTCCAGAACATCCACACTTGGCAGGTCAAGACCAATAAGTGGAATTTCTAATTTTTTCAAGAATTCCACTACCTCTTTATCTAGCGTTGGAATGGTATCAGGAAAAACATCGTCATGCTCCCAAGCATTTGTCTTAAAAAGAATTCTTCTCCCTTGATGAGGAGCGAGCTTAGCTTTCATATTTTCTAAACTAAAAGCCTTCTGGTTACTCACATCGATTACCACTGCTTCACCAACAAAGGCCTCTAAAGGGATCTCTTCCAGCTTCTCTCCATCCTCTGCAAAGTGAAATGGTGCATCCACATGAGTGGCAGTATGGACACTCATATTGATACTGCCGACATTTACAGAACCTGTATGTTGCTTTGACCACTTAACATGATAAGAAAAAGGGGTGTCTCCTGGCCAGGTGGGCGTATTCTTATCAAGTGTTCGCGAAATATCAATTATTTTCATCACGTGCTCCTTTCTTATGCAACAACTTCCCGCTCATTTGAAAATTTCTCATATTTTTTATTTGTCATAATATCCTTTAATATTTGTACAGTGTTATAGACATCAGCGTAGGTAGAATACAGGGCAACAGGTGCTAACCGAATGATGTTAGGTTTTCTATAGTCAGGTACCACACCATGCTCCTTTAGTGCTTTACATATTCTTGCAGCTTCCGGGTGCATAAGGCTTACATGTCCCCCTCGAGAAGCATCTTCTCTAGGATTTACGATGTGGAATTGGTATCCTGATAACTCTTGTTGAATTAGTTCCATGAACACACTGGTTTGATGCAACGATTTTTTCCGGATATTTTCAATTCCCGCCTCTTCAAATATCTCTAATGACCCTAATAACGGGGCCATGCTAAAAATGTGCGGTGTGCCAATTTGATATGCCCCACTCCCACTTGCTTTAGTAAAGGTGTGGTCCATGTCAAACTGTTTTTGCTTGTCTGAACCAAACCAACCAGTAAGACCTGGCAATTTATCAAAATGTTTTTCATGAACAAATAATGCACCTACTCCACCTGGGCCGCTATTGAGGTATTTATAATTACACCAATACGCAAAATCAACTTCCCAGTCATGAAATTTGTGAGGGATTGCGCCAACAGAATGACAACCATCCCATCCTACGAGTATCCCTTTTTCATGGGCTGCTTTTGTAATTCTTTCGATTGCTAGTAATTGGCCACTACGATACAAAACAGTCGGTAATATAAGGAGGGCAACATCCTCCATTAAGCTTGAAAAAATGTCTTCTTCAGAAATGGTATAGCCGTCACGGCTCTTCACGCTGACTAGATGATCTTTGGGATCAAACCCTTTAAGCTTTAACATGCTTTGAATCGCATATATATCCGATGGAAAGTTTAATTCGTCTGCAACAATCTTGGTTCTTTTGCCTTCTGGTTGATAAAAAGTGGCTAGCAATTGATGGAGATTCGTTGTCGTAGAACCTGTTACAACTACCTCTTCCGCTTTTGCCCCAACAAGCGGTGCACTCCACTTTCCTAGCTTTTCAGCAAAATAGAACCATGGCTCCTCACCACTGGTCCAACCATCAATACCATGTTTTTTCCATGATTCTAGAAACTGAAGAAGGGATTGTTCCGCTCTTCTAGATAAAAGACCTAGTGAGTTACCATCCATATAGATAGTGCCTTCATTTATGTAAAACTCATTTCTGTAAGATTTTAGGGAATCGTCTCGATCCCATTTTTGTATACACTCTAAATTTATTGTCATCCTTCATCCCCCTTTACAGTCTTTATTATCTCATTTTTCTGAGAAAGAGGACAGCGTGCAAGAAAAAAAGACCCCGAAAAAGGGTCTCTTAACTGACATGCTGGGTTAATTGCTGAAACAAAACATTCATTTTCTTTTCTGCTTCTTCATTTAAATTATTACGTGTATGCAAGGAAGGATTACCACTAATTCGGAAACTATAGTCAAGAATTTCTGGATGCAATTCAGTATACATAAACTCAATTTTCACCTTATATCCTGCTGACTCCATCATCACTGTACAGACTTTATTACCCATAAACTCTGTGATTTTCACGATGGGGATTCCTCCTTCTCTCCTTTCACTTCGCTACGTAATATACTTCTACATAATCAGTCAAAAATCCTTGTATCCACGCCAAATTATTTGAATTTTCTGCAAGGTAATCTATTTCTAAAAATTTTGCTTTAAATAGTTGTTGATTCTTCTGATTTCTCGGTTATTCCCGAGTGCTTGGGTTACTCCCCAAATATTCGTTTCCCCTTCATCCTCCGTTACCTCATTTAATGTCACATCCAGGTCATGAAAAATGCGATGTAAATACTTCAATGCTGTCCGGTCATCCTCTCTCTCGACAAGAATCATCAATGCATTTGCGTTTTCCATATCATTTCGAACTTTTGAGGGACCAAATCCTTCTGTTTTCATCCAATTGACAGATGATTTTAATTCCTTCCATTCATCTGAAGTTTTTAGGTTTCGAAGGTCTACAGTATCTGCTCCTCCCCAACCAGTCACATTATTCAAATATTTGTGTTGGAGAGACAAGACTTCCAATGTTTGATTTTCTTTGTTTTCTTGAAAAATGACGGATTCTTCATACTCAAGATGCTCTATCTCCTGTACAGATGCAAGAGTAGTAGAGGAAAATAGAGATCCTTCATCTACAAAATCCACATAGTGGTACCCAATAATTCCTACTATAGAAAAACTCATTATCGCCATGATAGCCTTTAGCAAATCGCTTCACTCCCATAAAAGATGCCTCTTATCATCATTCTTCACCTGAACAGTTTTCGTATTTTTTGCTCATACATTGATAAATTGGTAACATAAAAGAAAAACATTAGGTGATCTCATGAAAAAATTACTTTATACCATTATTATCGTCTGTATTTTCATTATGTTAATAGGCTGTCAACAACAAGAAGAAAGTAATGAAGGCGGACCTTTAGATGGATTGTTTCAAGGGTTGGACCTTTCTTATAATGAATATAAATATATTTTTGAAGATGTTGTTCAGCGCGGGAAAAGCATGAATGTTGATAATGGGTTGGAAAAATGGGTAATCCGCGCCCTTGGAGACGAAAAACTAACGAATAAACGGGATTTAACAAAAGAAGAGGCAACAAAGCAAGCAGAATATGCTAAAAGCTATTACGAGGCACTTGAGGAGGTTTCTGAAGAAAAATACAACATTAGTATTTCAGATGCGGAACTTGATGAATGGATTTCAAATGGACCAGACCAACATGAATTCCCTCAGCAGCGCGCCTATGCTGAAGCGTTAGGGTTAACTGTTAAACAATTAAACCATGAATACGATAAAGACTTGTATCACCAAACCGTTCTTTATGAGAGATTAATTCCCGTTCTTCAAAAGGAATACGGTACACAGGATGGAGAAATTCTAAGAGAAAAATTTCATAAAGAGGTAGAAGACGCAATGAAATAGGACGGCTCTAAATTTACCGTCCTATTTTTCTTTGTTGTTATTATTTTGTTTCCTATTGTCGAAGCAGCTTCCATAGCTGAGCAGCAAAAATGCACGACAATAACCAAATCAACCCTAAGGAATAGCCTGCTAAAATATCTGTCGGATAATGAACAGTAAGATACACTCTACTGAGGCCAATACTTAAAATTAATAGGGAAAGTAACACAATGAAAAGGAGTCGCAACTTCCATTGTTTCTGCTCTTTAGCAAGTAAATAAACAATAAATCCATACAGAATAAAGCTTCCTAATGCATGTCCACTTGGAAAGCTATAGCCGCTCCCATCGTATTCCATTGCAATGGTAGGCCGCTCGCGCTGAAAGAAATATTTTAAAACTACGACAAAAAGTCCAC
The DNA here is from genome assembly GCF_009363695.1 of Bacillus sp. THAF10. NCBI lineage: Bacteria > Bacillati > Bacillota > Bacilli > Caryophanales > Bacillaceae > Bacillus > Bacillus sp. THAF10. The sequence continues at coordinate 1,367,407 of NZ_CP045403.1, read as the reverse complement.
CCCCAGCTGAGGCAATGACGATAAACAGCGCATGAATACGATCATGTTTTTTTAACCAAAGAAACAAGGCTACCACAATAGTAAGAGTGCTGATAACCCAAATAGAACCTAACTCAGTAATGATGGTAAATAACGATGTTAGAGTGTTATTCTCGATTGTTTCAAAATAATGGATGGTTATTTCGTCCAGGAGGAACTTTTCTTTTTCCAGCACATCCTCTGCAAGTTCTGCAAACAGCCCTCCTGCCGTAAACATAAAACATAGTCCCAATAAAACAAGAAAGCTCGGTAAAAGGATAGGCTTGTATTTTATCATCACATGTCTTTTATCCATTGAAATCTCCCATTTTAGTTTGTCCAGTTCCCTCTTTTCCTGTATTCCACGTTCTCTTACTCATAAACCTTTTGCCACAAATATAAGAGACCACCCAAAGCGAGTGGTCTCCTACATTCATTCGTATTATTTATAAACTTTCACTTGTACTTCTTGCACTCCAAAATCGATTGCATCTTGCTTGTCTGGAATAAAGATATCAATTCTGTTACCTTTGATAGCTCCACCAGTATCTCCGGCAATTGCTTCACCGTAGCCTTCTACCCATACTTTAGAGCCTAATGGGATAACATCTGGGTCTACAGAAATTACTTTCATATCAGGATTTTCTAATAAGTTAATTCCAGTAGATGTAATACCTGAGCACCCTTCACAAGTTGCTGTATACGCAGTTGCAGACATTGTCAGCTCTTGCGCTACTTCCGGCTCTCCAGCATTGTCTTCCTCTTCTGCTGGTGCTTCCTCAGCTGGCTTTTCTTCTGCTGGCGCTTCCTCAGCTGGTGCTTCTTCTGCTGACGCTTCTTCTGCTGGCGCTTCCTCAGCTGGCTCCTCCTCTACTGGAGCCTCTTCTGCTGGTTTTTCCTCAGCTGGTGCTTCTTCTGCTGGCGCTTCTTCTTTAACAGGAGTTTCTACTGCATCTGCGTTTCCAGCAGTATAGATAACAATTTCATCTCCAGCATAAATTAAATCTGGATTTGGAATCTCATTCCACTCAGCAAGTTTTTGAAAGTTTACACCATCATAGTTTTGTGAAATTCCCCATAGTGTATCACCTTTTTCAATTTTGTAGCGTTCAGAAAGGGCAACTTTCAACTGATCTTGAGGGTGAATAACGTTATTAGATAATCCGTTCCACTCTTTTATCTCATCCACTGTTATATTGTTTGCTTTGGCGATATCCCAAAGCGTGTCGCCTTTCTTTACTGTTACTTCTGCAGCAGAGGCATTGGAACCTAAGCTAAAAGTACCTGCAAGGGCCGCTGCTGTAACCAAGGAAACCATGGTCTTTTTCATAGTAACTACCTCCTATAGCATTGCCTATGTATTTGACTCACTGACTATCATCATAACATGTTTGAACTAGATTCAAAGAACAGTAGAATAACATTTTCGTTACAGAGATAACGGCTAGATTAAAGTACTGTTACGGGTTTTCCTTAATATAGAAGGTTAAGGAAAACTATTCTAACAAAGGATTTTCTAACCAAAAAAAGCTAAACTTGAACAAATTTCAAGTTTAGCTTTCCTTCTATTTTCTAAAAGTAATTTGATACCAGCCACCTTCTTTTATGACAGGTTGAATTTTTTCGAGCTTTAGGTTTGCTGCCTTAGCAAGTAAAGCTAATTCATTTTCTGATGGCAATGGGAAGAGGTTCTCAAAAGCAGTAAAAAAACTATTAAAAACACTGGAGAATTGTCCACCGTGCTTAGAGTGATGAATGGGAGTGACTACAGAAAGCACCCCATTATTTGGAATCCATTCACTTATTTTTTTGAAAAGGTCTTCTCTATCATCTGGAGAGATATAATGAAGAATATTATTAAGCATCACAAAATCGATTTTTTGCGATGGTGACCAACGATGAACATCTGCACAAATTATTTCAATTTGATCTTGGTTTTTGCAATTCTTCATTGCTTCTTTTGCGACTTCTTCATTCAATTCTATACCCATCATTTTCATTTTCGGGAATTTCTGTGAAAGCTGTAGCAAATATCCACCGCTGCCACATCCAACGTCGATTACTGTTTTCGGCTTAGTTTGTTTCATCACTTTCATCACCCTTGGTATAGCCAGCTTCTCTAATAACGAAGAAGTCTGAGCAACCACCATTCCATGTTCCTTTTGATTAAAGACTTCTTTTTTATCGGTAGTCATCATTTTCGGATATTTTATCAATGTTGGAATATGTAATTCCATCATTTCTTTTAACAGTATTCCTGTAGACCTAGGATTTTGTTTACTGGAGGGTACCATAAATTTTTTTACCGTCTGATACCGTTGCTTTGATTTTTCTTTTAAATATCCAATCACACCCCCAACTTCCACCCACCTTTTGAGCAACTCTTCTTGGAGCTCTTTTTCTTTTGCAACCTCTGTGACAGTTTTAGGTTTTTTAAATGCTTCATACAGGTCTAACTCATACCCCACATAAGCATGCCAGCTATATAAAAAAGGAAGATTTCTTTTCATATATCCCCTTGCTTTAAAAAGCCTTAAGTATTCACCAATCATCTACCTGTTCCTCCTTCTGTTCTCCATGGATAATCATCTTTTTCTGTATATAGATGGTCAATATCTAAACCGTCACCTTTGCTTTTTTTCCTTTTTGGAACAACACCAGATTGGATGGCTCTATCAACAATCGATTCCTTCCAGATTCCAAGTCCTGAAATATTAAGCATATGCTTTCTGTGAAGAATAGGATCATTTGTTAGTTGATGCAACACTTTGCTTCTCCAAGAAACAAAGTTTTTTAAAGGTTTAGAATAGGCAAGAGCCGAGAGATGACTTAGTTTAAGCACATATTTAACACGCGGTTTTCTAACCATTTCATAATAGGTTAAATGTGAGGAATCAAGATTGCTCTGGTCATACATCCAACATAGTAGTTCTCCTAAAACATCTCCATCCTGAATAGCAAGATTCATACCTTCTCCCGCCATAGGATGAACACTGTGAGCCGCATCTCCGAGCAATGCGACATTTCCCTTAAAATAACTAGCTGTATGATAATGAACGGGGATCATTAGTTGAATCTTCTTCCATGAATCCACCTGTTGAACATATCCATCAAGCTCTGGACATAATTCCAAGTACCTTCTATAAAATGAGTCAATCCCTTCCTGCACCATCTTCTTATATGACCCTTTTGGGATAAGATAAACCGTTCTAACCAATTTATTAGGTAGCGGAAATAGTCCAAGAAAGGTGTCATCGGTAGAGATGATTTTACCCTCTAATAAATGATCAGGTCTTGGAAAAGTTACCGTGAGAAAATGGTGATCATATTTCTTTTCTTTCATAGAAATATCCAGAGATTCTCTGACTTTCGATTTCCGTCCTTCTGCGCCAATGAAATAATCCGCTTGTATGTGTGTTTCTTCTTTATTAATCTTTACTACCGCTTTTTTATCTTCAAAGCCAATGAATCGAGCAGGTTGAATGTATTTAAAAGACGGATACTTTAAAGCTTCCTGTAACATAATTTTTTTTAACGTTTCATGAGGTATCATCAGGGCATAGTTATATGGTTCTGGTAGGATGTTGTAGCTCATGGAAGGGATGTTTTTTTGGGTTTTATCTTTTTCGACTAAATCAATTTTATTTATTTTGTGTCCATTTTCAAGGATTTTATCAAGTATATCCATTCTTTTAAAAATCGCGATTGTTTTTGGCTGTACAAGTTCTCCTTTGTACATATGTGGGCTCCCTTTTACTTGCTCAACAACAGTCACTCCAACTCCGCATTTTGCCAGTTTTAGCGCGACCGCAAGTCCCCCAACTCCACCTCCGATGACTAATACATTCGTTTTCATGTCCATTCACCACCTACCCATTTCATTCCACTAAATGATAAAAGCAAAACTTTCGAACTCTCCATAATTTCTCACGGATAATTTTTACTATGTACTTAAAACTAGTATGGAATAAAGAAAAGTAGGTGAACGTAGTGGACATATATCCTGAAGGGAATGCTTCTTCATTACAAGAAGGAGATACGATTTATTTATTTTACCGAAACCCACATACGCAAAATGTGGCTACCATTCAACAAGCTAGTATTGTCTCAAATCCTTATGATGGAGGAAAATTAGCGATGTTTCTTTATGATACCTACTATCCATTATCAGATGAGTTTGTATTTTTCACCTCATTAGACGAAGCCGAAGCATTGTATAACGATTATTTCGGTCCAACTTATGATTAAGAGAGGAGAATTTGATGAAACCTTTTGTTCCTCAGCTAGTATTTATTGAGCCTCGCGCACTAGAGTATCCACTTGGACGGGAATTGAAGAAGAAATTCGAAGGAATGGGGCTAGAAATTCGCGAAACAACCTCGCACAATCAAATACGAAATTTACCTGGAGATAATGACTTTCAAAAGTACCGAACCGCTAAATCAACCCTCGTGGTTGGAGTAAGAAAAACATTGAAGTTTGATTCCTCCAAGCCTTCTGCTGAATATGCGATCCCTTTTGCAACCGGGTGCATGGGGCACTGTCACTATTGCTATCTGCAAACAACGATGGGGAGTAAACCTTATATTCGTACCTATGTTAATTTAGATGAAATTTTTGATGCGGCCGAAAAATACATGGCCGAAAGGGCACCGGAAATTACCAGATTTGAAGCTTCGTGTACGTCTGATATTGTCGGTATTGATCATCTCACTCATTCCCTAAAAAAGGCAATTGAGTATTTTGGCAAATCTGAGCACGGTTTATTGAGATTTGTAACGAAATTTCATCATGTTGATCATTTGTTAGATGCTGATCATCAGGGCAAAACAAGATTTAGGTTTAGTGTAAATGCCGACTACGTAATAAAGAATTTTGAGCCTGGAACATCTTCTCTAGATTTGCGAATTGAAGCAGCCAAAAAGGTAGCAGATGCTGACTATCCGCTTGGATTTATTGTAGCACCCATTTATTTACATGAGGGGTGGGAGGAAGGATACAAAACCTTGTTCCAAAAGCTTTATGACAAGCTTCCAGCCAAAGCAACAGAGGATTTGACGTTTGAGTTAATACAGCATCGTTTCACTAAACCTGCTAAACGAGTGATTCAGCAAAATTATCCGATGACTAAGCTTGAATTAGATGAAGCAAAAAGACAATACAAATGGGGTCGTTACGGAATAGGAAAGTATGTGTATACAAAGGATGAAGCCACAGAAATAAAGGATACACTTTCTGACTATATTCATTCCTATTTTCCTCAGGCACGCATTGAGTATTTTACTTAAATAAAGAGGCTGGGACAAAAGTGTTTTAGCACAAGTAAAAACCGAACTGATTGGAGTATTTGACCAAATCAGTTCGGTTTTTTTAGTATTAAAATATACTTTTACTTCTTAGATGACACCAGCGGTTGATTGGAGTGCAAGACGTAGACTCCTGCGGAAGAAGTGGCCAAAGTGAGACCCCGCAGGCGAAGCAGAGGAGGCTCACGGGTCACCCGCGGAAAGCGAAGTCTTGCACGGAAATCAATAGCGGTATTTAATGCCGGCATTAATATTGTTCGTCTTTTAGTTCGTGTTTTTAAGTTTTGTTTCAGCCTCAACTTATCAGCTTATAAACCCCTTTGAATTAAATAAATTACCATCGGGCCGAGTAAAACAATAAAGATGGCTGGGAAAATAAGAAAGATTAAAGGAAAGACCATCTTAACCGGTGCTTTCATCGCTTGTTCACGTGCATTAAACACCCTTTGTTCCCTTATTCTTGTTGTAAGAATACTAACCGTTTTGGATAGACCCATCCCCAATTGATCGGCCTGTATTAATGAAGTGATGGCTTGTTGAAAGACAGGAATCTTCACTCGTTCCCGAAGTAACATATACGCCTCTTTTCTTGATTTACCAAGGCTCATATCTTCCATCATCTTCATAAACTCATCTGAAAGTGGACCAGCCAAGGTTTTGGAAACCTTCTGAAAGGATGCATCCAATCCCATTCCAGCTTCCATTGATAAATTTAGGAGATCAAAGAAGTCTGGCATCATTCGATCAATTTGTTTCATTCGTTTTTTGATTTTTACACTTAACATAAAGTTTGGAATGAACAGACCAAATAAACATAATACTATCGACAGGAAAAGGACAGAACTAAATGATTCTGCTCCTGGTACAAAAAGAAATAACGATAGAAAAAATAGCGATGTGCTAAATGTGAATTGAATAAGCATAAAATCTGCAGGACTCCAGCCGTTTGGCCTTCCCGCTTCTTCCAGCCTTTTTTCAAGATTAATCTTAGTTGATTCCTTCATTGCCTTCTTAATCCATAATCTTGCGCGATTCTTTAGAATAACAAATAAATCTCCTTCTTTTTTACCACCATTTTTCAGCTGTAAATTAGACAGTGGAAGAAAGGTTTGGACTCTTCTTTCCATCGCAAGGGAAGAGCGGAAAATGGTCATGGAAATAGCCAGGGCTAGTAAAGTCATCGTCATAAACGTTAATGCAACCAACAATAGGTTTCCCATGTTTACACCTCAATGCTCACAATTTTGTTTATGATAATCCATCCTAGAAACACGCCGATAAATGCCATGGAGAGCATCATCCAGCCTAGGGGATGTTGGAACATCATTTGAAAATAATCAGGATTTACGAGTTGGAGATATACTCCTATTGCAGCAGGAATGCAAATAATAACATACATAGAAAGCCTTCCTTGTGCTGTGAGGGTTTTCACCTCATCTTTTACCCTCAATCTCCCAATCATTGTTTCCTGTATGCTCTCTAATAACTTTGAAAGGTCTCCACCGCTTTCCCGTTGTATTAAGATAGAAGTTAACACCATTTCGAGATCGGGATTATTAAAAGTTGATTTTAATTGAGCAAATGATTCCTCTAGAGATAACCCTAGATTAACATTTTGGATTACTTTCCCAAACTCTTTTCCGAGTGGCTTTGGTGACTCTTCCGAAATTAATTTAATTACTTGCAAAAAACTGTACCCAGCACGAAGGGAGTTTGCCATAATTCCTAATGCCTGAATCAACTGTAGGCTTGCCAGTTTATTTCTTGAAATGATTGCTCTCTTCATTAAAATATATGGGACAATCAATCCAATGATAAAGCAGAGGACACCAATTAAAGCGGAAGAAAAAATCAGAAACAATACACAGCTAATCAATGCTGCCAACAAAATGGTTCTCACAAGAAATTCCCCTGGGCCAACACTGTATCCAGCGAACAAAAGCTGTTGTCTTAAGTTTGAAAGCTTAAAGTTTCTTTCGAGGGATTTGCTCATACCGATAATTGCTTTATTCTTTCTTTTTACTTTTTTCTTTCCATTTATCTCTGAAGGTATAGATGAATTCGATAATGACAAATATTTATACAGCCTTGCTATTTCTCTTGGTTGTTTATTTTTGATCATCATCAATAACAGGAAGAGGACAAAAAAGAATACAATGGAAAGAAATAATATTACAATCGTCTCCATTAACTATCCCTCCTCTGTGAACCATGAAGGTTGAATTTTTATTCCTTGGGCTTCAAACTTTTCAAAGAAGCTCGGTCGGATACCTGTTTTAACAAACTTCCCATTCACTTTACCAGTGTCACTCTTCCCTTGTTCTTCAAAAGTAAACAAGTCTTGCAGCACAATAGTGTCGTTTATGACCCCTAATACTTCCGTAATATGTGTAATCTTCCTAGTTCCGTCCTTTAACCTTACCTGATGGATAATTAAATCCAGAGCACCAGCAATTTGTTCTCTAATCGCTCGGACAGGAAGATCAAAACCAGCCATCATCACCATTACTTCAATTCTTGATAAAAGATCTCTTGGAGAGTTAGCATGACCCGTCCCTAAGCTTCCATCATGGCCGGTATTCATCGCTTGAAGCATATCAAGAGCTTCTGCGCTACGAACCTCTCCAACAATGATTCTGTCAGGTCTCATCCGAAGGGCGTTTTTCACGAGATCTCTTATTGTCACTTCGCCCTTTCCCTCCACATTAGCTAATCTAGCTTCCAAGGTAACAACATGCTCTTGAGAAAGCCTAAGTTCGGCTGAGTCTTCAATGGTAACAATTCGCTCATCTTCAGATATGAACGAAGACAACACATTAAGACACGTGGTCTTTCCAGATCCAGTACCACCGCTTACCATCATATTTAATTTTGCTTCCACACATGCCTTGAGGAAACTTGCCATATCATACGATAGCGCTTCGTTTCTTAAGAGATTTTTTATGGTTAATGGATTATCAGGAAATTTCCGAATGGTTAAGGTGGGTCCGTTCATGGCAAGGGGGGGAATGATGGCATGAACCCGTGATCCATCAGGTAAGCGGGCGTCAACCATAGGAAGGCTTTCATCGATTCTTCTTCCGATTGGCGCTACGATACGTTCAATAATCTTTAAAACATGTGCATTGTCTCGAAACGAAAAAGGAGTTTTTATTATCTTGCCATATTTCTCAATATAAATTTTATCTGGTCCATTCACCATCACCTCCGTTACTTCTTGATCCTTTAATAGCGGAGTTATAGGTCCATATCCAGTTAATTCATAGATGACATTTTGGATAATCACCTGTTTTTCCTCATAGTTTAATACATCATCTCTACTAAGGAAGAAATCATCGCTCAGCTCTGCAACTTTATCCTCTACTTCTCCATCCTCCACTGATAATCGTTTTAGTTCTTCTACTAAATAATTGTGCAGGAGTGTCTCTATTTCTTTAAATTGTAATGGATAGACTAATTTATTATTTTTACTTGAATGGCGAAACTCCTTTGGTTCTAAAACCATCTCGTTTTTTTCTCCATTCAGTCTTCTAAGTAAAGACATTATTTACTCCTCCCAGCACTTGCCACAGGTTCAGCCTTATATGACGCATGCTTTTGGATACATGCTTCAGCTATTTTTAAGTACATTTTTGACAGTGCACTTTTCGGACTATCGGCTACAAAAGGAACTCCTGAAGCAATGGATTTTTTTACGATTTTTTCATCAGAAGGAAGAACAGCAAGCTTATTCAATCCAAGAATTTTTTTCACATTCTCTTCTTTTAATGGATCATCTTTTTTTACATCATTCAGGACAATTAGGGGAGTCGCCTTCAACTGTAAAGAATGCAACGTATCAATAAAAAGCTTGGTGTTTCTAATAGCCGGGAGATTTCCTGTGCTTAAGACATAAATTTCATCCGAGAGTTCCAACGTTTCAAGGAAGAGGTCATCAACATGAGAGTGTGTATCCACTAAGATAATGTCATACCATCTTTTTAATTCTAAGAACAGCTCTCTTATATGTTCCGTTGTGATAATTTCAGAGAACTCAGGGCGTAATGGAGCGGCAATGATGGAGACATTTTCTACATACGTTTTTGTTAAATATGCTTGCACATTTCTATTTTTTCGGTCAAAATCTTCTTTCACCCACTCATAAATCGTTTTTTTGGGCTTTACATCGCAAAACATGCTAACATCACCAAATTGTAAATGAAGGTCAACGATGACTACCGATTGCTCCTCTTTCTGAAGGGAATAAGCAAGGTTAACCGCAAACGTCGTTTTCCCGACTCCTCCCTTAGTGCTGGAGACAGTAATAATTTTCCCTTCCTTATGTGTAAAACTTGGAACGAAAGTATCCTGCTTATGAATGTGATTTATATGTCTTTTGGATTCAAGCAAACAACTTTTGATTAATTCAATATCGTCCTGGAGGTTGATGCAGTCCATCATACCTGCTCTCATTGCTAGTCTGATATCCGCTTCTTTTAGATCCTTTCCTACCAAAATAACAAAGTTGTTTGGATGTAGCTTTTTTAACTGCATGGTTAGCGAATAAAAATTTGGGGAGATTGACTTATCGATAAAAATGATACGTTTGTCTGGCGCATTCATTTCATTCAGTAGTTCATCAATGGTTGTTAAGCCATTATAATTTTCATCTTCAGAAAGCCAGAGGATCATCTCTTGAATTTTTTCGTCATGTTCATTTAAAAAACCATACCATTTCAACATGTTACTGGCCTCCAATCTTAAGCAGCTGTTTTTCATCAATTAATACGTTTTCCTTTAATACAGAATCGTCTCCTTCAGGTCTGAGTAACGCATAGAGAGAATGTTGAGATGCAAAAGCAAGTTTTGCTCCTTCTTCAGGAGTTACTTCTACAGTAATCATCTGATATCTTGCAGCAGTTTCTGGGTCCTCTGCATTGTGGCCGATTGCTAATACTTTAATATTTTGTAAAACATAGGTTCCAAACTCAGCTGGTTCTTCTTCTTCTGAGTTTTTGTCCATTGAAATGATATTTGCGAAAATATCAATCATGGAACCAGATGTGAGGTTTCCTGATCCTCCTTGGACATCACTTACAGCGATAGATAGCGCTCTTTTTCCTTTTTCGATTGTTAACACTTCTTGAGGTGCTTCTGTTTCCGTTTCTTCAGCTGCAAGAACGACCTCTGAAGGTGAGGGATGCTTCTCTTTTCCACTAGGTATATAAAAGAGGGAGAAGCAAACTGTACTTACTATCCCAAATGTGATGGATAATAACCAAACCTTTTTCAATGTCATTTATGTTTTCCTCCTATTTAATAGTAGAGTTTTATTCTACTTATCCCATAATTTTTTACCTCATGACGAAACACTCCAGAAGTCACCATATTCACAAAATAACCCTTTACACTTTTCTCTGCTCCATTCGGTTCGACCTCAGCTATCCAATATGCAGCAAAACCAATAATTTTCACTTGGCTTCTACCATTTGCAACGCCGTAAGATTCTACCACAGGAACGATAGCTACCCTTGAACAATCTTTTGTTGCTGTGGAATGGGACTGACAATGGGCTTTTCCTTGATCATTTGCTATTCTTGTCTGAAAACCACTACGAACCTTCCCCCATTTTAGGCCTGGCTCTGTAGTTACTATGGTATTCACTTCTCCTTCAATCCCGTTTACAATATTCTCCTCTAACACATCGGCCCCGCGTCCCCCAATTGCAAGAAATCCAAAATTCCCTTGCTGAGGTCCTTCACTTCCACTAGCTGGTGTAAAATGCAAAGTATGTAGCTTATTTGGAACTGCTTTCGTTGCTGGAATTCCCACCGGCAAAACTTGAGAATGTTTTGCAAGTCCTTTTGAACTGTCCTTATATGCTTTCGTTTTAGCAAACACATCTACAGAAGAAAATCCAAATACTTTTGCAAAGGTCATCTCTTTCGGAACTGTTTTGTATATTGCTACATACCAAGATGTGACTGTAATCTCACTGGCTGCTACTGTTATTCCATTTTTAGCTGCCATTTCAATTGCAGTGTTCTTTATTTCCGTTTGCCCTTTCCCAAGCTGTTGTGCACCAGCTAGAGCAGCTGCGTCGATTGCTTTTTGAAGCTCACCCTTTTGATGGTATAGTCTGCCCCCATCAATGACGACACCACATAAACCTACCAATAGTGAAAGAATAAATGCCATCAACACTAAAGCATTTCCATCGTCGTTTTTTATCATTTTTCTCCACATATTACTCCACCCTCATGACAGACTTAGAAGAGAGAACAAATGTCTCTTGAAAGGATCTCCAAACGGGATTTACCATGTTGACTGGGTAACTAATCTCAATTTCAATATTTTCCCCAGGAATTCTTGCAGTAGAGGATATAGAAATGCTAACTGAATTGGAATCCAGACCTGTTGTTGCATTATTAATGGAAGTGATGACCTCAGAATTTGATTTTCCAACACTGGCCACTCTAGCACCCTCTCTAGCGGCATGCTCAAGTGCGATTGCTGCAAAAAGAACCCTCCCCATGTCAAACATCCCAAATAATAGAAACAAGATTAAAGGAAGAATAAGTGCAAATTCTACTAGCGATTGACCTTTTTGAGATTTCATATAAGTCCTCCAAAACAATAAAGACTTAAAACTCCTAAAGCAATTGGCACTCCATATGGAATGGAATGTTTAGCCAAAACTTTTTCCCCTTCCAAAGCAGGCTGCTTGTAAAAGAAACGAAACATTATGTTTCTTATAAAGAACAATATGTTCTTATTTTTCAAAAGAAGAATGATGGCAAACACTCCTCCGATTATCGCTGTATATAGAAAGGACTGAAATACTAGTTCTCCACCAATCATCGCACCTATCGAAGCCAGCAGCTTCACATCCCCTGCCCCCATTCCTCCAAATGCAAATGGAATAAACAGAAGAAAAAAACCTATAAACAGGCCTATAGCACTAAAAAGTAATCCATCGATGCCTGAAAGATACGTATTGTATGCTAAACCAAATAGTATCGCTGGGATTGTCACAGCATTTAAGATTTTTCTGTTTTGCAAATCTGTCAGAACAGAAATACCTAATACGAAAAATAATACTATGGTGATGAGCATGCTTTGCCTCCTTCACTATTAAAAAATAGCTCTGCTTTTTGTTGAAGCAGAGCTGTTAATGTTATTTCTTTTTCCCCCAGAGCTGATCTGAAATATCCTTAAATACATCATTTAGTGCGTCTCCAACTGTCGCAACTGCACTTATTACTGCTAATGCAATTAAACCAACAAGCAATCCATATTCTGATAAACCTTGCCCATCTTCTTCTTTAAACAAGCGAATCATTACATCCTTCATCGACAATTTCCTCCAGTCATTTTGTTCTTTATTTAGAACTTAGTTTGATAATATAACGAACTACCTAAAAAGAAAACTTCTGAATTTTGTTGTTTTCAGCCAAATTCTTGTAATTTTCTAACTTTTATTCTTGTTTTCTTCTAATATCTAACTATTTTGTTTTTTAAAACGAATGAGTTTTTCTTTATAATGAACAAAAAGGAACCATTTATATGGAGGGTTTAGCATGTTTATTGAAAAAAAAATAATACTTAAATCAGCAGATACGATATTTAGCAGGCTAATGGGATTAATGTTTAAAAAGGACTTGCTTGATGAGGGGTTGCTGATTACTCCCTGCAATAGTATTCATATGTTTTTCATGCGTTTTCCTATCGATGTCGTTTTTCTTGATAAAAATAATTGTATCGTTCTATGTATAAGACACTTTAAACCATGGCGGGTGTCACCTATTGTAAAAAATAGTTATTCTGTGTTGGAACTTCCGATAGGTAGTATTGATGAGTTTTGTCTAGAGGTCGGGAAATGTGTAACTCTTAAAACCGATGGGGCTAATCTTTCTATTGAAAAGATAACTTCATAAACATAAAAATTGCCCACAATCTTTTTCCAAGACGTGGGCAATTTCTTTTAATATTTCAGCATATCAGATAGCAAATAATGATAAATCAGCTTTTCCGTATTTTCAATAGAGCTTGTATGGGTTCGCTCGAAGGCATGGGATGATTCAATTCCGGGCCCAATCAACCCGTGAATAATATCGTGGCCGGACCGAATCGCAGCTGAAGCGTCTGATCCATAGAAGGGATAGATATCAAGTTTATATTCTATTTCGTTTTTTTCTGCCAAAGATACTAAATGCTTACGTAATCCATAATGATAAGGTCCACTAGAATCTTTTACACAAATGGAAACGGTATATTCATCAGATGATTGACCATCTCCAAGTGCCCCCATATCAACAGCCAAATATTCTACTGTTTCAGGAGTAATATTGGAATTCCCACCATACCCAATTTCTTCATTATTGGATATTAAAAAATGAGTGGTATATGGAAGCTTCACTCTCTGGGTTTTAATATGCTTTATTAGCTTTAACAAAATGGCAACACTTGCTTTGTCGTCTAAATGCCTTGATTTTATGTAGCCGCTCTCTGTCACTTGCACACGTGGATCGAAGGAAACGAAATCGCCTACTTCGATTCCGAGCTCACGAACATCTTTTTCATTCGAGACTCTTTCATCAATGCGAACTTCTATGTTTTCATCGTTTCGGGGAGCATCTCCAGCGTTTTTATAGACATGAACCGATGTTTGGCGCATTAAAATTGTCCCTGTGTACGTTTTTCCGGACGCTGTTTCTATTTCACAATATTCGCCTTCCACAGAATTCCACCTAAACCCACCGATAGTTGTTAGCTTTAATCTGCCATTTGGTTTAATCTCTTTCACCATCGCACCTAATGTATCCACATGTGCTGTTAGCATTCGATGCTCTTGGTGATTTGCTCCTTCAATGGTCGCAATTAATCCACCTTTTCTGTTACGTGCGATCTTCACATCGTTTGCTCGAAGAAACTCCTCCACATGTGAAATAACTTTTTCGGTATTTCCTGATGGACTTGGTATGGTCACAAGCTCTTTTATAAGTTTAATGGTTTCCTCCACATTTGGCTGATAATTCATTCATACACTTCCTTCCTGTTAAAATTTATGACATCACTCTTAGCATAATGGAAAATCCTGCACAAGTATAGACTTTGTCAAGGGATTTTCACGCCATAAAACATGGCTATTATCTTTGCATTCGGACATTTCAGAATACCTCTATATGATTTCAGCCTGTATATAGTATAATGGATTTCAAATATTAATGCTTCGTAAGGAGGGCTCACATGTTGGACACTTCCATAAAACTATCAGAATATCTACTAAAAAAAGATATTCAAAAAGGATGGGATTTACTTAATGAAGCAATAAATTGCGGTCATCATAGTGCATTTATTTACGACTCTCTCATACGTGATGCCATGTATCATGTTGGAGAGCTATGGCAGGAAAACAAAATTAATGTTGCTGAAGAACACCTTGCAAGCGCCACGTGTGAATATCTTTTAGCAATGTATGCTCAATCAAATTTAAAAAAACAATCATCGGATAAAGATACTTTCCCTCGCGTATTACTATTTTGTATTGAGGGCGAGGAACACAATCTTGGGTTAAAGATGGCTTCTTCCCTGTTTAAAGAGTTCGGGTGGGATGTGTATGACCTTGGAGATAATTTACCACTTGAATACGCTAAATACAGTCTGCAAACATGGAAACCAGATGTAGTTTGCTTGTCAGTATCAATAAGACATTATCTGCCAAAACTAAAAGAAACCTTACATACATTAAAAGAAATTAGTCCTTCCACCACGTTTATTGTTGGCAGCCGTTTGCACGATGAGTCAGCCTTTTTGTCGTGCTGTTTACCAGACACTTTGTTAGCAAAAGATCTTGATTACCTTTATCAATGGCTTTTAAGCTATCAGAGCCAAATGAAAGAATGGAACAGAGGAGTGATGATGTAATGTACCGAATTCCGGTTCCCTATTTAAAGCTTACTGATGACTTTAAAATTGTGGATGTGTCCCAGCCAGTCACTCATATCTTTCACCCGGTAATTAACTTCTTAGACCTTGTGGACCTTGAGAGCAAACGTAAATTCAAGCAAATTCTTCAAACAACGTCTATAGGTACAATGGAGGTCAATTTAAAAACAATAGAGTCTCCTACATCTTTGTTTAAAGTATTTTACAACTACCAGAAAAAGGATAAAATGATTCATTTAGTCTGTATGTCTGAAGATGCATCTTATCATACAGTGCAAAGTGAACTAAAAGAATGGCGACAGCTTCTTAGTGAAGAAGTAATTGATAATAATAACCGTCTTATTTAACATATTGACATTTGCAACTTAAAGTGTATAATAGAGTTTTGGGCAAACACCCAAAAATTATTAGTAACTTGATACAGAAAGGAAGAACGTTATGACATTCTTATGCTTTACGAATTATTCACAAGGATGCACTGGCGTTCCATATAGTTTTTCTCAGATAGCTTAATCGATCTGGCACGGTCTAGGAGCCGTAAGGACGTATGAGAGGTAGGGCTTACGTTGTTTAAGTAAGAAAACTACCATGGAATTTTAACCGCGGCAAACGAATTTAAATTCTTTTAATCACTATATACTATTGATTAAATCATGATTAATCAGATATTCAAAATAACCTTTTGAAATAGCATACTTGTGAAGAAGCAAGTTACTAATTAGCGCTTAAGTTAGCGCCACTAAACATAAGGAGTCAGGCTTATCTTTTAGATAACCTGGCTCCTTTTTCATTTGAAGCATTAGTAAAATTCGTGTATAATATAATGCTGTGTTTGTATTACAAGGGGGGATTAGATGTCTTTCACAAGCTTACTTTTAGCAAAAGAAGAGACAAAAGATAAAGAAGAGTTGAAAGAGGAGTTAGATCAATTAGAATTTCAAATGTTTCGGATGAAAGAAAACATGAAAGAAATCGCAAAAAAATGGCAGGTTATTGGCATTGACCAAACAAAAGAAGAAAACTGGGTGGTAGTATATACGAACGATGACCCGCACACCTGTAAAATAATGCTTAATGACTGCGAATCAGCCTATCGCGGCCATTGGGACTTCTCTATCCAAGCAACATATAAAGATAACGGTACTCTTTTCATCGGAGATATTAAAGGCCCAGAAAACAAAGGCTATGGCTCCATTTGTATGGACTATTTAAAAGAAGTAGCCAAAGATCAAAACGTTCATACCATTACAGGAGATATTGCTAAGAGAGACTGGGATCACCTTGAACGACTGGTTCATTTCTATAAAAAACACGATTTTGATGTAGAGTTGGACAAAGAGACAAAATCAGGAGAGATTGTCTGGCAGCCCTACAATTAACGGAGGTTTAACGATGTCCATTAAAGTTTTCGGCTCTACCATCGATCACGAAACGCGCTGTACACATTATCATTCCAAAAAGGATATCATTGCAATTAAATTTTATTGCTGTGGGGAATATTATCCGTGTTATCAATGTCATGATGAGCATGCTGATCATCTTACTACTGTTTGGCCAAAACAAGAGTTTCATCGTAAAGCGATTCTCTGTGGATGCTGTAAGACAGAAATGAGCATAGAAGAATACAAGGAATGTGATTCAGTATGCCCTTTTTGCAAGGAAGCCTTTAATCCAGGCTGTCAGCTGCATGCTCATCTTTATTTTGAGGTTTAACTGAAATAGTATAAAAGACAGGCGAAGTCACCTGTCCATCTTTTTCAAGTTTAGTCATCATCTTCATCATCATAAAAACCACAGCCACAGTTACTAGAACGCTCCTCTCTAAATACCCTTGGAGCTACAAAAGAATCGTCTTCCTCATCTCTGAAACAAGAATGGAAATGACAATGACAGCAACAATAGCATTTGCATTTCTTTTTACACTCAACATAAACGACACCCATGAGATTCACCTCCTCTATTGTTTCTAGTAAATTTTATGCAAAATGATAGATTTTGCTTGTACGAATATAACAAAATAAAAAAATAGACAGACGCATGGAGCGCCTGTCTATTAACTCTATTGATACTTTTCAAGTGCAGATTGAAGCTTTAATGCCAATCCTATGTCTCCCGTAACTTTTAACTTTCCTGTCATAAAAGCCATTGTTGTGTTAAAATTTCCAGCGATCATTTTTAAAATATTTTCGTCCGATAATTGTAGTGTGCAATCTGGCTGGGCCACTTCGCCAAGTTGCATCGCAACCTGGCCATTTTGGAATTGAATTTGATAAATCTTTTCATCACTTAAATTGAATTGATAGATTGCGTTCAACCTCTGGATACCTTCAGGATTCCCATTCATTTTCTCAATTAACTCTTCAAATGCTGCTTGTACACTCATTTTTTATCCCCTTTTAGAAATAGTTAATATTCTTATTTCGTTATAGTTTTTCAAATCCCTTTTTTCCAAATGAAAAACTTTTCTAATAATTTGTTCTCATATCAAGTACCGTATCATACATGTAGTATAACGCTTAAGGAAATGAGGGAAGGTATGGAAACTTGTAAAAGCTGTGCTTGTCATTATTTTAAAGATGCAAAAAAAGGAATATCATTCTTATTGATATTAGACGGAAGTAATGAACCATTATCTTTAGGTCAAACTGAAAGGCCAACCGAACTTTCATTTGTCTGTTTCAAAGACAACTGTTGCGTGACTTTTTCTTACCTAACAGCTGAAAGAGAAGTACAGCTTGTTATCCTTAATTGTGAGGAAATTGCCGTTGTTATTCCGTTAGACTAACCAGTTGGAGGGAAACTATGGAGAAGAGTAAGGCTAAATCACAACCAAGTAAGTGTAATAGCTGCTTATGTGACTTTTTTAAAGAGGCAAAGCCTGGACAACGATTTACTCCAATTTTAAGAGGACAAAGCACACCGGCACCTATCATTCTAACATTTATTAAATATGATCCAATGACATGTTGTGTTACTTTTTCATTCGACGAGGAAGGTTCGACTCTAATCGCTTATGGGGATTGCAACAAAATAGCTGGAATTATTCCACTTTCATAACAAACACGAAGAAAAAGACCACTTCCAAGGAAGTGGTCTTTTTTGGAAAACCCTTTGTTCCGAAAGGGTTTCATAGGGTTTGGCACCCAATGATCTGAGAGGGATTCGAACCCCCGACCCCTACCCTGTCAAGGTAGTGTTCTCCCACTGAACTATCAGATCGCAAATAAGTCGTATAACTTATTATAGTTAGCAGGAGCTTGATTGTAAAGCATTTTTTCTTAACTAGATACAATCAGTTAATTTTGATATTCTTTCTCTTTTCCCCCTGAAGAAAAAGCATCGATTAGTAAGATGATTGCTGTTACCGTATGAAGCGCCCAACCCAGTAAAAACACCCATGCCAAAAAGGAGGTTACTATTCCCCAAATACTGCCGTGATACTTTTGTCCTTCCTTTATCGAAAGTAGAAGGGTAATGATATGTAAAATCAACATAATACCTAAAGGAGCATATCCTGTTCCCATGACTACCAATCCACCAATAACAGGAATAGCCAAAAAACCTTCTAACCCACCTGTGATCCACTTTAACGTTGTTGATGCCTTCATAAAAACACCACCTCTAGTTTTATTCCAATTATATGCCAATATGGCATGAAAGCAACAAGAATATACGTTCGCGCGCTAAAGATTATTTTTCTTGAAGTTACTTGTACATATATGTTATTCTGTAAAGAAATACATTTTTTTAGGAGGGAGATAAATGAGAGACGTCACGTTAACCGAGATTTTCAAACACCCTATTACACAAAAATATTTAAAACGCTCAGGCTTTGCTCACGCTCTTGAAGTGGCAAATCATGCGTTTCATCTTGCCTTTAAATATAATGTAAGTGTAGACTTGGCAACAAAATCTGCTCTATTACATGATATTGGACATTATGAATGGTATCGTCAGGGAAAATGGGATTACGACCGTTACCGCGAGAACGATATTCACGCAATTAAGGGTGCAGAACGTGCCCATAAGCTTTTGATTCGCCTCGGAGAAAATCCACAAAACGCTAAACAAATAGCAGTTGCCATTCTCCTTCACACCGATTCTTATTTACCAGAAATGGATGTGAAAAGAAGTCCGTTACAAAAAGTCGTAAAGCTTGCTGATGAAATGGACGAAGAAAAAGGTGGCATGCATCATTACAAGCAGATTGACCAGGCAACGGCGCTTGAAAAAATTCAACAATTAGATCAACTTGTTGAGCATTACCTTCCAAGGCAACAGCTTCCTACACCTACTCAAGAAAACACCATATAAAAAAAGAGGTAGCATTGGCTGCCACCTCTTTCCTTGCTAGATACTGAAAGCCCTTACTCTACTACTTTTTCTAAATCCTCTATTACTTCCTCGTAAGGTACATCAAGACCACTATAGGACTCTCTTACAAATCCTTCTTTATCAATTAAATAAAAACTTGTGCTATGCATATATTGATCAGAGCCTTCTTCTTTCGCTGCTGGAACCAAAAAGGATACATTCGCAAAGCGTTCAATTGTTTTTTGATCATACCCAGTTACAAAGGTCCATCCAGAAAAGTCCGGTTTATAAACCTTCGCATATTCCTTTAGTACAGAGGGTGTATCCTCCTCTGGATCAATGCTAAACGAAACAATCGGAACTTCTACTCCTGCTTCTTTCATTTCTCTTTGCATCTTTGCCATATTCGCAGTCATCGGAGGACAAACTGTATCACAATTAGTGAAAATAAAGTTGGCAATCCAAAATTCCCCTTGTTGCTCCTTTGTGCGGAAAGGCTCTTCATCTTGCGTGACTCCTTCTAATTCGTCAACCTCTAGCTTCATGGAGAACTCATCATCTAAATTAATTTCCTTATCTGTACACCCTGCTAGGATAAACATCGCAAGAAGAACAAACAATAGTATCCAATGCTTTTTCATTTCATCAATCCTCCGTACTTAGAACAAAAGCGCAATGCGCCCGTTTTGTGACGTACAAACTTTGTCTAGTTGTAGCGGCTACTTTTGTTCCAGATATCCACAGAAAAATTTTTTGTGGTTTCCTAAACAACAAAAAAAGTGTCGAGACTATTATAGCCTGACACTCTATGAAAATGCTAGTCAACAAACCTCGTATCAATAAATTCTGTAAAATCCGGCTTCTCTTTTAAAAACTTCAGATCAAAAGACGAATTCGCAAATTCCTGAACTACTTCTGCATCTACTTCATGGGTAAAGCGGATGCGTTCCCACGCGGAGTCTACTACCTCCTTTGACAGTTCTTGGTTAGTCAAATCTTTTATAGAACTGATGGCAATCTCCTTTGCTTCCTCAGGATTTTCAGAAATAAAATCAACAGACTGCTGATGTGCGGTAACTAGTTTTTGTACCAGTTCGGTATTACTTTCTATTAATTTTCCACTAGTTACAAAAATCGTATTCGGAAGTGTCGTACCAAATGAAATTTCATCACTATCTACTAAAATGGTCGCACCATGCTCAATAGATAAAAGGGAAGCCCATGGTTCTGGTACAGCAGCAGCATCCACCTTGCCTGACTCAAACATCCCCCCATACTGAGCTGGGTTTCCGGTAACATGCTTCATTGTCCCTCCAATACGGGCAGACGTTAATCCGAAATCCTTTAAGAAGGTTTCCATTTGTACATCATGTGTACAGCCAATTCCTGGTGTGATAAAAGTAGCACCATCAAGTTCTTCAATGGAAGTAATTCCACTTTCCTTACTTGCAATAATGACCGTTCCACCAGAGGAAGCACCTGCTATCACCTTCACATCCGCTCCACTAACAAAGTTGTTCATAGCAGGACCCGGTCCTACTAGACCTCCATGGATGTCTCCAGTTTTTAGTGCCGTCATAAAGGCTCCACCATCAGGAAAGGTTTTGTATTCCACTTCAAAGTTTTCTCCTAATGCCTTTTCATACATTTTCTTTTCCCGTGCCACCATGGCAGGCACATGATCGATATTTGGGAAATAACCGATCACAATTTTTTCTTTTCCATTTGTTCCTCCTGTGTTCGAGCCACAGCCAGCAAGAATCCCCACCACTAGCAAAAACACCCCAATTAGCATTAACCAACCTTTTCTCATCGCGATACCTTCCTCTCCTCTGCTCTACATCATGAATCTAAGCCCCAGCGGCGAATTACATTTTTCTCAAAACGCTGGAAAATAACTAAATCAACAACAGAACCAATGACACAAATAATGATAATAACACCAAACACAAGACTCATCTGTCCAAAATCAGCTGCATACTTTAACGTATAACCAAGACCAGGTCCCATACTAAGTAGTTCAGCAGCCATCAAGGCTCTCCAGGCAAATGCCCAGGCTAGCCTTGCACCCGTTACGGCATAAGGAACCGATGCAGGTAAAATAATTTTCCAGAACATTTCAATTCCTGATGCACCCATGGTGGATGCGGCTTTTGTATATAATGGCGGAACACTTTTGATTCCCATGCGCATGTTAATGGTCATGACAAGCGTTCCACCGAGAGTAACAATAAAAATGATGGCTGTTTCGTTGAATCCAAACCAGATGATCGCCAGCGGCAACCAAACAATACTCGGAACACTTTGGAGGGCAAGAACTAAGGTACCTAAGGTTTCATCGGCAGTTTTTGATTTCGCTAATAAGATTCCTAGCAAAGTTCCGATGATAAGTGCCAAGGAAAGTCCAACTCCAAGCCTCTTAAAGCTTGCTCCAAGATCATATAGTAATGTTTTATCCATAAAACCATTGTATAAAGCAACTGCTACATCAGTTGGCTTTGGCATCACAACTTGTGACCAGCCAATAATTAACACCCCTACCTCCCAAATGGTAAACAGCAAAGTGAAGAAGATGAGGCGTTTTACACCTGGCTTCATAACCTCAACTCCTCCTGTACTACCTTCTCTATTTCTTCTTCCAACAAACGGCTTATCCTGGTCTCTAGAATTGCTACCTCTTGAGCTGTCCGCTCTCTAGGCCGCTCTATATCTACATGAATATCTGCAATGATCGTTCCTGGTCTTGTTCCCATCACAAGGATTCTGTCAGATAGCTTAATTGATTCATGGATGCTATGAGTGACAAACAGTACTGTTTTCTTTGTTTGCAGCCAAATGGTTTCTAGCTCATGCTGAAGACGCATCCGTGTTTGTTCATCCAACGCTCCAAATGGTTCATCCATTAATAGGACAATAGGATCCATTGCAAGTGCACGTGCAATGGCTACCCTTTGCTGCATTCCACCTGAAAGTTCATGAGGATACTGCTTTAGATTGCTGCTAAGCTGCACCATTTTTAAATATTGGAAAGCTCTTTGTTGCCTCTTCTCTTTATTTTTTATATCGCGTATGGCAAATAAGACATTCTCTTCCACTGTCATCCATGGAAACAGGGCTGCTTGTTGAAAAACCATCCCTCGATCTTTTCCAGGCTTTTTAATGACGGAGTTTTTCAATCGGATTTCTCCCTCACTTGGCTTCAATAGCCCAGCAACTATGGAGAGTAGCGTGGATTTCCCACATCCAGACGGGCCTAGAATGGAAACAAATTCTCCTTCTTTAATATCAACGTTTATTCTGGAAAGGACGGTCTTCTCTATACTTTGAAGTGTATAAGTTTTTGAAATATCTGATATCTGTAAAAACAACTGTTTTCACCTTCTTTATCCTTTTCCTATAATTCTGATTAAATTAATCGGATTAGTTTGATAAAATATATTATATAACGTATGTTTCAAAGGTCAATATATTGACAGAAAATTTTTTATCTTTTCACTACATTCATACGGATGCTCAAATTCTACACTTCAGGAAAAATATGATAAGATAAGTCATAAAGCGCTTACCTACACATAGAGACATCATGGGAGGTTATTAATATGAAGAAAAATATCGGGCGTATCGAGGAATTTTCGTTATACAGCAATGAATTAAAGGAAGAGATGACCTTAATGGTGTATACACCTGCAAATTATTCTCCTCTTTATAAATACAATATTCTAATTGCACAGGATGGGAAGGATTACTTTACCCTCGGCCGAATTGGCAGCACAGCGGATAAGCTACTTGAGGCAGGAGAAATTTCCAATACCATCATTGTTGGCATACCTTATAAGGATGTGAAGGATCGGTGGAGCAAGTATCATCCTGATGGGGAAAAAAACGGTGCCTATATACGGTTTTTGGCGCACGAGCTAGTGCCTTATTTGGATGAAAACTACCCTTCTTATCAAATGGGAATGGGACGTGCATTAATTGGTGATTCCCTAGCAGGGACTGTATCTTTAATGACAGCACTATCTTATCCGCATACCTTTGGTAAAGTCATCATGCAATCACCGTATGTGGATGAAAAGGTTCTTCAGAAAGTCGAAGAATTCGGACAACCCTCCTTCCTCTCGCTCTATCATGTGATTGGGACGAAAGAAACAGAGGTACCAACTACAAATGGAGAGAAGAAAAACTTCATTGATCCAAACAGAAAGCTACATGAATTGATGAATGAAAAAAGCTTTTCTGTTCATTATGAGGAATTCGAAGGCACACATACATGGACATATTGGCAGCCAGATTTAAAGAAAGCTTTGCCTTTGATACTATAGTAAGCAGCAAGTTATAAACTTACCTCGATTCTTTTCTATTCTTTTGAAAAAATTTAAGATAAAATAAAAGTAGTAGGAAATATAGATATTAGGAGGGATATTGGATGAAATATGGAATCGCTATTTTTCCAACAAAAAAATTACAGGACCTCGCAAATTCATTTCGCAAGCGTTACGACACACATTATGCGCTAATTCCACCGCATGTGACGCTGAAAAACTCGTTTGAAATTGATGAAAGTGATATGAAATCTGTGACGGATGAGCTTGCAGCTATTGCAAAAGAAACCGCTCCTATCCCTTTAAACATTTACAAAGTGAGCTCGTTTGCTCCTGTAAATAATGTCATCTATTTAAAAGTAGATCCAACGGACGAATTAATTCAATTTCATGAAAAACTTCATTCTGGATCCGGCTATTTCCAAGATAACCGTGAATATGCCTACGTACCCCATATTACCATCGGTCAAAATCTATCAGACGATGAGCACTCTGATGTTCTTGGAACGTTAAAAATGACGAATATAGAGCATGAAGAGATGGCAGACAGATTTCACCTATTGTATCAACTAGAAGATGGTATGTGGACCGTCTATGAAACATTCCGTTTTGGAAAGGATGCTTAAGCCTTGCACGTACAAGTCGTAAACACAGAAGAAGCGTTACAGCATGCATATGAGGTACGTAAAACCGTTTTTGTAAACGAACAACATGTTCCAATAGAAGAAGAAATAGACCAATTTGAAAAAGATGCTACCCATTTTGTTTTGTATGATGAAGATAAACCAGTGGGAGCGGGCCGTTTTCGAATTTTAGAAGGAATTGGAAAGGTAGAACGCATTTGCGTACTTCCATCCTATCGCACCAAAAAAGGGGCCGGAAGACAAATCATGGCTACCATTGAAGAGTATGCGAAAATGAAAGAAATCCATGTTCTAAAATTAAATGCCCAAACACATGCGGAACCATTTTATACAAAGCTTGGCTATGAAACCGTTTCGGATATTTTTTTAGATGCTGGCATTCCACATGTAACAATGACGAAAAACATATAAAAAGGATGTCTTTTTGCAGGGTAACCTACAAAGAGACATCCTTTTATTTTTTCATACTTCTTGCTATCTTAAGAAATACTACGTGTATGGATACTAGAAAAGGATGACGAAACAGCTATGCTAATGGACTTTGGTCGAATTACAATAGAACTAGTGGTTGGTTTCTTTGCTCTTTTTATCATCACGCAGTGGCTAGGGAAGACACAAATCACCCAAATCACTCCCTTTGATTTTATCTCGGCACTTGTTCTTGGGGAACTCGTTGGAAACGCACTTTATGACAATGAGATTGGAATAGAGAAAATTCTCTTCACGCTTGGACTCTGGGGGCTATTGATATTTTTACTAGAAACGATCACACAAAAGTGGCGCAAGACGAGAGGGTTTTTAGAGGGTAGACCTTCCATCGTCATACATAAAGGGGAAATCAATAAAAAAGAGCTTAAAAAAGCCAAGCTCGATATCGATCAGCTCCGACATCTTCTACGCTCGAAAGGAGCCTTTTCGTTACAAGAAGTGGAATATGCCGTACTTGAAACAGATGGGACAGTGAGTGTGTTAAAAAAACATCCGTACGCTGCACCTGTTAATGAAGATTTTCAAATTCCCTCCCGAAACGTAACACTTCCAGTACCTGTGATTTCTGACGGAGAAGTGTTGTCTGATAATCTAGATGAATTCAACCTTAAAGAGCATTGGCTGCTTCAGGAATTAAAAAAGACAGGCTACCATACCCCATCAAAAATTGCTTATGCTGAGTGGGAGGAAGGGAAACCTATCTTTGTCATTCCTTATTCACAAGAGGATCGGACTAATAACTGATTTTGGTACAGATGAAATTCAATGACGTTTTCCTGCATTAATTTTGTCAAATAAGCCGTTATAGCGGTGCGAAATAGCATAAAGGACGGCGCGTTTTTAATAGTAATACCTAGCTCTGTACATCCCATAGTAACCAGTGTTTCAATAGTGATACCTTGTTTTTGCTCTTGAATGAAACCTACAAGCATTTCTTCAACTTGTTGATGCACTGCTATGTTTTCTTCGATTGTATGTATAAAGGCTTCTTCATACCTTCCATGTCCAGGGACTGCCCCTTTACATGAAAGGTTTTTTATTTTCCTTAACGAAGAAAACGTTTGGTTTGCATCCACAATAAAGGGGATTTTATGCTTATGTAGAATATCTGCACCGAAGTAAGCATCTGCTGCAAAAAGAATATTTTCTACCACGACACCGTATTGAAAATAACTGTGACCAGGAAGCGAAATGGTTTGAAAGCTCCCCCCTCCGTTTATCTCAAAGGTTTTCTCTTCTGATACGACCCTATCCACTCTCATGGGTTTT
Organism: Bacillus sp. THAF10; assembly: GCF_009363695.1. Lineage (NCBI taxonomy): Bacteria > Bacillati > Bacillota > Bacilli > Caryophanales > Bacillaceae > Bacillus > Bacillus sp. THAF10. The sequence continues at coordinate 1,341,118 of NZ_CP045403.1, read as the reverse complement.
CCTTCTAGAAACTTACTTCGCCATTCTTCCAAAGGGTGGGCACCATGAAACAAATAAAGAGGCTCTAGCATCGGGTTTTGTAGAATTGCGGATTCAAAATGAGGAGCAAACGTGTAGATATCGCGCTCACGTTGTAGATACGCTGCCCCACCATAATGGTCTGCATGGGCATGGGTTATAAAAAGATGCGAGAGAGGCAAGTTCATCTCTTCAAGCTTTCTTACTACAATCTTCATGGCCTGGTCTTCAAGGCCTGCATCAATTAACATTCCTGCATCGTTAGAAAATCTAATATACCCGATATTCACTGCTGCATGAAAGTAATATACATTTTCAGTAATCTTAAGTAACTCCATTTGTATACCCCTTTATCTTGAGAGAAAGCCATATTTTGAATAATTTACACATATTCTTGAAAAAGCTGACCTTTTCCTGTGAGCTGCGCTAATAATTTATCGTATTTTTTATCATCTGAAGCGTCTTTTTTCTTTATAAAACTTGGTTGCTTTAAATTTTGATGCACTTCCTGCCAGGTTAACTGTGAATCCAACTTGTAAAAATGAGGACGGATGACAGGGTCAAGCTTAATCCCTTCCTTCTCAGAAACAGTTCGGTTTGCATATTGCGTATAAGCATCCATTTGGACTGGTAGCAAATAGCCCATCCTATTCTCCCCTTTCTGAATCTACCTAACATTTTCCCCAAAATAGCGAAGAACAAACTTTCACTTACACATGTTTTCTCTATATATTATGTGATACGATGTATAAGATTGACCGGAAAAAGGAGTCTGTACATATGAAGTCAACCTATTCAAATAACAAAACGATGTTACTCGATAAGCTGCCAATCTTTACTAAAGAACTTACGAAGAGATCTACCAGTTTAAGTGGGTTTTTCCATAGATTACAAGAAAAAAACATCTTTTTAGATGAAGCTCAAAAGCAAGCTGTTTCTACAGTTGAAGGTCCCCTTTTAGTGTTAGCAGGAGCGGGAAGCGGAAAAACAAGGGTGTTGACGTCTCGAGTCGCATACATGATACAAGAATACCGTATTGATCCAAAATCCATCATGCTCATTACCTTCACCTCAAAGGCAGCAAAAGAAATGAAAGACAGACTCTCTCTTTATGATGATCCTGGCAAACATACTAATTCTCCTCTTTTATCCGGAACGTTCCATAGCATTTTTTATAGAATTTTGACGCATCATCAGCCACAGCGTTGGAATGGAGAAAATCTAATAAAATGGGATTGGCAAAAGGAACAGTTTTTAAAAACCGCTGGAAGGAAGATGGGCTTAGATGAGAAGGACTTTCCATATGACCAAGCCATTCAGCAAATCGGTTATTGGAAAAATAATATGGTGCTCCCTAACAAGACTTCAGCTGTTACAGAGTTAGAGCAGAAATTTACATCGCTTTACCAAGAGTATGAAGAATGGAAAAACACAAAAAATGTTTTTGATTTTGACGATATGTTGCTTGGCTGTTATACGCTTTTAGTAGAAAATCCTGCTCTCTTAGAAAAATATCAGGCTCGTTTTCAGTACTTTTTAATTGATGAATTTCAGGACATAAATAAAGTACAGTATGAAACCATGAAGCTGCTAGCCAAAAGCGGCAATCTTTGTGTGGTTGGAGATGATGATCAATCGATATATGCGTTTAGAGGAAGCAGCCCTGACTATATCCTTAATTTTCATCATGACTATCCTACAACAAAGGTTGTCACCCTTTCAGCAAATTATCGGTCTACACATGGAGTGGTTGCAGCTGCCAACGAAGTAATTGTGAAGAACGAAAGTCGCCGCCTTAAGAAAATGGTGGCTCAACGGGATAACAAGCATTTACCATTCCTTTTGTTTCCTCGTGATGAAGAAGAAGAAGCAACCCTCATTGTCCAAAATTTAAAAAATTTCTTAAGTTCAGGTGAGCAATTTCCTGACGAATTCGCGATCTTATATAGAACTCACACTGCAGCAAGAGCCATTTTTGAACGCCTGTCCCAATCTGGCCTTCCCTTTAGGATCGATCAAGACTTTGAGAGCTTTTATAAAAGAAGAGTAGTGAAAAGCATTCTTGGATTTTTACGATTAGGCCTTGATAAGGACAATGTCTCTGCCTTAGCAGATATCTTGCCTGCCCTTTTCTTAAAGCAATCCCATCTTCAGGATGCAAAGGCAATCAGTATTTTAGAAGATTGCAGCTTGGTAGATTCCTTGGATAAACTGACAAACATTCAACCCTTTCAGGCAAAAAAACTAAAGCGAATTCTTCCTTTATTCAACAGTTTGCAGGCTGTTTCCCCTTCCGTTGCGCTTGAGATGATTGAAAAAGATATGGGCTTTGATGATTACATAAAAAAACGTGGCAATGAAGGGAATACACTAGAGAAGGGATCTGATGATGTACGCGACCTAAAAGTTGTCGCTAGAAGTTTTAAAAGTGTCCAGAGCTTTTTAGACCATGTAGACGATATGATTGCTAAAACGGACGAAATGAAAAAGCTTAGTAAACAATATTCAAGAGCAATTCAGTTATCCACCATTCACAGATCGAAAGGCTTAGAATATAAACACGTCTACCTACTCGGAACGGTGGACGGATCTCTCCCACACGATTTTGCATTAGAAGCTTATAGAAATGGGGAAAAACAAGCTTTAGAGGAAGAACGTAGACTCCTCTACGTTGCCATGACAAGAGCACAAGAGAGCTTATCCATTTCCATCCCTGAAACGAGGCGAGGGAAAAAAGCAAATATGAGTAGGTTTATTAAAGAAATTCTCTAATCCACCAGGCAAATCCTTCTTTTTTCGTAGGATTTGCCGTTTATTTTTGTCAAGAGAACTAGCGGAAATTTTATTATTTTTTTCTTCCTAAAACTGCGTTTAACACCCTTGTAACTGGGTATGTACCCCATATAAAGGCAAGACGAAAGGGGTAGAATTAGTGAAGCCAACGAGTACTGTTTGCTCATGCTCGATTAGCAATCTTTCGGATGATTTATTAATCTTCGCATATGAACATGCCATTCAAGAAAAATTAGAAAAACATTTTATTGACTTGTTAGAAACGGAAATGAAAAATAGAAGGATTTTGTCTACTCAGAAATTGGAAAAATTCATCCCTTCCCTGCAAAAAAATGATACAATTTTAAATAGATAGAAAATTTAGTGCAAGGGGAGAATAACATGACGCAAGAGGTGCAAGAAAATCTAAAATACGATTTCCATAGAAAAACTGCTGTTACCTTATTCAATCAAGTGTGGGATTTGATGGAAAAAGAAGACCGTACGCCAGAAGAAGATTTTCAGATGATACATAAAGCACATGCTTCCAGGTTTCACTGGGGAGAAATTGGAGAACCTGTCAACTTTTCCAGAGGAGAATGGCAGATATCAAGAGTATATGCCGTATTAAAACGTGCTGAGCCTAGCCTCTACCACGCCAAAAGAAACATGGACATCTGCTTAGAGAACGATATAAAGGATTTTGACTTGGCATTTGCATACGAAGCACTAGCTCGTGCATATAGCATTGCTTTAGACCATAAAAATAAAGAAGCTTTCTTAAAGCTTGCTACAGAAGCAAGCTTTCACATTGAAAAAGAAGGAGATCGCAAGCTTGTGCTTAGTGATTTGGCTACCATTTAAAAAAACATCTGCCTTCCCATTTAGGTTGGCAGATGTTTTCTTATTTTTTCTTCTCATTTAGCATTTTAGTAATGGTCCCCATATCAATAGGTTTGTTTCCATTAATCAAAGTATGAACGATTTTATCTTCTAGTTCTTTAGGTACTTTTTTGTTCGCCATTGTTGCTACACGAGAAACAAGATTTCTGATCGTTTTTTCATCTTTGAAATTTGCGTTCTGCATGGAGTTCGCTAGTTCAAAGACATCCTTCATGTTTACCCCTGTTTTCTTTTCTATGCCCTTAAAAAGATTATTTTCCACACAACATCCTCCTCTCGGATATATCTCATTGTATGAAAATGCTAAAGGGTTGGTGACTACATAAAAAAGGAAAGCATAGGTGCCCTTCCCATACCTTCCTACTTTTCAATCATCATTAATAAAATTTAGATGCACCTACGATAATTAAAAGGATAAATAGTACAACGATTAAAACGAATGTACCACCGTAGTTGCCGCCGCACCCGTAACCGTACGCACCACCTACACCATAAGGATAGCCTCCATAATAACCCATAACCTCGCACCTCCTTGTGAAGTTTCCCTATTACTATATGATAGATGTTACAAAACGGTATGGGCGCATACAGAATAATGCCTTTTTATTTTTTTAAATGAACACACAAACGTACAAAAAAACAGAGTGATTTCACCCTGTTTAGCCTTCCAACCATTTTTCAAGATCGGAAATATGTTTGTTCAGTTTTTCTTCGAACGAGATAAAATCTTGATTCAAATTATTTGCCTTTCCTAACCCTTCTTCTATCCCCCAACGATCAAAAAGGAAACGTAGATGCTCTTCCCCAAAGTCAAATTCACTCATATGTTTTCACCTCTTTGATATTCTATGTAGAAATACCAAAGAGGTGGCTTCTCATTTCAATATTGGGCGTAGGATAGTTTCGGTTTCTTCTAAGCTAAAGGCGGTATTTTTGTAAAACACTCGGGCTTCATCAGAAACGGCCGTAACAGCTAAAAACTCAAAGTCGCTCACACATTTTTCAAGTGTCACCATTGTTAATAGTCTGTCTTTGTTTTTAGGTGATTCCAACTGATCGTTGTACAAATCAATTTTCATGTTCCCAAAGGTGTCAATCTGAGCTAAAAATACATCCTTTAAATGAAGCTTACGCTTGTTTAATTCCATCTCTACCCACTCAGGATTTAAACCTAATTGAGTAAGGGGATGCTCAAGGATATCGCCGTCCATAATAATTGTTTTTGGTTCCTTTTCCTCCACCGCAGCGTTAGGATGAAGATCGCCATAAGTAATAGGCTGTTTAAATTTCTTTAATAATACGCTCAAATCACCGTTAGACTCTAAAGTAGCAAATTCAATGTCATCGACCTCAAAGATGTCTTTTTTTCGGAGTTGCTCTAAAAATTCATCAATCGTATATTTTTCTTTTCGCAGATTTCCTTCTAATATTTTTCCATCTCGTACAAAGACAGTCGCGCTGCCCTCCAAAAAGTCGCGGAACTTTTTGTTTTTTAATGATATTCTGGATGTTATTAATGGAAACAAGGACCATATCAACACACTTGTTACGCCATTTTTTATATTTAGATCTGCATCCATTGACAGCGTTCCAGCAATGTCACCTACTGTTATTCCCACAATGTACTCAAAAAAAGACAGCTTTGAAAGCTGCTTTTTCCCTAGAAGCTTTGTTATGATAAATAAACCAATAATAATAGAAAAAGATCGAATGACAATCTCTATCCACTGGGGCAATCAAACCGCCTCCCTACCAACCCTTAACTGGATTTGCTCTCTAAATCCTGTAATCGTTGATCAATATTACTCAAAATAGTATCGATTTTCATCATAGATTCATGATAAGTGTTTTTTACAGCATTCCCATCTGCTTCTGCTGCATACACTTGCAAATTGTTACGAATCATTTTCAGACTTGCCTTGTTATGGGCTAACAACGTTCTTTCATCCATTTTCATTATCCTTTCGGTTTGAAAAGTAATGCTCCGATAAAACCAAACACGATCGCAGCGGAAATACCTGAGCTCGTCACCTGGAACATCCCTGTTAAAACCCCCACAAATCCATGTTTTTGTGCTTCTTCTAGTGCACCATGGACGAGAGAATTTCCAAAACTCGTAATAGGAACAGTCGCACCAGCTCCTGCAAAAGCAATTAAAGGTTCATATAGGCCAAGACCATCTAAAATTGCGCCACTAACAACGAGGATACTTAACGTATGAGCTGGTGTCAGCTTACATACATCAAACATTATTTGACCAATCACACAAATCAAACCGCCAACAACAAACGCCCAGAAAAATGATAATAGCATCAGTGCATCCCTCCCATTTCAATAGCCACAGCATGTGCGGTACATGGAATCGATTCTTTTTGTTGAAAGGACACAGGAGAAAGCAGCGCACCGGTTGCTACCACTAAAATACGTTGATAAGTGCCCTTTTTCATTTCATTTAGTAAATGTCCATATAAGACAACTGCTGAACAACCTGGTCCGCTTGCCCCTGCGAGAACTGGCTGACTTTTATCATAGATTTTCAATCCACAGTCCTGGTATTGTTGGTCTTCTATTTGTAATCCCTGTTCCTTTAATAAATCAAAGGAAACCTGCCTACCAATTTCACCAAGGTCGCCTGTAATGATTAGATCATAATAGGAAGGATCTCTGCCTGTATCCTTAAAATGGGCGGAAATGGTATCAACAGCAGCAGGCGCCATTGCCCCACCCATATTAAACGGATCCTTCAGTCCCATATTAACTACCTTTCCTATTGTAGCAGCCGTGACACAAGGACCTACTCCTGTATTACTGATAAGTCCCACACCAGCTCCTGTAACCGTCCATTGGGCAGTTGGCGGCTTTTGTCCTCCGTATTCTGTTGGATAACGGAACTGTTTTTCCACCGCTGCATTATGACTTGACGCTCCTGTTAAACAATAATTTGCCCCACCATAATTCACCATAAAGCTTGCTAATGCCAATCCTTCCATCGAAGTAGAACAGGCACCAAATACGCCAAGATAAGGGATTTCTAATGTTTCTGCCGCAAAGTTAGAAGGTGTCATCTGATTAATCAAATCGCCCGCAAGTAAAAATTGTACCTGTGATAAGTCAATGGCTGCTTTTTTTACTGCCGTCTGACATGCTTCTTCCAACAGAATACGATGTGCTTTTTCGTAGCTATCCTGCTCTAGCCATAGATCCTTATGTAGTCGATCAAAATCATCTGCTAGAGGTCCTTTTGCTTCAAATGGTCCACCAACTGTCGCTGATGAGAGAATAACTGGCTTATTAGAAAACAGCCATGATTGCTTTCCCTGTAGCATTAAATCCCTCCTAAGGAAATGATGGTGGTTTTAATTAGTGCAACGACAAAGGCGGAGAATACGCCAAAAAGAATAACCGATCCAGCTAGTTTAAACATATTGGATCCCACTCCAAGCACATATCCTTCTGTTTTATGTTCAATACATGCTGAAATTACCGCATTTCCAAAGCCAGTTACAGGTACAGCACTTCCTGCTCCACTAAATTGAGCAATCCGGTCATATACTCCAAAGCCTGTTAAGAGCATGGCAATAAATATCATCGTTGCTACAGTAGGATTTCCCGCTGTCACTTCCGTAAAATTAAAAAAATAAATATAAAACAGCTGTATTGCCTGTCCAACGATGCAAAATAGGCCACCCACGAAAAAGGCTACAACGCAATTTTTCCAAACTGGCCTTTTCAACTCTCTCTTTTGTTCAAATTGCTGATATTGCTTTTGCTCTGGTGACAGCTTAGAATCTTTTCCACTCACCATTGCCACCTCCTACTTTTCTTCTCGTAATGTTTTCATTTTATCTATTCTTTTTTCTAATTCTTTTTTAGGAACAACCTTTTGTTCAATATCTCTTCTAAGTCGCTCTATCTCCAAACGCATTTTCATGTCATGTGACACCACAACGTTCTCATCAGGAAATTCCTTCTCTAAGGCTTTCTTTACTTTCTTCTCAATCTTCTCTGTAAAGAATTTTTGGTATTGTGTTACGTGAAAGGCAACAACCAATTCATCTTCTGTATCAAAAGCTACTGCCCCTTTAACTTCTTTAAAATCCTTTGCAATTTCCTCTGCTCGCTTCTCTTTACTCGACGTTTCCTCTTTAGCATTCGATGTGCGCAAAAGTGTATCCTCCATGCGCTCCTTCACTTCTCCATTGCCACAACCTATTACGCTTAAAAAAAATAGTAAGATACAAAGCATACGTAAAATTCCGCTCATCTTTTCACCCCATTTACAACATCCTTGTTTAGGTTAATATTCTAATCCTTCGTCAAAAATATGTATGGTTCCATCAACAAAAAAAGCCCTCATAAAAAAGAGGACTTTTATCCTATCAGTTTTTCCACGACACTCTCTATTATTCCCGCTACTCCTGCTGCTGCAAAAATTAGTAACACCGGCTTACCGGCCATAGGATAAAACATAATCAATAAAAACAATCCCGTTGTTACCCACACACCTGTGCACCAATAGCAGCTAAGAAGCTCTCCCATCCAGCGTCTTAAGCCCTTCCCTTTTATGACAATATACTCTTCTATCTCGCCGTGCTCATTTTGTTCTTCCCGTTCTTCTAGAAAAGGCTTACGAATAAACCCTGCTATTTTGTCAAACACAATTAATCGTGTGATTCGGAAGCTTGCTAAGCCTAGCATTAAAAACCAAAACCAACTCTCTAACAAAAGAATTTCCCCCTTTCATATTGATAATATGTATGAAAGGGGGAAATAGTAATGAATTAAAATTCTTCCGTTATGATTTTTTTCTTTTTTCCACAATTACATCCGGAGGACTTTTTCTTCTTTTTTTGTGCTAATGTTTTGGAAGAAGTGATGATTTGCATCGGTTCCTTTGCGTAATGGTTGGAGTGAGAATAATGATACTTCATGCGAAAACCTCCATTTGTTCATAGTTAAGATACTATCATCTTATGCATGGATAACAAAAAGGGTTTCCGCGCCTGTACCAGAACGGTTGCTTAATTGTTTTTTTTCAAATTATTATAAAACCATGACTGCATTCTCTTGCTTTCTGTGAAAGTGTTCTGCTTTTTTTCTGTTAAACCCAAAACAGAGGTGGAGTCATGGACGAGCGTGTCATTTTTTTGTTCCAAATCACCTACACACATATTTAACTTTTCGATGTCCTCCACCAAAAGGCTGTTTTCATCCTTCAGACTTTTATACTCTGTTTGTAGCTCCTCTAGTTCCTTTTGAAAGTGCATGTTTTCCTTTTCCAGCTTTTCATTAATTTCTGCTACTATCTGATAACCACTTTGATCTCTGTTGGAGCGCTCGATTTTTTCAATGAGCACCTTGACCGTTTCCTTGACCATATCGTATTCTTTTTCCAGGTCTTCATTTATTTCTGTTTGTTTGGCTAGTTCTCTTTGTAATTCTTCCATTTCACTTTGAAGACGTTCTTTTTCATCTATGGCCTTTAAATGAGCATCCCGCTCCTTTTCACATTGTTGTTTCAACGCACTAAACTCTCCGCTAATGGTCAGTAGCTTTGTCTGATTATCTTCCTTCCATTTAGAAAGCTCTTTTTTAATCTGATTTGCTTCATGTAGCATTGCACTGTTTTTCTCTTTCAGTATCTGACATTGTTCCTCTAAAAAACGAATCGTGGATTTATATTCTGAGCGTTCACTTTCTACCTTTTTAAAAAATTCTTTGCTTTTCAGCCGTTTTATATCGGAAGTAAGGCGCCGTACTTCCGCACCAAGATGAATAATCTTCTGCTGTAAAATCACCTTGTTGTCTTTATCAGAGCTTTTCATGCTTATCCCTCCCAAAAACTCTCCCTTCTTACAAGTAATTCCTTTAAAGCCAAGAATATGACTACAAACTTGCAAAAAAGAAATTTGGGTTTTTGTCTCGGCACACTTACCCACCAAATTCATACTATACAGTAGCCCCGTAACCCAAATGGGTAATAAAAGTATAGGAGGAGTTTTTAGTGAGTCATAACGAAACTGAAAGAGTCTGTATAAAGGCTCGAAAGGTTTACGACTGGGTTACTCGCCAATTAGATGTTGCACTAAAACCTATCTGCAAAAACGACCTTGATGGCCTTTTTGCATGTAACCTAGACCACGAAGAAGATGACAACATAGCAGACATTTTGTGTGATAAAAAATTAGGACCATTGTCTGTTAAGTGCTTCTTATCCGATGATAACGGTCATAGAATTGATACGTTATCACATCACCATCACCGTCATCATAAAGGTCTTGTGTGCAAAGAAATCGAGCAAGCGGGAGGACGTCCTGACGTTGAAGTAGAAATCGACGGCACAGAGATCATCCTGCAGCGCGTGAAGGTTCTAATCAAAGGCTATGTAACTGTTCATATCGTAGATGAAATGGGTCAGGTAGTATGTTGCTCAGCACCAATTCCATTCGCAACAGTGCAAACATTCTTACTTTGCGCACCAGAAGGAACTGAGCTTGACTGCCATGTAACATTCTTTGAGTGTGACGCGAACCTTATCGCTACACCAGATCTTTCTCAACTAGACATCAACTTAATCTTGTGCCTAGACATCCAAATGGAAGCTGACGTAAAACTAGAAGTAGAAGCTAGAATCTGCAGACCACGTGAAGAAATCATTGAAGGACTACTATGCCCTATCAAAGAATTCCCACCACAATGTCCTGAGATATTCCCAGCACATACTAGAAGACGTAGATAATACCCTATTTAATAAAGGAAGATATCATACCTTTTAATCACCATCAAGGTCCAGGACTACTGGGACTTGATGGTGGTTTTGGTTTATCATGTGACAGCACATGATTACATAAAATAAAACAAGGAGGGATACCATTATGTCATCAAATCAAGACCTACAAATGTCAAAACAAATGATTATTCACTATAGATCGGAGCTTTCCAAATACAAACAAATGCTTGCAGAACTAGATAAACAGCTCGAAAAAGAAAAAGTTAGAAATGGCTATCTTCAAACGAAATTGAAGGATTTAATTGAAAATGACCTTTCTGAAATGCACAAAGAAATCAGCAAGCTCCATAACAAAATAACCTTCTTAGAAGTGGAGCTTGAGGAAGAAAGAAAAGTATATGCCTCACCAAAAGAAAAAACAACACCCATAGCATCTCAAACGACTTTTCATGTAAACGGCTACTTTAATTACGCCATCATCCTGCCAGATAAAGACGAAACCAACCTAACCGTTATAGGCGATCTTCACATTACTAACACAGGCTCACAGGATATTGAAAATCTACTTCTTTGCTTAAAGCTTTCCCCACCTCACACAGCAAGCCTATCTGGAAAAATTGCCACATCCAATATTTTAAAACAAGATCTTGATAACCAAGCCGTTGACTGGATATTTGCAACAGACGACTGGAAAACAAAAATCAAGAACGACGGAGAATACTGGATCTGCTCCACCAAATCACCACATCTTTCTGCAGGCCAAACCCTCTCCTTTAAAGGCTTTGAGCTATCAATACCAAGCGAAGCAAAAGGCAAACTTACATTGGAGGCCTTTATCTACGGAGAAAACCTACCAAATCCATTTGCCTCCAAAAACAAACTATCCATTCATCACCCATAGGCCAACTTACTAGATTACTAGAAAAAAGGCGCTTGTACTAAGGTATTAGCCCTAGCAGATAAACCCTCTAAGAATACATTAATGTAGGAAGTAAAATTCCTAATAACTCAAAATTAGAGGGAGGCAAAAAAATGAGTTTATACTATGAGTATAAGGCTTGTTGTAGCAAGAAAAAGGTTGAGGCGGTTGAAGATCGTAAGTTAGAGTGCTTTTGCAGTAAATTCCTAAAAGATTTTAGAGGTGACACTGTAACACTTCGCTTGATTGCAGGAGATGACCTTGAAAACGTAACTATTGCTTGTATTGATAAAGAAACAGGAATTGTAACTGTAACTAATGAAGATGGTACTTTATCATATGTTTGCTGCAAAGATATCATTGCAGTGCTACCTGAAATCACAGGATAATGGCAGTTTAATAGAATTAAGATTTTTACTTAAACCCTACCCCTTTCAGGGTAGGGTTTATTTTTAGAAGAAGGTGATCCTTTGACTAGAAGTATTATTGATAAACGCCTTAATCAATTTGAATCTCTTATTCCAAAAACAAGTCCTCTAAAAGAGCCTATAATTGTTTGTTTTGGTATTTCTTTCAAGAGTAAGAAAGTGTGCAAGAATTGGGAAATAGTACAAAAAAACTTATCCAATACATTAAGATCTATTTTTAATAATACAAAATCAAATTTTCTTATTGTTGTGGCAGGTCACGAAAAACCTAAAATAGCAGAAATTGAAAATGAAAAGGTAAAATGGATAAGCTCTCCATTCAAACCTCCAATTAGCCCAAAAGGCTTTAATTTAGATAAAAGGAAAAAACGTATTTTGATTGGAGCTTATTTAAGAACCATTCACTTTAATGGTTATTATATGCACTTAGATGCAGATGATTTAATCCATTATAAATTTATTGAATATCTCAACTCTCTTCCATTAAAAAAAGCATTCATTATCCGTGAAAGCTTCATGATAAATACAAATATAAAAGAAATTTGGGTTACAAAAAGGTTTTATCTCCATTGTGGATCGAGCAGTGTTATTTATTTCAATACCAATGAACTTCCATTAAGTTTTAAAAGAGATAAAAGTAAGTTTTCAAAGTTTGCATTTACTAGCCATAGATTAACACATTCAAAATTCAAAAAAAATGACTATCAATTCCTAGATCAGCCGTTAGTTCTTAGGGTCTTCGGATATGGTGACAATAACATGACAATTAAAGGTCTAATTAATATAAACGTTAGCTCACTTCAATATAGATCAAAAGGAGTAACATATGGTGATTGGATTTGGAATCATTTTAATGTATAGGTGGAAAAGAGGATGAAGTTTAAAAATGTTGATAACACTTACGAATCAAAAAGTGTAGCGGTTATTGGATTAGGCTATGTGGGTTTACCGTTGTCTCTTTTATTAATAAGAAAAGGTTTTAAAGTAACAGGCATTGAAAATAATCCTGCTAAGGTCAACAGTTTAAATGAAGGATACAGCCATATAGCGGATATTGATAACAGAGAATTAATAGAAGCAATACAATCAGGAAAACTATGTGTAACCACCGATTACAAGAAGATTAAGAATGTAGGGGTCATAATAATATGTGTTCCTACTCCCATTACATTAGAAGGGAAGCCAGATTTAACTTCCCTAGAGCAAGCCTGCCTCTCAATAAGTGCTCACTTACAAAAGGGACAGTTAGTTGTTTTGGAAAGCTCTACCTATCCAAGTACAACTAATACCGTTGTATTACCGTTGCTTGAAAAAGAAGATTTCAAAGCAGGAAAAGAGTTTTTTTTATCTTATTCTCCTGAAAGAATAGACCCTGGGAATGCAGTACAACTAGAAGTGATACCAAAAATAGTTAGCGGAGTTACTTCAGAATGTAAGAACAGAATTGCAAATTTATACAGCACCATTTTTTCAAAAGTTATTACTCTTAGCTCCACAGAAGCCGCTGAGATTACTAAGTTATTAGAAAACAGTTATCGTTTTATCAATATTACTTTTATCAACCAATTTGCGATGCTTTGCGACAAACTCAATATTAGTGCAAAAGAAGTAATAGACGCTGCTAGTACCAAACCATTTGGTTTTCAACCCTTTTACCCAGGTCCAGGCATAGGTGGCCATTGTATTCCAGTTGATCCCATGTACCTTAGTTGGTTATCTAAACAAAAAGGATTCTCTTTCGACTTATTGCAACTTACAAAAGAGATAAATGATAATATTTCATCTTACATTATTAATAAAATAATTGATTTCACCACACAAATGGAAAATAAAGAGATTCTTATCTATGGGATAACATATAAAAAGGACGTAGGTGATATAAGAGAATCAGTACCATTGAAAATTATGGAATCACTGAACAACTTGAAATTTGAAGTAAGTTACCACGACCCATATATAAGTAGCGTAACAATAAATAATCAGACATTACACAGTATTCCAATAACAGTAGAAAATATAAAGAAGGCATCAATAGTAGTTATATTAACAGACCACTCGTGTATCCCTCTTGAAACAATAGTTAATCATGCTAATTTAATTTATGACACACGAAATGTAACCAATAAATTTGATTTTAAAGAAAACATCTATTACTTTGGTGGTAAAAATTATGGATAAATTTTCTTTAAACTCGAAGTTCTTAACTAATAAAGATGTGCTAAACGAAATAAAAACTGCTCTAAATATAGGTAAGCCTTTATCATTGGTAAGAATTGGAGATGGTGAAAATATAGTATTAGCTCAAGACGATGTCTTACCTATGAAAAAAGTATTATCTCTCACATGGAGTAAGCGTGCAAACAAAGGTAAAAAAGGATTAAATCTACCAAATTTAAAACTAAAAAATGAACTAATACAATCTATTAGGGAAGCTTCTATTGTTGGGATATTACCTAATAATGATAGAAGAATAAAAGCTTCACCTCGACTGAAAAGAAAACTTACTGATAAAATATTTAAATTTCATAACATTGAGCCTAAAACTATTTGTGATGCATGTATAAACAGGGATTTTGCAAAGGATAAAATGTTTTGGAAGCTAATAAGAGGTAAGCGAATTTTACTGATTTACAGAAACCCAGTAGAGTTGAAGAATATTTTAACTGAAAAACCCTATAGTCAGAGAATAGAAGTCTGTACTTCATTTAGAGATTACAGTCAAATAGAAAAAACCATACACTTTGCCATTTCTAATAAAGATAAATTTGATATTGCGTTAATATGTTGTGGTGTAAATGCTGTTATTCTAGCCCAAAGGATTGCACAAGCAACTGATAAGGTATGTATTGATTTTGGAAAAGGATCAAACAAGGTATTAATGAAATAATTAAAACTCAATTTGATGGAGTGATTTTATGAATAGATATTGGAAAGATATAGTAGAACCCCTACTAGATTATTGCTCAGTAAATTCTATAGTAGAAATTGGAGTAGCAGGCGGTCTTAACACAAAGAATCTAATAAATTATTGTTCTCAAAAAGGATGCAATTATATAGGAATTGATCCCGCTCCTTTAATTGATATTTCTGAACTACAACATCAACATAGCTTTATGACTTTTTATAAAGATATAAGTTTGAATGCTTTATCACAAATTGATGAATTTGATGTGATTTTAATTGATGGTGACCATAACTGGTACACTGTTTTTAATGAACTAAAAATAATTGAAACTAAGACTTTGAAAAAAAATCAATTTCCATTAATTTTCTTACATGATATCTCATGGCCGTACGGAAGAAGAGATATGTATTATAATCCAGAATTAATTCCCCAGGAATTTAGAAAGCCATACGCAAAGCTTGGTATTAAAGAAGGAAAAAGTAAGTTAATAAAGAGTAACAATTCCAGGGATGTAAAAAATTCACATTTAAATAACGCTTTATTTGAAGGCGGTAAACAGAATGGTGTTATGACCGCAATTGAGGATTTTCTTAAAAGTACAAAGATGCCTGTTGGGTTTGAGTCAACAGAACTATTTCATGGTCTTGGAGTCCTTTTTCCTACTAACAACGAATACAAACTTCAGAAGGTTATAAAACAAAAACTTAGATTTGCAGAGAAAGAATATTTCAAAAACAAAAAAAGGTGATTAGTTATGAATAATCGTAAAATTGTAGTTTATACGGCAATTACAAATAATTATGATTCATTAAAAGAACCTACTTTTATTTCCCCAAATGTTGATTACATTTGCTTTACGGATAATAAGGATTTGGTGTCAGATATATGGGAGGTTCGTTTAATCGATAACACATTAACCTTAGATCATACAAGGAAAGCAAGAAAATACAAAATACTACCTCATCATTTTTTAAAGGAATATGAATATAGCATATGGATAGATGGCAGATATTTAATTAAAGGGGATTTGGTGGAATTATTAAATAAGCATCTTACTAAATCAAACCTTGCTGTGTATAATCACCCTCAAAGGAATTGTATTTATCAGGAAGCAAAGGCAGTTGTTGCTTTTAGAAAAGAAGAATATGCAATTGCGAAAAAACAATGTAACTTCTATAGACAAAAGGGTTACCCAAAACGAAATGGATTAATTGCAAGCCCAATAATTCTTCGAAAGCATAACGACCAAGGTGTTAGGAAACTAATGGAGGATTGGTGGGAACAGATACTATTATTTAGCAAGCGAGATCAGCTCAGTTTTAATTATTGTGCATGGAAAAACAATTTTAACTTTGAAATCATTAATGAAGGCACATATTACGATAACAATTATTTAGATATATTCAAACACTTGAAGTAATTTAAATTGTAAGGAAATCTTTTAAAGCCTCGCGCCAGCTTGGTAGAACATTAAATCCGTTCTTTATTATAGCGCTATTATCTAAAACTGAATTTTTAGGTCTGTATACATGACTAATGTATCTATCAGAGTTAACAGCCTTAATCACTACTGGGTGATTTAATTCTCTAAATATTTCACTGGCAAATTCAAACCATGAACAACTTCCAGAATTAGTAGCATGATATATGCCGAATTTGCCTGTTTTTATTAATTCAAGTAAAAATATTGCTAAATCTCTAGTGTATGTCGGACTTCCAAACTGATCATTTACTACTTCAATTTCATTAGAGGATTCCGCTTTTTCAATTATTTTTCTTACAAAATTATTCCCATTTGATCCGTATAGCCATGAAGTCCTTACAATAAAATATTTACTGCAAAGTGCTTGAACATTTTTTTCACCAAGATATTTAGACATTCCATAAATATTTTGCGGATTTGGTAAATCGGTTTCGGTGTAAGGTGATTTACTCATACCGTCAAATACGTAATCTGTACTAATATAACATAAACTAGCTCCAATTGATTCGGAAGCTTTTGCTACATTTTTTGCACCTAGTGAGTTAACTTGATAGGCTTTTTCCGGTTCTTTCTCTGCTAATGCAACATTTGTATATGCTGCTGAATGAATGACGACATCTGGCATATGCTTCCATAATAATTCTTCCACCTTTTTTCTATTTGTAACATCCAATTCTAATCTATTTAAACCGATAGTTTGCACCTTCTTCTTGTTTAGCATTTTCACTATTTCAAAGCCAAGTTGACCTTTTGCTCCTGTCACCAACACTTTCATTATCATCACACCTTTTTTTAGGCTATGAATGCAAAATTACCTCCACCATGATTCATTTTCTCTATACCATGCAATCGTTTGATTTAATCCATTAAAAAACTTGATTTTAGGATACCAACCAAGTTCATTCTTAATTTTGCTGGCATTAACTGCATAACGTTTATCATGTCCCTTTCGATCCTCTACATAGGAAATAAGATCTTCATCTTTCTTTAATAACCTCAATATTAATTTTACAAGATCGAGATTACTTATCTGGTTATTAGCTCCAATATTATAAACTTCACCTACCGCTCCTTTATTTAATACAACGTCTATTGCTTCACAATGATCCTTTACATGCAACCAATCTCTGACATTACTACCATCACCATATATAGGAATCATTTTATCCTCTAAAGCCCTTGTTAATATTAAAGGAATAAATTTTTCAGGATGCTGAAATGGACCATAATTATTTGAGCACCTTGTTATTATTGTTGGTAATTTATAGGTCTTATTATAGGAACGAACAAGGAAATCTGCGCCTGCCTTACTTGCACTATAAGGACTATTTGGAGAAAGATTAGTTTTTTCACTAAACATCCCTATATCGCCTAAAGTTCCATAAACTTCATCCGTTGACACCTGAATGAATTTTTCTATACCAAATTTTTTTGAAGCTTCGAGTAAAACCTGTGTACCGATAATATTGGTTTCTAAAAATAATTTTGGGTTACCGATGCTTCGATCAACATGAGTTTCTGCAGCAAAATTTATTACTGCATGCACGTTCTTCTTTAGAATTTTTTCAACTAAATCACTGTCTCTTATATCTCCTTTAATAAATTGGTAATTTAAGGAATCATTAACATTTTCTAAGTTTTTCATATTTCCTGCATAAGTAAGACAATCTAAATTGATTATTTTAATTTGCTTGTATTTTTGTAGCATATGTCTTACAAAATTACTACCTATAAATCCACTGCCCCCTGTTATTAGTATATTCATAAATCCTCCTTTAGAAAAAATTATTCTCACAATCTAGAAATGACGAAAGATTGTTATCCTTCTCAGAAGCTATAATTTTATCAAATGGCCAACTAATATTGAGGGATTTATCGTTCCAGATAATCCCTCTTTCATGTTTTTTAGAATAATAATTATCTACTTTATAAAATACATGAGTATCTTTTGTTAATGTACAAAACCCATGAGCAAAACCTTTTGGAACTAGTAGTTGTATGTTCTCGGCTGAATTAAGAATAAAACTTTGCCATTTCCCATAAGTTTTAGAGGACTTTCTCAAGTCAACAATCACATCCATTATCTCTCCAGCAATAACTCTAATAAGCTTTGTTTGAGCCCAAGGATTTAATTGATAATGTAAACCCCTTAATGTACCTTTATGCATAGAGTAGGAATGATTATCTTGAATAAATTGATAATGAAGCCCACTCTTATGAAATTCTTTTTCATTGAATGATTCAAGGAAATAGCCCCTACTATCGTCATGTTTTTTGACCTTGATTAACTTTGCTTCCTCAAAAATAGTATCAATTATTTCCAAACATTGATTCCTCCTTCATGTAGATTATTATTGAGAAATTCTTTTCAGATATGATCCATACTCGTTGTCTATATGATTATTCGCAAGCTTTTTCAACTGTTGCTTTGAGATAAAACCCTTATTAAATGCAATTTCTTCTATACAAGCTATTTTCAAGCTCTGTCTTTTCTCAAGCGTTTCTACAAAAAGCGAAGCCTCCAAAAGAGATTCTGGTGTACCTGTATCTAACCAAGCAAACCCTCTGCCTAGCACCTTAATTTTCAGCCTTTTTTGACTTAAATAATGTTTGTTTATATCAGTAATTTCTAGCTCTCCTCTTTTAGAAGGTTTTAGGTTTTTAGCTATATTCACGACATCGTTATCATATATATACAGTCCTGTTACCGCAATATTAGAATTGGGGTTCTGAGGTTTTTCAGTAATAGATAGAATTTCGCCACAAGAATTTATTTCTACTACTCCAAACTGGTTCGGATTATTCACATGGTAACCAAAAACTGTACCTCCAACATTATCGTTCGATGCTTCCTCTAGCAGGCTCGGAAATGTATGCCCGAAAAAAATATTATCTCCAAGAATTAAGGTAACATTATCTCCATTAATAAATTTTTCAGCGATAATAAACGCTTCTGCAATACCATTTGGAGCTCTTTGTTCTGCATATTCAATAGTTAATCCTAAATGAGAACCATCTCCTAACAAGTTTTGATATAATTTTATGTTATCCTCATCGGAAATCAACAATATCTCTTTTATATTTGCTAGCATCAATATTGATAATGAATAATAAATCATAGGTTTATTATATATTGGCAATAAATGCTTAGAAATTATTTTAGTAATTGGGAATAACCTGGTTCCTTTTCCACCAGCTAAAATTATTCCTTTCAAACGCACACCCCCAAATTATTTCTTTTTATATTTTTTTAGAATTTCCAAGAGCTCATTTACTCGTTGTTCAAATGTAAATTCCTCTCTAACTTTTTTTGTTAAGCTTGTAATGGTTTTTTTCACATCTGAATAAGAATTTTGTATTCTCTTATAGCAATCAGCTAATTCTTCCTTATTGTTATAAAATAAAATACCTTTTGGGAATAATTTTTCTAGTTCAGGATGATAGTCTGATATAATTGGTAACCCACAAGCCAATGCATCAAAAGTTCTATTGTTAATAAAACCGTATTTTTTCATATCTTCCCAATGGTCATTTAAGATTACTTTTGATTTTGAATACAATTGTCCTAAGTCCTCGTTTGGAACATAGGTATCAATTATGTATTTTTTTTCTATCCACTGTTCCCACCCGTTTCCCCATACTTTAATCGGAACATTAAGTTCTACAGACCATGGTACACACTGTCTCTTAATTCCTCTTGTATTACCTACAAAGATAACACCATCTCTTTTCAGTCCATCATTACCTTCATAAAACTCCTCCGTGTCTGTGCATTGAAGCAACGAAAAAACCGGCTTCTTTAATTTCTTTTTTAGGATTGCTGCATATTTTTCTGAGGCCACACAAATGATATCGTATCTTTTGTATTCGCTAAGCTTAACAGTTTCTGGATGACTAATATTCCACATAATGTTGATTGACTTCTTTGATGTTTTATATGGAAATCTCCCTCTAATAACAAATACAACATCTGCATTTCTTCTTACATTGTAATTTGGATAGTAATCAGTAACAACTTCAATACCACGTCTTTTAAGATATTTTGTAAGTGACCTACCAATATGATAATCTCCACTGTTCAATTGTTTATGATTTGCAACAGCTGGATTCTTTATTACCCATCTCAACATTTACACCTCCTCATAAAAATCAATATCTACATATATATATTTTTGTAATAACACGTACAATTACATATTTTTTACAAAAATAATCTGTTCAACTATTTCACATAAAATTTATTTATCTAAATATAGATAAATAATATTAGAGACTTATTGTTAAAGAACTATCAGGTCATCAACTCATTAATATTGGTGGTGAACACTATGATGGATGAAATAAAAAAGTTGGTTTTAAATAATCCTGGACAATTGACTGTTGAAGAATATTTAAATATTGCGCAGGAATTAAAACAATTGTCCCCATGTAACATGTTAGTTTTTGGTGCAGGAAGAGATAGCATATTGTGGGATACATTAAACAAGAATGGAAAAACAGTTTTTATAGAGGATAATATTGAGTGGTACGACCTAATATTGAATCAACACAAACATTTAGATATTAGATTAGTTCAGTACAATACAAAAAGAAGGGACTATCTAAAATTGTTAGATACTCCTCAATCACTTAACTTAAACCTTGATTTTGATTTGATAGAAACAAATTGGGATATAATTTTTGTGGATGGACCATTAGGAAATATTGATGATTCACCCGGTAGAATGAAAAGTATTTATACAGCTTCCTTTTTGGCACTCTCTTCAGATAGCACTTACGTTTATGTTCATGATTGCAATAGAGACACAGAAAAGATTTATTGTGATCGTTATCTACCAAAAGAAAGCTTAGTATTTACTACTTTTAAACTTAGAAAATATTATATAACTTAACTCAGAATCCTAATTTATTTTATAAACTGATTCAAAATCCAAGGCCTAACATTCAAATTCTGTAACCTAGGATCCATATTTCTCTTTTTGTCTTTCTTTATTTTTGCTTCCTGTTTTTTAATGTAGGTTGCCTCCTCGACTATTTTGCTTTCACCTACTACTCTTAATCCTTTCATGGTGTGCTCCACTCCTTTCTATATGCTGATAACAGTATATTCAAGCTTGTGTTACTTGTTTGTACTTGCTAAAAATTGTTCGTATGTCTTGCTTTATGGCATAGAAAAAACAGCTGCTTGAAAGTTGCAGCTGTTTTCTTTCGTGTTATTTTTTTTCAATGAATTCTCGTTGATTTGGCTGTGTTTTATCAGGTGCTTTTTCTTCCATCAGATATTCTACTCCGACTTGGACTTCTTTGGCTTCGCCGTTTCTGATGGCTAAAAGGATGGCATTTAGTGCTTCTTTTTCACTTATATCGGGTGGCAGGGTAAATTGCTTATGGAACGTGATGTGTAATTTTGCAGAGTGCACTTCTAGCGTCATCATAACTCCTCCCCTTTTTTTCACTAGGCTCTTTTTAAAAGATTGTTGCTAAAACCTATGAAAAAGTCGGCTTTAAGACTTTTTCCAATCATTATGCGAAGAAAAATTGCCACGTGTATAAAACTCCTCCAGGAAAAGAGCACGACAGCAACCTTTAACACGTGTGTCTTAACTATACGCAGTAGCAACAATGTTTGGGAAAACAGCCTTTCACTATTATTCCTAATCTATGCTGCGTGTGGCTTGTATCATGATAAAAAACCAGGCTTCAACCAAAAGCCTGTAGGTGTTTAAATCAGTTAGGGGGCTAAATAGAAAGTAATCAATTCATGAGAAGATGGACTTTTAAAAAGACTTAACCCCTTTAATTTGCAGGTACCTATTATTTATAGAATGAATAATGTAAGATAGCGAAAGAAAAAAGGAGGCAACACAATGGGAATTGTCTATATAGAACCATGTTTTGATAATAGCTGTTCAAGAGATTGTTCTTGCAATAAATGTAACCCGCTCCCCCCTCTGCCACCAGATGAGTTAATAGTAATTTTAGCAAGGCTTGCATCAGCGGAAGAAACAATTGCAGCAAATTCAGCCAAAATAACTGCCTTGGAAGCTATTGTTATGGCGCCTATAGATACCATTCGAACAGCATTTGAAGAGAATTTAGGAGAGACGGTCACCGTTAATACGACTTTTGACGTTGTAGAAGGAATCGTAACAATAGTAGGAATTGATGCGGTAGAAATAACAACCCAAACGGATGAAGTTTTTATTCTTCCATACACCAGTGTTATCAGCATATCCTAAGAGATAGAACGGAGGGAAAGTAGTGACATTTGCTGAAAATTTATCACTATATGTTAATCGTGATCTTGAAGTGTACGGAGCGAACCAGTTTTTTGTAGAAGGAATATTAAGGTCAGTCGGGACTGAATCTTTTGAAGTGGAAGTCAGGAATGGCTCTTATGTTACACCAACTGAATTAATAACCGTGTTCTTTGCAAACGTTGAAGGAATCCGGGTTTTAGCAACATCATAATAATAAAGGTAGCGAAATTATTCGCTACCCGAATTTATTTTTTCTAATAACCATTTTTTCCATATATTATATTCTGCTGTTTGTTTATTAGATGTACTGAATTTCCTCAGTCTCCTATTATATAAAATGTCATCAATAAATACGACTTTTCCTCTGATTGCTAAGGAACTTACCACATAAATATCCTCAAACATTCTACCCTCATACATATCTGATACATTCCAGCCTTTTATTCTTTTTACTTCAATAGTTTTATAAATTCTTGGTGCAATTGGTGTGGGATTATCGATATATTGTATATAGTTAACAAAATTACCTCCTTGTATTTTTGAAAAAAAAAGTTTCCCATCCCTCGTTCTTTCCCGCCATTCTTTATACTTTCCATATACTAAAACGACGTCATCTTGAAGTTTATTAATTTCTTCCCATGCCTTTTCTAAGCAATTGTTAGAAAGCCAATCATCTGCATCCAGTTCAACCAACCAATCTCCTTTTGACAGATCAAGAGCGATATTCATGCAAACTGATTTTCCTTTATTTTCTGAATTATGAATAATTGTCACATAGGGGAACGATTTCAATGAATTTAAGATTTCAAACGTGTTATCTACAGATCCATCATTTACCACGATAAGCTCCCAGTTCATCATGGTTTGAGCAAACACACTGTTGATTGCCTTTTTTAGGTATTCTCCATGATTAAATGTACAAATAACAATGGTAAATTTTAGATTATTTGTCAAATTTGCACACCTCCAATTATAAAATACATAATATAAAGTATATTTTTTTGCAATTAGATATGGAGAGTGGGTGATCTATCATCAACGTCATTATTTACCCTCCTACAATTGACTGGGATTTTATGAAACAGCGACCCCAACAATTAATGCAACAATTTGCGAAAAGAGGATTTACTGTTTATTACTTTAACAAAACGGAAAAAAATTGCGAAATGGAGCTACTCTCAACAAACCTTTTTCTAGTACATGATGATGATAAATGGTTTAAAGAAACATTACCCATAATTAAAAAAAGGAAAAATTGCAAAATAGGCATATGGTGTACTTGGGCTAAGCTTGCAAAAGAATTAGAAAGATATCAAGCAGATTGGATAATTTATGATTGTGTAGATGAATTCGCAGATTGGATGAAATATGAAGAGGAAATGATTGAAGTCGCAAATGCTGTTACCTGTACGGCAGAAAGAATTTTTCTCAGGTTAAAAAAAGCTTATCCCAACAAAAAGATTGAGCTACTTCCTAACGCATATGATGAATCGATGGGACTTCATTTACCAGCATCCAAATCATCGCCATTCCATGACAGAAAACAAATCGGGTACATTGGAGCATGGGCACCATGGATTGATGATCTTCTAGTAAAAAGACTCGCTCGGACTTTTAACGACGATGAAATTGTCATAATAGGTGTAGGATTTGGTAGAAAATTCAATTTAGGGTATTTATCAAATGTTACTTATTTAGGTCACCTTCCCCACCACCAACTTGGTACATATTTGAAGGAAATGTCAGTATGTATCATACCTTTTAAGATTACTCCTGTCACTTTAGCTACTAATCCTGTTAAGATGTATGAATATTTAGCCACAGGTAAACCCGTCATTTCCACTGCTTTACCTGAATGTGTTTTGGCCCAGCCATATGTTGATATAGGGAGAAACCATTCAGATTTTGTCACAAAAGTAAAATATCGGTTAGAACATCCAGGGGATAGTACAGGAAGACAACGTTTTGCTCTTTCCAACACATGGAAGCACCGGATAAATCAAGCTATCTCATTAATAAACAGCATATCTTAAACGAAAGGGTGTATTCCAATAACAAAGAAAATAGCCGTTGTGATAGGTACCCGTCCAGAGTTAATTAAAATGGGAGTGTTAATAACGGAACTAAAAAAAAGAAATTCTTCCCACCTTTATATACATTCGGGTCAACATTATGATTATCACATGGAGGCAATAGTTTCTGATATTTTTCAATTGCCTAAACCTGATTACCATTTAAGTGTTGGCTCTGGATCCCATGCTACAACAACAGCAAAAATCATGATAGAACTTGAACAAATTTTCCTAAAAGAAAAAATAGATACTGTAATTGTTCACGGTGATACCAATACCACCTTAGGAGCTTGTTTGGCTGCAGCAAAGGTACTAATTCCAGTTGCTCATGTTGAAGCAGGTTTGAGAAGCTATGATAAATCCATGCCAGAAGAAATTAATCGTATTTTAGTAGATAATATGTCCACTTACCTATTTACACCCACTATCATTGCATCCAACAATTTAAAAAAAGAAGGAATAACGAATGGTATTTACTATACAGGTCAATCCATTGTAGATGCAATTGAATATATAAAAAATTACAAAGGACTTAATGTTTTAGAAACTTATAAGCTTGCGCCAAAAAGTTATTTCTTTATTACCATCCATCGACAAGAGAACACAGACAATCATACGAGATTCACTTCTATAATTTCGGCTATTCTGGAATTAGCAGAACAAAAAACATTTAAACTTGTTATATCTATGCATCCAAGAACAAAAAAAATACTTAAAGAACATAACCTTTATCAAACCCTTCTAAACAATGCTTATATTCTTGTTCTAGATCCTCCACCAAACTTTTACGAATCTATCAAACTACAATCTTTTGCTAAATTAGTAATGACAGATAGCGGAGGATTACAAGAAGAATCATGTATCATCGGAACTCCATGTATCACTTTAAGGGAGAATACAGAAAGGCCAGAGACCATTCAGTGTGGCGCAAATTTACTTTCAGGTTACCAAAAAGACAAAATATTAAATGCTGTTCAAACAAGCATATTAAAACAAAATAATTGGACCCATCCTTATGGAAAAAATGGGGTCAGTGGAAAAATTTTAGACATAATTTTAAATTAATGTAAAGAGGTGAACCATGACTATCATCATTTATCCACCTACTATAGACTGGACATTTATGAGACAACGGCCTCAACACCTAATGAGTCAGTTTGCCCAGGATCATCACACAGTCCTATATTTTAATAAAGAAAATCAATCTGGAATGGTATGGAACGAAGTAGAAAAAAACCTCTTTACTATTAACCACGCACAATTCTTTATCGACCAAATTTTACCTTCTCTAAATGATAACAAATTATTTTGGACTTCCTGGAGCAAGAAAATCCCTTTTGCTAAACAATGTAGGGCTGACTACATTGTATACGATTGTGTTGATGATTTTCCCGAATGGGATATGGATGAAAAAAGATGGATTCATAAAGTGGATGCAATCATTTGTACAGCAACTAACTTAATGGACAAAATGAAAAAAATTGCACCCAAAACCCCCAAATTACTTGCACCTAATGGATGTGACTGGGAATTCTTTTATTCCTCTCAAAGCCTGAATACGAAAGTGTTAGAAGGCGTACCCACTACTGCTGGACCCAAGATTGGTTATATTGGAGCTTGGGCACCATGGGTAGACAAAGAGATTATTTCAAAACTAGCTGACACTTATCCACAAGGACAGATTATTATCATTGGACCATTATTATCTACTGAAATGATTAGCAAAAACAATGTACATTACCTTGGTTATAGAGATTATCATGAACTTCCTGTTTTAATTTCATATTTTGATACTTGTATTATTCCCTTTAAAATTAATCGAATTACTCAAAGTACAAACCCAATAAAGGTATATGAATATCTTGCTGCAGGAAAACCTGTTGTATCAACCGATCTTCCAGAAGTAAGAAATTTGACTCCTTTTGTTCACATAGCCAAAGATCACAATCAATTTCTTTCAATGGTTGATAATAGCATTGTGTCTAACAGTAATCCTTCAACCTTATCAAAATTTGCTAAACAATTTAGTTGGACTGAGCGCTATAAAGACATTTATCATTCGTTAGTAAATAGTTACCCTCTTCTAACTAAAAATAATAACAATTCAAAGCTTCTACAATCCTTCTCCTACCTTAATGAAACTTATGCCTTAAACCACTGCACTACCAATTCCTACTACGCTACTACTAACTTAAAAAATGACCCTCCTTTTATTGGCACAAAACCTTCAGGGGAGTATCATTGTTTTTTACTGAGTCCTAAAGAGGTTGTGAATATGAAAGCAGAGTACTATTATTTGGACATTGACGTAAATAATTCAGAGCAATTTAATACTCTGCATTTAGAAATAAAATACACCAAGGAATTAATTGATATTAACACCCTATCTTACTCAAACACTCTTTGCCTGCATTCTTATAAACACGTTCACTTATCCGAATCAATTAATAGTACTTTTTCAGTGAATATTACTGATTTAGTAATAAATTTAGGGTATATACCAAGCTTTCGATTAGCAAGTAAAAATCCTAGTCATATTAGGTTTAGTAACCCTAAATTATCCGTTTTTAAAAGAATCAAAGATGAGGTGAGTTTATGAAGTTAGGCATAGCGGGTTATTATGGAAAAGGAAATTTTGGAGACGAATTATTTTTGGAAACATTTAAACAAGTTTTATACAAGGATACAGTTTATCCTATAGTCAGTCATATAGACTTTCTATCCTCAGATGCTGTCATTATTGGTGGCGGTGATCTAATCATCCCCTATTCCTATAACAACACATATTTTCCAAAAGAGATACTGCACGTTCCTGTTTGGGTATATGGTGTTGGAGTAGTTGATTTTTATCCTCCTGAGACATGGCCAGAAGCTGAAGTTGAAAAGTATAGAGAAATTATATCGCAAGCTAATGGTTTATATGTAAGAGATTCTAATTCTGCAAAGTTAGCTAATTATATGAAGCTAAACTCCATGATTAGGGAAGTTCCGGATATAGCATTTAGTTATCGACAACCTAATTATCCAATCATAAAGAATCCACACAAAAAAACAATAGGTGTTTGTAGCTTCTCTTATGAAGATTTCCCCTTAGATAAAATGGCTAGAATTCTTTCCACCTTAAATTCTAAAGATTTTACCATTGTTTTAATTGAAGTTGTTGATATAAGAAATAAATTTACGGATCGTCAAACTTGTTTAAAGTTGAAAGAAAAAATTTTGAAGTATAACCCGAAATTTGAAATTATCATAAAGAACTATCAGTACCTAGATGTAACTTATAGTCATATTCAATCTTTAGATTATCTAGTCTCCTTTAAACTTCATCCATCACTGGTTGGAATTAGAAACAATATTCCTACGCTATGTCTTAGTAAATTAAGTAAGGTTAAAAGCTTGCTCCAGGCGTTTCATTTAACTGATTTTTATTGTGATTACGAAGAAGAAGAAGAAGCGATAAAAAACAAACTAGAGCAGCTTTTATTAATGGATGACCAAAGAATTAGTAAGGTAGCAATAAAAGTTAAAGAAAAAGAAAAATTAAGTGATGAATCACTTATCAATTTGAGAAATGATATAGAGAATTTTTTCAATATAATTAATTAGACAGTTTGTTTTAAGTTAACAAAGTCCGTTACCAATAAAGTCCTCATTTAAGAGTTATAATAGCATGATAAAAACCAGGCTTTATCCAAAAGCCTGGTATACCATTAGTTTGAGTTCCTTAATTCGACTAATGCATCTCGCATTTTTTCTATTTCTTGTTGTTTGATGGTTATCGTTTCTTCGAGTATTTTTTCATATATTTTTAGGATGAGCTGTCCATAATTTGTACCTGGAACTGCCCAGCGACCGTTGAGAGCAACCCATGTTGGAGCGATTCCTCTTGTCACCAAGTCAAAACGTGGGTCTACCTTGGGATAGGTGTTTGGTAGAGGCTTCTTGTTAGCGTAAGCATATAGGTGCTGAATATGTGCTAGCACTCCTTCTTCTGGAGTGGCAAATACTGCTCCTCTAACGTCACCTCCTGTGGCACCAATTCCTGCGAAGTTATTTTGGTTGGCTTTTACAGCCCCAGTAAAACGGAAATAGTTGGTCTCATGAATAGCTTGTGCGTAAGCTACATCTCCTCGAATTCCGTAAGTTTTTCCTAGTGCTATATAGTATTTCCCAAGTAGTGGGGCATTCGAATGAATGGTTTTTACAAATGCATCAAGCTCTTCTGCTTCGATTACAGCAGATCCTTCAATAGAAAGTCCGGTAGGTGTTGGACTTGGTTCTGGAGGAGAAGGAGGCGAGGGTGGGGTTGGCGCTGCGGGAAGGGTTTCTTCAACAAGAATAAATGCTTCCACTCCGTTTTTCTTTATTTGTTCCACATATCTTTCTGCATTCTCTCGGTCTTTAAAAGCACCAGCCTGCACCCTATAGTAGGGTGCTCCATTTAAGGTCGTCGTTACAATAATAGCTGTGATGCCCTTTTGCTGTAAATAGAGCAATCTGGCTTCGGCATTTTTACGGTCCTTAAAGGATCCTGCGATGACTTTATACAAATTGGTTGTCACCTTTTTTGGCAGGGCTAACGCTTTAGCAAGACCCTCTCCAATTGCCTTTGAGATATCCTCCTTGAAGCTTTCATGTAGTAGAAGCTCCCTATCCTGAGCTGTATCCATGAAGAGAAGCTCTAACAAAACAGCAGGCATCTTTGTTTCTCTTAACACATGGAAGTTGGCGGTCTTTATTCCTCTGTCTCTCCTATTGTATTTACCTGTCACCACATTTACTATTTCACGGTGAATGATTTCATGATAGGTGCGTTCCTTACTCGATGTGGAACCACTGTTCCGGTAGCTTTCAAAACCTGTTCCTCCACCTGCATTGTGATGAATGGAGCAGAAGTAGTCCGCTTTTATACTAGTTGCAAGACTTGTACGTGCCTCAAGACTGACAGTAGAATCCCCCTCCCTTGTCATCGAAATTTTCACTTCATATTCTTTTTCCAAATATGCTCTTACTCTTTTGGCTATGTTTAGATTTAAGTCTTTTTCCATTAGTGTTTGGTGCACAGCACCAGGATCCTGACCACCGTGACCAGGATCTAATACTATTATCTTCATTTAGTAAAACCCTCCTTTTACTATAGAATATGCTAGATTTGGAGGTTGGATTGGGTGTATATGGAGGTGTATGAGAGGAATTTTAGTAGAAGAAAGAAGCCCCGTCGAAGAAATGTTTCTCTCCTCAACGGGGCTGTTTTTTTAAAGGATGTGATAACCAGAGTCGACGTGAATGTTCTCTCCTGTGATCCCACGGGAAAGATTGCTAAATAAGAACAATGCGGCATCGCCAACTTCTTCTTGTGTAGTAACTCTGCGCAGTGGTGCAGTCTCTTCAATTTCTTTTAGAATGGAGTTAAAGTCACTTACACCTTTAGCAGAAAGGGTACGAATTGGTCCAGCAGAAATGGAATTCACACGGATTCCCATTTTTCCAAGATCATTAGCAAGGTATTTCACACTCGCATCAAGGCTTGCTTTTGCTACACCCATGACGTTGTAGTTTGGAACAACTTTCTCACCGCCAAGGTAGGTTAATGTAACAATGCTACCGCCTTCTGTCATAATTTCTTTCGCTTCTTTTGCAACAGCAGTTAACGAATACGAGCTGATGTTATGCGCTAGAAGGAAGCCATCTCTTGTCGTGTTCATGTAATCGCCTTGCAGCTCTTCTTTGTTAGCGAAAGCGATACAGTGAGCTACACCGTGAATCGTGCCAACTTCTTCTTTAATTTGCTGGAAGCACGTGTGCACTTCTTCGTCCTTTGTTACATCGCATGGAAGCACGATGCTGTCGTTTCTCTCAAGTGATTCAGCTAGCTCGCGAACACTTTTCTCCAAGCGCTCTCCTGCGTAAGTAAATACAAGACGCGCTCCTGCATCATGTAGGGACCGAGCAATTCCCCATGCAATGCTTCGCTTGTTGGCAACACCCATTACGACATATGTACGTCCATCTAAGGATAAATTCATTATTTATATCCTCCTATTTATATAAGTTATTAGTACCTAGTCATAATTATAGCATATTGTTTTGAAAATGCGAATACGAAAAATTCTATTATAAATACCGCTGTTAATTTCCGCAAAATGGCTAAGCGTCCTGCGGGGTCTCACCAGACGCACTATTTCCCGCTGGAGTCTCCTTCATTTGGTCCAATCAACAGCTATACTCATTAGCCAATAAAAAATAGAGAGGTGCAAGTTGCACGCTCTCTTTAGTCATAATCTCTTCCAAGTAATACTTCTTTTGGTATTTCCGTTCCACGTGTTCCACGGAGGTCTTCTTTTTCTTCGGTAGGATAAAAAATGATAAAGCTTTCTGGGTTTATTTTTGCAAGCTTTCCTGGTATTTTTTCCAGCTGTGGATGCCAGCCGGTTGTACCACGTCTTGCACTTAAAACCACCACAATGTCATCAGCCCGGAAGTTCGGCAGCTTATTTTCATATAGAGCATGCCAGCCTTCTACCCACTCCACAACGGTTGGAGGATTTGGTTTGATTTCTTTCATATGAGCTTTATATGTGTCAGGAAATCCTTTGATACAATAGCATTGAATTGTGGCACCTAGGTTGCTCGCAATTAATTTAATGGTTGCAAGCGCATCCCAGTACCCAGATTTATGATCGATTCCTTTAGGTAGAATGAGCACGATCCGTTTAGTAGTGTTCAGAGGATGACCGAGTTTTGAGATTAATACCGACACATTTGTTTGATCTAGTACTTGATCAATAACTCCACCAAAGATTTTTTGCGGCGCGGTTCTTTCGCCATTCCATCCGGCAACAAGTGTCGTGATTCTTTCTTCTGCAATCGCACGATTAATACCAGTGGCAATATTTCTATCTACCCTTGTAGTAACACGTAAAGGGATATCAGCTCCACTAGAATACGATACTGCCTGACCTAGCATCTTCTCTGCTTTGGCAACATCCACATCTGAGCCCCACATATCACGCTGCACCACACTTAGTGCGTAAAGAGGGTGGTCAATGGAATTGGATTGACGGATGACAAAAGCCAAATCCATTAAGGATTCCATCGTATTTGGGTTTGCAATGGGAATCAAGATTCGCTCCGGTGCATCCCCCTTTTGAACAGGCTTCATTTCCTCTGCAAGCGCAAGGTTACGGCCATATTTTTCCACAAGGTATGGTCCGATAATACAAGTGATTAGTATCATGATGATGACACCATTGACAGTTGCTTGATCAAGTAGCCCTACATTAAAGCCAACTAAGGTTGCGGCAAGAGTAGCTGCTGCCTGAGGTGTTGTTAATCCGAAGATAACAAGCCGCTCATCTTTTGAATATTGATAAAAGATACTCGTAAGCCAGGCAGCAATGTATTTACTAAATAATAGTCCAAGAACAATCGCAACGGTTAAAATCCATGCTTTTGAATTTCCAATGAGCACGCGAAGATCCATCAGCATCCCTACAGATAACAGGAAAAATGGAATAAAAATACTGTTTGCAGTAAATCGAATTCTGTTCATTAGAGGACCTTGATCAAAAATAAAACGGTTAAGCGCGAGACCTACCAAGAATGCTCCAATAATTGGCTGCAATCCAGCAATGAGGGCAAGCGAGCCTGCTGTAAATAGCATGACCATTACATAAATGAATTCCCCTGTTCCCTCTGTTGCGATGTTGCGGAAAAACCATCTAGAAAGATAAGGAGTACCAATAAAGATAATGGCAACAAAAACAATCAAGGAAAATGTCAGCTTGATACCAAAATAGATGTCAAGCTGACCTGCAGCTGCACCTGTTATGACAGCCAGCACAAGTAAAGCAAACGTATCGGTTAGAATACTTCCACCAACAGCTGTTGTAATTGCTTTACTTTTTCCTATGCCAAGACGACTGGCGATAGGATAACCAAGGAGGGTATGAGACCCAAGAATGGAGCCAATTAAGATGGAGGCTGCAACACTATATCCAAGCATTAAACTGATGATCGTTCCAACAATTAGAGGAATCCAAAACGACATCATTCCATATACAATACTGCGGTTTCGGTACTTCTTAAACCCGTCTAAATCCATTTCAAGTCCGGCAATGAACATGATAAAGAGCAATCCAACTGTGCCAAGGAGTTCAATGGTAGAACTTCTCTCTAACACTGCTAGTCCATTAGGTCCAATGATGACACCTGCTAATATTGGTCCGATAAGCCCCGGTATACGCAACAATTTCATGAAATAGGGAAAAATGAAGAAAATAATCATGGCAATTGTAAATACTAATACTGGCTCTTTGATTGGCAGCTCAAACATTCTATCTTCTCCAATCAGAATATTTTATAGTTTATGCTGTTGATTGAAGCAAAAGGCGGAGTCTCTCGCGGGAATGAAGCGAAAGACTTAAGACCCCACAGACGTAGCCGAGGAGACTTACTAATCGCCCCGCAGGACGCGGAGTCATTTTGTGGAAATCAACAGCGGAGTTTTCTATTAATAAGAAAAAATTATACCACGAATTTACTGCACTAACACAGTAATCTGATAAAAAATAACAATAATTTTACATAAGCATACAGGCTATTTGATACAATGAAGAAATTAACAATAGTATTACCTTTTTCCAATTATCACTCTCATATGTATGGAAGAGGTGGAAAAGTTATGTATAGAAGAGGAAGGAGTCGTATATGTAATGAAAATAGATGTTATTGGTGATATACATGGATGTGTAAGAGAGTTCAAAGAGCTTCTTCAAAAGTTAGGGTATACAGTTGAAGCAGGTCATTACTCACATAAAGATGGACGAAAGCTTGCCTTCGTTGGCGACCTGACAGACAGAGGTCCTGATTCTATCGGGGTAGTAAACATGGTCGCCACAATGGTTTTAAGCGGTATGGCCTACTATGTTCCCGGAAACCATTGCAACAAGCTTTATCGCTTCTTATTAGGTAATAAAGTGCAGCAAACGCACGGACTAGAAACAACTGTTGCAGAGTTTGAGGCTCTTTCCGTAGAAGAGCAAAAGGTTTTCCGGTCAACATTTATTGAACTATATGAGAAAGCCCCGCTCTATCAGGTGTTGGATGGTGGGAAGTTGATAGTCGCTCATGCGGGCTTAAAGAAGGAATACATTGGGCAACAGGGAAAGAAAGTGAAAACTTTTGTGTTGTATGGAGATATCACAGGTGAGTTTCACGCAAACGGGATGCCTGTTCGAAAGGATTGGGCACAAGATTACAATGGCGAAGCTTGGATTGTTTACGGACACACACCAGTTCGTGAAGTGCGAGTAGTGAATCGGACCGCGAATATTGATACAGGAGCCGTGTTTGGTGGAAAGCTCTCGTCACTGCGTTATCCTGAGATGGAGGTTGTCTCTGTTGACTCTAGTATGCCGTTTGTACGGGAGAAATTTCGAGAGCTTTGGGATTGAAACACCCTGTTGGTGGCAGCGAGTTTAAAGGTTGGTTTCAAAAGAGGTGTTTGCGTAGGGGTTGGGATTGCAAACACCTCTTTTTTGAAGCCTAGGAGCGATATTTAGGATTTATGAGCGAAAAATGAAATTTGCGAGCGATAATTTTAATTTACGAGCGAATATCCTCATTTACGAGCGAATATCCTCATTTACGAGCGAACCCCAAAATTCATCAAAAACCACCCTTGACCTTACACTCTCACTCATCTATTTCATCCTCGACGATGCCCCTTACTTGTATCGCACCTTGCCAAAAGGAAAAGTCACTTCCCCTGCCCACCGTCCAACATCCTCTTCATATCCCGAGGCAATTCACTACAAAATGTCAGCTCCTTCTCCAAATAAGGATGAAAAAAGGTCAGTTCGCAGCTGTGAAGAGCCTGACGAGTCAGATCACCAACTTTCTGGCCTCCATAAAGCGTGTCTCCAACTAACGGATGCCCAATATGTGCCATATGTACGCGAATTTGATGGGTCCGACCGGTTTCCAATCGGAGAGAGAGATGACTCCATGCTTGTCCCTGCTTCAAGACCTCATAATGAGTAACGGCCACCTGACCGTCTTCTCGAACCTCTCGTTCAATGATACTGGTGTCTTTTCTGCCGATTGGTGCATCTATTGTCCCGACAGCTTCCTTCACTATTCCATGCACCACTGCCTCATATCTCCGTCTCACAGCAAACTTTTTCTGCTGTAAGGAAAACAGGTGATGCGCATGACGATGCTTAGCAATGAGCATTAACCCTGAAGTGTCCCTATCAAGCCTTGTCACAATATGAATGGTAGCTTGAAAGCCTTGCAAACCATAGTAATGCAGGATTCCATTAGCCAGCGTTCTAGAGCGGTGTTCACGCGAAGGAATACTCGAAATGCCTGCATGCTTGTTAATCACAAGGACATATTCATCTTCATACACAATGTCCAAAGGAATGTCCTCTGCTAGGAGATCTTCACTTGGAGACTCTATGGGAAAATACACCTCCACTACATCTCTTTCTTGAAGAGGATAGCGCACAGTAACGGCGCTGCCATTTACAAGCAGCGCCCCTCCGTGAAATTTAATATCCACAAGGGCTGCTTTGGAAATTTGCTTATCTTTTAAGAAATCACGCAAGAGCATCCCTTTGTTTTCTTTTTGAATGGTAAATGTTAGACAGAACCCTTTCATGTTAAGATCCCTCTTATTTATCGGTAATGAATGAATCGCTGACTCGTTTCCAAAAAGGAAATGGGCGGAAACGTGCAAAACGAATTTTCTCTTTTGCCACCCTGCACTGAATCGATTTTACATCCTTATGTAACAGGGTAAGATGGTCAATGGTAATTTGATAATCCACATCATTAACAGGCTTTAACAGACAAGTATGATGCTGGGGCAAAACAAGTGGAGATCCGATGGTCCTAAATACCCTGTTATTGATAGAGGCCATTTCAGCAAGCTGGATGGCTGGCAAGGATGGATGCAAAATCGCCCCTCCAAGTGCCTTGTTGTAAGCCGTACTTCCTGATGGAGTGGAAATACAGAGTCCGTCTCCACGGAAGGTTTCAAACAGCTGTCCTTTAATTTCAACATCCATTACGAGTGTCCCCTCTACACTTTTGACGGTACATTCGTTTAAGGCAAGATAGCGTGCCTCTCTGCCTCCATCATTGTAGCGAATGATAACTTCGAGCAATGGATATTCCACCGTTTGGTAAGGTGTTTTGGCGATTGCGATGACTAGCTTTTCAATCTCTTCCGGTACCCAGTCTGCATAAAATCCGAGGTGACCTGTATGGACGCCAATAAACGCCGTTTTATCGAGTCTACTGCGATAGCGGTGAAACGCGTATAGCAAGGTCCCATCACCACCAACTGAAACAACCAAATCAGGTTGGTCCTCATCATAGGTAAGATCAAAATCTTGTAAATAGGTTCTCATTTTGTGCATCAGTGTATTTGAAACAGAATCCCCTTTGGAGGTTACCGCAAATTTCATATTTTCACCCCTGAATGTTAATCCTTATCCATTTCTTTTTTTCTGGAGAAAATCACTTGTGCTTCTTGAATCTCACCACGTATTTGCGACATTTCGGCATCTAATAAGTAGGCTGCTTCTGCTGCTCGAACGAGTCTTTCTTTTATATCCTGTGGGAATTGTCCACTATATTTATAGTTTAATGAGTGCTCAATCGTTGCCCAAAAGTTCATAGCAAGCGTCCTGATTTGTATCTCTACCAGGATGTTTTTTTCCCCATTGATGGTTTGTACAGGATAACGGACAACCACATGATAAGAGCGGTACCCACTGTTTTTGCGAGAGGACACATAGTCCCTTTCCTCGACAATGTCAAAGTCATTTCGGTTTCGTAAAATTTCTACTACAGTATGTATATCATCCACAAACTGGCACATCATCCGGACACCTGCAATGTCCTGCATTTCATCTTCTAGCTTTTCTAACGGAATCCCTTTTCGCGTTGCCTTGTCCAATATACTTGCAATCGGCTTTACTCTTGCAGTGACAAATTCAATTGGTGAGTGTTCTGATTGCATCATGAACTGGCCGCGCATCCCCTTTAATTTTACCTTCATTTCATCAATCGCCTGTTTATAAGGCGCCAAAAACAAATCCCAATGTTGTATCATAATTGGCCATACCCCTTAAAAAATCTCGTTTACTCTTCTCTCCATCTCTTCACCATAATTGGCATTATCTCTAATGTTATCTATTAAATATCCTAATTCCTCTTCTATATTGGTAAGCAGTAAAGCTAGATCTCCTACCACAAGGACCACCACTTTTTTTTCAACCAATGCTGTTTTCATATCTTTCCAAAATTGATCCTTTATGCTTACATAAATAAACTCAGATGCTGTTTCAAGCTTATAAATAAATGCCAGGTTATCAGAATCTACTAGCATTTGGTTGCTGGCAGTAACCCCTTCTAATGAAAAGGGTGCGTTGTCTGCCTCAAGCAAAAGTTGTTGTTCTTTCCATGATGTTTTTGTAATTTCTATTCTTTTTTGCATAATGATCTCCTTCCAACCAAATTCCTAATCATATATTATCATACTTCCCAGTCTGCAACGAAATGGAAACATGGATTTTTCCTATTTGTTTTTTCGTAAGCTCTTTTCTCCAAGCTCTTTTCTAAAAGATTGTTGCTAAAACCCTAATAAAAAGTCGGCTCTAGGACTTTTCCACTCATGAAGTAAAGGAAAATTGCCACATATTTATAACTCCTTAACGAAAAGAGCACGACACCACCGTTGAATACGAAGGTACTAAATATACTTCTGAGCAACAAAGTTTGCGAAAACAACCTTTCTCAAAGCTTGTTGTTGCAACAAAGTATGTATAAACAGCCTTTTAGTAGTAAAAGAATATCGTTTAGGATTGCCAATCTTTTAAATGAGCGTAATAATAGAAGTAATTATAACGAAGAGAGGTCGTTTTGTATGAGCCACCAAGAACTTGAAATTGAATTTAAAAACCTGCTGACCTTTGATGAATTTACCTCCCTTTGTTCAGCATTTAAAGTCGAGCCTGAGCATTTCTTTGAACAAGTCAACTATTATTTTGATACACAAGATTTCTCCTTAAAATCAAAAGGCTGTGCTTTGCGCGTCAGGATCCTCGGTGAGAGCCATACCTTAACACTTAAACAACCAGCAAAAGACGGAAAGCTAGAAACTCATCAGGCGATAAGCGAAGATGACTTTCACCACATGCAGAATCATGGCGGCATAGTAGATGGAGCCATTTTTACTATTGTTAAGGAAGAGCTTATGATTGATCCTTCTTCTTTCACTTTTTTCGGATCATTAAAAACTAACAGAGTGGAAGTCCCATATCAAGATGGGTTGTTGGTGCTTGATGAAAGCCATTATCTTGATACTAGTGACTTTGAATTAGAATATGAAGTAAAAAGCTATGAAAAAGGAAAAGAAGTGTTTCAGGAACTCTTAAACGCGTACGGAATCACTGTTCGAGATACGAAAAACAAGGTTGCCCGTTTTTATGAGGCAAAGGGTTGTTCGTTAAAAGAAAGTGGTGATTTAGTGTGAATGTGGAACATTTGCGGTCGATGATGCAACTCCAGGCATTGCAAGGAATGTCATCCAAAAGTAATACCAGTACACCAAACTCCCAACAGCATTTTGCTGACATATTGGAGAGCTTATTAGCAAATAGCGGTGACAAGCAACAAGCTACGTCGTTTTCGTCCATGCCTCCTAGCATGCCATTTGTACATCCCTTGAACACAGCAGAGCTATTGAACAAAGTAAATTCTTTCAGCTTGGATCATACTCCTGCTCCTGTTCCTATCACTCATAATCCTCTTACGAATGGATCTGATTTTGAAGAGATCATTCAAGAAGCTGCAAGCCGTTTTGGAGTTGATCCAAAACTGATCAAATCCATCATTAGGCAGGAATCCAGTTTCAATCCAAATGCTCTCAGTCATGCAGGTGCGGCAGGGTTGATGCAATTAATGCCTGGTACCGCTAAAGGGCTCGGTGTTAAAAACTCCTTTGATCCCTATCAAAACATTATGGGCGGCACTAAGTATATCAAGCAGATGCTTGATAAATATGATGGAAACGTAAAACTAGCTCTCGCCGCTTATAATGCAGGTCCAGGTAATGTAGATAAATATAACGGCATTCCACCATTTAAAGAAACGATGAATTATGTTCGGAAAGTGACGGAAAGCTTTCACACCTAACCACCTTTTTTAAGGTGGTTTTTTTCTATTTTTCTTCCCAGCTTCCTCCCTTTTTTCCCTGTTTTTTGCAAGCGTGGAATCGAATTGTTTGAGATATAATAATCACATTGCTAAAATATATATACAATCGTTACTTTAAACACATGAGGAGTTAACATATGAATCCCATCTCATCACCCTATGAAATGTTAGGCGGAGAACAGATT
Organism: Bacillus sp. THAF10; assembly: GCF_009363695.1. Lineage (NCBI taxonomy): Bacteria > Bacillati > Bacillota > Bacilli > Caryophanales > Bacillaceae > Bacillus > Bacillus sp. THAF10. The sequence continues at coordinate 1,302,211 of NZ_CP045403.1, read as the reverse complement.
ATCCATCAACTTGTTGATGCTTTTTATGAACGTGTTGGTCAGCATCCGAGCTTAGCTCCAATATTTCCAAATGATCTGTCAGAAACGGCGAGAAAGCAGAAACAATTTCTCACTCAGTATTTAGGAGGTCCTGCACTTTATACAAGTGAACATGGTCATCCAATGTTAAGAGCACGCCATATGCCTTTTGAAATTACGCCTAAGCGTGCCAATGCTTGGCTGTCCTGTATGGAAGAAGCAATGGACGAAATTGGACTAGAAGGTCCTCATCGAAAAGAATTTTTTCAGCGTTTAGTTTTAACGGCTCAGCATATGATTAATACCCCAGACAAACCTGAAGAAAAGGAAGATTCAATGTGACCTGTCATGATAAGAAGTTGTTTTATTTAAAAAACATACAGCACACGACAAATAAACCAATTGAAATATACTTTTTTATTGATCCACTATGTCCAGAGTGCTGGGCATTGGAGCCAATGTTGAAAAAGTTATATGTTCAGTTTGGCCAGTATTTTACGATTAAGCATATTGTAACTGGTAGACTAACCTCCTTAAACCTAGCTAAAAAGCATTATGCAGCATCCATGGCCCAGGTTTGGGAGAGAACTGCCACTCGTTCTGGAATGTCCTGTGATGGGTCCTTGTGGCTTGAAAACCCAATCGAATCGCCCTATGTGGCCTCTGTGGCTATAAAGGCTGCCGAGCTCCAAGGACGCAGAGCAGGAATTAAGTTTTTGCGAAAAGTACAAGAGGTTCTTTTTTTAAAGAAACAAGACATCTCTGAGCTTTCCGTGTTGAATTATTGCGCACAATCTGTTGGACTTGATATGGATGAGTTTGAAAAAGACATGCAAGGTGATTGTGCATCTAAAGCATTGAATTGTGATTTCAAGATTACAAATGAAATGGAAGTATCCGAAATTCCTACCCTCGTTTTCTTCAATGAAAATATTGAAGAGGAAGGAATTAAAGTGTCGGGCTATCATTCCTATGAAGTCTATGTCCATATTCTGCAAGACATGCTCGGAGAACAGCCGTTTCCGAAGATGCTTCCACCTCTAGAGGAGTTTTTAAAGCAATTTTCTTTTGTAGCAACAAAAGAGATATCTGTTGTGTATAATCTACCTATAGCAGAAGTGGAGCACGAGCTTAAGAAACTGCAACTAGCGCAAAAAGTTGAAAAGGTCCCCGTTAAATACGGAACATTTTGGAAATATATAGAAAAGTAAACAAACACACTAAAAACCAGGTTCATTCGAACCTGGTTTTTTTAGGCTTCTGCCGTGCCCGTCTAATCATTAAATTCATATTATTTCTATTAGATAGAGGGGGAGTAATATGAAAAAAAATGATAAATCAATAGATCATTGTTTGTGTGCTTCAAACAAAGCAACAATTGTCCGTAACCAAACAAATAAGCCAACAGAGTTTTGCTGTCCTACGTATGCATCCTACTTAGAAATTCAGCGAAGAAAAAAAGCTTGCAACTGTCCCCCTGGACCTCCAGGGCCACCTGGTCCAAAGGGGTCAGAAGGTCCTCCTGGAACTTTCTCTCCTGTTTATGGGAATATCTTCGATAACGCTGAACAAACACTCGGGCGTGGATCAAATGGAATAGTAAGATTTAATCAATTTGATCAACCAACTTCTGTATTATTTGGCGGGGTTACTGCTACAGCCACATCCTTAACAGTACCTGTAGATGGGGATTATGCAGTCTATTGGCAAAATGCTGTTGTCACTAACACTAGAATTCAGCATGCTGCTTTTGGTGTATTTGTTAATGGAACACTACAGGATTCCACTCGATCAGGTTTATCATTGTTTACTGGTCAAGAAAATTCATTGGTAGGGGTAGGGTCTTTCTCGATTCTATCATTGAAGGCTGGTGATGTAATGACACTTCAAGCTTTAATACCTGCAACGAGCAATCAAACCATTATAAATTTATCATCAAATGTACAATACCCACCTTTTGGAGGAACGGCCGATCAACCTATTAACAGCGCTTCCCTTAAAGTTATTAAGTTAGGACCAACATAAAACAAAAAAAGCCCCGGTCAACGGGACCAGGGCTTTTTTGTGTCATTAAAGACAACAAAGGGGATGGGAGAAATTTTTCACGGTCAAACAAAGGGGTATATGTTTGTTTGTGAATCGTTTCACAGTTAATAATATATCAGATGTTGTCGAGTTTTGACAAGAGGTTAGACCTCTGTTTCACAACTTTGTCACAATAAAAATTATGGAATGGTTGGAAAAGAATTAGCGTACATATAAACAATGGAATGGACAAAGCTTAAGAAGGAGGAAACCAATGGCGAAAATCCTTTTAGTACTATGTATTTTTTTTATCATTTTTAGTTTTTTTATCAATACATTGGGTTTAATGAAAATGTATCCGATTTATTTGACCTCCCCTTTATTGTTTCTATCATTATTTCTGTTTATCTCTCTATTGAATAACAGAAAGCGATTTCGAGGATATAAATAACCACCTTACACAGCAGGGCTGCCATAAGGTGGTTTTTTTTATTAGCTCTGTTAAATTATTACGCAGTAGCAACAAAGAATGCGAAAATAGCCTGTTATTAAGAGAGCAACGCTTCCATCTCTTTAAGCTTCTCTTCAAAAACTTTACATGCTTCTTCAATTGGAGTGGTTTGTGTCATATCCACGCCAGCTTTTTTCAGTACTTCAATCGGATAATCAGAGCTTCCAGCTTTTAAGAACTCTAGGTATCGTTCAACAGCTGGCTCGCCTTCTTCTAAAATTTGCTTACTTAGCGCAGTTGCTGCACTGTACCCAGTAGCATATTGGTACACATAATAATTGTAATAGAAGTGAGGAATTCTAGCCCACTCTAAGCCAATTTCTTCATCGATCGTAATATCATCACCAAAATACTTTTTGTTTAGTTCATAGTAGGTTTCTGTCAATAAGTCAGCTGTAAGCGCTTCTCCGTTTTGCGCAAGTTCATGAATCTTATGCTCAAATTCAGCAAACATGGTTTGACGGAAAACAGTACCACGGAAGCCCTCTAAGAAGTGATTTAGTAAATATAGACGTTTCTTATCATCGTCGATAGTTTTTAATAGATAATCATTTAACAACGCTTCATTACAAGTTGAGGCAACCTCAGCTACGAAGATGGAATAATTCCCATAAGGATATGGCTGAGTTTTCCTTGTATGGTAGCTATGAACGGAATGACCGAATTCATGTGCAAGCGTAAACAGGTTATTTACATTGTCCTGCCAATTCATTAGAATGTATGGATTGGTTCCATAAGTCCCTGAGGAATACGCTCCAGAACGTTTCCCTTTGTTTTCATGGATGTCTACCCACCTGTTATCAAAGCCTTCTTGGACAATATCCAAGTACTCTTGACCAAGTGGCGCTAGACCTTTGACTAAATATTCTTTCGCCTCATCGTAGCTCACAGTCATATTTGCTTCTTTGATTAACGGTGTGTAAAGGTCATACATATGCAACTCATCAAGCTCTAACACCTTTTTACGAAGCTTTACATAACGATGCAAGAGGTGAAGGTTTTTATTGATGGTATTTACAAGATTATCATACACCGTTTCAGGTATATTGTTGTTGCTAAGTGCTGCCTGGCGAGCAGAGTCATAATTGCGAACCTTTGCTTGGAAATTATCTTTCTTCACAGCTCCACTTAATGTACTGGAAAATGTGTTGCGGTAATTTCCATATGTCTCATAAACTGCTTTAAATGCATTCTTACGCACTTCCTGAACTTCACTTTCTAAAAAGCGAATATAACGACCATGCGTGATTTCGACTTCTTCCCCATTTTCATCTTTTACAGAAGGGAACGTCAAATCCGCATTGTTTAGCATGCCAAATGTGTTAGAGGAAGAAGACAACACTTCCGAAGCTTCTGCTAAAAGTGCTTCCTCTTTTGCAGATAATACATGCGGACGTTGGCGGTTTATTTCATCTAAGGAATGCTCATACAATTTTAGCTCTTCTTTTTCTTGTAAGAACGAGGAGATCTCCTCTTCCTTCATGGTCAAAATTTCTGGAACAACAAAGGATAATGCACTTGCCACCTGTGTATAAAGATTAGCAGCTCGATCATTTAGCCCTTGATAGAAGGAATTAGTTGTATCCTGGTCATAACGCATATGTGCATATGTATAAAGCTTTCCTAATCTGCTTGAGATAGAATCTTGGTATTGCAAGGCTTCATACAATGTATCGGCAGATTCTGAAAGTTTTCCTTCATAATCTTTGATTTTTGCAATCAAGCCCTTCACTTCTTGAAATTCCGTCTCCCATTCTTTATCACTTTCAAAAATATCCTCTAATCTCCAAGTGTCTTCTACTGTGATATCTTTACGTTCCTGAAGTTTTTTTACTGCAGTTTGTTCTGCCATTTTAAAGGCCCCCTCCATTACTAAAAATTTCTTTCCTTAAACCTATTCGACGCGAGCTTATTATTCCCTTTTTTCTTTTCGCAACCCAAATAAATCTCTATTTCTTTTTCATGACTTTTTCCAACAGAATTTGATCTTCCTGGACAGCTTGTTCTAATGAGTGCATCGGATTTTCTGCTTTTAATTTTTGGTAGGTGAGAGAATCCATCTTTTCTAGGTGTCCAATGTTCACAAGGCAGTCTAAATACTCTATTATCGCGTTTTCATAGGAAAGGTGATGGAGGAGAGGAAGTACACGAGGCATTATTTGCTTGTTCCTTATTCTGTATCGGATTCGTTCGAAAACAGATGGTAAGTGGATCGTCGATTTTGCGGGAAGGGTAAAAATATTATCAAAATAAACCCAAGCCTGCCACTCTAGAAGAGGGGTATGCATCAAATAAAAAGAAGGTACAGGTAAACCGATTGCTGCTGGAATTAAGGAAAGGGGAAGATGCAGTTTTTGATAACAGTAACGCTGCAGTAGGGAGTATTGTTTAGAAAAGGAATATTGATAGCGCCATTTTTTCTTATAATGGAGATAATGGGCCATCCACTTGAAAGAGGTTGGATGTGGCTTTTGGGGAAGATATTCGAGCCAAGTGGAAGATTTTATCCAATGAACATACGTATTTGAACTGTTTAGGCAGAATTCTGGGATAAGGTAATAAAATTGTTTTTCTTTAGGGCAAAAGCTGAGAATAAATGGAGGGCTTTTCTTATTGGGTTGCTGGAGAAATTGCCAATGAAAGGGATTAAGTTTTATGGCTGAGTAGGTAGGACCTAGCTTTTCTTTCCCGATAATCCAAATTGGGATAATGGATGCATTTTGATATAGCTTTGTTCTCTTCATAAATTCGCTAGAGGAAAGATTCGAACATTGAAACTCGAAGGCATAAGACCTTTCCTGACTTTGAACAAATACATCTGCCCGCTGATTGGTTGAAGGTACAACATATTCCATCTCGATATGAGGAAATCCTTGAAGCTTTTCGTATAACTTTGCCTTTCCCTCTAAATGATAGAACGATTCTGGCTCTGTTGATGCCTTGCACTCCTTGTTCTGGTGAGCAAAATGAGCTCTTCTAACATTTCCTTGCTTAAGTAGGAGCTTATTTTCACAAGCCGGGCAATAGAAGCTTTCTCCTTTGGTGAGCTTATGGATATCATCACGCAACGAAACATGCAATAAAGAGAAAAAAGATCCATCCTGTTTTCTTGCAACAAACATTCCATCAATCCTTTCCATTTTTAATGTGTTCCCTATACCTATTCTCCACCATTTGACAAATACCTTTTCATTCTCGGAAATTTCGCGGGAAATAAAAGAGGCTGGGTGAAAACTTAAAAACACTAATAAAAAGACGATCAATATTAATGCCCACTTAAATACCGCTATTGATTTCCGTGCAAGACTTCGCTTTCCGCGGTTGACCCGTGACCCTCCTTCGGCTTCGCCTGCGGGGTCTCACTTTGGCCACTTCTTTAAGCAGGAGTCTATGTCTTGCACTCCAATCAACCGCTTGTGTCATCTAAGAAGTAAAAGCATAAAAAACCGAACTGATTTGATCAAATACTCCAATCAGTTCGGTTTTTACTTAGGCTAAAACACTTTTATCCCAGCCTCTTTCAAAGAAGTGGCGACGCTAACCTTGCAAGCGATTCGAACACTTTCTGATAAAATGGTCTGTTTGCAAAAACGGCCTTTACAATTTGCTTGGATTCCTTGAGATCATTTTCATAGTCTTCTACTAATGTGTTGACACTTTGAGTGTTATAAAGAAACGCATTCACTTCAAAGTTTAAGTGGAAGCTTCGCATGTCCATATTGGCAGTACCAATGGAAGCAATTTCTTCATCCACAATAACAACCTTACTATGTAAAAATCCCTTTTCATAGTGAAATATTCTAACGCCTGCATCCATCATTTCTGGAAAATAAGAACGGGATGCATAATAAACAATTCGTTTATCCGGGCGTTTAGGTACTAAAAGACGCACATCTATTCCACTTAAAGCGGCCACTTTTAATGCTGTGAAAATATCATCATCTGGAACAAAATACGGGGAAGCAATCCAAATAGATTTTTTGGCAGAGGTAATCATGGAAAAGTACAAGCTTTTAATTACTTCCCATTCTTGATCAGGGCCACCAGCAATCATTTGTACACCACCATAATTTATCTCTTCATCAATGGTGGGTGTCAGATAACTAGGAGTTAAAAGCGATTCGTCTGTTGCGTAATACCAATCTTGAAGAAAAATTAGCTGCAACGTTCTAACTGCTTCTCCTCTCACAAAAAGGTGTGTATCTCTCCAAAAACCGAAATACTTATCTCTCCCAAGATATTCATCTCCAATATTTAATCCCCCAACAAAACCCACTTCTCCATCAACGACTATAATTTTACGGTGATTTCGAAAATTTATTTTATTGTTAAAGACAGGTAAACGAACAGGAGAAAACGGGACAATTTCCACCCCTGCTGCTCGTAATTCTTTTATGTATTTCCCTCCCAGCTGAAAGCTTCCAACTGCATCATACAAAAACCGTACTTGCACTCCCTCTTTTACTTTCTCCATTAATAGGTCTTTCATTTGTTCCCCAATTTCATCATCACGGACAATATAATATTCTAAGTGAATATGATGGGTTGCTTTCGATATTTCCTCTAGAATTCTTGTAAAGGTTTGATTGCCATTAGTTAGCACTACTGTTTCTGTTTGAAAGGAAATAGGGCTTCTTCCGATGTTTTGGGAAAGCTGGAAGATGCCGCGCTTTCCTTCATCTAGAAGACGACGCTCTTCTGAGGAATATTCCTTATTACCTTCCACTTCGACAAGAACTTCTTTATCAATGAGAGCCTTTCTTGCGAATAAGCGTCTTTTGCGAATATTTCTTCCAAAAAGCAAGTAAAAAAAGAAGCCAAGTACCGGAAAAGCACCTAAAACGACGAGCCAAGTTAAGGTTCTTGTTGGATGACGGTTTTCTAAAGATATTAAAAAGCCAATGAATACAACTGATATGGTAAATAAAATGGAGATTGTCCCTAACAGCCAGCCTTCCCAAAGTCCACTTGTAGCAAAGAGGACTGCTCCGATTGCTAATACAAACACCAATACATGGATGGTATTTTTCACACGTGCTTCATCTCCTATGTATCCCTTTATTTGAAAAAACCGATTTCAACAGCGTGAAATCGGCCTTTTATTTGAGTGGAAAATGTTTTTTCATTTGTTCCATTGCGTTATCTTTTGCTACTTCCGAACCATACTCCTGTAATCGGTGAATCGAGATGGCAGATTCTTCTCCATATTCAAGAAGAACACTTAAGACATTGTCAATTTCTTCATCAGTGTAATGTTCACTTGAAAAGTCAGCATATAGATAATAGTTTTTCTCGTAAAAATACACGTTATTTTTCAAGTTTTCTAGGTGACTTAGTCGATGACTGGCAGATATGAGATACTCTAGATCCCTAAAGCGAATCATAAATTGTAAAAGGTCCTGTTCATCATCTTGCTTTTCTTGTTTTGCTTCATCAGTCTTGGAAGAAGAGTTAAAGTGTTGATCTAGCAGGGCTTCAATTCGTTCGTCTACTGGTATATCTATTCGTTTGTCATCTGATACTGGTACTTCAAAGTTTTTCCCGTCCTTAGAAATCTGAGCACGAGTAACTATTACTTCGAGACCCTTATCAAGTGCTTGAACCTGGATCCATAGGGGACCTTCCACCATAAAATCCTCTTCATCGTGAGCTTCATCCATCATTTCCCAGAATAGCTCTTCACTACGCTCGCGATTATACCAGATTTCTTCTCGGTCGAATCCACGTTCCTCTATATCACCATAAGAAATATAAAATTTAACTGTATGATCATTTATGCGTTCTATTTCCATTAAAAACAACTCCCTTCTGTTTTAGGTAAATGATCAGCGGATTCCTTTTGTACAATTCTCATTCTCTTCTATGAGAGTTGCTTGCTTTTTCCTAGTGCGCTTCTCATCTTCCTGCTTCTTTCTTTGGAAGGGACCCTCCACAAAATGTCTTCAACCTTATTGTAACAATTTAACCATTTTGCAATACAGGTAAACATTCTCTGTTTGCAAATACGTGAAAAGCTAGTAGTAACAAGATATACTTGTACTCTTATTTTATGATAAAAAAAGGAAGAAGGGAAATAAAAAAGCTTACTTTTTTAAAAATCGTTAAAATGCCTATACGTTTCAAAAAATTTCAGATAGTCATAATATTGGACAGCCTTCACTATATTATAAAGTACTCTTCCATAAAAGGGGCGATAAAGTGGAGCTGGAGATGATAACGTCTATTCTTATCATTATCGGAATTGATATTGTTCTTGGTGGTGATAATGCTATTGTAATTGCTCTAGCATGCAGAAACCTTCCAGAACATCAACGAAATAAAGCAATTTTAGCAGGCACATTTCTCGCAATCATAACAAGGATTCTGCTTACCATCGGTGCCGTATTTTTACTCAGTATTCCTTTTGTTACATTTATAGGAGGAATATTATTGCTTTATATTGCATTTCAGCTTATAGGGGACCACAAGGATTCTACAGTAGTAAAAGGAAGCACTACTTTAATGACAGCAATAAAAACTATTGTTATTGCTGATATTATCATGGGTACTGATAATGTCATGGCGGTAGCAGGAGCTTCCCATGGTAATCTTACTTTAGTTGCTATTGGGCTAGCATTCTCCATTCCCATTATTATATGGGGAAGTAAAATCATCCTTTTTGCGATGGAAAAATATCCTGTCATCATTTATTTAGGGGCGAGTATTCTGTGCTATACTGCAGGTAAAATGATCACGGCAGAACCAACCATTGCATTTCTTCTTCCTGATCAAGTCTGGCAGATGTTTCTACCCTATCTGTTAATATGCATTATTGTTGGAACAGCCTTTTTTAAGAGAAAAGTAAAGATAAAATAAAAACTTCTACATGGATCCATGTAGAAGTTTTTACTTTTTGATAGAGTTTTACTTAGCTGTTAACAAGACGTTGCGCTTCTCTTAATTGGAAAGTTCTTACCTTTCTTGGAAGGAAGCGGCGAATCTCATCTTCGTTGTACCCTACTTGTAGTCGTTTTTCGTCTATAATGATAGGTCTTCTTAGCAGACCAGGGTGTTCTTTAATAACAGAATATAATTCTTGAAGCGGCATTGCTTCAACATTAATATTCAGTTTTTGAAAGATTTTCGATCTAGTTGAAATTATTTCATCTGTTCCATCTTCTGTCATTCGAAGGATTTCTTTAATCTCATCAATGGACAGAGATTCAGAGAAAATATTTCTTTCTTTATATGGAATGTTATGCTCTTCTAACCAATTTTTTGCTTTACGACAAGATGTACAACTTGGAGATGTATATAGAGTTACCATGAACGTCCTCTCCTTTATCATATGTTATTAGAAAAGAACATGCTGAACGTTTCTAATTGTGAATCGCTCTCAATTTGAAATCACTCTAAACAAGTAATTTCTATTGTTTATTATACACGATATCCGACTAAAAAGGTATAGTATTTTTAAAGTCAGACAAGTTGTCACAACATGTTCAATTTTACTACCTGTTATAAGCCGCAGTTACTTTCCGCAAAATGGCTCCTCGTCCTGCAGTGTCTCCAGTCTATCGCTTCATTCCCAAGGGAATCTCCTCCATTTGCTCCAATCAACTGCTAGATATTTCATTTAATCATCATTTCTTTCTTTTTTATCTTACTGTGATATTCTACATCCTCTTAGACGTTTTACCTAACAGGAAAGTTTCAGATAAAAATGAAATTAGTTCTCATTATCTACTTACTGTTCACAAAGTAGTAACAATTACTGAGTAAAAAAACTTCACAACACTCTAAGAATTGTAAGGGCTTGTAATACATGTTAGTTTTATAATTAGACAAGATAAGTATGAGGTGATTTCTTTGAAAAAAAATTGGCTGATTCCAGCCCTAGCTATGCTATTAATCTCTACTGCCTGTAGTCAAAAGGAGATTACAAGCCAAAATACCGAGTCCAATAAAGTACCCGTCACGGTTGCTGAAGTTTCAAAACAAAGCATCAGTGACACGATCGAACTTGTTGGATTAGCAGTACCTGAAACGCAGGTTCCACTCCTAACAACTTCCCCCCTAACTGTTGAAGATGTTCATGTGAAAATTGGAGATATAGTAAAAAAGGGTGATTTAATTGTTTCCTTAGATTCTGAGGCTGCTCTAGAGCAAGTTTCTCAAGCTCAACAAGCGGTAACAGAACTAGAAAATGCCCTCTCTAAAATGCAAGAAATGCAAAAGACTGCTGAAAATCAGGCCTCTCTTTCTGATATACCCAAATTGCAGGAAGAATTAAACCAAAGTTTAGAAAAATCTCAGGCTCTTTTAAATGGAGTCGATACAGGTGCAGTAACCTCTCTTGATTTACTGCAAAGTACCATGGACGTAATGGTAAAACAAGCGCAGTTGGCAAATGCTGCTTCACAAGCTCAACAAATACCCACTTTTAACACAACAGAATTAGAGATGAGCTTAACACAGGCTCGTCAAAGCCTTAAACAGGCAGAACAAATGGCAGATGCCACCACAATAACAAGTCCAATAGATGGCATTATTTCTGAATTGAATGTGGTCAAAGACGGTATCGCCACCCCAAATGTTCCAATTGGTACTGTCATCCAATTAGAAGAAATTGCCGCTACCTTCCAAGTCAACAGCTATCAGGTTAGCAAATTAAAAAGCGGACAAAGAGCAACGATTTCCTTTGAAGGGGTGACAGAAACGTTTCAATCAAAAATTGAGAGTGTCTCACCTACCGTAAATCCGCAAACAAACATGTTTTCTGTGACTGTTCCAGTAAGTAACTCTGAACTTGGGATAAAGGGCGGTATGAGGGCAACTGCGTTTGTCGAAGTAGAGAATATGGAGTCTCAAACCGTTGTACCGATGAATGCAATCTTGTACGAGGAAGATGTTGCCTATGTCTTCGTAATTGAAAAAGGAAAAGCCAAGAGACAACAGGTTACCACCGGTTTTCGAGATAAAGAATTTATGCAAATCGTAGATGGTCTTAAACAAGGCCAGAAAGTTGCCGTAAATGGGAAAGAACGCTTAAAAGATGGCATCGAAATAACAGAACAAAGTGAGTGAAACCGATAAATGAAAATTGCTAAGCTGTCCGTATTGCGTCCCATTGCGATGTCAATGGTCATTATTCTAATGTTAATCCTAGGTGCTGTCA